>NZ_JQCA01000030.1 GCF_001437125.1 Levilactobacillus paucivorans | reverse complement strand
TATTGTGTATAAATATTTGGTTGATTATAAGGCACCTAGGAAAACTTGACACATACGTTATTGGCTGAATGATTGACGCGACCGGTATTTGATGGTAATCTAATGCAGTATGAGATTGAACATGATTTAATTAAAGGTGGTGGCAAGATGGCTCAGAAGAAGATTGCTTTGGCCTGCTCAGTTTGTGGGTCACGGAATTACACCATCACAGCAAGCGCAACCCGCACGGAACGACTTGAGGTTAAGAAGTTTTGTAAATATTGTGGGAAGTACACGTTACATCGTGAGACCCGTTAATTTAGACTAACAATTCCAACGAACACAGGACATTTTAGGAGGCAACAGCATGCGTTTATTCCGATTTTTCAAGTCAGTAGGGCAAGAAATGAAGCAGGTTTCTTGGCCAGGTGTTAAGCAAACACGGCACGACACGGGGACCGTTGTGGGGATTTCAATTCTTTTCTCCATTTTCTTCGCTGTCGTTGACTGGGTCGTCCAGTACGGACTGAAGTTCCTCTCCTAGTGGAATTGTCAGTGGTCAAACACGGTTAAATATGCTATATTGGTAGGTAACAGGAACTTCGACTTGCGCGGAGTTTTTTTATTTTGCTCGAAAAAGTCAATTATTTAAAGGAGTTGCACCAAACATGGTTGAGTCAGCGGAAAAGCAATGGTACGTCTTGCATACGTACGCCGGATACGAAAACAAGGTTATGGCGAACTTGGAATCCCGGTCAGAATCAATGGGCATGCAGGATAACATCTTCCGGGTTGTTGTCCCAGAAGAAGAAGCCCACGAAGTCAAGAATGGTAAGGACAAGGTCTCAATGGAAAAGACCTTCCCGGGCTACGTCTTGTTGGAAATGGTCATGAGTGATCAGGCTTGGTACGTGGTTCGGAATACCCCTGGGGTTACCGGATTCTTAGGCTCTCACGGTCAAGGTAGTAAGCCAACACCACTGTTACCAGATGAAGTCGAACGGATCTTGCGTCGTGTCGGCATGTCCGCACGTCACGCCGATCTGGATGTGGCGCCTGGTGACTCAGTGACGATTGTCGATGGTGCCTTCAGTGGCCTGGTCGGTAAGATTACCGAAGTTGACAATGAAAAGATGAAGCTCAAGGTGAACATTGACATGTTCGGTCGGGAAACCAGTACCGAATTAAACTTTGACCAAGTTGACCCTATCTTAGGGTAGGCGGGTGTCAAAGACTGTCGATACCCGGCCGTGGTTAGGCGGTCGGGCCATCTCAGCGATAGTTTAAAATGAACTTGTTGTAGGTAATGAAGTGTGGTATGATTCTCTAGTATGCGTTAGAGCGTACAGTCAACGTGGGAGGGGCAAACTAACAGCCCCACTTACCACACACGGACTCAAGGAGGTATTGTCTCGTGGCTAAAAAAGTAGCTAATGTCGTTAAATTACAGATTCCTGCGGGTAAAGCAACCCCAGCTCCCCCAGTTGGACCAGCTTTAGGTCAAGCAGGTATCAACATCATGGGCTTCACTAAGGAATTCAACGCTCGTACCGCTGACCAAGCTGGTATGATCATTCCTGTTGTGATCAGTGTCTATGAAGATCGTTCCTTTGATTTCATTACCAAGACCCCTCCAGCAGCTGTTCTGTTGAAGAAGGCCGCTGGTGTTGAAAGTGGTTCCGGCGAACCTAACACGAAAAAGGTTGCAACTGTAACCAAGGATCAAGTTAAGCAAATCGCTGAAACTAAAATGCAAGATCTAAACGCAGCTGATGTTGAAGCAGCTATGCGCATGATTGAAGGTACTGCCCGGAGCATGGGCTTCACGGTCGAAGGTTAAGCTCAGTTTTCGGATAGTCGGACACTTCACGAAAATGAAATGTGTCAAGTGGGAGGTTTATCCGTTACAACCACATTTGCAAGGAGGAATACACAAAAATGGCTAACAAAAGAGGTAAAAAGTACCAGGACGCTGCCAAGCTGGTTGAAGCCGACAAGGTTTACAGCATGGACGACGCCGTGGCATTAGTAAAGAAGATGGACTTCGCTAAGTTTGATGCATCCGTAGAGGTTGCTTTCAAACTTAACGTTGACACCAAGCAAGCGGACCAACAACTCCGTGGTGCCTTAGTATTACCTAACGGTACTGGTAAGGACACAACTGTTGTTGTATTTGCCAAAGGTGACCAAGCTAAGGCTGCAGAAGCTGCCGGTGCTGACGTCGTTGGTGAACAAGACTTAGTTGAACGTATCCAAGACGGCTGGTTAGACTTTGACGTTGCTATCGCAACGCCAGACATGATGGCCCAAGTTGGTCGTTTAGGCCGGGTCTTAGGACCTAAGGGCTTAATGCCTAACCCTAAGACGGGTACGGTTACGATGAACGTCGAAAAGGCCGTTTCCGATGCTAAGAATGGGCAAGTTACTTACCGGACTGACCGCGACGGTAACGTTGCCGTTCCATTTGGTAAGGTCTCATTCGATGCAGACAAGTTAGCTGGTAACCTGAAGGCTATCGCTGAATTGATTGTTCGTGCACGTCCTGCCGCTGTTCGTGGCACTTACGTCCAACACGTTTCAATCTCTTCAACGTTCGGCCCTAGTGTTGACGTTGACTTGGCATCTATGATTGCCTAAGTTTTATTGAGAACAAAAAATCCCTTGCAATGCATTGACAGGTTCTGCCAAGTATTGTATGCTATTGAAGTTGTATTTAATAGATCTACCTAAGACTCAGGTGGCCTATTGGCCTTAATTTCCTGCCGAGGCAGAAGTTTACTTAAACTTTTGACTCCTTATGTCTTGGTGGCATAGGGATTTTTTATCCCACCAAACTATTTTTGGAGGTGAACAATGTGAGTGAACAAGCTATTGCTGTCAAAGCAAAAATCGTCGATGAGGTTGTTGAAAAATTCAACAACGCCACCAGCGCTGTAGTTGTTGATTACCGTGGTTTAACGGTTGAACAAGCTACTGAATTACGTAAGGAATTACGTGATGCTGGCGTTCAAATGAACGTCATCAAGAACAAGATTTTGGTTCGGGCTGCTGAAAAAGCTGGTTACGGTGACTTAAATGACATCTTTGCCGGCCCAACTGCCGTTGCCTTCTCTAACGAGGATCCAATTGCCCCAGCTAAGGTTTTGAAGAAGTTTGCAGATAGTGTCGACGCTCTTTCTATTAAGGGTGGTTACATCGAAGGCAAGATTGCCTCAATCGATGAAATCAACGTTTACGCTACCTTACCTAGCCGTGAAGACCTGCTCTCCATGCTTGCTAGTGAACTTCAAGCACCTGTACGTAACGTGGCCTACGCAATTAAGGCTATCGTTGACAAGGGTGACGAAGGCGACGCAGCCTAAGTACCCGAGAAACATAAAACTAAAACCCAACTATTGGAGGAAAATAACATGGCTTTTGATAAAGATGCTATCATTGCTTCCCTTAAGGAAGCATCTATTACTGACCTTAGCGACTTAGTTAAGGCAATTGAAGACGAATTCGGCGTTTCTGCTGCTGCACCAGTTGCTGCAGCCGGTGCTGCTGGTGGCGATGCTGCCGCAGCCAAGGACTCATTCGACGTTGAATTAACTGAATCTGGTGACGCCAAGGTTAAGGCCATCAAGGCTGTCCGTGAAATCACTGGTTTAGGTTTGAAGGACGCTAAGGGTCTTGTTGACAACGTACCATCTGTCATCAAGGAAGGCGTTTCTGAAGACGAAGCTAACGACATCAAGGAAAAGCTTGAAGCCGTTGGTGGTGTGGTTACTCTTAAGTAGTCACCTTCACTTACTAAAATCGAAAACGTCATCTTCGGATGGCGTTTTTTGTACCTGTTTTTCGGTCAGATGGTTTAATTTTTAAACACCGAAATAAATTGGTCATTAAGTTGGTTGCCTAACCGGGTGAGTGGGATTGACGGCGACCAGCGCGGCGGGGGACACTGCAAACTGAGCCGGTTTTATTAAGAAACGGTGGTGTTTCTGCCAAAGACTAGTTTTTCCCGCGGCAGTCGCTTATTATAAATATAATATGGGCTTTTAGTGTCCAAATTTAGTTGTCAGGTGACGGGGAGTTGCCTGAATTGACTGATTATGGTGAACTTAAGGACAGACCAAAAGCCTAAACAAGTTGACAGATTTAATCGGGGATAAATTAAACCTGATCACTCAGCTGGCGAGAAACGCTAGTCTTGTGGGATTAGACCAAGATTGAGAAAGCATGGCATATAGGAGTGGGGGAAATAAGATTGGCAAGGTTTCATTTGAATCGTAGGTGGCAGAACGTGATTCTGGCGTTCTGTCTAGCCTTTATTTTAGTTGTAGGTGTTTTTGGCTATTGGCAGATTACCCCTTTTGGCAATCGGAGCCTGATCTTTAGTGATATGGGGACCCAATACGTCCCAATGTTGACGGACTTTCAACATGCCTTGCGCACGCTTGATTTCCGTATGTTCTCGTTTACCCATGTGATGGGAAGTAACTTAGCACCAACGTTAACTTACTATCTCATGAGTCCCTACAATCTCATCGTCCTGCTCTTTAGTTCGGAGAATGTGCCGATGGCGGTGACCATCATCATTATGGCAAAAATCGCCAGTATTGCGGCGACCATGACCTGGTATTTGCAACGGCACTTTGCGACCACGGCGCGGATGAGTCTGCTCTTTGGGGTGGCCTTTGCCTTCTGTGGGTTCGTGGCGGTGAATTACTTTGACCTGATGTGGTTGGACGCTCTGATTGTCCTGCCACTGGTGGCCTTTGGCCTGGATCAACTCGTTCGTCACTTACGACCAGCCGCCTTCTTCTGGTGGTTACTGGCCAGCATGCTGGTTAACTATTATTTGGGTTATATGACCTGTATCTTCAGTGTTTGCTATTTTATCTATTTATTGGTTATCGATCGGCCCGAAGGTCTCAAGACCTGGTGGCAACCGATCAAACGGTTTGTGGTCACAGCCATCCTCAGTGGGATCAGTGCCGCGCTTGTTCTAATTCCAACCGGACTCAGTATGTTACAAACGGCTAAGGGCGCGCCCTATGCGGCCAATTACAAGGTTGAGCCAACGTTCGGCCTGGAAGCCTTCGGGCAGTTCATGGTGGGGGGCACCAACAATAGCCAACGACTGGACCACGCGCCGACACTCTTTGTGTCCAGTGCAATCGTCCTTCTCGTCATGGTTTTCTGGGTGCACCCAGCGATCTCCCGTCGTCACAAGTGGGCGGGGGCTGGTTTCCTGACGGTACTGTTCCTGGGATTGTGGATCCGGCTGTTTAATACCTTCTGGCACCTTATGCAGGCGCCAGCGGGATTCCCATTCCGAAACGTCTTCTTCTTTAGTTTTGTGATGGTTATCTTGGCTTTTGCCGCTTGGCAAGCTGAACCTCGCGAGATTGCGACTAAATTTAAGTGGTTATTACCGACGGGACTAGCGCTGTTGGCCATCGTCGGATCACTATTGATTCCCGTGATGTTGCGACTGGTGACGGGGCATTCTTCGCGGATGATGCACTACTATACTGATATTTCACGCGTTCATTGGACGAGTCTGATTTTGGGGATTATCTATCTCTTCATCACAGCGGCCATTATCTTTGGTACCCGGCGCTTATGGCGTCAATGGTTGCTGGGAGCCATTGTAGCGACCGAAGTTGCCGGTAATTTTATCTTAGCGATGAGTACCAGTGAATTTGGCCATCACGATGTCTATACTCGTAACTACATGTTGGAAAAGCAACAGATGGCGAGTGTCCAGGCACCTAAGGGACAACTCTATCGGGTCAATAACGAAAACAGTATTATCAAACGGGCCTTCGAGTCTTCCTATAAGAGTTATAACGACAGCCTGTTGTTCGACTTCTATGGGGTATCTGGGTATAACTCCACCATCAATGACCGGACCCGAAAGACGATGCATCGTTTGGGTCTGGGGAGTGATAACCCTCGTCGGATCAGTAGTGGGGGTCTCACGCCAGTCACGGACATGTTATTTGGGGTGAAGACCTCGGTAGAATTGGCCACGATTGGGGCTACGACAACCACCAACTCCAGTTATGTGGGCATGGGCTTTGCCGTACCGAAGAGTTTGACGCATACGAAATTAAAGTTTGATGCCTTCGGTAACCAGGAAAAAATCTTACAGGCCTTAAAGCCTAGCAAGACGTCTTACTGGTCCTCGGCAACCAATAAGGTTGATCAGGTTGAGCATTCGCCATACTGGGCGGGACAACCAACCGGTTATACCTACCAACACACGATGTACTTTACGGCTAAGACTGCGGGTCCCATGTATCTGTGGGCACCTAATGGGGCCATTAAGTATTCCACGATGTTGGTCGATCACATGCCAGTGGGCCCCGAGATCAACATGAACCAACACACAACGTTGATTAACCTGGGGACCTTTAAGGCCGGTCAACGGGTCCGGGTTCGTTTCAGTGCCTACGATCGGGGAGCCGATCTGGGCTTGGAGCTCAAGACGTTGCGACGACCGAAGTTTAAGCAAGTGGTCAAAACGGTGAAGAAGCACGCGCTGAACTTACACATCACTGACAGTCATTGGCGAACCGAGTTGACAGGTAGCGTTACCGGGACGGCTAAGAAGCGTTGGCTGTATGTGAGTCTGCCAAATGACGGCGGCTGGCATGCTCAGGTCAATGGTCGGCAAGTGACACCTAAGCGGATGCTACACGGGATGACGGCCTTGCCAATTAAGGCCGGAAACAATGATATTCGGTTGACCTACCGGGTTCCGGGTGGCCGAGCTGGTATCTTGCTTAGTCTCATTGGAATTGTCGCCTTCTCCGGCACCGCGATTACCTGGCGTTGGCGCGATAAGCGCGCATCAATGAAGAATGGGCATTTTAAAAAACATTAAAGACTAGTCGACGTTTTCGACTGGTGAGTGGCACTGTCAGATGACTGACGGTGCCATTTTTTTGTCGTTTCTTAACAGATCTGTAAGAATTTCTGCAGGGTCCGTTAAACAGGGAAAGCTATGGTAACCTTAACTACAAATGATAACGATCAAGCCGTGGATGGTTAATGGGGGGCAAAGTGAGTTTGCTCTCACTGACCAAAGGTTTCTGCCGTAAGATTAGGATGACGCTATGGGGCATGATCTCAAGATGACTAGGGTAGTGTCCAATCTTTAAACCTTAGCGTGGGGATGCAAGGTTAGTCAGGTGACTTAACGGGGATATTAAGACAGCCACTTGATTGGTTTTTGGGGAAACGATTGCGATAATAAAGAACTACAGGGGGGAAATCATCATGGGGAAAAGAGTCTGGGGTTTTATACAGAAACGTTTGACGTGGATCAAGGGAATCTTCTTCTTCTCGATTCTGTTATTTATCATTAGAGAGGTTGGCCGAGTTGGTCACGAGATCAGTGGTGATCAGGTTCAAAGTGAACTGGCATCGCTGAGTTGGGGGACGTTAGGGCTCTTAATGATTGGGGGCTTCATAGCAGTTTTACCCATGCTGGTCTATGACTTCACAATTGTTGAATTCTTACCCGGCGATTTTTCCAGGGGATATATTATCCGTAGTGGTTGGGTGACCAACACCTTCACGAATCTCATGGGGATGGGCGGGATCCTCGGTGCCAGTCTGCGGGCAAACTTTTATTCGCGCTCGGCATCGAAGAAACAGGTACTCTACGCCATTTCTAAGATTGCCTTATTTCTCCTGTCCGGGCTGTCCCTGGCTTGTTGGGTCGCGTTGATTTGTCTTTTTGGTTTCGACGTCGGGCAGCCTTTCCGCGGTTACTGGATTTGGTTACTGGGTGGTGGACTGTACTTCCCTGGACTCTTCCTCTTCACCCGCTTCAGCGATAATGATTTCTTCAAGGATCTGACGTGGTCCCGTGAACTCAGACTCATTGGCGGCTCGACGCTAGAGTGGGGGAGCTGTGCGCTCTTCTTCCTGGCGATTGGCTGGGCGCTACATATGCCAATTCCTTTGATTGCGGTTTTTCCAATGTTTGTGGTGGCCTCGGTTGCCGGGGTCGTGTCGATGATTCCTGGGGGACTGGGATCATTTGACGTCTTCATGATACTGGGACTCGGTCTGTTGGGCGTCGGCCGCGCGGATGCCGCAGGCTGGCTGATTCTGTATCGGTTGTTCTACTACTTCCTGCCATTTGGCTTAGGTGTCGGGCTCTTTATTCACGATGCTGGGCACAGGATCAATGCCTTTCTCAATGGGTTACCGGTTGCCGTGATTCGGCGCAGTGCCCACCTCTTCGTGACCGTCTTTATGTACTTTTCTGGAATTATGATGTTGCTGTATGCGACCATTCCAGACGTGGTCTTAATGAATACGTTCTACATTCGCTTAGTGCCTTATATGTTTTACTTTTTGGACCAGGTTTCCAATATTATCATGGCCTTCCTACTCATTGGGTTGGCCCGCGGTGTCGGCGCTCGCGTCAAATTGGCCTATTGGCCGACGATGGTGGTGTTGGTCATTGCGATCGGCAACACCCTTTGGCGAGAGAATTTCCCAGGGGGCTTGGCAGTCCTGCTGGGACTCGTGTTGCTCTGCCTGATTTTGGCCAGACCCGAACTCTATCGCCAGGGATTCCACTATTCCTGGGGGGGCTTACTAGTCGACGGTATCATTTTCGTGGGGACCTTTGTGGTGTACACGATTCTCGGTATCTCAACCTTTCGGGTGCAGCACCATCATTCTTGGATTCCCAAGACGTGGCTCTTTCCGTCGACGCAGGTCTGGTTAAATGGCCTGGGTGGCCTGCTGGTGGCCTTGTTAATTCTCGGGGGGATTTACCGGTATTTGGCCAAACCAGAGCCAGGATGGCTCCATACGCCCTTTGACGGCGATAGAATCCGTGCGATCATCAAACGCTTCGGGGGCAATGAAATTAGCCACCTGGCCTTCCTAAAGGACAAGCAAGTCTATTATTACCAAGAAAATGGCGAGGATCAGCTGTTCCTCCTGTTTCGCCAGAGTGCCGACAAGGTCTTGGTGATGGGGGAACCCATTGGCAATCAAGATCTGATTGTGCCGGCGTTGCAGGCCTTCATGCACGATGCCGATCAGGCCGGACTGCGGCCAGTCTTCTACGAAATTACGGAAAAACTGACGCTCCATCTTCACGAAATGGGCTTCGACTTCATCAAGGTTGGGGAAGAAGGGCATGTCGATCTGGCAACCTTCAATCTGGCTGGGAAGGCGCACCGGGGGGAACGGTCGGTGGTGAACAAATTCCACCGTGAGGGCTATACCTGTGAACTCCTGCAGCCACCATTGAGCGATGAAAACTATCAGAAGCTCAAGAGTATTTCCGATGCTTGGTTAGGGGATGCCGCTGAGAAGGGTTTCTCCATGGGCTTCTTCGACCGTCGCTACTTGGACGAATCTCCAATCGCCGTTATGCGGGATGCGTCGGGTGAGATTCAAGCCTTCGCTAACCTCATGCCGACCGGAGAACACGTCATGACGTCGATTGACCTGATGCGTGAGAGTCCTAACGCACCGTCGGGAATTATGGATGGCCTGTTTGTCTTTCTCTTTGACCTATGTCGCGAGGAAGGCTATCAGACCTTCAACCTGGGGATGGCACCGTTATCGAACGTGGGTCTGTCGGAATTCAGTTTCATTGAGGAACGACTGGCTCATCTAATTTACGAGTACGGGTCCAGTATCTACAGCTTCCAGGGCTTGCGGGCCTATAAGGAGAAGTATGTGACGACTTGGCAACCAAAGTACCTGGCGTACCGGCGCCGGGCGTCACTGGTCTTCACCATGCTCCAGCTGGTCTTGGCCATCAATCGCCGCGCAACTACCGTGACCACCAAATTGGTGCCTCGTTGGATGAGTGGTTGGTTGACGGATGAGATTGACTGGAATCAGAAATAAACGATTTTAAATGAACATTAGAAACGAAAGTGGTGTGCCAATTGGCACGCCACTTTTTTGGTACACTCATTTTCATTTGAAAATGCTCTTAACACTTGTAAATTTGGAATTAATTTGAGGTCAGTCTTTTTTTAATCTGACCGGTAGGCCGGCCAGAAATTCTCAGAAGAGTTTTACTACTGCCATGCGTCAGAACAGATCTGTGTCGCCAATTTAGTGGGTTGGGCCAGCCAATGACGCCATTAAAGGTGGATCGGAGCCGGAGGAGGTCAGGGATGGAGCCGGCCGTGGCGGTGATGTTAGACCGAGTGCTTTTCTCGGCCTTACATCACGGGCGAATTTGAAGACCCGCGTCCCTGGCGGGGCTTCAAATCGAGCGAGAAGCCCGGGTCTCAGGCTGAAGCGTCCCCACAGCAGGCGTAATCCCTGGCAGCCGCAGGCGGCCCTCCAAAGTTCGTGAAGCATTAAAAAAGGAGCCCAACCAAGGAAGGACTCCTAAAGAATTAGTTCGTGTATTTGTAAGGCAATTGGTGATGGAAGTTCGCAAAGCCATCGAAGATCTCATCGATAGAGCTGGCGTTAATAAACAGATCCAGGTTCTCTTTCGGTGCGAACCCGGCGTCACAACACTTGACCATCATGGCCACGAGTTCATCGTAGTAGTGGTTGATGTTGAAGAGTGCAATTGGCTTCTGGTGCACGTTGATTTGGCTCCAGGAGAGCATTGTGGTGAACTCTTCAAAGGTACCAAAGCCCCCAGGCAATACGATAAAGGCGTCGGATTGCCGGAGCATTTCGTCCTTACGTTCGTCCATCGTGGCCGTTTCCAGTAGGGTGGTGATATGCGTTTCGGCCAGCCCCATCTCGCTCAAAAAGGTGGGAATGATGCCGATAACTTCGCCACCGGCATCCATGGTGGACTTGGCAATGGCGCCCATCAGACCTTCTTTACCGCCACCGTAAACCACGGGGTGACCATGGCTGGCCAGATATTGCCCTAAGGCGTTGGTTTGGTCCAGAAAGGCCGGGTCGTAGCCGTGATTTGATCCGCAGAAAACACAAACATTTTTAATTTTTGGCATAATCTGATCCCCTCATCTATTGGTAGTCGACATCATTATAAGACAATCGCGTAGTCACTTCAGTGTCGTGCACCGTGATTGTTAAGCGACCCAATTTAGGTGCTGTTTAGTCGATAGTACGCCAACCGAGTCGGGGTGACAAGGGATAATTTAGTTCTGCGGCGTGCGACTGGCGTGACCACGAACCTCGGGCAACGACGGCTGCGTAATCAGCCGTTGATGACTGACTTTGGCCTTGTAGGCCGAAGGGGTGACGTCGAGGTATTTTTTAAAGAGCCGGAAGAGGGAGGAGTTGTTTTTGTACCCAATGATATCGCAGATCTCAGCGGCGCTACAGCTCGTCCGAATCATCAGGTTTTGCGCGGCGGCTAATCGGCGGCGGTCGATGAGTTCTTTGAAACTCTTGCCGGTCATTTCACGAATCTTGTCACCGAGGTAGTTGGTATTGTAGCCGAAACGGGTGGCCAGTTCACTGAGCGATACCGTCTGATATTCCGCACTGATGGCGCGCAGAATTGGCAAAAATTCATCATTGGCAGGATTGGTGTAGCTGATACTACGACGGCGAATCGTTCCCGGTAGTTCCAGCATAAGAGCCGCAAAGATCAGTCGCAGAAGCTCGTTACGATTTGACGTGTCCTCGAGGCCCTTGATAGCGAGGCTTTCCAAGAGTTTGGTGGCGACTTCATTCTTACTGAGGTCGAAGATGATGAAGTTGTTATGAGGCGAATCTTGTTTGGCGGCATTGTACAGAAACTGGGAAACGGTGTCCGCGGAGTTCTTCAAGTAGCCAGCAGATTCAGCAAACTCATCGGTATCTCTGAGGAGAATATTAATGATAATATCCTTCTGGCCGGCGTAGTCGATGCGTTGGACCACATCGCGATCCATGACCAGTAGCTGATGCTGTCGGAGTTTGATGGGTTCATCGTTGATGTACTGGATACAGGAGCCGGAATACATGTAGTTAAATTCGATGAAATCATGCGTATGGGCTGGGGTGTAGGAGAAACGATTGTTCTTGGTAATGGCAATGTTAGACTCCTGAAAGAACTCGAATTGGGGCATTCGCGGAATGGGATGATGAATGAAATCCAAGTTATCGTAATTAAAATTCTGGCCCGTTTTCTTTTGATAACGCTCGACGCGATTGAGGCGAAAGAGTAGTTGACTCAAGACCCGTGATGCCATATTGTGACCTCCTTCAAGTAAACCAATTTATTAAATTATACAATTTTTACCTGTGATTTTGCAATCAAGGAGCTGTTATGGGGATATTGTTGCCATCAATTTAAGCGCTTACAATTAAGGCATAAACAGAAGGAGGTTCATCAATATGAATAATGGTGAAGTTCAGAAATCCGAGTTCAGTAAATATAGACCACTTGCGATTGCAGCTGGGATCGGATCCATTTTAGGTTCGGGAATTATTGTTGGTTTGTCAGCCACGATTACCGTTTGGCAAGCTGGGTTGAATCTGACCAATGCTCAAGTTGGGTTTATCTCTGGGGCGTTAACGTTCGCGATTGCCTTTGGTTCTTTATTAGCCGGGCAGATTACGAAGGCCTTCGGGTTGATTCGATCATTTAACTCCCTTAACTTGTTCTACGCATTAGGGGCATTGATTTGTGTGGCTGCCACAGGCTTTCCAATGTTACTCATTGGGGTTATCGTGACCGGATTTGCTTCCGGGGCCGACTTACCAATTAGTTTAACCGTTATTTCTCACGATTCGCCAAACGAAAAGACGTCAAATGAATTAGTTTCATCGACGCAAATCTTCTGGCAAATTGGGGTCTTCAGTTCCTACGTTGGGGCCTTCGTGGTTTCACGGATGGCCGGCGCTACCGGTGCACGCCTTGTCTTTACATTATTAGCAGCATTTGCTCTCATTACTTGGGCATGGCGGACATTCTCTAGCAAGTTCAAGACGTTCCACGAACAAGGGGAACAGCGTCGACTCGAACATGAAAAAGAAGCCAACGTTACCGAAAAGGTTTCAATCAAGTCTGTCTTTGCTGGGTCAAACCGTGGCAAGTACATGGGCTTCTTCTTCGGCATCTTTATCTTCTACATTTGCTGGAACTTATTAGCCAATACCTTTGGTCAATTCCAAACGTTCACGCTGGTTCAAGCCAATGCTAGTCAAAGTTTCGCCACTGGTGCCGGGGTTATCTTAAACTTTATCTCCTTATTCTCCACCATGGCCTTCGCTTCCGTTTCTGGGGGCAAGTACCGGAACAAGTTCTTTATCGTTGGGGCCATTGTTCAATTCGCCGCAATGCTTGGTTTAGCCTTGAGTAGTCACGCCTTATGGCCAATCGTTATCGCGATTGGGCTGTACAACATCGGGAACAGTATTGCCGGTGAAGCGATGTACAAGGTTTGGACGCAAGAATCCTTCCCAGTCGAAGTTCGTGCCGGTGTTCAAGGGTTTATCAATGGTTTCTCCCGGATGTTATGTGGGCTGTTTGCCATCGTGACACCAGCCTTAGTGGTTCCTGGCATGATCAAGTACACCATGTTTGGATTCGCCGGAATTATCTTAATCAGTTTCATTTCTGGGGTTACCATGATGCGTCTTCAGAGAAAGCACAACGTTCACGACTTCTAAAGAGAACCTGCTAGAAAGAGAGTGACAAAATGGCTTTTACATTTCAAGTAAACGATGAAGTTAAATTCAAGCATGATGAGGCCTTGCTGGCCAAGTCGCAAGGGTTCAAGCCAACCCTCAAGCACCACGTCGTGACGCCGACGGCTCTCGTCGCGTTGGACCGCCAGCCTAAATTGTTGGGTGGGTACGGTGTGAAGAAGGTTGCCGAGGTTTCGGATCTGGTTAATCAGCCGTTGAAACGTGATGGCCGGATTATCCTCGATTTCGGGGAACACTGTGTCGGTAAGTTCAGTATTAACGCTACCGCCACGGGGTCACCTATGGATGCGCCCCTGTTCTGCCGGATTCGCTTTGCCGAAATGCCGGTTGAATTGAGTTACAACAGTGCCGACTATGACGGGTGGCTCAGCAAGTCTTGGATTCAAGAGGAAACACTTCACTTGGACCAATTGCCAGCTACGATCGATTTACCGCGGCGTTACAGTTTCCGGTACGTGGAAATCACTGTTCTCGATACCTCGCCAAAGTGGCAAGTCGTCTTCGACCAGCCCCAAGTGATCACGCAGTCCTCAGTGGATGCGCGTCAGGTGACGGTTCCCAAACTGGCCGATCCGATGTTAAAGCGGATCTATCAGGTGGGCTTAAAGACCCTGGAAGACTGTATGCAAGAGGTCTTCGAAGACGGCCCCAAGCGGGATCGCCGGTTATGGATTGGGGACTTGCGGTTACAGGCCTTAGCGGACTACGCCACATTTGGCAATACCGATATTATCAAGCGTTGCCTGTATCTGTTCGGGGCCATGCCGGCTGAGGATGGCCGTGTGGTAGCCAACGTCTTCACACAGCCCAAGGATGTGCCGGATGACACGTTCCTCTTCGACTACAGTTTGTTCTTCATTTCAATTCTCAGTGATTACGAAAATTATGACGCGGACGATCAGTTGTTAACGGATCTGTATCCCGTTGCCAAGAAACAAATGGACGTGGCCTTAGCTAAGGTTGACGACCAAGGGCAACTTCAATTGTCCGATGATTATCCAGTCTTTGTCGACTGGTCCAATGATTTCGATAAGACGACTGCTGGGCAGGCCGTGATGATCTACGCCTTACGGCAATTCATCCAGTTGGCTCACCAAGCCCAAGATGATCAGGTTGACCGTTATCAGGCAGCGTTAGATCAGTTGCTTAACTTCGCGCAGGCCCAATTGTTTGATAGCGACCAAGGACTCTTTGTTTCGGGTCCTAAGCGTGAAGTCAACATTGCCAGTCAAGCCTGGATGGTCTTGGCCCAAGTCATGGATGATGCCACGAACAAGGCTATCATGCAAAAGACGGTGGCCCAGCTCTTCCCAGTTACGGGGATTGCGACGCCATACATGTATCATCACATCACGGAAGCCCTGTTTGAAGCCGGTTTAACTGACGATGCTATTGCCCTCATGAAGCATTACTGGGGTGGCATGATCACGTTGGGCGCCGACACCTACTGGGAAGCCTACGATCCAAACCAGCAAGACTACTCACCGTATGGCAGTCCACTGCTTAACAGCTACTGTCATGCATGGAGTTGTACGCCGGTCTACTTGATTCAGAAGTATCTTATTAAGGGAGGCCTGAAGAATGCCAAACGAGAAAGTGACGCTCAGTAGAGATAGTAAGCTCCTGATTTTTATCGCAGGGGTTGCATCCTACCTGGATGCCGCCCTACTGGTCAGCTTGGGGGTTGCTTTGCCTATCTGGGCCAAGTACCTGGGCCTGAACAGTTGGACGATCGGGTTCCTGAGTACCATGCTGACGGTGGCAGTGGCCATTGGATCCTTCGCCGGTGGCTGGTTATCCGATAAATTTGGTCGGGTCACGGTCTTCAACGTCGACATCTTCTTTGTCTTCGTGGGATCGGCGATCGTGGCGTTTGCGGGTAACCTGCCATTGCTGGTCGTGGGCGTCTTCATTGCGGGGCTAGCCTCCGGGGCCGACCTACCAACGTCATTGGCCGTGGTTTCCGAACGAATGAACAAGCAAACGTACGGGCGGGCCATTTCCGCCACGCAGATCTTCTGGACGGTCGGGATTCTCCTGTCTCAGTTTATCGGGTTTATTACCGCGAACTCGGGGATGGGAAGCATCATGGCACTGTTCGGTTGGATTGCCTTAGTCGCCCTGTTAAATTGGTCCGTGCGGGTCTTCTCCGGTAAATTCAAGGATATTGAAGCCAACCTGGCCTCATCCGTTCAGTCGGATGAGGGGGATGAGGCACCGGAAAAGAAGGTCAAACTAGGGACCTTCTTGAAGACGAGTGGGGCGTTAGTTCCCTTCATCTTACTCACGGTGTTCTACCTGTTCTGGAACCTGCCAGCCAACACCTGGGGGTCATTCGTGAATTACTTCCTGGTGACGGTCGATGGCCGGAGCCAGATGTTCTCCACGGGGGCCGCGTTAGTGGCTAACCTGTTCTGCTTGTTGATTAATGTGATTTATCTGAAAATTTCTGACTCGAAATACCGTTACCCTGCGATGTATGTGGGGATTGCGGTGGCCCTGGTATCCTTCGTGGTTGCCGGTCTCTTCAGTAGTCAGTGGCAAGTCTTCACAGTGGTTTACATCTTCTATTCTGGAAGTACGGTTCTCTGTGGGGAAGCCCTCTACAAGATTTGGAGTCAGACCCTCTATCCCGTCAACATGCGGGCCACGATGACCGGATTCTCATACGGCCTCGTGCGGGTGGTCACGGCGATCTTTGCCTTGGCAACCCCAACCCTGATGGGTGTTTCAGCTAGTCTATTGTTGTGGATTATGGTGGGTTGTACGGTGGTCTTCGGGTTCAGTGCCATTACCGTTGTCCGCTACATCAAGCGGCACCACATCACGGATGCAACGCTGGAAGCCAATCAGAAACAAGTTACGGAATAAGGTATCAGCAATATTGAGAGGTTGTGCCACAGGCATAGCCTCTCTTCTTTTGCCAAATTTGCATGGTTCTCAGTGACTTGTGTATGGTGCGTCCGCCAGGTAAACTAAGGATAAATAACCAGGGAGGTCATACGATGACAATTCCAGACGCACAAGCCATTCATCCCAATCCAGCCATTGGTGAAATGGTATTTTTGAAGAATGTGGTTCACCGTCCCAATATCTTGGTTGGAGACTACACCTACTATGATGATCCAGTTGATCCGTTGGCATTCGAACAACACGTCACCCATCACTATGAATTTCTGGGGGATCGCCTGATCATTGGTAAGTTCTGTGCCATTGCTCGGGGGATTGAATTTATCATGAACGGTGCCAACCATGCCATGGCGGGGATGACAACGTATCCCTTTAATATTTTGGGTGGCGATTGGCAACAATTCACGCCGACCTTGAGTGACTTGCCCCTTAAGGGCGACACCGTGGTGGGCAACGATGTCTGGTTCGGTCAGAACGTCACGGTACTTCCCGGCGTTCAGATTGGTGATGGGGCCATCGTGGGGGCCAATAGTGTGGTAACCCAAGACGTTGCCCCGTATACGATTGTCGGTGGTAATCCGGCTAAACTGATTCGGCCACGGTTTGAACCGGCCGTTGTTGCGGCTCTAGAACGCCTGGCGTGGTGGGATCGAGATCCCGATTGGATCACAGCACATATTCCAACGTTGGTCCAGCAATCCGTGACAGTGAGTGCTGTCGAGAACCTTCTGAAACAGGTGTGAAACTAAACGGATCTAAAAATGCAGTGGCCTGAGTCCCCAAACGGGGAACTTGGACCACTGCATTTTTCAGCTACTTATTTGGTTGGATCTTCTGGATCGTCAGGTTCCCCAATGTTGTAGTCACTATCGTTCATGGCTTCAACGTTACCTAACAAATAACCGTTCCCCACTTGGGAGAAGAAGTCATGGTTGGCGGTAGAAGTGGAAATCCCGTTCATGACGATCGGGTTCACATCCTCGGCCGTGTCAGGGAAGAGGGGATCTTGACCCAAGTTCATCAGGGCCTTGTTGGCGTTGTAACGGATGAAGGTGAGGACTTGTTCCGTCCAGCCAACTTGGTCGTACATCAGGTGCGTGTACTTTTCTTCGTTAGCGTACAACTTGTAGAGGAAGTCGTACATCCAATCCTTCATTTGTTGTTGTTCGTTGTCAGTGAGTTCCTTCATACCGAGCTGGAACTTGTAACCGATGTAAGTTCCGTGGACGGATTCGTCTCGCAGGATCAGCTTGATGATTTCCGCCACGTTAGGCAACTTGTTGTGGCCTAAGTAGTAGAGCGGGGTAAAGAACCCCGAGTAGAACAAGAACGTTTCCAGAAAGACACTGGAGATCTTCTTCTTTAAGGGATGCTCGTCATCGTGGTACAGGTCATAGATCCGCTTGGTCTTGTTCTGTAAGAATTCTTCGGAATCACTCCATTGGAAGATTTCGTCGATTTCGTCCGGTGTGTTCAACGTGGAGAAAATTGTGGAATAACTCTTGGCGTGAACGGATTCCATGAATTGGATGTTGTTTAAGACCGCGGTCTCGTGAGGCGTCCGGACGTCTCTTCTCAGGGCGGCCATCCCATCTTGGGACTGCAGGGTGTCTAACAGCGTTAGGCCCCCGAAAACATGACCCACGACCCATTGGTGGTCGGTATCCAGTGTCCGCCAGTCATCCAGGTCATTGGAGACCGGGATCCGGGTGTCTAACCAAAATTGTTCCGTTAATTTTTCCCAGGTTGCTTTGTCGATTTCGTCAGAAACCGCGTTCCAGTTAATGGCGTTATAATTTTCAATTCTTGCCATGCTACCACTCCTTTGATTTAGAGATTAGTTTGCGTTAACTTGCCCGCACTGCGGCGGCCAGGTGAGGGACGTGCCAAGTTACCAATTTGCTAGATAACACAGCTTTCACATTGGTTGGCACCGACTTCACCATTGTCGTCGGTGAAGGTCCGCACGTAGTAGATCGACTTGATGCCTTTACGGTGGGCGTAGTTCCGCAGAATACTCAGGTCCCGCGTGGTCATCTTGTCGGTCCGACCATTCTTCCATTCGTAGAGGCCTTCAGGTAAGGTTGAACGCATGAAGAGGGTCAAGCTCATCCCTTGGTCCACATGTTTCTGGGCAGCGGCGTAAACGTCGATCACCCGGCGCATGTCGGTATCGTAGGCTGACTTGTAGTAAGGCATGGTGTCATTGCTGAGGTATGGGGCTGGGTAATATATCTTCCCGATCTTCTTTTCTTGGCGTTCTTCGATCCGGTTGATAATTGGATGGAGGCTGGCCGTGGTGTCGTTGATGTAGGAGATGGACCCGTTAGGCGCAACAGCCATGCGGTTTTGATGGTAGAGACCATCTTGCATGACAGCAGTCTTCAGCTCGGCCCAGTCTTCAGGTGAAGGTAACCAGACGTTGGCAAAGAGGTCTTGAACCTTGGCCGACGTTGGCCGCCAGTCTTTTTCGGTGTAGCGGTCGAAGTAAGTGCCGTCGGCGTAAGTACTCTTGTCGAAATTGTGGAACGTTTCGTGCCGTTCCTTGGCAATCTCGTTTGAGGCCTTCAACGTCCAGTAGTTCAGTAGCATGAAGTACGCGCTGGTAAAGGCAATACTGTCCTTGGAACCGTACATCATTTGATTTTTGGCAAAGTAGCTGTGCAGACCCATGGCGCCTAAGCCAATGGTGTGACCGAGTCGATTGCCCTTTTGAATGGAAGGCACGACGTCGATGTCAGAGTGATCGGTCACAAAGGTAAGGGCGCGGACCATGGTTTCAACGGAGTGGCCGAAGTCAGGAGAGGTCATCAGGTTGACAATGTTGGTGGACCCGAGGTTACAAGAGATATCGGTTCCCAGCACGTCATATTCTTGCTTGTTGTTGACGCGCGAAGGTGTCTGAACCTGCATGATTTCGGAACAAAGATTACTCATCACGATGCGGCCGTCGATGGGACTTTCTCGGTTGGCCGTGTCGATGTTGACGATGTAAGGGTAGCCGGATTCCTGCTGGAGTTTGCCAATTTCGGTTTCTAGCTCACGGGCCTTCAGTCTCTTCTTACGGATGTCGGGATTGGCGACCATGTTGTCGTATTCGCTGGTGATGTCGACGTAGGCAAATGGCTTGCCGTAGATGCGTTCGACGTCGTAGGGACTGAAGAGGTACATGTCGGCATCCTGTTCACAGAGTTCATAGAATTTATCGGGAACGGTGACACCGAGTGAGAGGGTCTTCAGCCGAATCTTTTCGTCGGCATTTTCCTTCTTAGCACTCAGAAAGGCTACAATGTCGGGATGGAAGACGCTGAGATAGACCACCCCGGCCCCTTGCCGCTGTCCCAATTGGTTGGAATAAGAGAAGCTGTCTTCGAGTAACTTCATGACCGGAACGACCCCAGAGGCCGCACCGTCGATGTGCTTGATCGGATCGCCAGCGCCTCGTAGGTTGGACAGGCTGATCCCAACCCCACCACCGATACGTGAGAGCTGCAGGGCAGAGTTAATCGTCCGGCCGATTGTATTCATGTCATCGGTTGATTGGATTAAGAAACAAGAGACGAGCTCACCGCGCCGAGATCGGCCCGCACTTAAGAAGCTAGGCGTAGCGGGTTGGTAACGTTGGTGGATGATTTCATCGGCTAGGTCATGGGCTAACTGCTGGTCACCCTCGGCGAAGTCCAGCGCATTCATTGCCACCCGGTCAATGAAGTTTTCCAGGTAGTAATCGTTGTCATCGGTCTTCAAGGCGTACTGCGCATAGAACTTGTAGGCGGCCATGAAGGACTTGAAATGAAAGTCTTGGTCTTTGAGGTAAGCGTAGAGGTCTTCGACAAATTCGAAGGGGTACTGGTTAATCACCTTGGCTTCGATATAGTTGTTGTCGATTAAGAAGTCGAACCGGTCACGCAAGGAATCGAAACGCTTGGTGTTGGGACCGACATTTTCCTTTAGGAAGGCGTGGAGGGCTTCCTGATCCTTGTTAAGTGGGATCTGTCCGTCGACGGGGATGTTAATTTCATTGTTTAAATCATAGTAAGTCACATTACCTAAGTCTTTTAAGCTCATCCTAATCATCTCTTCCTTCATTTAAAAATGACTCATCTAAAACCAAATAAAAATGGCGCCACCGTGAACAAACACGACGTCGCCGAGACGGGTTTGTGTCTAACTTAAATTAGCCCGCAATCTTCGTCAATTGGTCTGGCCGGAAGCCATAAAAGGCTGGTACGCCAGGTGCTTCCACAACTGGGACCGCTTGGAAACCGTGATCCTTCAGGTAGGAAACGTATTCTGGATTCTGAGAGATGTTGTGTTCCTCAAATTCCACGTTGTGTTCGCTGAGGAAACGCTTTGTCATCTTGCATTGCATGCAGTCGTTCTTGGAGTAAACTGTTACTTTCATTGTTGCCACATCCCTTAAATTTAAATATCAATGAGTTAAGTGTACACCAGATATTGAAAAATTCAATCAAAAAAAGTACCACATTTAGTAGTTGGATCATACAATAACCACTAAATATGGTACTCCTGGACTTATTTTTTATTTTTCTTGGTTTCCACCAAACATGTAAGGTAAAATAGGCACTGAAGGTGGTGGAGAGTTTTGACTAATCATTATTATACACAAAATCCAGACGTTTTACACGAAGAACATCACTGGCCCTACACGTTGCTAGGCAACGAATTGTTGTTTACCACCGACAACGGTGTCTTTTCAAAGAACCGGGTGGACTACGGTTCACGCGTGCTCTTGGAGGCATTTAATGCCGAGAAGACGCCGGCTGGTGCGTGGTTGGACCTGGGAACGGGCTACGGTCCGATCGGCTTGGCCCTCGCTAAAAAGTGGCCAGATCGTGAAATTACCATGGTTGACGTTAATGAGTTGGCCTTACAATTAGCCCGGCAAAATGCCACGGCCAATCAGATTGAAAACGTGACAATCAAGACGTCAGATATTTATAGTGATATCACGGAACAATACGCGGCGATCGTGACGAATCCGCCGGTACGTGCCGGTAAGAACGTTGTCACGGCGATGCTCACCCAGGCCAAGGATCATCTCCTACCCGGGGGGCACGTTGACCGTCGTCTTGCAGAAAAAGCAGGGGGCACCGTCCGCTGAAAAAAATATGGCGGCTACGTTTGGCAACTGCGAAATCATTAAAAAAGATAAAGGGTACTACATTCTAGAAAGTACGTTGCGCTAATCGATTGCTGTCGAAAGGAGGGATTGGATGCGCGAAACGTCCTATTCACCTCATCAGCGTTTATATATGGAAGAAGCCTTGTTTGAAGCCGACCAAGCGGCCTTGATTGGTGAGGTCCCGATTGGCGCTGTGATCGTCCATGACGGCCAGATTGTTGGTCGGGGACATAACCTACGGGAACATGGGAACGATGCCACGTTGCACGCCGAGGTGCGCGCGATCGAGGAAGCCTGTGCGACGCTTAAGAGCTGGCGGCTCAATGACTGCCAACTCTACGTCACAATTGAACCCTGTCTCATGTGTAGCGGGGCCATTGTCAACGCCCGGATTCCCGAAGTCTTCTATGGTGCTCGTGACCCAAAGGCTGGTGCCGTCGATAGCCTTTACCAGACGCTTACCGATGACCGGTTAAACCATGTCGTTACGGTCCACGAAGGCCTCTTGGCTAAGTCAGCCGGAGAACGCATGGTGACGTTCTTTAGAGCCGCGCGCAAGCGCCAGAAGGCGGCAAAGAAGGCGCGGCGTGCCGCTCAGACGCCAGAAAATTAACAAGTGGCTAGACAGGCCCAACGGTTCATGATACACTGAGTATTGCCGTAAAGGCCTTGGAGCAAGGGTGACCTTACGAATTGTGTCAGGTCCGGAAGGAAGCAGCACTAAGTTTGCGCCGCTTTGTGCTTCAAGTTTATGAGCTAATTCAAACTCCTAGTCGATGACTGGGAGTTTTTTCATGGATAAAAATATTTGCGCGCAAACGGGTTGCAGTAAGTCCCATTAGCCCGGCCGTTGTCGTCGGGATCGATGACGATCAGAGATTAATTTACTGTAAATCCGGGCCAACAACCCGTGACAGCGAGCGGGTAAAAAGGCTATAATTATGAACAGCGAATTTAACGGATTTTCCTGAAGAAAGGGACGGATTGCATGGCTTATCAAGCACTTTATCGGGTCTGGCGCCCGCAACGGTTCGACGACATGATTGGGCAAGAGGTCATTACCCGCACGCTTAAGAATGCCATCACAACCAACCAAATTAGCCACGCTTATCTCTTTGCGGGGCCCCGGGGGACCGGGAAGACCTCGGCAGCGAAGATTTTTGCCAAGGCCATCAATTGTCATCACCAAGTGGATGGCGAACCCTGCAATGAATGTGAGACCTGTAAGGCCATCACGGATGGCACGTTGAATGACGTGATCGAGATCGATGCGGCCTCCAACAACGGGGTCGAAGAGATTCGGGATATCCGTGACAAGGTGAAGTATGCGCCAACGGTGGCCGACTACAAGGTCTACATCATTGATGAAGTTCATATGCTGTCTACCGGGGCCTTTAACGCCTTATTGAAAACGTTGGAAGAACCACCGGCCAATGTGATTTTCATCCTGGCTACGACGGAACCTCACAAGATTCCCGCGACGATTATCTCCCGGACGCAACGCTTTGATTTCAAACGCATTGCGGCCAATGATAGTTATCAACGGATGATTTATATTTTAAAGCAAAAGGACGTTACCTATGACGACCAGGCGATCAAGGTGATTGCCAAGGCCGCCGAAGGGGGGATGCGGGATGCACTGAGCATTTTGGATCAGGCGTTATCCTTCGGGGATAATGAGATTACCCTGGACAATGCCCTCCTGGTGACCGGGAGCGTGACACACGAGCTGCTGGCGACCTATGTCCAGCAAGTCATTGCTGGTGACACCAAAGCCGGATTGGCGAGCTTACAGTCGGTCCTAGAGGCCGGGAAGGATGCCGAGCGTTTTACCGAAGACATTATCGGCTATACCCGCGACCTCCTGTTGTATCAACAAGCTCCTAAGATGGTCGAAGAGGCCGAAATGGGCAGTGTTAGCGAGGCCTTTCAACAACTGGCCGCGGCCACATCGGCGCAGACCATGTACGCCATGATTAATGAATTAAATTCGATTCAACAACAGATGCGGTTTACGACCCACCCAGACGTTTATCTCGAAATTCTCACAATTAAATTAGCCGAGATTGGCCACCAGAAGGGGCAAGCCCCCGTTGCCACTGCGTCGACTGCTCAACCGGTAGCGGCCGCACCAGCCAGTGCTAATCAACCCGGCATGGCCGACCTACAACGTGAGATTCAGCAGTTACGTTCGGCAGTTAAACATCTGGAAGACGCCCCCGCGGGACAACCCGGCAAGGCTTCTTCCGGGACACCGCGGGTAAAGGCCGCCGTCAAGCAAGAGGTTAATCTGGCGAAGATTAATCCTGTGCTGGGGACTGCGACTCGCGAGAAACTGAACCAGCTCCAAGAGGTCTGGCCAGATATTCTGAACAGCTTAAACGTGGCCCAACGTGCGGTCATGAAGGCTTCACAGCCGGTTGCGGCGGCGGATTCGGGGGTTATTGTGGCCTTCGACTTCTCCTTCTTCTTCCAGCGGGCAACCCTGGATCGCGAGCTCACGGATGCCTTGGAGAATGGCCTGGATCGCATGATTGGGACGGCGTTACCCGTCGTCTTCGTGCCCAAGGACCAGTGGCCACGAATTCGTAAGAGCTATCTAGCCGCGCACAAAGCGCAACTCCAGGCGAACTCACCCGAGGATCAACAGTCAGAAAAGCCGGCTGAGAATCCGGTAGTGACGAAGGCTGAGGAGCTTTTCGGTAAATCAATTGTGGATATTAAGCAAGATTAAATTTCGAAAGGATGATTAAGATGCGGAACATGGGTAATATGGGAAACATGATGAAACAGATGCGGCAAATGCAAAAGAAGATGGCGGAGGATCAAGCCAATTTGAACGCCCAATCCTTCACGGGAACTTCACCAGACGACTTGGTACAGGCTACCTTTACCGGTGACCGGAAGATGACTGACCTGACGATCAAGCCAGAAGCCATCGATCCCGATGACCCTGATATGTTAGCTGACCTGGTCTTGGCTGCCGTTAACGAAGCGATTGCCAAGGTTGATGAAAGCACCCAACAAACGATGGGCAAATACACCCAAGGGTTGAACATCCCCGGGATGTAATCCAGAAAGGACGTTGTGACTATGCAGTACCCAGAACCTATTGCGCAGTTGATCGATAGCTACATGAAGCTCCCGGGGATTGGCCAGAAGTCGGCGACCCGGTTGGCTTTCTTTACGATTGATATGGCAGAGGATGATGTCACGGCGTTTTCAAAGGCGCTCGTCGCGGCCAAACGCGACCTTCACTTTTGCTCGATCTGTGGCAATATCACTGAGAGTGATCCCTGTGTCATCTGTACGGACAAGACCCGTGACCAGAGTCATGTGTTGGTGGTCGAACAAGCCAAGGACATCATGGTGATGGAAAAGATGAAGGAATATCATGGCTTATACCACGTCCTTCAAGGGGTCATGTCACCCATCGAAGGCAAGGGCCCAGAAGATCTGAACATTGCCAGTCTGATCAACCGTTTACAAAAGAATCCTTCTATTAAAGAAGTTATTATTGCCACCAATGCCACCCCTGAGGGGGAAGCAACGGCGATGTACCTGTCTCGGCTGATTAAACCAGCCGGAATCAAGGTAACGCGCCTGGCCCACGGGTTGTCAGTGGGGAGTGACATCGAATATGCTGACGAAATGACCCTGTTTAAGGCCGTTGAAGGCCGCACAGAGATGTAGGAGGTCCGCAGATGTTTGGAAGAAAGAAACGCCAATTACCCCGGTTAAAAGCCGCGTATGACGATCAGCTATTAGTGACCATCGACGACGCCAAGGATCGGTGGGACCATGCGAAGCAGACGGAAGAGGCCATTGCCGATGCGGATAACGAGATGACGGCGAACACCGCTCTCGCCCGGCAGACCTACCTGTTCTTGTACCGTGAAGCTCGTCGGCGTCAGGTTAAAGGTAAACAAATTTCCGCCGCAGTCTTTCGAGATTAGTGGCAGCAGAAGGGACGGGCAGGCGGCTGGTTGCAGCATAATGGCCCGTTTTTTTGTGGCCTGGCTCATCGGTGTTTGATTTGATCGGTTACCCTGAGAAGGTACCGTTGCAAATAGACATCAATTCTGAATTCAAGTACAATGTAACTATCAATAAAAAATGGGGTCGAGCATCTTGTCAGGAACTTTTATTAGCTTTGAAGGCCCGGATGGTGCTGGGAAAACCAGTGCTTTACGCGCTATTACCGCCCAGATTATGGACGGATTGGGTGACCAATTGGTGATCACCAGAGAACCAGGTGGCAATCCAATTTCCGAAAGTATTCGATCCATCATTTTAGACCGAGCGAATACCGCGATGGATTATCGCACCGAGGCCCTGCTGTATGCGGCAGCACGGCGTCAACACTTAGCTCAGACAATTTTACCGGCACTTGAAGCTGACCAACTGGTGCTCTGTGACCGTTACGTGGATAGTTCCATTGCGTATCAGGGTGCCGGCCGCCAGATTGGCGAAGACGCCGTGGCCGAAATGAATCAGTTTGCCACGGATGGGTTACTTCCCGATCTGACCATCTATTTCGACGTGCCGGCCGAGGTCGGATTGCGGCGAATTCAAGCCCACCGGCAAGCGGATCAGGTCGACCGACTGGATGTCGAGAAGACAGCCTTTCACGATCGTGTGCGAGCAGCCTATCTCCGACTTCAAGCGGCCGATCCGGACCGTATTAAACGCATCGACGCTACTCAGGAACCCGCTAAGGTGGTTGAGCAGGCGTTGACCTTGATTAAGCAAACTGCACCGCGCTACTTCTAACCGGTGGTTAAGGGAGGACTCTCACTATGAAATTACTGATTGCTATCGTCCAAGATAAGGACGCAAACCGTTTAAGCAATGAATTTATCGATCACGATATTCGGGCTACCCGACTCTCCACCACCGGTGGCTTTCTGAAGTCTGGTAATACTACCTTCATGATTGGGGTGGAAGACGACCGGGTCGACGAAGTTCTGGCGATGATCAAGGACGCCAGTCACACGCGTCAACAGTTCATGACGCCACCAGTTAATCTCGATGCCCAGCTCGACAGTACGTCGTCCTATCCGGTTGAGGTTCAGGTCGGTGGGGCAACGGTCTTTGTGATGCCAGTTGACCAGTTCCATCAATTTTAGGAGGGCCACATGACTGAAGATAGTCTAGTGGCACGGGTCAAACGCCTACAACCACAGCTTTTAGCGCATTTTATGACGTTGATTTCGGAGAACCGGCTGGCACACGCCTACCTCTTTAATGGGGCCGATGGCACGGGTCGCCAGGACTTGGCTCGGCTGATTGCCATGCGTCTCTTTTGCCAAAACGTGACGCCAGAGGGGCTACCGTGTGAGACCTGTTCTGAATGCCGCCGTATCATGGCCGGGGACCATCCCGACGTGGTGACGGTTGTGCCGGATGGCCAACGCATCAAGGTGGATCAGGTTCGTTATCTGAAGTCCGAATTCAGTAAGAGTGCGGTTGAAGGTAACCAGAAGATCTTCATTGTCGACCAGGTCGATCGGATGACGACCGGGGCCGCCAACAGCCTTTTAAAATTCATTGAAGAACCCGTGGGCAACACGGTAGCCTTGCTCCTGACGGCTAATAAGAACTTGCTTTTGCCAACGATTTTGTCGCGGACCCAGATTGTTGATCTGTTACGGGTGGCTCCGACCGCTCTGAGCGATGAGCTGGCTAAGGTGGGGGTCGTTCCCAGCCAGCGCTATCTCTTGTCGACGTTGACCGAGAGTGTGGCCACCGCCCAGGAACTTATCGAAAATGACTGGCTCAAGACGGCTCAACAGAACGTGGGCCAGTGGCTTCAGGCTTGTGCCGCAGGGGATGAACGGGCCTTCGTGCGGGTTCAGACCGAACTGGTGCCCTTAGCTAGCAACCGCGATCAACAGGGCCTCGTGCTCGACATGGTGGTTCAGGCCTGGCATGATGTGTTGCGTCAACAGACCCAGGTCGTGGCGGATTCGGAGTTGGCCTTTCCGCAAGTTGCCAAGGTGAGTCGGGAGTTAGCCCAACGTTTGTCGGTCGATCAACTGGTGGCGATTCTCACTTTGACGTTGGCGACGCGTGGCCAACTAACTGGTAATCTTAATTTTCAAGGTATTCTTGAGGCATTAACGTTGAAAATATTGGGGCAAGTTCCCCGATAAATTTGTCAGAATTGGAGGGGTTGCAACTTGGAAAAACAAGAAATTTACGATCAATTTAAGAGCCTAGAAGATCAGTTGCAGGAGATGCTCGTCCAATTTACTGACCTGCAAACGGAGATGACTAAGGTCTTCGAACAGAACGCGGAATTAGGGATTGAAAATCAGCATCTCCGTGACCTGGTTCGTGAATTACAGCGAACGTTACCACAGGATCCCGAAACCCAGCAGGGACTGTCGAAATCGCGCCAAATTCTTGAAAAATTGTATGAGGAAGGCTTTCACGTCTGCCGAGAGTTCTACGGAACCCGCCGCAAGCAAGACGAGGAATGTGCCTTTTGTTTAGAAGTTATCTATCGTGACCAGTAGGAGGTTCGCACCGCATGGAACGTCAACGAAGTTTTAAGACCGCACCTAGCGGCCGTTTGTACCTGGTGCCAACGCCAATTGGAAATCTGGACGACATGACCTTTCGCGCCGTCAAGACGTTGAAAGACGTCGACCTCATCGCGGCCGAAGACACGCGTAATACCCAGAAACTTTTAAATCATTTTGAAATTACAACGAAACAAATTAGTTTTCACGAGCACAACACACAGGAGCGGATTCCACAACTGATTGCCAAACTCCAAGCGGGCATGCAGATTGCCCAAGTCAGTGATGCGGGGATGCCGTCAATCTCGGATCCCGGTCATGAACTGGTCAATGCCTGTATCGACGCGCATATCCCAGTCGCGCCGCTTCCCGGAGCCAATGCTGGATTGACGGCATTGATCGCCTCTGGTTTAGCGCCACAGCCCTTTTATTTCTATGGCTTTTTGGATCGGAAACCTAAGGATCAACGCGCCGAGATTGACGGGTTGGCGCAACGTGAGGAAACGCTGATCTTTTATGAGGCCCCGCATCGTCTGAAGAAAACCTTACAAAATTTGGCCGATGGTATGGGGGCTGACAGATCAGCCGTCCTGTGTCGCGAACTGACGAAACGTTACGAAGAGTTCTTAAGAGGAACGTTACAAGAGCTAGCCGACTGGGCCGCCACGGATACTGTCCGCGGGGAATTTGTCGTCCTAGTGGGGGGCAATCCCGCCCCAACAGTGACCGCTACGACTGCAGTCGATCTAAGCGAACCCATCGAGGTTCAAGTCGACCGGTTAATCGCCGCCGGTGACAAGCCGAATGCCGCCATCAAGGAAGTGGCTAACCTCCGCGGCTTGAAGAAACAAGAGGTCTACCGGACCTATCATCATTTAGATAAGGAGTGACCTGTGTGGCCGCACAACAATTTAGCGAGAAACACCGTGTCGTCTACTATGAAGGAGACGATACGGGTCACCTAACCGTCGCCATGTTAATTAATCTCTTCGTCCTGGTATCCAAGGATCAGAGTGATGCCTTGGGCTGGACGAGCGATCGCGTCCACGGACTCGGTGTGGGGTGGGTTGTGACCCAGTACCACATTCAGATTGACCGCTTACCAGTGGTTAATGAGGCCGTGACCGTGAAAACCAGAGCGACGGCTTATAATCGTTACTTTGCCTACCGGGAATATTGGCTGGTTGACCAGGATGGCAATCAACTTGCTTATGGCGAAGGCATCTGGGTCACCATGAGTTACGCCACCCGGAAGATTGCCACGATTCCAACTGAACTCATGGGGCCTTACGAGAGTGAATTGGTCAGTCGAATTCCGCGGTTACCGCGGCCTAGTCGCTTAGACCACAGTCTGTCCGCTCAATTGAAGCCTTACACAGTCCGTTACTTTGACATCGACGGGAATGGCCATGTCAACAACGCCCACTACTTCGACTGGATGCTAGATACCTTACCAGCGGATTGGTTACGGCAGCATCAGGCGCGAGACATTCGCATTCGTTTTGAAAATGAGGTTCAGTATGGGCATCAAGTCTTGAGTACGGCCGTGATGTCTAGCGCCCACGCCACAACCCACGAGGTTAAGGTCGGCGCGACGGTGGCAGTTCAGGCCGCGATCAACTGGCAAGATCGATAAAAGTCTAACGATCAAGCGGAGAAGGTGCCCTCAGCGGATCTTTGTGGTAGTATAGTTAACTGATATGAACAGTCATTTAGAAACCGTAACTGGGTAGCCAAGATGAAGCGGTGGCCGTTAACCAGCCGCCGCTTTTGCCGTCTCATTTCATGAGTGCGGGTACCGGCATAACCAAACACATCAAAGGGGACCCTAAATAAACATGAAGATTTTAGCAATTGATACGTCTAACCGACCACTGAGTGTGGCCGTGTTGGATGACTCGAACGTGCTGGCCGCCATCACGGTGACCGTTCATCAGAAACACGCCGAGTATTTATTACCAGAAATTGAACGGCTCCTCGCCATGGCCGAACTGAAGCCAACCGATCTCGATCGGGTCGTCGTGGCCGCGGGTCCGGGTTCCTACACGGGAATTCGAATCGCTGTAACGACAGCCAAGACACTGGCCGCAACCCTCAATATTGAGTTAGTGGCTGTCTCCAGTCTGGCCACCTTGGCAGCTAACGTGCCGGTTGAGGGCGCCCTGGTGGCACCTTTGTTCGATGCGCGGAACCAAAACGTTTTCGCTGGGCTGTACCGGATCAAGGATGGCGTTCCCGTTTCTGAGATTGCGGATGCCCACACGAACGTCACGACTTATTTAGAAGCTATCAATGAATATGGGGAGCCCGTCTGGTTCTTAGGTGACGCTAGCCACTTCTCTGAGCTCATTGACACCACCATCTCGGCCGCAACACCGAGCGTGAGTGTCTGGATGAACTTACCGCAGGCGGCGACGATTGGCCTGTTGGGTCGTCACGAGATACCCGTAAAGAACGTGGATCAGTTCGTGCCTAACTATCTACGATTGACGCAAGCTGAAGCCGAATGGCGTGCCAAGAACCCAGAAGAGGATACCGGATCATATGTTGAAAAAATTTAAGAGTTGGTATAAAAATGTATTTGGAAGTCGGCGTGAGCTCGTGCGCGAGGAAGCCATGGATGTGAAGAATCACCGCGTAGAAATTCGTGATGAAACGTACTTCGTGGCCAAGGCTTTATTCACCGACATCCCCGAGATGATTGAAATCGAACGCGCCGTTTATTCCGGTCAAGCGCCGTGGGATTCGACGGCGTTCGCCAACAAATTACGGCGTGAGAAGGATCGGCTCTACCTGGTTATTCGGAAGAACGATCGCTTACTGGCCTTTATCGGCAGTACGTTTGACGAGCATGAGCAAGATGCCCACATCACGAACATTGCTGTGTTGCCGGAGTTTCAGGCTCATGGCTTAGGGCGTTTTCTCTTGAGCGTCATGATTAAGAAGGCTAAGAAGTTGAACTACCGGACTGTGAGTCTGGAAGTTCGGGTATCCAATAAGAGTGCCCAACGCCTGTACCGGGATCTGGACTTTGAACAGACTGGAATCAAGCGCGGTTACTACTTTGGTGATCATGAAGATGCCGCGGATATGGTGTTATACCTACCGAAGGCTGAAGAAGAGTCACGTGAGGCGTAACGGGATGGCGCACAGCCGCCCGTTTTTTACGGTTTCAGGCATGAAGAGGGAGTGAGTCCAACGGAAAAGCGAACTTTAATTTTAGCGTTTGAATCGAGTTGTGACGAGACGAGTGTGGCCGTTATTGAGGACGGTCATAAGATTCTGTCAAACGTTGTCGCAACCCAAATTAAGAGTCATCAACGTTTTGGCGGCGTCGTTCCTGAAGTGGCGAGCCGCCACCATATTGAAGAGATTACGATTTGTATCAAAGATGCCTTACAAGAGGCCCAGGTCGGTTATGACGACCTGGATGCCGTGGCCGTGACGTACGGGCCCGGCCTGGTTGGGGCATTATTGATCGGGGTTACCGCGGCTAAGACGGTGGCCTTTGCCCACAGTCTGCCCCTGATTCCCATCAACCACATGGCCGGGCACATCTACGCCGCGCGCTACGTGGAACCTATCGAATTTCCAGCGATGGCCTTGTTGGTTTCTGGTGGGCATACCGAACTGGTTTATATGCCCGCCGAGAACCAATTTGAAATCATCGGTGAGACACGCGATGACGCTGCCGGCGAAGCCTATGACAAGGTTGGCCGTGTCATGGGGGTCAACTACCCAGCCGGGAAGACCGTTGACCAGTGGGCTCACGAGGGACATGACACGTTCAATTTTCCTCGGGCCATGGAGAGGGACGATAACCTCGACTTTAGCTTCAGTGGGTTGAAGAGTGCCTTCATCAACACGACTCATCACGCCGATCAGATTGGCGAGACTTTGAGCAAACAAGACCTGTCCGCCAGCTTCCAACAAGCGGTCGTGGATGTGTTGGCCGAAAAGACCCAGCACGCCTTGGCTGATTACCCTGTAAAGCAACTGATCTTGGCCGGTGGGGTGGCTGCGAACCAAGGGCTACGCGAACGATTGGAACGGGACTTGGCGCATAACCCAACGACCCATCTGGTTAAGGCGCCCCTGAAGTTATGTGGCGATAATGCCGCCATGATTGGGGCCTTTGCCTACGTGGCTTACCAACACGGGGTCTTTGCCGATGCTACGTTGAACGCCGATCCAAGTCTTGAATTTGACTGGGCGCCAGATTCTGCTAAATAATAAAGTAACTTAATCGAGGAGGACGTCTCATGAATCGAGCCGAATTGTTTGCCACCCGTCTGTTTCGACAGGGGATGTTAACAACGCACGCCGATTTGGAGACGGCCTTTTTGCGTTCTGTTGGTTTTCAGGCGCAGAACCAACGCGCCGCGGAACTTAATGTGGCCTTGCAGACGGGGGTGTCGCACACGGCATTGCTGGCTTTTTATCGGAAGCAGGGGATTGTCCGGTCCTGGGCCCAACGCTGGACCATTCAGTTGTTGACGCCAGCCGATCTGCGAGTCATTGTCTCGGCTCGGCAACAAGAGCGCTTACCCAAGGCCTACTTCTTGGGGGTCGAGGACCACGTCAAGGCGGCTGCCACTGAACTGGACCGGCTGTTACAAACAGTTGGGTCCTTGAATCGCGCGGCCGCAACCAAACAGTTACAGGCAACCTTCTCTTGGTATGCCGATCGGCCTAAGAATTTTGACTATGCGGTCTTACAGGTTCTGACGGCGCAAGGTCGGTTACAGATGTTGCCAACTGCGTCAACTCAAGATTGGCAGCTTGTCACGCCAGGCACGGTTAGACTCTTAGAAGCTGTCCAAGATCTATGATTTTTGATATACTTCTATGTAAAAAGCGAGTT
>NZ_JQCA01000029.1 GCF_001437125.1 Levilactobacillus paucivorans | reverse complement strand
CTAGACCACTTCTAAGAATAGATTCTTAGTGTTGCACTTGATTTGACAATTGAGGATTAAATATATTTGGCAATTAATCGCGCAATTTGACGAGAAAAGTGAACACCCAATTCGTTCCAAATTAATGATATTAATACTGTAAATCATGGTATTTTTAGAAAAAATCAATCTCATTTATCGAAAATTTCACTAACAAAAGGTAAACGAAAGCCTACAGGGGTCAACGATTGAGGCTATATTGGGGCAAAACATGCTCACACACTTTATTTGTATGGTTATAAAGTACAGTTTATAGTGTGTAAAAACGGGCTCTCCAAAATGGCTATAACCACCGCCATGCCGGGGATACGCGTCTTTTAAAAAATGTCCAAAATTTCTTTACATTTTAGACAAATAATTGTTTACAAGTTGACATAATGGATCTATACTAGCGTTGTTACATAGTTAGAGAAGCGTAACAACCGTCTAGGGAGGTTGTCGTTTCTGGGGTGACCAGAACAATTATGGGGATCAATAATGATTCTTGACTAGTTTCTGGCCGCACAGACTATTCGGCGTCACAGTGTTTTGGGAATCCACAACAGATTAAAAGGAGTGCATTATATTATGAAGAAGACAGTAAGCAGTATCTTATTAGCAAGTGCATTATTATTAGGAAGCGTTGCTCCAGTTGTTGCCAATGCGGCTTCAGTACCAACCTCTGGTACCACGAATGCTACCGCAAAGTTTGAAGCGCCAGATCCTGTTACGAAGCCAGTGGATCCTAACGACCCATCAAAGCCAGCAACTGGTACTCAAACTGGTAACGGTGCAACTACCGGTGACGGTAACTTAACTTTCTTATACGTTACTAATAATCTTGACTTTGGTTCAAGCAAGTCCGTAACTTCTGGCTCTCAAGATGTTAAGGGTCAAACGACTATTACCCCTGAAGCATTCTCTGATGGTACAACGAATTCAAATTTCGTTACTGAAATTTCTGACACTCGTGGTTCCAACGCCGGCTGGTCAGTTCAAGTTTCCAGTTCAAAGATGGTTGATAAGAGCAACTCTGATACGAACACAAACTTCTTAAAGGGTGCTACGATCGACTTTAACGGTGGTGCTGGCGCAACGACTATTAAGAACTCCGCTGATGCAACTACTGGTCTTTCCGCTAACTCAGTGAAGGTCTCAACCATTGATGGTTCTACTCAAACCATCTACGGTGCCGCTACTGATAGTGGTGCTGGTCAAACTACATTCCAACTCGACCCTTCAAACATTCAACTTTCTAGTGTCGGTGCTACGACTAACACTGGTACTTACTCCGGTACCTTGACTTGGGCTTTAAGCGACACCCCAGCCGCAGCTCCACAAGCATAAATTTTATTAATCGCGAGCAAAGGTGTCCATTGAATTTAACAATGAGCACCTTTTTCGCCTACATATGTTGTATCATGAAGTTGGTACGACCAGAGTCTAACTAGGGTAAGGCAGAGGTGTAAGGATGCAAGGATTAAAGAAGTTCCAACTCATGATACTCGCTGTTTTTGCGTTGTTGATTGGTGGTGTTGTTCCGGTGACCGCTAAAGCGGCTGGCGTGAATAACAATATTGGGTACAGCGTAGAAGCACAGATTCCAAAGAATCAAATTGATAAGAGTCAGTCGTTCTTTGAGTTGCGTATGAAACCTGGGCAGACCCAGACTTTGCATACGAAGATTTTTAATGTCACGAACCAAGATATTCGAGTGAAGTCAGCTGTGCATACAGCATGGACTAATTCGAGTGGGGTGATTGATTACATTAATACCCCTAAGTCTTATGACTCGTCGTTAAAATATAAAATGAGTGATATTAGCCGGGTTCAGGGCCAGAAGACCGTTACAGTTCCGGCTGGTGGCAGTAAGGTCGTCTCTGTTAACGTTCAAGTGCCTCAGGATAAATCGTATAATGGGTTGATCTTGGGTGCATGGTATTTTGAACGGGTTGACACTAAGGTCACTGGTAAAGTGAAGGGTGCCAACAATATCAAGAATAAGTATTCCTACGTTGTTGGTATGGAATACCTGATGGGTAAGGTACCAGCCGGAGATCTCAAACTTGGCAAAGTCGGTGCGGGGATGGATAACTATCACCGTGGAGTTATTGCCAATTTGAAGAACCCAACGGCTACCATTATTCCCAATCTGAAGCTAGACTCAACCATTACGAATCGTGATGGCGGTCAGACTGTAAAGCGTGTTCAAAAAGAGAACGTACAAATGGCACCAAACACAACGTATCGCTACCCAATGCTCTATGGGAAGACACCGTTGAAGGCAGGCCATTATCACCTGCACATGGTGGTTAAAAATAAGGATCGAACTTGGATCTTTGACCGCGACTTTACGATTACCAACGCGCAAGCCAATAAGTTTAATTCCGATTCAGTTGATGATCCGGGGGTTAACATCTGGTTGTTAATTGGTCTCGGCGCTTTGGCTATGTTGATCTTGGTTCTCTTGATTCTGTTAATTATCTATCTGATTCGCCGTCGTCGTAGAGATGAGGACGAGAATGAAAAGCAAAAGTAAGCGAAGTCCCTTGAGAAAGGAGGGCGTTGGTATGAAGAAATTCATCATAAACTTAATTATGGCGCTCGCGTTGGCCGTTGGGATCGGCGTAGCGACACCAGCGTTCGCCGCAACTGTAGATGGAACTAGTGGTACAACACAGACTAGTGTGTATATTCAGGGTTATCCAGTACCACCAACTCCGGAACCAACTCCGGAACCTAAACCGGTTCCTGAGCCATCTAAGGTTCACACGGGATCTGGTGCGGATCTTCCGGTAGTTCCTGATAAACCTTCTGGTAAGAAGACAACTAACAAGGACAAAACGAATAATCCAGTAAACAACCCAACAAAGTCAAATAAATTAGGAACCATTGTGAAGGCCGGTTCAGCAGATTTAGTTGCTGGACGGTTACCACAAACCAATGAATCGCGAGTCTTCTTAACCAGTTTGGTTGGCTTACTTTTATTAATTGTTTTAGTTTTGGCAATGAGTGTTTATCGTCAAGCCCGTTTACTCAACGAGAGGGGGTAAGTTGCAATGAAGCTAAAGAAACTTTTGCTCCAACTGAGCTTACTGCTGACTTTTGTCAGCGCGGGATCTTTAGTTGTTTCGACTTCGGCACATGCTTTGGGCAATCCTAGTGGTGTAGATGCGGATGCGACGCAACTGTCTGGTAATACTTATAACTCGCAACGAGATGCTGCTAACCTAGTTGATGGAAGTACAAATGGTGGAGACTATGGGCCTGGTAGTTATCCTAACCAAGACAGTGGGGTCTATGCTAATGGTGTTTCGGGTGGTCGAATTACGACAAAAACGACTAAGTTTTGGGTGAAGTTTACAGCCCCCGACTATGGATCAATGCATCTTACTCATGGTTATTTTAATCAGAAAGTTTATCCTGATATCAGTTATACGTTTAATGGCAAACCCATCTCACTTGTTCGAAACTCTGTGACAAGTTGGATTACTGGGACACCAACGTCGGTAACTAAGTTTCCATCAGGGTGGACGGAATTGGATGTCGATTTAAGAGGCCTTGGAGATACGATTACTTTACCAATCAACATTGGATTCTCGTATGACTATAAGGAAGATTATGTGGCAGAAGGAACCGCTATGTACTACACGGTTCAGTTGAAAGCCGATCCGGATGTCATTAAGAACATGGGGGATATTACGATCGATGGTGGCGGCACCATTGCTTCTTCGGCCCATACGGTCACTGGTACTGCCCAGCCTAACTTGAAGGTTAAGTTGACCGGTCTTGATGGGACGCACGTCGCTCAGGCTGACTCTACTGGTAAATTTACGATTAACTTAGGAACGGATACCTTAAAGACGTTGAATGCGACAAGTAGTATTACAGCTACCGAATACAATGACTTTGGGGATTCCAAGAGTGCCTCGGCTACAGTCGTTAACACCGTTCCGCTAACCATCACCTCAGGCACGCCATCCCTCACCGTCTCACCAGATGACTGGGATGCGCACATTGCCGGCAAGTCTTCGTCGGAGATTGCGACCTGGATTGCCTCGCAGACCGGCATGACGGCGACTAAGCCAGATGGCACCACGCCATCGACCTTGGCCTACGATACTACTGACGGCGACAGTCTTAAGGCAACCGTTGCTGGTGGAACGCAAGACGTCACGATGAATGTCTCTGACGCCGATGGTAATGCCTCGACAACGCCAGCCACGATTTCCGTGACGCGTGGTGCCGGGAAGTTACAGTTCGGCGACATGACCAATATGGTCTTTGGGAACGGCGCTACTTTGCCAATTCCTGGTCAAAAGACGCTCTATGCGCCTGGCGACTATCAGATCAATATTTCCGATACCCGTGAGATGGGGTCGGCCTGGTATGTCACCGCTAACGCAACGCCGATGACCGCCACAGATGGTAGTAATCGAACGCTCAGTGGCCATATCGTCTACGAAGATGGTAATGGGACCAGGACCCAGTTAGACAGCGGTAACGCGGTCCCTGTGGCCTCTGGTAAGCGCGACAGTAACTCGACAGACATCGCCAAGAGCTGGAATCAAGATGGTAAGTCCTACGATGGCAGTTCCGTACCAGCCGGGGTTTACCTGGACGCTAACCCGAACATCTACGCTGCGGGTGGGGCCACCGGTTATTCGGGGTCCATCACGTGGTCATTGACGGACGCGCCTGGCAATTAAACATTGTGGGGTTAGTCATTAAATAAACAAATTTATTAGAGTGTGATCCGGAAATGGATCGCACTTTTTTTGTGGCCAAGGATGCTAAAAAGGCCGCCACGACAGTTGCCGTGACGGCTTTACAATATCTAGTCGCTAATTTTTCATTGACTCGGCCATACTGTTTCTGAAGGACCAGCCGACGTTACTTCACGGCTACGATCTTCCCCACCGCAATTGGGAGAGTGACATGCGTGGAGTAGTGACCCACGGCGCCAGCCACCGTGTCAGGTAGAACGACGTCATCGGTCACCCCATGGATGTAGATGACCCGCTTATCAAGCTCGAGGTCACTGTCGTTGAAGGTGGCCTTGAACTTCTCAGGGCGGCCAGTGGCACGACCTTGGTGTAAGCAAAGTCGCCGTTAGCGTCGGCTACGGGGTAGGCATCATTAGGGATGTCCATCTCGTGCGGCGCATCGTTGAACGGCACCATGGTTGTGCCGGAAACCTTGAGTCGCCAGCTCTCACAACTGGTGGCCGAGGGGTTATTGAAGCTAGACGGCAAGCATGTCCGCCTTATTTGATGTTATTGGGTAGCCTGGGAAGGCTACCTTTTTTTATTTCACAACCCTTACCAGCTCACGGTTCCCAGTCACATACCCACCACCCTTAACGCGGTAGCGCAACTTACCGGAATCACTGTAGTCCCAGCCGGTCACGGTCAGGACAGTTCCCCGCCGGTAGTGGCGCTGGCGATGCCGTAGGTTGCGATCGCGGTAGCGGTTGACGCCATGCTTGGTGACGATCCGTTTAGCCTGGGGATGGCAACCATTACGGATGAGTTTCTTATTGGCTGTGATGTAGCGGCCATTTGGCAGGACGTAGCGCGTCGTTAGGTTGTGGCTGACCAACCGTTTTACCTTGATCATCTGGCCTTGGCGGTAGTGGGTGACCTTACCTGTCAGGTTCTTCTTCCGGTAGGCGTTGATGCCTTGGGGATTGATGACCGTGATGGTCTTGGCGACTTGCCGGTAGTAGACGGGTCCCACGTATTTGGGACTGGCGGTGATGTAGCCGGTCTTACCCGCCGTCTTCGAGTGGTGGTTGACGTCCTTGACCAGGTAGCGCAGCCGACCCTGAGGAGACTTGGCATAGCCGGTCACGCGAAACATGGGGCGGTTGATGCGCGGCTGTTTCCGGTAGAAATGCAGCCGGGCCTTTTTCGTGAAATGCGTGTCATTGTAGAGGCCAATCTTCTTCAAACCATAGACCGCGGCGCCTTTAGGCGTGATGCCGCCACCGCCACCGGAACTCGACGAACTCGAACTGGACCCACTAGAACTCGAACTGGACGATCCGGAACTCGAACTTGATGAGGAGGATGACGAGGTCCATTTCAAAGGGATCTCGTAGTCTTGCGTGTAGCCAGTCTGCGCGGCACTATACATATTCAAATACATCGTGCGGAAGCGCACCGTGTCGGCGCCGTCTGGAACTTTAACGACGTAGGTGTCGCTGGAGAGCGGCTCAGTCAGGGTAAAGCCGGCGTTGGTATACAGGTCAGAGAGCTTATCCATGTCTTCGGGTTCAGCTAATGGTTGGAACTCGGGGAAGGCGTAGCTCAGGGAGTTATAGAACCGACCGTTGCCCAGCAGGTGGCCGTCGACCGTTAGATTCCGACTCCCATAGGCGGGATAAACGCCCTCGTCGGGAAGGGTTGTGACACCATCGACAATTTTCTCGGGATCGTCACTGGCCAGTGTTTCCGTGCCGTCGAGGTCGTCTTGGAAGATGCGGTAATAGAAGCTACTCTTCCGGGAAAAATTGAAGAAGAGACTATTGGTGGTGTAGCGGTTAAGCTTATCAAGCTGGTATTCTTGCGTAACTTTGGGGTCGATGGCGATGGTGTGGTCGGTCACCGTGGTGGTTGGTAGGCGTTTAGCCGACGGGTGATGCTGACCCCAGGCCGTGAAGAAGTTGACCTGATTGGTCTTGGGGTTGTCGAACTGGTAGATCTGTTTAACCAGGGACAAATCAGTGATGTTGTTATTGGAGAGGTTCAGACTCGAAATGGCGGTCCAATCGAAGTCAGCGGGCGTTGGCGCGTCGACGGGCTTGGGGATCGATTTCAGGAAGGCTACAATCGTGGCGAAATCGGTATTGTCGAGGCCGTCATTAACCAGGGCTAAGGCATCGATATTGTTGAGCATCCAGTTGGGATTGGCCGCGTCGTCGACAGGGAACATGCCCAGAATTAATTTCAAATTGGCCCCGGATAGATTGGTTTGGTTGCGGATGACCAGACGGTTAACAACCCCTTTCAGTTGAAGCAGGTCCTGGTAGTCCGTGATGGGGTGGTGAATGTGGATCGTCAGGCTGTAGGCGATGCGGCGCAAGTCAGCCAGCGAATCCTCGGGGGTCAGACGCTTGGCGAGGTACTGCGAGTCGAGCACATCTGCCATCAGCTGGGGGTCATGGCTAAAGGCTTCGCGGATGGTGAGGTTGTCGGCAACTTCGACGGTTCGGTTGGCCGACGAGGTATGGCGGTCGGCCAGGGCTGGCGCGGTGGTTAGCGTGGTCACGCCTAGGACGACACAGAATAGGCCGAGCCAACGCAGATGGGGGTTATGAAGCATGGGGAGTCCTCCTTAAGAACTTTTGGTAAGCGGTTACAATAGTGAAACTAATTTGGTGGTTAGTCCTCACGATCAAGGGCCTTCATGATGGTCAGATAGACCATACCATGTGGGTCGGAGGGAGTAAACAAATTCACACCATAAATTAATTTATAAACGGTGATAATCCCGTGGTTATAGGCTTAACCGACGCTTGAGTGCAGAAAAAAACGCCGAGTACGGGCTCGACGTTGGCAAGGATTGTTTAGTTTCGTGGTCGCACCCAGATGTTTCCCAGGGTCAGTAACAGTGAGATGACGACGAGGGGGCAACTCAGTCCATAGAAGTACAGGGCGAAGTGGCCGGTGGTCTGTGGATTGAAGAAGGCCAGCAAAGGCCGGTGGGCGGCGGCACTTAGCGCGACCAGTAGGCCGAAGATGCCAAGTTGGCATAGCAGACCGCCATAAGTTGAGAAGCGATACTTGTGAACCATGGCGCTGTCGCTATCGACCGTCTCGAGGCCGTAGAGGGTCGCGTTGATGGTGGGGTTGTCGTAACCCACGTAGAGGGTGATCAGGAGCATACCGAGCAAATAGGAGCCAATCCAGGGCACTAGCAGTAGGACTTGTCCCACGATTACCCCGATCAGACTTAAATCACGGGATCGGAAGTCATTTCCACGTCCCAGGCGATGATACAGGGGATAGCCGGTTTCGAGGCCCAATAGATAAATGGCAAAGACCACGTACATCCCGTTTTTACCAAGGTAGAAGTAGGCAAAGAAACTGTTAAAGAGGAGCACCAGACTAACCAGAAAGCCCCGGCTCAATAACCGTAGCTTGTATTGCGGCAAGACGTGCCAGTCAAAGCGCAGTTCCACAATCAGGATGATTAGGGCAACGCCGATGATAGTCAGCGTCAACCAAGTTGGTAAGTGAACCGTGGCCTTCCGCAAAGTCGTCAGGACCCCCATGACGGCGAAGAAGACCAAGGACAGTGCCCAGCGCCAACCTTGTTGGAAGGGTTTAATCTGCCATGGCAGGTCGTCATAGAGTCCTCGAGTGACGTTCTGAAGCATCATCCCGCCAGGTAGCGCCACAAGGTAGAGCACGCCTAATAGGGCGAATGTCAGGGTGTAGTTAAACTTGGTAACGATGTCGATCACCGCAATTACACCCAGTCCGGCAAAGATTAACCAGTAGATCCGTTTCATTTTAAAGTTGGTCAGGTTCGTCAGGTGAAGTTTCACCGTGAGAAAGTACGGCCAGATGGTGGCGGCACTGTAGCCCCACAGAAGACTCCCAATGATGAGCCACCCGAGATGCGCGGTAAAGGCAAAGACCAGACTGCCGGCAGCCCCCAACGTCAGGCTCAAAATGAGGTAGGTCGAGGCTCGCAGGTGAAGTCGCTTGGTGTAGAAGATACTAGCGGCACGAGAGACGTAGAAGGCCACGAGGGCGATCAGGTAGGTGGTACTTTGGGTTTGTTGGAATCGGGCTAAGATGAGTAGGTAGGGAAGAATGATGCCGACGTTGGCCAGAAAATTAAGGGTCCCCACCGAGAAGTCCATCCCAGCTTGTTTAGATCGAGTCACGAGGAAGGCCTCGCTTTCATAGATTTTGTTTACAGTATACCAAATATCTCCAGTCGTGAGGATACGGCACCCTTATCTTGGTTCCTTTGACCGCAGGGCAAATAGTTCTAAGATCTTGTACTTTGGTTTTGAATCAAATGTTTTTTAGCCATCGCCTTTCGGGGGTCTGCTAGGAGGCTGGAACGCTGTGGGCGCGACTTTGAGCCCGAAGGGCGGTCTCAAAGCTCGGCCTTTTCGTAACCTGAGAAAACCACTCAGCTAACGAAAACGACACGGCTGAGCCTCCTATCAGCCCCCCTTCAGGCTTAGATCCAGCTTTGCCAGAAATGAGGGGGATCATTGGAAGTTGTGGCAGAAAGAAGTGGCTGGTCCTGAACTCTGGTGGTTGCTGTGGATTGGAGTTTGTCGAATAGGGATGATCCTATCGTAACTTGGGGATGCAGATGGCGTGGCTATAGGCGTGACGCATTGACGACGGGGAGTTGTGACCATCCTTTAGAGTGGCACTCACAGACAGTACAGGATTAAATCCAGTAGAAAAGGGTCGAGACCGGACGTCTCGACCCTCATTTAAATTGTTCAGTTTTGGTGATTGAAAGCTTCAAAAGTTGGCAGTTCCTGGCACCAGCGTTAACTTGAAAAACAGTCTTAGCCGGAGGAGGCCAGGGATGGAGCCGGCCGTGCAAATGGTGTTAACTGGCGGTTTGGGCCAGTTTACAGCATGGGCGACTTTGAAGACACGTGGTCTTCGGGGCTTCAAATCGAGCGAGAAGCCCGGTCCTCAGGCTGAAGCGTCCCCACAGCAGGCGTAATCCCTGGCAGCCGCAGGCGGCCATTTTGTCTCAAACTTGAGATTCAAATTCAAGAACCAAAGAGCCGGCCTAACGGCCCTTAAGAGTTAGTTCTCCGAAGAGGTCTTTGGCATTAACCGCTTTTCAATAAAGGACAGCACGAGGTCGGTGATGATTGCCATTAAGGCAGTCGGTAGGGCACCGGCCAGGATGATGGCCCCACCATTGGTGGCGTTGGTCCCGCGGACGATAATGTCCCCCAGACCACCGGACCCAATGAAGGACCCAATCACGGTAATCCCAATGCCCAAGACCAGAGCATTTCGAATTCCGGCGATGATCACGGACAATGACAGCGGAATCCGAATGGTCTTCATGACCTGGAACCGCGTCATCCCCATGCCTTTCCCGGCATCCAAGACGTCGGGGTCAACACTGAGCATCCCCGTGTAGGTGTTCTTGATGATTGGCAACAGCGAGTACAGGAAGACGGTGGCAATCACCGTGTTCTGCCCGAGTCCCAGTCCCAACATCAAGATGGATAACATCGCCAGGGAAGGAATGGTTTGGATCACGTTGGCAATCCCAATGATAATTGGGGAGAGCTTACGGTTCTGTGAAATCCAGATTCCAATAGGAATCCCCACAATGGCGCCGAACAAGACCCCATAGATTGAAACGAGGAACGTCAGGTTGAATTGATTGAGGACGTACATGCCGTTATGCGTAAAGTAGTAAATTAACTGACTGAATAAGCCCATGTCTTTCATGCCTAGTTCCCCCCTTCAAAGTAGTGGTGTTGTTTCAGATAAGCCTTGGCCACGGTCTGTGGTTCTTGGAGCTGATCGTCGACCTGGTAGTTTAGCTGTTGCATGGTCTTCAGTGAAATCTTACCCACCATCCGGTTGATGACGGGCTTGAGTTCTGGGTGTTTCTTCAAGATGGCGTCGGTAGCGACGGGACTCCCATCGTAGGGTGGGAAGAAGTCCTTGTCATCCTTTAACAGCTTTAAATTGTAGCTGCCGACTCGGCCGTCGGTGGAGTAACCCAGCACGGCGTCCATCTTGTCGGAAGCCAAGGCATCGTAGAGTAACCCGAGTTGCATGGGGTAAACGGTCCCGAAGCTAAATCCGTAATCCTTTTGGAAGGCGGGGTAACCGTCACCGGGACGGTTTTGCCAGATTTGGTCAATCCCGACCTTCATGGTTGGGGCGAGTTTCTTCAAATCACTGACATTTTCCAGATGGTGTTTCTTGGCGTAACTCTGCTTGACCATCCAGGCATAGGTATCGGCGAATCCATAGGACTCAAAGTAAGTCATATGGTAACGGTCTTCGAAGGCCTTGGTGACCGTTGACTTCACGGTCGCGGGATCCCGCTCGAATTTTTCGTTCAGAACGGTGGTCAAGTCGGTCCCGTAGAACCGGATGGAGGAGATGTCAGCGTTGCCGTTTTTGAGGGCGTTAAAGCTGACATTTCCGGAGCCTAAGTTATTAATAATGGTTGAATCCAAATCGGTGTAGTGGCTAATCATGCCTTGAATCATGTAGGCCATGATCTGTTGCTCGGTGGTGTTCTGCGCGGCAATCCGAACGGTATTGTCGCCGGAACCAGCCAACCCGGGCAGGCTACAGCCACTCATTGGTATGATCAAAATGACTAACAGAAGTCCGGCTAGCCATCGACGTAAGTGTTTTCGCATGACGGACCTCCTATCGTAATTCTCGTGGGGTTACGGTTGCTTCCAGTCTACCTAAGAGGTAGTCGACCACCAAGGCCAGGATGATCACGGGGATCGATCCGCCTAAGATCAGGTCGGAACGGTACAGATTTAACCCGTTGAAAATGAAGTCACCCAAGCCACCGGCACCGATGTAGGAAGCCAGCGTGGCCCACGCAATGACGTAGGTCGCAGAGAGCCGGATGCCAGACATGATGACGGGCGCGGCTAAAGGAATCTCGGCACGTACCATGGATTGCCACCAGGTCATCCCCATCCCTTTAGCAGCATCACGGACGGCGGGAGAGACCCCCTCCATGCCGAGATACGTGTTCCGTAAGATGGGCAGTAACGAGTAGATAAATAGGGCGACAATGGCGGGGGTGGACCCAATCCCAAAGATGGGAATCATCATGGCTAACAGCGCCATGGCGGGGATGGTTTGCAGTACCCCGGCCAGGGTAATCACCGCGTTGGCCCCGTGCTTCATCCGCGTGAGCAGAATCCCCAAGGGAACGGCCACGATGACCCCGAGTCCCAGCGCGGCGGCCGAGATGTAGAGGTGTTGTCCGGTCTTACTGATTAATTGCATCCCATAAGTTTGCAGAAAGCGAATCATTGTGATGATTCGCCCCCTTCATGAGTTGCGGCAGCGTGGATATCGGCATTGATTGGTGAGGCAGGTTCCTCATCGGTTGCCGGTGCCCCGCGCAAGGCATCGTAGACGATGTCGACTAAGGCCGTCCGCGTGACGATCCCAACCAGGTGCTTCTTGGCATCGACAACGGGGACGTTTTTAACCCCCTGTTTCAAAATACGATCGACGGTATCGCTGATCAGCGAACTGGCTTGAACGTAGAAGACCTCGCGGTTGGTGAAACGGCTGACGGGGGTGGTGGCGTCCGTGATCCGGTTGATGTCGTCCAGATCGACGTAGCCCTCGAGCACGCCCTCGGCATTGGTAACCAGCAACGTATCAACTCGCCGGCTATGCATCAGGTCAATGGCGTCGTCCAACGTCTTGTCTGGTGTGATAGCGACGGGGTTCTTTAACATGATTTGACTGACAGAGAGAATGTTGGGTTGCGCTCTGATCAGGCGTTCTTCCCCAATTAAATTGGTGACGAATTCGTTGGCCGGGTGCCGCAGAATGTTATTGGGCGTGTCGACCTGAACCTGCTTCCCGTGGCTCATAATGACCACGCGAGTGGCGAGGTGGAGGGCTTCATCCATGTCGTGGGTCACGAAGATAAAGGTCTTGCCCAGATCTTCTTGGAGCCGCTTGACCAATTCCTGTAAGGATTCACGGGTGATCGGGTCCAAGGCACCGAAGGGTTCGTCCATGAGGATGATGTCCTGATCGGCAGCTAAGGCCCGCACAACCCCGATCCGTTGTTGTTGCCCACCGGAGAGTTCACCGGGGTATCGGTTCAACATTTCTTGGGGAAGTTGGGCGAGGTCAATCATCTTGACCGCCTGCTTGGCCCGCTTTTCCTTGGACCAGCCTAATAACTTAGGCACGATTTCAATATTTTCCTGAATGGTCATGTGGGGCATCAGACCGACGTTTTGAATCACGTAGCCGATCGAGCGCCGCAGCTTGACGGGGTCCATCTTAGAGATGTCCTTCCCGTTGATTTTGATGGTTCCTGACGTTTGATTTAACATGCGGTTGATCATCCGCATTGTGGTCGTCTTTCCGGAACCAGACGTCCCAATAAAACAAATAAATTCGCCGCGATCGACTTGTAAGTTGAAGTCGTCAACGGCGAGTTTGCCATTGGGATATTCTTTGTTTAAATGTTCCATTGAAAGTAGCATAGATTAACCTCCTGTATAGTGGTGTTGCGCCCGAGCGATCCCCGGGAAAAGAAATAACGATCGGTGTGCCAAGGTGGCGCACGCACGGCGGGCAACCTGGAGACCGGTCGTATTTGATTGTGAAACCTGCAAATTAGTTGCTATCCATTGTACATGAAACCAATAGTTTTTCCAAATGAAGACTATTGCTGGTGTTGATAGTCGCAAGGGCTGTATGGCCAGCGATCCCTTAACGGCAAGGGGTTTAGCGACCGGATGGCCGTTATCTGGGGATTTTATCTATTTAAGCATAACATATTTAACTAGCTGGTGGCTAAGAATGGCCTAATCACGCAGGACTGGAGCCTTGAAAATTAGTCAAAATTTTTTTCAAATGAAGGCTTGCCTTCGACCTACTATAACCCCTTATAATAATGAACATAATCAAAAAGAGAGGAAGATCACCTTTGAAAAATATCTTAATCGTAGGTGCCTTGGATTCGTCCGGGCAAGCCTTTATTCGCCAGCTGAGCGACCTGAATACGGTCAATTTGACCGTCTACACCCCGAGCGACGTGACGTTACCCGCCAACGTTGCCGGTCTAACCGGAGAACAGATTGACGAAGGTGGTCTGAGCGCCGCCATGTTGGACCAGGATGCCGTCGTGGCCTTGGTGCCAACGATTCGCCTCGTCGCCGTAACGCAAACCATTGTGACGGCAGCTAAAGCCACTGGCGCCGCACGTGTGGTGGTCAGCCGTACCGATGACATCGAAGAACTCCCAGGTGAGTTACGCACCGCCCAACGCGCGTTGATTGACCTGCCCGTAGCCGATTTGGTTACCGGACTCGGCAGCGTGCGCGCACTACTAGGCCTGCCGATGGTGGTTCCCAGCAGTCAGCCGTTGGTCTCTGGGTTAGCTGGATAATAGGGAAAATAAAGCCCTCAGAGTTGGAAAAATCCAATTCTGGGGGCTTTATTGCAGAGTGGCTTCGCTAGGCACTCGTTATTTAAAATGATTGTCTGCGTTCACCCTTAAAGTAGTGGTTGGCATACTTTTTTGCATTTTTCTTGCTGTGGTAGGCGTTACCGTCTGTCCAGGCATCAGCACCACTTGCTAACTGTAAGGTGGCATATTTGTGACCGCCAATTTTACGCGTCATTTTTCGATAGTAGGTGGCACTACCGGCAGACTGGTACCAGCCCTTAACGCTGACCCAATGTTCATGCTTGAAGGCCGACGTGTTTTGAGCAACCACCCAAGTCGGGTGCTTAATCTTAGCAGGGAACTTCACAGCATAAGATAATTTTCGTGAATGTAGATTGTTGGTAAATCCTGTGCCGACAATCTTTTTAGAAGCGATTTTGTAGCGATACATTGTGTGGTATTGGTAAGTGTACCAAGTTCCCCGGATACTCTTGGGGAATGATTTTAATGTCGTTTTGGCTTTAGCGTGAGCCACTACTGGGGGCAGAACCCAGGGCAACTGTGCCTAAGGGTAATGCTAATAAACCCACCATTAACATGATCTTTTTATTCATTTTTTCTAGATCTCCTTATCTTGACTTAGCACTATCAGTAATGTTTGAAACTGGCCTGAAAGTATTGCTATACCGAACTTAATAAATGAGTTGGTTTCTAAAAGATGGACAGTTTATTCTTACTTATAAAGACTAAATTTATGGCCGTATAATTTGAATGTTACATGGTGCTTGTTGATAAAATGCATGGTCGGCATCGATTGATTTTTCCGTAGTTCAAATTCATAACCTCTGAATTTATAACGACGATGGCCGACCTTTTTGTATCGTAGATGTGACAAGTGTGGATCGTTGTCATCAAGAACTAATAGCTTTTTAGAAATCATCATATCGACACCCATGTGGCCCTTTAAGAAATCTTTATCTCCCCAGGTACCACGTGCGATTTTAGGTGCTCCTTTGTGCCAACTAGCTGCCTGTGCTGAGGTATTACTGAGTGTGGTAGTTCCTAATCCTAAGCTCCCTAAAACTAGTAATGATGCAATAAATTTATGACGCATCTTTTGACATCCCCAAATCTACGTATTTTAAATGCTTTTCGTGTCCTAACTATTACTATAATACACATTTTAAAGCGTTTCAATAGTAACATAAGGTGAAAATTCAGGTTCGATAAGATTTAATGAATGGATTTTATTCTTCATAACTACCGGCTAGCACAGATGAAGCACTGAAACTAATATTGTTTACGCCCATAAAAAATGCCTACCCAATCAGTCCAATTAAGGATTGTTTGAGTAGGCATTTACATTTTAATTATTAGCAGGCGGTTACTTTCACAACGAATGAATCTAATCCGCCACCTGAGCTTGAGGCTTCCGAATTTCCGGAACCAGCCACCAGACCAGGCCGAGGTTAATCAGCATCAACATCGCCGTGGAGATGAAGACCGCGTTGTAGTTGAAGACCCCGGCGATCCAGCCACCCAGCAGGGAACCCATCATGTTACCGATCGATTGGAAGGATTGGTTCCAACTGAAGACGGTGGAGGTGAGCTCGACGGGGGAGTTCTTGGTCAGGAGTGTTTGAATTTCTGGGAACAAGGCCCCATCGGAAATACCTATCATGAACCGCAAGATCCCCAGCATCCAGACGCTGGTGACGAACCCTTGCGGTAGGTACATCAGTGTGGCGAAGATATAGCCGAAGATGAGGACTCGTCCGGACCCGTGCTTGTCCCCGTAACGCCCAAGGCGTGGGGAGGCAAAGATATTCGAAACCCCGGGTAGGGCCGCGATAATCCCGGCAACCACGGTGATGGGGCCCACGTTATGCATGAGTTCCTTGACGTAGAGACTGATGATAGGGGAAATGGAGATGTTCCCAAATTGCACGATTAACGTCGAACTCAACAGAACCAGAATCAATTTTGGATTCGGGAAGGCCGCCAACGGATTGTGACTCTTGTGGCCGTCCGTACTGGTGGTGGGGGTGACTGGCTTGAACTTTTCTTCCACGAAAATCCAGCTCAGGAAGAAAGTCGACAGCAGGAGCAGCGCCGTGATGAAGAAGGTCAGGCGAATGGAAAAAATCTGCGCCAAGACCCCACCAATCACGGGGCCCAGCAACATGCCACTGGTCACCCCGGTCATCAGGGTACTCAGTGAAGCCCCGGAGTGCTTCCGCGGCGTCTGGGAGGCCACGAGGGCCTGGGCATTAGAAATGAACCCAGCGAAGACCCCTTGGAGCGCCCGCAAGGCTACCAATTGCCAGACGCTGGTGGCGAAACCCATCAGGGCCATGGCAAATGCCGTCCCCAATGAGGCCCGCAGTAACATGAGCTTACGGCCTTTACGGTCGGCGACCATGCCCCAGAGTGGGGATGCGATGGCGCTGACAAAGAAGTCGGCGGCGTAAACCAGGCCACTGTACATGGTGACCTGGGATTTGGTGTAGTCGCCTAAACTACTAATATATAATGACAAAAACGGCATGATTTCACTGAAAGCCATGCCGGCAACAAACGTACAGAACCAAAGAACCCGTAGATTACGACGCCACGGGCCACTTTCTCTCTCGGCTTCATCCAATGTGAGTCAACTCCTTATGGGGATAGATTAATTGATGATCTGACCAAAAGTCACACCCACCAATTTGATTTATTCGTTAGTATTAACCCCACTAACATACCCTCATAAGCCCGAAACGTCAATCTCTCGGCGACTTTTGTATGCGCTCGCAATTGTTTAATAATGCCTGATTCCGCGATAATTATTTTTATTTCAACTGAGACGCTGAATGATCTAACTTGATCGGATCGGGTGAAGCCCTAGCAGAGCGGGACCGACACACAATAAACCAAAACTCCCGGGACCGTTTCCAAACTAAGAAAAGGTTCCGGGAGTTTTAGTAGTCAAGCTGACCTATTCATCTGGATAGTCGACTGGGAAGAGATCCCCATCCGCAATGCGGGCCAACAGGGACCAAGATGGGATGAAGAAGGCATTCCCGGTGATCGGCGTACTGAAATCCAGCAGCCGGTCACTTTGGGTAAACATATTCTCTAGCATCCGCTGGGTGACGGTGAAGTGACGGGCGTAGCCGATGAAGTAGGTGCCGGCCACGCCGCGACTCGGGTCGCCATAGGGTACGTTCATGCGGACAATCTTGTGTTCCACACCGTCATCGTTGTCCTGAGAGGCCAGGTTGTGGGCGTTAGGTAATTTATCATCGTCGTAGAGTTCCTGATCGCTGAACTTGTGACGACCGATGGCCCGCTCTTGGTCCTCAGTAGCGAGATTATTCCAGGCATCCAGGTTGTGAGTGTACTTCTGGGCAAAGGCGTAAGACCCGTTGATGAAGTCGGGGTCTTCGTCACCAATAACGGCGTATTCCGGGGCTTCGGGTCCGGATGGGTTCTCAGTGCCGTCGACGAACCCAATGATGGCGCGACCTTCGAAGTAGCGGAAGCCAACCGTCTCATCCACGACGCTGGTCCAGCTGTGGAGAAATTCCCGAAGTTCGGAAGCTATCTCGTAGACCACGGCCATGTCGTTGGCGCGGATGTGCAAGAAGAGATCGCCCGGTGTGGCGGGTGCCGTGTACTTGGGCCCGACCACCGGTTGAAAGGCGACGAGTTCTTTCGGTGGTTGGACGGTTGGAAATAAGAGTTGCCAGGCGCTGGTCCCCAAGCCAAACGCCACACGGAGATCGGCCTGCGGGTAACGCACGTTTAGGCTGCGTTCGGTGGCCCCTAGGCGATCGGCGAAACAAGCCATGGCCTCGCGGGCCTTGATACGGTCATTTTGGTCAATAAGTAAAGTGGTAAATAACACGTTTTTGCCGGCATCACGAAAGACATCTTGCGCGTCGGCAAGGTTGATTTGTGGCATAGTGACTCCCCCTCGATATCAGAATGTTTACACCTAAGTTGAGTATATCAGGGGGCCGATAAATGGTTTCGCTAGCTGACCGCTGAGTGGGTGGAAAGTTGGGGAAATTTAAAAACCAGCGACCGAAATCGCTGGCTTTTGATTAGTTATTTTGTTGACGGAAGGCTTGTAGACCGCGCTTGAGTCGGTCCAAACCATCGGCGAGTCGTTCGGCAGGACAGGCCACGTTGATGCGGATAAAGTCGTGGCCGTTGCCACCGTAAACGGCACCGGCGGTAATGAAGAGGCCGGTCGTCTGCCGAATAACTTGGCAGAGAGCCTGGGTGTCCGTCGTGACGTCACGACAGTCGATCCAGACCAGATAGGTGGCATCGCCGGCAATTACGTGAAGTTTCGGCAGATTCTGCTGCACGAACTTGGTGACAGCTTGGCGATTAGCGGTAATCTGGCGGTTTAAGTCGTGAACCCAGTCAGCACCGGTGGTGTAGGCCGCGATACTACCATCGATGGCAAAGGCGTTGGGTTCAGCCAATTCATCGGTGTTGATGCCGCGGTCCACCACATTGCGACGGTGTTCATCGGGGATGATCAGGGTTGCGGCGTGTAAGGCCGCAACGTTAAAGGTTTTGCTGGGCGAAACGGCCGTGATGCTAACCGCGGCACAGGTATCACTCGCCGCGGCGAAAGGTGTGTAACCCTTGCCGGGCGTGGTGATGTCGCCATGGATTTCGTCGGAGAAGACGGTAACGTGGTTGGTCGCGGCCAGTTCGCCGATTCGGCGCAACTCGTCCGGCGTCCAAATCTTACCGACGGGGTTGTGTGGGTTGCAGAGAATCATCATGCTGGTCAACGGGTCAGCCATCTTTGCGGCCAGGTCGTTCCAATCGATGCTGTATTGGCCATTGGCATAGTGGAGGTCGCTGGAGAGCACGTGGCGACCGTTGTTGACGATCGAGTTATAGAAGATATTGTAGACGGGGGCCTGAACCAGAACGTTGTCGCCCACGTGACTCACACGGCGCACGGCCGAGGAGATGGCAGGAACGACACCGGTGACAAAACGCATCCAATCTGTCTGGGGCGTCCAGTTGTGTTCTGTAGTCAGCCAGTGTTGCACGGCGTCAAAGTAGGCTTGCGGAACTTCTTCGTAGCCGAAGATTCCTGTGGCCGCCTTCTTTTGAATCGCGGCGACGATGCCAGGCGCCGTGCGGAAGTCCATGTCAGCCACCCACATGGGAAGCTCATTGTCAGCCACGTCCCATTTTACGGAATTGGTATGACGCCGATCGATCATTTCTGAAAAGTTATTGCTCATGGGTGGCCTCCTCGGTGGTAATAGTGGTCTGGCTCCGATCGATGGCGGGTCGTCAAAGATGATGTCGCCAATGGCTGGCGCCGAGATACTGCCGTTGATCGGGTTCTTTACGCTGTCGATGGTCGTGTTGATCGTGGCATCGATATTGGAACAGTATTCGAAGGAAAGGTTGGTGTTGACTAGAGAACAGTTGCGCATGGTCAGGTGATCCACGTAACACAGCCCTTGTTCACTTTCCAACCAACAGTTAACGAAGGTGATATTCTTCGTATTCCAGGCGAGATATTCCCCGATGATGGTTGAATCATAGATCGTGACGTTGTCACAATTCCAGAAGGCATCGTGGGTGATGAAGGTTGAGTTGTGCACCTCGACGTTCTTGCTCCCGTCAAAGGCGTAGTTCCCGTTGACCTTCAGGTTATTCACGACCACGTTGGTACTGTTCATCCCGAAGTAATCCCCGGTAGCGGTGACGTTGTCCAAGTGGAGATCATCACACCACCAGAGGGTTTCACCGGCATCGGCGAAGGTCACGTCGTCTAAGTGAAGGTTCTGGGCGTGCCGGAAGGTCTTCGTCGCGCGAATCATGCTGTGTGCCATTGTCATATCCTTGGCATACCAAGCGCCAGCGTGGGCATCTGGCTGCCAGGTCGTGTGATCCAGTTGGGTGTGATCGGTGTACCACAGGGGGTACTTGTACTTGAAAATGGTGTGGTCAATAGCGAGATTCTTCCCGTGCTTGAGGGGAGATTCACCGTCGACGAAAATACTGTTGGTAATGTGGAGATCGTGACCTTGGAATAAGGCCCGTTCACCGGTTAAGGTTTGTTGATTAACTTCTTTCAAATTATTCGCTCCTTTGGATTAACTCATCTGGGTCTATTGTAGGACCTTCGAGCCACTCTAGGGCAAGTCATTTGTTAAAAGTTGTTAGATCTGGCGGCGATACCAGTAGAAACGATCGATAATCAGTAGGCCGCCGAGCCAGACGGTTCCTAGGATTAACCAGAATTGGCCACGATCGATGACTGGGGCAACGTTTCGTTGTGTCAGATGGAAGCGTAAATACTGGTCGGGGTGGCCCACGATTGGTTCTGGCAGAACAGGGTACGTTGCTGGAACCGTCACGAATTTAACCGGGGTCGGCTGAAGATTGGTGATTGTCAGGCGGTAGTGACCCGCAGGCTGAACGGGCAGGTCCTGTTTGAGCTGGATAAGCGGATCCGGCTCAGGGGTGTGCCAGACGATGCGACCTTGGTCGTTACGCAGGGTAATTTGGCCACGGAACGGGAAGGTCGGATCAATAGAGAGCCGATCAAAGGCAATTGGGGCCGTGAGTGGTTGGGTGAGGCTCTTACCTGGTTTGAGTTTGAAGTGGTGGTTCTGGAAGTAGCGGCCCTCATTTTGGTTGATCACATAGATGGGATTGTCGACGGGGGTTGTGGTGAGCCCGTAGTTCTGCCAAGCACTGACCAAAATGAGGCCACTGAAGGCTAGGGCCATGCCCAGCGGAATCCATCGACTACGGGTTGACCAACGCAGGAGGTTAAGTGGTTGGCGATAGCCCGCCGCGGTCCCAGCGATTAGGAGGGGCAGAATCGGCAGAGCGTAGCGTTCCTCGGTTTCCCAGAAGATGACGTGAAAGCAGATCAGGCCGATAACGAAGAGGCCACCGATAAGGTAAGTCGCACTCAGTCGGCGACGACGGATCTGCTGAACCCCCCAGCCACAGGAGACGATGAGGAGCGCGAGGTAGTTGAGCTGACTCCAATTGGCCAGGAACCATTCAACTGTGTTGCGATGCTGTCGGTACCAGTTAGGGGCTTGCTCGAAGTCCGCCGTAATCTGAAAGGCATCGAAGGTTCCAGTGGCTAAGAAAAGTTTCGTTTTTTTAACGAGGTGATACATAACCCCGCCAATCCCCAGCGTCTGCCAGGATTCTTCCAAATGCTTCTTGGCCAAGGCTTGTTTGCGCGCGGCGGTGGGTTCATCGCGAATAGAATCCACGTCGGGACGGCTGTATTCCCCGTGAGTCGTCGGGTTCCAACTCATGGCGATCCAACTGGTTGCCGGTAAGGCTAACGATGGATCTTCTTGATAGCCAGCGGCGCGTTGAACGGCATGGCTCCCGCCGATACCGGCACCGAGCATGGCGATCAAGAGCACTGTGATGCTGGTTCGGGCTAGCCAAGGTCGGGGACTGGCATTATTGACCAGCCAGAGGCCTAAGATAACGGCGATGGCTAGGACAATAAAGTTGGCCTTCATGAGAATGGCGAAGGTGAGAAAGACGCCAACGAAGAGGGTCCAGCCCAGCCGTTTCGGCCACGTGGTCGCGCGCAGTAAGTTTGATAATCCGGCCAGAACGAGCAGGCCAATTGGCAACACGGCGAGGTCGCTATACGTGTTGAGCGCGTAGGCATAGAGCGGAACCGTACCCATGATAATCACTAAAAAGAGGTGTCCACGGGCGATGTTGCGGCGTCGAAGAACACACCAGAAGGCCAGCAGACCACAATCCAGCCAAGCAAATTGGATGAGGTTGAGATCGATGCCAGTGAGGGTGGTTCCGAATAGTTGGGCGATCTTCATGAGGCCGGCCAAGACCAAGGTGAAGTTGATGTTATTAGGGTAGGTGTAGAAGTAAGTCGACCAGTCAGCGTGGCCGTGAAGCAACGTTAAGGCTTGCTGGTGAACGAAGTAGAGGTCAGCTCGCGGGGCACTGACCCAATTGAAGGCGACAAAGAGTTGAATGGCCAGCAGGACGCCCCAGAGTCCCCAGCTGAGCCAGCGATGCTGAGTCGCGGTACGGCGGTGAAACCAGCGAAAGAGGAGACCGATGATGCCGAGATAGACCCCGGCTCCTAAGAGGATGACCAGTGGACTCAGCCAGTTGTGATCGGTACGAAAGCCGACAGGAGACACACCAGCCAACACGCCGGTCAGAAATAGAGTCAAACTGATGAGGCCGACTAAGCCAGTTGTTAAGCGTTGGCGTGTGGTCATGAGAGGTCCCTCCTTAGTTAACAGATTGGTGCTCGTGGTGTGGTGTTACCGTGAGCGGTGCGGCTAGGAATGCCGTAGAAAAAGTTTCCGTTTGGATGATGAAATGTGGTCGGTGTTGCGTTTCTCTGAGAATTTGACCGACGTATTGGCCAATAACGCCCAGGCCAATTAGTTGCAGGCCACCGAGGAGCCACAGTGAGGTCAGAAGGGCACCGTTGGTGGTGAGGCCATTCAGATGCAGGCCTAGCAGCCATAACAGGGCAATTGTTGCGGCGGTACAAATGGTGAAGCCCAGGTACATGATGGCGCGTAGTGGTGCCAGGGATAGTGAGAAGATGCCACTTAGCGCGAAACGCAGCATACGCTTGAGTGGATACTTCGAGGTTCCCGCCGCCCGTGGTTGGCGCTTGTAATAGAGCTTCGTGCTGGGGAAACCCAGCTTGGGGATGATCCCCCGGATAAAAGGTGTGGATTCAGTGTAGGTCATCAGTGCGGTGACTGCCCGGTGGCTGAGTAGGCGGAAGTCGGAGTGATCCGGAACCAGCTCGACACCGAGCTTACCCATGGTCCAGTAGAAGGCCTCAGCCGTGGTGCGCTTGAACCAGGTATCGGTAGACCGGTCATTACGGACACCATAGACGATATCGAAGCCTTCCTTGGCTTGTTGCACCATCGCGCCGATGACCCGTGGATCATCTTGCAGGTCGGCATCGATGGTGATAATGAGATCGGAGAAGGGATGGGCAACTTGCATCCCCGCCATCAGCGCGGCCTCTTGACCAAAGTTGCGGCTGAATTTCAGTCCGGTAAACAGGGTGTCTGCCTGTCGGAGTTGCGTAATGATGGTCCAGGTATGGTCGCGGCTACCATCGTCGACAAAGAGAATCTTGCTGTCAGTCGCAATCTGGTTGCTATCCATGAGACGATGCAAAATGGCGCTTAAGACTGGTGCGCTCTTGGGTAACATTGGTTCTTCGTTATAACACGGCACAACTAAGGTCAGCCGTGGTGCAGTTAGTGTTTTCATTCAGATCAACTCCCCCAGTAAATCTAAGTTCGAACAACTTATTCTGAGTCGATGATAACTGGATAATCCCATTATGGGGTAAATTGCGCTCGAATTAAACGACTTTCTTCGGCAAGTTACTAATGGGTCTCAAGTACTTTCTCGATATCAGTGAAAGCGTTCTGGTTAACGTGAAATAAAGCAATCGACAGAAAAGGCGCATAGCAGTTTCCAACGATGAAACCGCCATGCGCTTAGGTGTGTTTTTTTAATGTCTGAAGTGACGATGATTCGTGAAGACCAGGGCCACGTTGTGTTCGTTGGCCATGTCGATGGAAGCCTGATCGCGGATGCTACCGCCGGGTTCCGCAATGACGCGAATCCCATGTTCGGCGGCGTATTGAACGCAGTCGGCCATGGGGAAGAAGGCGTCGGAAACCAGAACCGCACGATCGTAGTTTGGTTTCTCTTCGGCCTTATCCACCGCAATCTTTAAGGCGTCGATCCGATTCATTTGCCCGGGCCCAATCCCTAAGGTCTGATCGATGGTGTTGACGACGATGGCGTTACTCTTGACGAACTTAATCGCCTTTAGGCCAAAGGCAATGGCTGCGAGTTGTTCCGGCGTTGGCTGGGCATTGCTAACGGTCTGGAAGGTTGCGGGGTCGTCGATGATTTCGTCACGTTCCTGGCGTAAAAGGCCCCCGCGGACGCTAACCAACTCATCGGGTTCAGCATCGTTAGCTGCGCTGAAGTCGACCGTCAACAGGCGCAGATTTTTCTTCTTTGCCAACACATCATAGGCGTCATTATCGAAGGCGGGGGCAATGATGATTTCCAAGAAGAGTTGATGCATCTTCTTGGCGGTTGCCAAATCGACCGGCCGATTGAGGACGATGATACCTCCAAAGATCGACATGGAGTCAGCGGCGTAACATTTGTCCCAGGCACGTTCGAGGACATCGTCGGTGCCAATTCCACACGGGTTCATATGCTTTAAGGCCACGACGGTCGGGTCGCTGAATTCACGAATTAGCCCGAGCGCGGCGTCGGCGTCCTTAATGTTGTTGAAGGAAAGGGGCTTACCGTGAAGTTGTTTTGCCGCGGCGATCGAAAACGGAGATGGCTGGTAGTCCTGATAGAAGGTGGCCGTCTGCTGCGGATTCTCGCCGTAACGCAGGGCTTCCTTGCGTTTATAGGTGAGGGTCAGGGTATCAGGCTTGGCTTCGTCCGTCAGGTACGTCGCAATGACGGCGTCGTAGTGGGCCGTGTGGTGAAAGACCTTGGCGGCCAGATGTTTTCTAAATGGCAGGGTATCGCTGTGGGCCACTAAGGCCTGCCCGACCTGATCGTAATCGGCGACATCGCAGACCACGAGAACATCCCGATAGTTTTTGGCGGCGGCGCGGATGAGGCTCGGGCCACCGATATCAATCTGTTCGACTGCCGCGGCTAGCGTGACATCTGGTTGACTGATGGTCTCGGCAAAGGGATAGAGGTTGACGCAGACCAGATCGATCGGGGTAATCGCGTGTTCAGCCAACGTTTGTTGGTGATTAGGATCATCTCGTTTAGCGAGAATGCCGCCGAAAACCCGTGGATTGAGGGTCTTAACGCGGCCGTCTAGCATTTCTGGAAACTGCGTAACCTCTTCGATGGGAATCACGGGGATGCCGGCATCGGCCAAGACGGCTTGGGTCCCGCCGGTAGAAACCAGTTCAAAGTCATTGGCAATCAACGTGTGAGCAAAGTCGACAATGCCAGTCTTGTCGGCAACACTGAGTAGGGCACGGCGCATAAGATAACCTCCTAAATGTGAGTAAAAGCTGTTAGAGCTATCATACGGGAATTATCCTGAACAATCAACGGGAACAAATTATAATAATTCGTATATTTAGCTCAGAAGCCTAACGATAGAAAGTAAAGTAACCAATCTATAAATTCACTTATAATCGGACTTTGCTTTGGGTAATCATTTATTAGTCGTTAGCATGTTACCGAACAGTATTGTTCGTTATTTGCGAACAATACTGATTAAAAGTCGCTAATTGTCATGATTTGTGAAAAAGGGGCCTAGATCACCTAATAAGTAATTCACCGTATCGCCAATATGGTCACTTTTCCTATTAAATCCACTAATCATTCTTAAGCCGGATAATCACTACCATCGTTGATTTAACGGCGTTCTTGTAATAAATATAATTGTAAAATGCGGTAATCGAACTGAAATCCTGCTGTTATCGAATGCACATTTAAGAAGCCTATCCTTAAAGATGACTTTAAGCGTGAGGTGGTGAGCAAAAGCGTCGGGGAGATTTTGGTGTCGGGGAAGCAACAACACCAGTTTTTAGGAGTAGGGCACACCAAATTTTAAGCAGGGAAGTGCTAAATTATGTCAACTAATCATCGTTGGGCCAAGCGGTTAACCCAAGCAGCGGTTGCCGCCAGTGCCCTCGTTGGAATCGCTTGGGGCGGTCAGACCGTTGCCAGCGCCAGTACACTCGCCATTCCCGATATTTCCGAATGGCAGGGGAAGTTAACGTCAACGCAGGTTTCAAATTTGAAGAATCAGGTTTCATTTGTCATCAACCGCCGGCAGTATGGGTCATCCTACGTGGATAAGTATGCTGCCAACAATACCTCACTTTATGCGAAGTACGGGATTCCGTTTGGGGAGTACGATTACGCCACCTTTACCAGTGCGGCGAGCGCCAAGACGGAAGCCAAGAACTTCTACAATCGGTCGAATAAGAATGCCAAGTTCTATGCACTGGATTTCGAAGAAAATGATGTGACCTCGGGGACCACGAACGCCGCTGTTAAGGCCTGGTATGACGAAATGAGTTCACTGACCGGCAAGAAATTAATCTTCTATTCTTATCAATCCTTTGCGACAACTTATGCCAATAGTGCCCGGACGAAATTTGATGCCCAATGGATCGCCAACTATTCCTATACGCCAACGATTTCGTTTGCATTGTGGCAGTACACGGATAGTAATTACCTATCTTCATTAGGTGAGGCCACGGACAATAGTCGGGCCGAAACGTCGGTTCACCCAATCAGTTGGTGGACGGATGGCTTGACGACGGCATTAGCGCACACGTATTCATACAGTAGTTTCCGGAGCGGTCAGCACGTTTATTTACATAAAGGGGCTTCCAAGTACGTTGATCGGTCGAAGATTGACACGTCCGATCGCCAGAAATTCTACACGATTTCTGACGTCAAACCACTGACCATGTCGAATTCTAAACAAGAATTGTATATTAAGGAACTGGGCCAATGGGTCCTGTCACAAGACGTTACCGGCTACTGGGTCGGCCAACATGGGTCCTTCAATTTACACGATAATGTGAATATCTATTCTGATTCTAGTCTGACCAAGAAGACGGGGCAGAAGTACAAGAATGGAACGCAGGTTGCGGGTAAAGTTGTCAAGGCACCGGATGGCAAGTCCTACCGCATCAAGACTGACAAAGGATACATTACTGCCAACTTAGCCCGGTTAAACCATGCCTATTTTGAAAGTATGAATTCGTCGAAGACGATTACCACCAAGCAAAAAATCTATGCTTACAATAAGACATCAATGACTAAGGCGAGTCGCGTTAAATCGTATAAGAAGGGCACCACGCTTAACGTCACGGCAATTAAGAAGCGGTCGACGGGTTCTCGTTACTACGTCTTAACCAATGGCAATTACGTCACGGCATTGCACGGTCACGTCAAGAAATAAGCGGAGAGAGGTTGGATAAAGATGCAACGTAAAACGAAATTAATCACGGCCGTTACGGCGGCTTTGGCGGTGCTAGCACTGGGTTCCGGCAGTGTTCTCCAGATGCACGCGGCTAACGATGTCAGTTCCACCGGTCAGACGGTGGCACCGAGCTCGGCATCCGTTGATGGCACTAAGGTAACGGCCACGACGGCTAGTGGAACCAAGCAGAATTACACGGTCAAATATACGGACCAGACGACTGGCGATCAGTCCACGACTCTGCAAAAGAAGACTTACGGCACTAGTGCCACGGCCAAGGATCAAGTGGATTATGTCGGTAACGCTGATGGTGAAACGGTTAAGTTGAACAAGTCGACGAGCGCCGTCGTTCAAGGCGTCATGGGCCATACCTACGTCCACTGGACCAAGGGCGATTGGTCAGTAACGGCGGTTACCAGCAACGCCGATCAGACGGGAACCCCAACTCAATTTGCCAAGCAGGTCAACCAGCAATTGAGTAAGCGTAGCCTGCCTAAGAGCGCGGATACCGGGGCGGTCACGGTCTACAGCAAGACCGATGATGACAAGGACAACACGGTAACCTGGCAAGATGGCAAGCAAACCTACACCGTCAAAGGCCAAGCGGCCGATACCACGGTTAAGGTGGCCCAGAACACGAAAGACTAGTTTATTAAAGGCATTGTCTACGGACAGTGCTTTTTTCTTATTGTTTTTAGTCTGGGCCGCCGCAGGTGGCCAGGGATTCCACCCTGTGGGGACCGGTTGAAGCCTGAGAAGCGGTCTTCACCCTCGCTTTAAGCCCCACAAAACCGTGGGTCTTAAAGTCGTCCCAGGCTGTAAGGCCGGCAGACCACCGACCAAACAGTCTCGACACGGGGTTCCATCCCTGACCACCTGCGGCTGAAACTATCAAAATGGTTTATCTGTAGGGTTTCTTCATATGGTGTAGTCCGTGCCTTGTCTGGAGTAGGTGTTTCAAAACGCTAGTCTAGCGGCTGGCCATGATTTGCCAAAAGCGGCAGTCATGATTGGTGATTGGATATTATCATGGAACACTCGGTGTCAGAAACTTCCGTCAATCCCAGCCGGAGGACACCAGACAGAACCCCGTGTCGGTGGTCTAAGCCGAGGTTCTGTCTCGGCTTAGAGCACGGCCAACTTTGAAACTCGTAGGTTTCGAGGTTCAAGGTTGCCCTGAAGACCGCTCTTTGGCTTCAGGTCTGCCTCACCGGGTGGCGTCTGGTGGCCGTAGGCGACCCGGACAAAGACAAAATTCAAGATCAAGTCCTATCGGCCTTTCATTAATTTTAGAATGAGAGATGTGGAAGAATTCGCGATTCGGGCTAGTCACGGCCGCCATTGAGCCGTAAACTAGGAGTAAGCCAATTTTGGGAGGGGTCGTTTTGAATAAACTGCGACAGCCAGAATCGGGATTTTCCTGGTTCTACCAACGGTTTTTAAACAATCATATTACAATATTATTGCTAAATATTTTTTTGCTTTTATTAGTGGTCAATGAGCTCGTCCAAAACGCCGGTCTGTTGGATCCGGTTTGGAAATTTATTGGTATTACGGCGCCGGCGATCGTGGTGGCGGGGATCCTGTATTACGTCCTCGATCCGTTCGTGCATTTCATGGAACGCCGGTTGAAGTTAAAGGAAGGTCTGGCGATTGCGATCGCCATGCTGGTGACAATTGCCATTATCGTCGTGATCTTCCTAATGTTGATTCCATTTCTTACGAAGCAGACAACCGGGATTATTGCGGCGTTACCGCAGTTTGCCAACGATGTCATGCGAAAACTCAGCACCATGAATCAGAAGCATCACTGGGTGTCAGCGGCTAATCTTGCCGAGGTCAACCACCGTGTGACGACTTACTTCTCGCAACGAGGTTGGAATATTCTGACGGGAACCTTGAGTTCTTTGGGGAATGTTGTGACGACGGTGAGCGACTGGATTATCACGCTGATTACAGCGCCAATGGTGCTCTTCTTCATGTTGAAGGATGGGGCCCAATTCCCACACTTCGTCAGTCAGGTCGTTCCAACGGCCTACCGGGAACGCTTTGTGATCATGCTCGACAAGATGAACGCCAAGGTTAGTTCCTATGTGCGTGGCCAACTCACCGTGGCATTGTGTGTCATGATTATCTTTACGGCGGGCTATTCCATCATTGGACTGCCCTACGCCATCTTGATCGGACTAATCGCGGGGCCCCTGAACTTGATTCCTTACTTTGGGTCGGCGATTGCGCTGATCCCAGCGATTATCATGGGGGTTGTGACGAGTCCGTCGATGCTACTGGGTGTCGTGATTGTCTACCTGATTGAATGGGTCTTGGAGACCCAAGTCTTGTCACCCCTGATTATGGGAAACAGTTTGGCGATGCACCCAATTACCATTGTCTTCGTCTTGCTGGCCAGCGGTAAGATGTTTGGTCTGATCGGGGTCATCTTTGGGGTGCCGGGCTTTGCCGTCCTCAAAGTGTTGGTAACCACTGCCTTCGAGTGGTATCAGGAATATTCGGCGCTCTATCCGGACGTCTTCCCACCAGAGGATCGGCTGGGTGAGCCTTAACGTTTTATTAACAGGTCGATTAATTTTAAAAACGAGTCAAAACGGCGGTGTCCTGCGGGATATCGTCGTTTTTTTGTGTGCCGTCAGAGACCGTTACGGCCCGCGTTTTAGGTTTGCGATAAGCCCGGTTTGCCATAATCGATCACATGTTATGAATGGAGGCGACTCGCATGAACTTTTTCAAACGAGCCTGGTTAAATATTTGGGCAAAGAAAGGACGGTCAATCTTACTGATTCTGGTCTCGTCCGCGATTTTAATGTTTGTGTTGGCAGGATTACTGATTCGGAGCGCAGCGGTCAAGGCGACCGAAACGGCTAAGAATGACGCCGGCGCCACCATGACCCTGTCGGCAAATCGGCAGGCAGCGTTTAAGAAGATGAGTCAGAGCAGTAGTAGTTCCAGTAGTAAAACGAGCCGACCGAAGCTAACGCTGACGCCGGTGAAATTAAGCGACGCGACGAAGATTGCCAAGCTCAGTAACATCAAAAATTACAACGTGACGAGTAGCACGTCGGCGAATGCCAAGTCATACGATACGGTCTCGACGACCACCGGGATGGGTGGAAATAGTGGTGGCCCAGGTGGAATGAAGTCATCCACGAGTTCCGGGGACACCCAGATTGATGGGGTGACCGCCACTAGCCTGACCACGACCTTTAGCGATAGTCAAAGCAAGATTACCAAGGGGCGCGGCATCACGGCCAGTGATAAGAATACGAATAATGTGGTCATCGAAAAGGAACTGGCCAGTCAAAACAATTTGACCGTTGGCGATACCATGACGTTCAAGGAGACCAGTGGCGACAAGAACACGGTGAAAGTGAAGATTGTCGGGATTTACAAGGCCAGCTCGACCAGTTCCGCTAGTGCTGGCCCCATGAGTACCGATCCGTCGAACACGATCTACGCCTCATACACCCTGGCCAATACCATTAAGGGCAGCAAGTATGCGGGAACAGCCGATTCGGTTACTTTTAACGTGACTAATCCGGCCAAGGTCAGTGCTACCAAAAAGGCTGGGAATAAGCTGATCAGCAGTAAGTATTCCCTGAGTACCGATGATGCCAGCTATCAGTCCGTCAAGGCGTCCATGGACAACGTGGAAGGTTTCGCCAACAAGATTGTCTGGTTGGTGGCCATTGCCGGAACAATTATTCTGGCTTTGATTGTCATCCTGATGATTCGCGAACGACGCTTTGAAATTGGCGTGCTCTTATCCCTCGGTGAAGCACGCTGGAAGATTGTGGCGCAGTTCTTTACGGAAATGTTGATGGTGATCGTAGTGGCCATTGCGATTGCGGGTGCCGGTGGGAAATTTGTCGGGAATCAACTGGGTTCACAGCTAGTTTCACAGAGTACCACGACGCAAACCACCACAAGCACCACGTCCGGTCAACCGGGCGGCGGCCAACCTGGTGGGACTAAGGGTAGTGGTGGTCCAGGCAACATGCAGGCCACGAGTACCAAGACTAAGGATCCCAATTTAGAGATTGCGGTGAGTGCCGTTGACCTCGCCGAACTCGGCGGATTTGGCTTAGCCATTACCTTCCTGTCGATCATGATCGCTTCCGGTGGGATTCTGCGACTGGAGCCGAAGAAAGTACTGTTTTCCTAAGGAGGACTGTCGATGTTAAAAACACAAGACCTGGGGTATTGGTACCAGGACAAAACACAACCGTTGTTTCAAGGCATTAACCTGACCTTTGAGTCGGGCAAGTCCTACGCGATTCTGGGGCACAGTGGGACCGGGAAGACGACGTTTCTGTCGTTGATTGCTGGTCTTGATAAGCCCAAGGAGGGTGACATTCTGTTGGGTGACCAGTCGTTAAAGCAGATTGGGCTGACCAACTATCGCCGACATGACGTGGCGATTGTCTTTCAGGCGTACAACCTCTTTGCCTACATGTCTCCGATGAATAATCTCCTGACGGCCATGGCCATCACGGAAGCGAAACATGCCGGCGATCGAGCGTATGCCAAGCAGATTCTAAACGATCTCGGGATTGGGGATGACCTGATCGACCGCAACGTCCAGCACCTCTCGGGTGGGCAACAGCAACGGGTGGCCATCGCCCGCACCATGTGCTGTGATGCGCGGTTGGTCGTGGCTGACGAGCCAACTGGAAATCTGGATGAGGACAATACCAAGGCCGTGATCGACCAGTTTCAACGAATTGCCCACGAACAGAATAAGTGCGTGATCATTGTGACCCATGAACCGGATGTGGCCGCACAGTGCGATCATCAGTATAGGTTGGAGAATAAGCAGTTTACAGAGTTAGCTTAAACTCTAGGTTGGTGTTAAGCTGGCCGCCTGCGGCTGCCAGGGATTCCGCCTGCTGTGGGGACGCTTCAGCCCGGTGGACTTCTCGCTCGACTTTAAGCCCCGCCAGGAACGCGGGTCTTAAAGATCGCCCGTGGTGTAAGGCCGAGAAAAGCGCTCGGTCTAACGCCACCGCCACGGCTGGCTCCATCCCTGGCCTCCTCCGGCTAAGATTGACCGTTACCACGACTTAGTAAAAAATTGTTGCAAGTTGCTTCTTAGGCCGCGTAACCGATGGTCGCCAATCAAATTTGTCTGGTGGGTTCATCTTGCCTGAGGTTCTTGTCAGTAGTTATCACTATGCGATTCAGTGTTCTCAAAACTTAACAGATACAAATAAAAAATCACCACAGGTTCCGTCGACAATGGCAGAATCTGTGGTGATTTTGATTTCGTAGATAACATAAGGAACGAGTTGCTAGTGATTGAATATAATCAAAGTGCTAATACTAATTGACCACTAAGTGGCACTATCGTTCATTAAAAGAACAACAGTAACCGGAGGAGGTCAGGGATGGAGCCAGCCGTGACGAGTCTGTAAGGTCGAGTGTTTTTCTCGGCCTTACAGACTGGGACGACATTGGAGACCCGCGTCTTTAGCGGGGCTTCAATGCGAGCCGGAAGCCTGGATTTTAGGCTGAAGGCGTTCCCCACAGCAGGCGGAATCCCTGACAGCCGCAGGCGGTCATTTCACACATGCAGTCTAGAGAAAAGTTAGTCCACCAAAGTAGTGGAAGCATGGTCGGCGGTTAAGAGGGTGGTTGTCCCCGTAACCTTGAAGTAGTGTTCGCAAAGGCTCTTCAGCTCCTGAATGGCTTCGCTAGCCCGTTCTGCCTGGTCGGCGTTGATAGCTTCAATAACCAGCACGGCATTCGTCGTGTCTTCCGTCAACATGGTCCGTTGCGCTTCACGCCAGTTGAGGCTTCGGCAGATGGCGCCATCGTTGTCATAGTAGATCATTTCGCCTGGCAAAGCAGGAGAGTCTTCGGTGTCACCTAAGGGACGGAAACCTTCGCCACCTTGAGCGAGGCCTAGGTGAAGGTCGCCGGCGATGGCATCGATATTTTCTCCGCCACAAGGTGAGGCATATTTCAGTGAAATACTGTTGTAGATGTCGACCAGGGGATTGATGGGGCTGAGGTGCTTGCCTTGGCTAATCCGCTTGAGGAGGGCTTCGATTGAAGAACGGGCGCCCTTCTTCGTCTTGAACTTCCGTAAGGCCTCCCGCCATTCGGCGATCACGGCATTTTCTCTAAAGGTCTCGTCGGTAATGAACTTTTCAGATTCATTGGCGCCGTCGTTAAGGAGTTCTTGGAAGTAAGGGTCGTCGGCTTCGTTGACGTGGTTGTCGATGTCTTTGAGGGTTAAAATACTGATTTGACCTTGGGGGAACAGTTCCCAGAACGAAAGATCGATGATGGCTTGTTTCATAAATGAACATCTCCAAATTTTATATTTTTTTGGTCATGATGAGATCGGTTTGTGTGGCGGAACCCAACTGAAAGGGATGACTGCCGGTTTGCTGGAAGCCCTGAGAGCGGTAAAAATCGATAGCCGTTAAATTGTGCTCCCAGACGCCGAGACGTAGCTCGGATTTGGCAGCCAACTGGGCGCGACGGGTCGCAAAGGCAATGGCCGCGACGCCATAGCCTTGGTGTTGGCCCGCAGAGGTGAGATAGAGTCGCTGAATTTCCAAATCGTCCGCGTGGCTGACTAGTTTGAGATAGCCGCGAACCGTATTCGCAACCTGGATAAAGTAGAACTGACTGTTAACGTCAGCAAACTCGCTAGCTAACTGGCTAGGATTGAAGGCTTTAGTCAGGTAAGCTTGGAGGTCGGCTGAGGTGTTCTGGGCCCCAAAGGTATCTGTAAAGGTGTCGATGCTGAGACGTCGTAATTCAGCTAGTTGGTCGGTAGCCACAGCGGTGAAAGTTGGTTTAATCATGAGTGAACCTCTTAATACTGACGCTTCTCACCGCGTTTGACGGTGTTGTAGTCGTCTTCGATATTTTTCGCAACCTGGTCTAGCAGATCGTGTAGCTTTACCTGATCATCAGGTGAGATTCCAGTCAGGGCAACCTCGTTAGAGTACAGGTTCTCCCGGTGAATGAGGGGGTAAACCTGGCGGCCCTTCTCGGTGACGTAAATCTGCTTTTGTTTCTTGTCGGCGGGGTTCATCTTGCGTTCTAGAAGGCCATTTTTCTCCATCTTTTGAATAGCGCGAGCCGCCGTGGTCTTGTCGACCTTGATGAGATTGGCCAGGCGCTCCAAGATGATGCCCGGATGCTCGTAGACGCGGACCAAGTAAAGGTATTGGCCACGGGTGAGGTTGACTTCCTTGAACTCGATATTGGCGATGGTGTCCAACGCGCGATCGATGATGCCAATGGACCTTAGAATGTCTGGCAAGTACTCACTTCCTTTAGTCATTTTAGACTGAACATGTAGGAATAGTATAAAACGGTTAAGTTGCATTTGCAACAAAAAGTTCGTCTAAAAAAATCTGGGGGCTAGCCCAGATTTTTGTGATTAGTTTTTGTCTTTAGTTGCTTCCTTGGCAGTCATGCCAGTCACGTCGATCCGGATAACCCCGGTATATTCGACGTCGGCAGGCTTTAAGGACTCGTCGCGGCTACCCAGTTCGTGGTCTAGAATCAGTTCTAAGGCTTCGCGCTTTTCTTTCAAGTCAGTGACCAGGCTGGCATTCCCAGTTCCCATGATGCTCTGGTAGGCGTACCCGTTGTTCGACAATTCTCCATCAGGGGTGTCGTAACGTTCGGCCTTGGCCACAATGGAGAAGGCGACGTGACCATCTTTGGCGATTAAATCACGCTTCTTGCCTTCGGGTGCCCCGTGAAGGTAGAGGTGGAGTAGGCCGTCTTCATCAAATTGGAAACCATAGTTCGTCGGCACCACGTAAGGATAGTCACCATCGTGCATAGCGGTGTTGATGACGTGACCCGTCCGTAAGAATGCCTTGACCTTGATTAAATCGGTAACCTGTAGATTTTTTCGACGCATAACTAAATACCTCCTAATTCGATACCTCAATTATAGCGCATTTCATCATAATGGAACCGCTTTTTCCGTATAGATCAAGTTTGCCGAGAAATCAATAAGGTATTCTATTTGAAGTGGTGCTATGATGACCTTGATTCCAAAACACAGAAAGAGGTCCTACAAATGACAGTATTCAGTGCATACTCTGATGAAGAAATCCTAGAATACCTGATATCCCAAGTTAAGGATGGCACGGTCGAAACCGATATGGCCACGCTCAAGAAACAATCGTTTAATTCGAATGCTTCGGGTGGTGAAAGTGGTTTGGCTCGGGCCTTTATCGAGGCTGAAAGTGTCGCCGACATCCAAGGGGTCTTGCGGACAGCCCGCAAGTTCCACCTACCTGTCATTCCGCAAACCACGGCAACCAGTACCGTTGTCGGTTCCGATGGCCAACCGGGTGCCTTGATTCTTTCGACTCGGCAAATGAATCGAATTCTAGAAATTGATAAGGAAGATTCCGTGGCGGTCGTTCAGCCCGGGGTCATTAATGGCGATTTAGACCAGGCTGCTAGAAAACGGGGGCTGTTCTACGCGCCAGACCCTGGTTCTAAGCCAATTTCATCCATTGGTGGGAATGTCTCAACCAACGCTGGTGGGATGAGTACCGTGCGTTACGGGGCCACCAAGGATAACGTTTTGGGGTTGAAAGCCGTCTTGGCGGATGGCCGTGAAATCAAACTGGGGGGCCGGACTTTAAAACAGGCCTTCGGGTATGATTTGACCCAACTCTTCGTGGGCTCCGAGGGAACTCTCGGGATCATTACCGAAATTACTGTAAAGTTAATGCCAATCCCATTGGGGCAAACCGTCATGGGTGTGGCCTTCTTTAGCAACATGGGCTCATTGGCTAAAGCTGTGACTGCCATTCGGATGTCCGGGGTCTATCCAACCATGTTGGAAGCCTTGGACGGCAATACTGTGGTGGCTTTGGACAAGTTTGAACACACGCACTACGCTTCAAATAGTGGGGCCATGTTAATCTTCAAGCTCGAAGGGTCTAGTCCCGAATCCATGGCTGTGGTGAAGGATCTTCTGGCCAAGTACGACGGTCAAAACGTCCAGGTCACGGATGATGAACAGGAACAGGCCGATCTGGAACAATTACGGCGTGACATGTTGCCTGCCGTCTTCGCTGGTCAGAATCACTTGATGGAAGACATGGCGATGCCACTCTCCAAGTTGGCCCCAATGATGGATTATCTCCAAGATCTCGGGAAGAAGTTGGGGATTACCATCTATACGGCCGGCCATGCTGGTGATGGTAACGTCCACCCAACATTCGTTTGGCCTAAGGACCAAGAAGAGGTGCCCGAAGTTGTCGTTGAGGCCTTACGTCAGACCTTCTGGAAGACGCTCGAGTTGGGTGGAACAATCTCCGGCGAGCATGCCGTGGGGATGGTTAAGAATCAGTGGAACAATCCCGAACTCGGCGAGACCGTTGACCAACTCCAACATCAAATTAAAACCTTGTTCGATCCAATGAACATCTTGAATCCAAAACGGAAGATCGATTAATTCTTTCGAAAGTTTCTTAATTTCAAGGGGTCCGCCTACGGGAACCAGACGATACCGCCCATGGGGCAGACCTGAAGCCTGAGAAGCGGTCTTCAGGGCAACCTTGAACCTCGAAAAGCACGAGTTTCAAAGTTGGCCGTGGTCTAAGCCGAGAGAAAACCTCGGCTAAGACCACCGACACGGGGGTATCGTCTGGTTCCCTCCGGCTGAGGCAACAAGGCGATTGGTCTTTGTGCTATAGCGAGGACGAATTCGTTGGTATTGGTAGTCTTTGAAATTTAATATTAGAAGAAGTAGCCTGATTAGTCTCGCGTAAGATGAGTCTAGTCAGGCTATTCTTTTTTAAATGTAGGAAGACAATTGGTTGAATATCGTGAGTGTGTCTTGACTCACTCTCAATTCAAATGGAGCCGGAGGTGGGCAAGGGAGACGTCCTGTGTCGGTGGTGTTAAGGTGGTGGTCTTCCGCCTTTACACCACGGGACGCCTTTAAGACCCACGTTCCTTGTGGGGCTTAAAGCGAGGGTGAAGACCGCTCTTTGGCTTCGCCCGGTCCCCATAGGACGGCTTCCTTGTCCACCGCAGGCGGAATGAACTTGAAGGATAATAGCAGGTTAAGAACCAGGTCATTTATTAATGAAACAATAAAGGAGCGAGTTATTTGACCCAGATATTTATTTTGTAGGGTTAGGCATAAAACTTGCAAAAAACAGCCACAACCCGGATAATTATTGGTACAATGAAAGCGAATGCAAGACTGATGGTTAGAAGCGACAAGCGGTTGCATTAATTGAGTATTGGAAGGAAGAAATTCATGAGTGACGCAGAGTGGTGGCAGCGAGCCGTCGGGTACCAGATTTATCCGCAAAGTTTTTATGATAGTAACCACGACGGGATTGGTGACCTGACGGGCATTCAGCTCAAGGTGGATTACCTACAATCGCTAGGCATTGACTTTGTCTGGATCGCTGCCTTTTACCCATCTGGCGGGATCGACAACGGCTACGATGTCACAAACTATCAGGGGGTGGCGCCGCAATTCGGAACGATCGCTGATTTTGATCACCTAGTCGCGGCCTTGCACGCCGCGGATATTAAGGTGGTGTTGGATTTACCACTGAATCATACGTCTACCAAGCACCCGTGGTTCCAAGCCGCGGTGGCGGACGCGCAGAGCCCATATCGTGACTACTATCTTTGGCAACCGGCGACGAAAGACGTGACGCCCAACAATTGGGAATCCGTTTTTGGCGGTTCGGCCTGGACCTACAACGCCCAGGCTGGTGCGGCTTATCTGCATTCCTTTGCCAGAGAACAGGCCGACCTGAACTGGGAGAATCCCGCCGTGCGACAGGAACTGGCGGGCGTCATTCAGTGGTGGGCCGACCGGGGTGTCGATGGCTTCCGTCTCGATGGGGTGACTCATCTGAAGAAGCGCGCGGACTTTGCGGATGTGGCCAATCCAAGAACCGGCTACTTTGCCGACTTTACTGGGGTGACCGCTTATCTCGATGCTTTGAAACCTGTCTTACGTCGTAATCATTTGCTGATCATTGGGGAAACTGGTGGTATCGACATGACCACCGCACAACAATGGTTGGACCCTGAAACGGGCTACTTCGATCTGTTGCTGGAGTTCGACCACGTGCACAACTGGGAGCTGGCTAAGCCGAAGCTTCCGGTGGCCGCGCTTCGTGAGAATTTGACGAAATGGCAGTTGGCCATGGCCGACAGTGGGTGGATCGCCTTATTCATTGAGAACCACGATCTGCCACGGGCCGTGTCCTATTATGGCAATGACCAGGACTATCGCCGTCGCTCGGCGAAGGCCTTGTGGCTGTGGTACCTGTTGATGCGGGGGACGCCCTTCATTTACCAGGGCCAGGAGTTAGGCTTAACCAACGCTCACTTCACGTCCATCGACGATTATCGCGACCTCGACAGTCGGTTGTATTACCGACAACAGGTGGCACAGGGTGTGCCGGCCGAAACAGTGCTGGAAGAGCTTTCCGAACGGAGTCGCGACAATGCTCGGACGCCGCTTCCCTGGACGCAACACCGGTACGGCGGCTTCTCCGATCATGAACCTTGGATGAAGCCGGCGCCCGATGGGGAACGGGTGAACATCGAGCGGGAGAGTCATGACCCACTTTCGGTGGTGACCTTCTATCGGCAGTTGGTTCGGTTGAAGAAATCGGTGCCAACTCTGTTGCTGGGTCGTTATGAATTGATTGATACTCACGATGATCAGCTGTACGTTTATCGCCGAACGTTGAACGGCGATAACTGGTTGGTTGTGGTTAATATGAGTGATGACGTGGCCACCACCCAGGAATTCGATTTGAAAACAAGCGAACTTATTTTGACGAACCTACGATTTGATGCGGAGTCAGACGATCTCGAGATTCAACCTTGGGAAGCCCGCCTGTATCATTTAAGAAAACTGGAGTAATGTTTTAGCGGGGCGGACCGGGTTTAAAACGCGGCCGCCTTTTTTATACCCTAAACTTTTTTACAAATTAGTGAATTCCTATTGCATTTCTGCAAATTGTTCTTTATTATTAAATGTATAGATATTTCTATGGGGTCAACCATTTTGCGTATTGCTAATCGTGTTAATTATCTTAGCGGTTAGCGAGTGAAGATAAGGATATGATGAATACTATGGCAAAGAGTAAGGTCGTTCATGCGGAAAGTTTTTTCGAATCTTACATGGAGTTAAAGCGAGAATTGGAGAAGTCAGCGACACGGTTCCAACGGGCAATGGGGATTTCCGTGGATCAGTACGCGATTCTACACCATATTTTGGAGAATCCCGGTAAGCTAACTTCGGCCACAGTGGCCGACAGTCGCGGGATTTCTCGCGCGGCAGTTTCACGCGGAATTTCGCAATTAATTCGCCGGGGCTATGTGCTGCAAAGCTATCAGTCTTCGGATCGCCGAGTACGTCCATTATCATTGACGGCCAGCGGCGAAGCCTTAGAAATGGCTTGTCATGATCTCTTGGTCAAATCGGCCAAGGTCATGAGTCACGCCGAGCTGGCATCTGGTGGCAGTCAATTGACTGTCAGTGAGCTGACTCAAATGTTGGCGGTGGCTACAGCCAAGGCGACCTCAGAAACACCCGAGGCCTAATAACCAACGCATGAATTATAAGCTAGGATCAGTCGCTTGCGACTGGTCTTTTTCTTTTCCCTCAAACTAACCAATATGTGCAACCCCTTGGATCATTTATTTTTGTTTCACGGCCGTGGCCGCCTAAACGTAAGCGCTTACGTTGGCCAAAATGGGCATGAAACAAATTTAAAATGAGGCCCCAGAATGGAAATTTACGTGCTATAATCGATCCTGTTGTTCAAAATGAACGCCACAACATGTTGTGCTAACTGACCACTTCACCGGTGATGAAGTACTAGATGTGGTTAAAGAAAATGAAGAGGGAGCGCAATTAGCATGAAGCATTATATTCAATTTTTATCTCACCAACTCAAAGGGTGGCCACAACAAAACTATTATCTGTTCTTCTTTAGCCTAGGGTGCCAAGTCATGACGCTGGTCGGCCAACAAATCACACTGCTGACGGTCTTGACGTTTATCGGGACGACGCTGGGGGTTCTCTGTGTCCTAGCGATTAATGCGGCGAAGTCGGTTAATGGTTTTCTCGGCGTGCTTTCTGCAATCTGCTTCATTATCACCGGGTATGCGGCGAAGAACTATCTGAGTATTTTCGAACAGGTGGCCTACGTGGCCACGCTGGATATTCCGGTGCTCCTGAGTGCTAGCTGGAACGTCAATATGGCATCTAAGATTCGCAAGTTTACTGGACGGACCTGGGTCATTGCGCTGGTTTCAACGGCGGCCATCTACCTGGTCTCTGGCTGGGGGATTGGCACCTTTACCGACGATCCGCGGCCATGGGTCGATGCCATTAGCTTCGCTATCAGTCTGACCGCTGGGGTTATCTGTTTCCTGCGGTTCAACAACCAATACGTTTGGTGGATTGCTTCCGGCCTGGCACAAATGGTACTGTGGTTCATTTCCTTCCGGCAGGGTTCGGCAACGTTGGCGATGTTTATCAACAGTTCCGTTTACCTGATTAACGACGTCTTGGCCTTCACCATCTCGCCTTGGTATAACGAGAAAGAACGGCAACGGGTTATCAAGCAGGAAACGGCGTATGCCGCTAGCTTGGAGAGCAATAATTAACTTGGTGTTAAAATTTAGTGATTGAAGGGGTCGTCATTTTCGGGCGTGGGGTCCGGGAGTGACGACCTCTTTGTATTTAGGAGTAGGAGATTGGTGCTGATTGGCCGCCTGCGGCTGCCAGGGATTCCGCCTGCTGTGGGGACGTTTCAGCCCCTTGGGCTTCTCGCTCGATTTGAAGCCACGAAAGTCACGTGTCTTCAGAGTCGCCCGTGCAGTAAGGCCGAGAAGTACACTCGGTCTAACTGCACCGCCACGGCTGGCTCCATCCCTGGCCTCCTCCGGCTAAGATTGTCGGTGACCTGAATATATTGGGGAGAGATAGTCATCAGCCCCTAATTGGGTTTTCGAGTGTTAGAAATTATCAAAAGTGTCAGTCCACAACGATTATTCCCAGCAAGAGCTTCCAACAGAAATCACGTCTGCCCTGATTGACGAGATCGCCTTTTGTCACGATAGTCCAGTTCGCTGCACCTGACCGGTAATTGGGGACACAATCCCCAAAATTTGGCGGTAAAAGTCAGTCCCGCGTGGTACACTGTAAACAGCGTTTTAACAAGGAGCGGAATGACATGATTGTTGAAAGAAAGATTGGGACGGGGGAACAAGACCTGGTCTGGGTAATGGCCATGGTTGAGGACGATGCCGATCGGGAGAATTTACAGGTTAATTATGGCCTGACCGATGAAATCCTAACCTACGTTACCGATGAAAATGAACGGTCTCACTATGACCGTGATGAGTATCTGAACACGCAACTCTTCGTGTTCCACGTGCCGGTTGTCGTGGACCAGGTGTCGCAACGCTACATCACACGACCCGTGACGTTTTTACTGAAGGGTCATCGCGTTTTTTCTATTACAACCAAGAATACTCAATGGGTGAACCAAACGTTGAGCGAACGACTAAAGTTGGAACAGATTATGGATACCAATGAGTTCGTCCTGGTTGGGCTGTTCATTTTGTTTGACCAGTTTATTCCACCCATTCGCAAGATTAATGCAGAGCAGAATCGCTTGGACCGGCAGCTTAATCAGTCACCGGACAACAAGGATTTGATCGCGTTATCTAACCTGCAACAGAGTCTGGCGTACTTCGTTAGTGCCACGCGCAACAACGCCATGATGGTGGTCAACCTCAACAATACCGCCTTTGGGAAGCAACTGTCGGACACCAACAACGAGCGCCTGACAGATGCGGTCATTGAAGCCCGCCAAACCTCTGAAATGACGGCGATCGAGGCGGATGTTGTCGACCGAATTTCCAAGACGTTTAACAATGTGCTGAATAATAACCTGAACGACACGATGAAGTTCTTAACCATTTGGTCATTGGTTTTGACGATTCCCACCATTGTGACCGGATTCTACGGGATGAACGTTAAGCTGCCATTTGCTAATCAAGGGATTTCGTGGCTGATTACCGTGGCGATCATGGTCGGCGTCATGGCCTGGGTGGCCTTGATGCTGAAGCATCGGCATTTTTGGTAGGGAAAAGAGTGTTCTAACAGGCGTTCAGCCGACGAGCATTAACGTCGTCCAGAGAATCATCCCGAACCTGGATGATTTTCTGGACGGGGTTAAGCGGAGCCGGCTGCCTGTTAGAACACGTTTCGACAATCTAAATTCAAAAACCGAAGGGCCTGGGATAAATTCCAGGCCCTTTTGCGTCGCCAACTTATCTGGCCGAAACGCCAGCTAACCGCCTGTTGTCACCCGCTTTAAATTGAAAGCGCTTCATAAGTGAAACTTTTCACTAACAAAAAGTAAGTACAATTACTGGTATTCACCGTGAGTTGGGACTATGATGTGGCTAATCAATGATTTTGGGGTGCTGCGTGACCGACACCTACACCAAAGGAGCGCGATTCAAATGACAAAGATGATTGCGGGTCAAGCATTGGTAAAAGTTCTAGAAGCATGGGGTGTCGATCACCTCTACGGCATTCCCGGGGGTTCTATCAACCATACCGTTGAAGGCCTCTATCTGGAAAAGGACAAGATTCAATATATCCAGGTCCGCCACGAAGAAGTCGGGGCTTTAGCCGCCGCAGCCGATGCCAAGTATACCGGTAAGGTCGGCGTTGCCTTTGGTTCCGCCGGTCCTGGGGCCACCCACCTCTTTAACGGCCTCTACGATGCCAAGATGGATCACGTCCCAATGTTGGCGTTAGTCGGTCAAGTTCCACAGCCAACCATGAATACAAATTACTTCCAAGAAATGGACGAGACGCCAATGTTTAGTGACGTGGCTGTCTACAACCGGACCGCTACCACGGCTGAACAGTTGCCTTACATGGTCAACCAGGCCATCCGTGAAGCCTACCGGCAAAAGGGCCCAGCCGTGGTCATCATCCCCGAAGATTTGTCAGCGACGGAGATTGACTACGAACCTGTCAAGACGCCAAACACGGTCTCAAATACCTACACTCAAACAATTGACCCTGCCGCGGTAACCGCTACGCTCGATCTGATCAAGGCAGCCAAGCATCCCTTAATTTACGCTGGTCGTGGGTTACTCGGCGCCAGAGATGAACTGGTCAAATTCAGTGAACAGTTCCACATTCCCGTGCTCAACACGGTGCCCGCTACTGGCGTGATTCCAACCGATCACCCCAACGCCATTGGGACATTTGGGCGTTTAGGTTCCAAGTCTGGGTTTGAAGCGCTCCAGCATACCGACCTGATTCTCTTCCTCGGGTCCGAGTTCCCCTTTGCCCAGTACTGGCCAAAGAATATTAAGATTATTCAAGTTAACGATAATTCCTTTGATATTGGGAAGATGGTCCCAATTGACTACGCCGTGATCAGTGATGCCAAGAATTACCTTCAGGCCATGATCGCCACCGGGGAAACGTTGCCAGAAACGGATTGGTTGCGGGCTAACCGGCAGAACAAACAGAATTGGAATACCTGGTTGGCCCAACAGGCCGATGACGACAGTCAGGGCCTCGCACCCGAAGCTGTCATGAAGAAGGTTGCCAGCATGGTTGGCCCTAAGGATACTTACGGGGTCGACACCGGGAACGTTTCCGAGTGGTCTGTTCGTGGTTTACCAATGGACAAGCAACAACGTTTCGTGCTTTCTGGTTTATTTGCCACGATGGGTTATGGCTTGCCAGCCGGTTTAGCCGGGGCCTTGAGTGTGCCCGATGGCCAAGCCTGGTCCTTCTCCGGTGATGGTGGGTTTGCCATGGTGGCCCCCGACATTATTACGGAAGCCCGTTATGAATTACCCGTTATCAACGTGGTCTTCAGTAACCGGCGCTTCGGGTTCATCTATCGTGAACAAGTCGACACCAAGCAACACTTGTACGGGGTTGATTTGACCGACGCCGACTGGGCTAAGGTTGCCGAAGGACTCGGTGGAATTGGTTTCACCGTCTCTAACAACGCCGAAGTCGAAAAGGTCTTCGATCAAATCAAAGACCTGCAAGCTAAGGGGAACCGCAAGCCAATCGTGGTCAACGCCGTTATCAAGGACGACGACCCGATCGGCACGGCCTTCATGCCACTCGATGCCAAGCTTTATGGGCAAGAGATGGTTGATGCCTACGCCAAGACCAGTCACATCGATCCTAAGGAACAACCAGCTTTAGGTGAACTGTTACGGGCCAAGGGTGACAATCTCTAAAATTAAATTTAACTGCCGCATGCGATCAGACTTGATCGTGTGCGGCTTTTTTTGGTCTTGCGTTCAATGCGGTCGCCTGCGGCACCTAGACAAAACCCCCATGAGGCAGACCTGAAGCCGAAGGGCGGTCTTCAGGGCAACCTTGAACCTCGAAGCCCACGAGTTTCAAAGTTGGCCGTGCTCTAAGCCGAGACAAAACCTCGGCTTAGACCACCGACACGGGGGTTCTGTCTAGGTGCCTCCGGCTGGAGTGATAGTAAGACCATAATTTTATTGATGTGGGTAGATTAGACGTAATATAGTCAAGTTCTGTGAGCTGATCGGATTATTCGGAGATAAAATGGTTATTCCAGTTTGACTGGTGATTGATAATTAGGGATTGGTAAGGCATGATAGTTGGCTTGTGGAGATTGGGTTCGTTGCTGACAATATCAGTCTGGGCCAGAGGGGGTTAGGGGTGTCAGCCAGTGTCGGTGGTGTTGGACCGGTGGGCTTCCGGCCCTACAGCAGGGGACGAATTCAAGACCCACGTCCCTTGTGGGGCTTGAATTCGAGGTCGAAGACCGCTTCTTAGGCTTCGACCGTGCCTCACAGGCTGACACCCCTAACCACCGGCGGCCTGAACGACTCGCCAGCGGCAATTAACCCTTGCATTTATTAAAGATTCAGTTTAAAATTGTTAGCTGACTAACAAAAGGAAGTGCAAAATGCCAAATAGAAGATTGGGAGCCTGGCTGAGAGATGCTGAGCACCAGATGGATTTTGAAATGAACGAATTCTCTCGGCAATATAATCTCACGGGGATGCAAATGTCCGTGATTGATTTTCTCGGTCGGCAGGGAACGGCCGATACCTACCAGTTAGACGTTGAGCAGGAGTTTCACGTCCAACGGTCTACGGCGTCCGTGATGATCCGGCGAATGGTGGAACGCGACCTGGTTTCTCGGGTGGTGGCTAGCGGTGATAGCCGTAAACGGCAACTGCAATTGACAGCCAAGGGCCAACAGCTGGTGCCGATCGTCACGACCTATTTGGAACAACAGGATGCCAAAATGTTGGCGGGGATGACGGCCAACGAGGCTGCGGCCTTTCGTCACGCTTTACAGCAGGTTTCACAGTGGGGACAGTCGAACCCCGGAGAGGAGTCACCTAATGGCAAATGAAAAAATTGAACCACGCGTCGTCGGAGCCGTTCTGGCTACGGGTCTGATGTCTTTGAGTGGGGTCATCGTGGAGACCGCGATGAACATTACTTTTCCCACGTTAATGAAGCAGTTTGACGTGACGACGGGGACCGTGCAGTGGATGACCACGTTGTATCTCCTGATCGTGGCCTGCATCGTCCCGATCTCCTCGTATTTGAAACGACGTTTTAAGTTGAAGTCGTTGTTTGTGACGGCCAACCTCCTGTTTATCGCGGGCTTGTTGTTAGATGCCATGGCACCGACCTTTACGTGGTTATTACTGGGACGAGCTGTTCAAGGACTCGGCACCGGGATTGCCTTACCTTTAATGTTTAACATTATTCTCGAACAGGTGCCGTTGAGTCGGATTGGGTTGATGACTGGGATCGGGACGTTGATCACTGCCGTGGGACCCGCTATTGGGCCAACTTATGGGGGAATCCTAGTGACCAATTTCAACTGGCGCTATATTTTCTGGATTCTGGTGCCCTTCCTCGTCATCTCATTCTTTGTGGGGATTCGGACAATCAAACAGGTTGTGCCCACGAAACAGGAGTCTTTCGATGTTCTCAGCATGATTACCGTAATTATGGCCTTCGGGGGTCTAATCTACGGCTTCAGTTCCCTGAGTAGTCATGACTGGTTAAGCTGGTCGGTTTTGGGATCTTGGATCATCGGCATTGTTGGGGCTGTTGGCTTTGTTCGCCGGTCGGATCATATCGACCATCCCTTGATTCATTTGGATGCGTTGCGCAACCGGCCCTTTGCCTGGCATTTACTGACCTTCTTTCTGATTCAAACAACCGCACTGGGACTCTCCTTTATCCTGCCAAATTACCTACAGTTGGTCGATCAGCAGACGGCATTCGTGGCCGGACTGGTGGTCTTGCCGGGTGCCATCATCGGGGCCGCCTTTTCTCCAATTGGGGGTCAGATCTTGGATCGGTTCGGGGCTAAGCGGCCAATTCTCTTGGGCCTGAGTGTTGTTGTCATCACGTTGCTACTGATGACCGTCTTTGCCAGTCATCTGTCGGTTGCGGCCATTCTGTGGCTTTATGTAGTCTACATGGTGGGGATCGGCGTTGCCTTCGGAAACATTATGACGGCCGGTTTGAAACAACTGGGCGCTGACCTTAAGGCGGACGGTAATGCCTTGATGAACGCACTCCAGCAGTTTGCCGGAGCCATTGGGACCGCCGTGGTTTCCGCGATTATCGGCGCTAGCCAAGCCTCTGGGAGTGGCAGCACCGTTGTTAAAACGGCGTTGGGTTCTAAATGGGCGTTGCTGGTGTTGGTAGTGACCGGACTCGGAGCCTTGCTCAGCATGCTGGTAGCCTTTCGCTCTGAACAGGGAACAACCGCGCGTTAGTATTGCAACTACCCTAACCAGGTCAGTTTCCGTTAGCCTATTGTTAAGCTTTCCTGTGCTACACTGGGAGTCCAAAAGCGGAACCCAACTTGGAAAGTGAGGCGATTCGGATGCGGTTTGATTGGCGCTATGCGTTTCATTCGTTCTGGTTTCTTCAGGTGTTGATGTTGCTGATGAGTCCGGTGATTTTCGAACCCGGCGCATCCAGCAAACAGTTGGCGGTGGGGGCAATGCTCGGACTGGTCATTGTTGACGGCTTGTTCACGCGCCAGTACCCTTACTTCAGTCGGTTTGGTCGGCAGGGATTTGAAGGTCTAGTTGGTTTTATTTTCTTCATGATCATCGCTTGCGTGGCTCCTTACTTTCCAAATTGGTCGCCCGCAGTCTGGGGTTTTATGAGCTTTTGCGTTGCCAGCTTTGGTGGCACCCTGGATGGGTACCTGGCTTATCCCACGGAGATTATGGTGGGACAGACCCGCAAACAGTTGCGGCGGAAGGCGGAGTTCACGCACAAACCGATTCCCCATTAAGAATTGAACGTAAATTTTAAACGAGAGCTTGGGATGAAACCCAGGCTTTTTTTCGTGGGTGGCCACCTAGCCGAAACGTGCGCCATCAGGCAGTCGGCTCCGCTTAACCCCGATTACGGAATAATCCAAGCCCGGGATTTTTCCGTAATCGACGTTAATGATCGCCGACTAACCGCCTGATGGCGCACTCTTGCGACAAAAAAGCCCCAAGTCAAGCAGCTTGGGGGCTAAGGTTAGGGGCCGATTTAGTGGTGAATGGACACTCTCGCTGGAGGCCTTTAATTCATGATCGGCGATTAAGTTTTGAGTGGGAAAGTTACATCGCGTACGTCCAATCGTACGCTAAGAGTTGATGGAACTTTTCGCCAATTGGCACCCAAAGTTTGGCTTTGGCAATGTTAGCGATGGATTCCCAGAACAAGGGGTCCTTGCGTTCCTGGTCGCTTAAGTTCAGGTTGACGTAACTCCCGGCTTCCGTCTTGGCGATGACGTAAGGGTAGAAAACCTTCGTAATCTGGGCGGGTGTTATCGTATGAATTTGCGGGTTGTCATCAATCAGCATAATCTCACGCTTCCTTTCAAATTATGACATCCGAGATTGGTTGTCTCGGTTGGTCAGGAACGCCACGCTGTAAGGCCGGCAAATCACCGACCTAACGCCGTCGACACGGGACTCTGCTCCTGTCCAACCGAGGCTGAATTACATTCACAACATAATAGGTGATATTTGATATTATGTTGTGTGTTCAACCAGTCCTAGCCGGAGGCAACCAGACAGAACCCCGTGTCGGTGGTCTTAGCCGAGGTTTTTTCTCGGATTAGAGCACGGCCAACTTTGAAACTCGTCTTTTGAGGTTCAAGGTTGCCCTGAAGACCGAACTTTGGCTTCAGGTCTGCCTCACCGGGTGGCGTCTGGTTGACGCAGGCGGTGAAGCTAGGTGGTTAACCAGAACCACTCAGATATCATCTATGGACCCAGTATACCGGGGAAAGGTCGCTTTAGTCCTTGATTTCAATTAAGGATTACCTGAGAATTTCTTATTTTTCCTTTGCGGCGGCCAAGGTTACGGCAAATCGACTGCCGTGCGGGGTGTTATCGGTGACGGCAATCGTGCCATGGTTGAGGCTGACCAGTTGGGAAACGATGGCGAGTCCCAGGCCGCTGCCCTCAATTTTGTTGGATCGGGCGCTATCAACCCGGTAGAACCGTTCGAAGATGTGTTCGCGGTTCTCCGGTGCAATCCCCGTTCCTTGGTCGGCCACCGTGAGGGTCACGTGGTCGTCGGTTGTGGCGACGGTCACCGTGATGGGCTGGTCGGCCGGTGAATATTTGTGGGCATTGTCGAGGAGGGCCGTTAGGATTTGATGGAGCATGTCCTGATTACCCAGGGCCATGGTCGGTGTTGTGGGGCCGTTAAACGTCAACGGTTGGCTGACCAGGGGTTGGTAGTGTTCGACGACACCCCGGGCCATGAGCGCGATATCTAGGGGTTCCAAGGTGACCGCGGCTCGATCGGCACGGGAAAGATGGAGTAAGTTTTCAATCAGATGTTGCATCCGCAAGGACTCCTGGTCGATGAATCCCAGTGATTCGGGAATGACCTCGGGATGCTGTTCTCCGCGACGTTCGATTAATTTGAGATTGCCCCGAATGGTGGCGATGGGTGTGCGGAGTTCATGCGAAGCGTCGGAGATAAATTGGCGCTCACGTTGCAGTCGGCCATTCTGGGCGGCCAGGAGTTGGTTGAAGTCGCTGGCTAGTTGGGCCACTTCCACCGGTTCCGTTGGTCGTGGCAGTTCTGGCTGCGTACTTTCGGGATTGGCGGCGGCTTGTTGGGCCGCTTGGGCCAAGGCCATAGTGGGGGCACTGATACGATTGGCCAGCCGGCGAACGTAGGCCAGCCCAATTAGGAAGCTCAGGCAAATAATAATGATAAGCACCGCAATTAAGATATGGAGATTGCCGACCAACACGTGCATCCCAATGAAGAGATCGTAGGTGCGGCCCCCAGTCTTCAGCGATTCGGAGAAATAGAGTCCCCAGCCTTTGAAATAGGTCAGATGGGTAAAGGGAATCGACCAGGTCCTGGCTGCGGCGAGCGCTGCCCCTCGTGGGAGGAGTGACGTTGTCGTACCGTTTGCTTGTTTGATGAAGACAAACGTGTTGTGAGAGTTCAGTCCACTGGCTTGATTCACCTTGAGCCAGTCCTGGAAATTACTGACCTGTGAGGTCTGGAGGCTGGCACTCAGTTGGGCCGCTTGGTTCTGGGCTCGCGTGAGTTGATCGACGACCAGGGTGATGCTGACCGTGAGGACAATGACGATCCCAATGGTCACCAGCAGACTGGTAAACGAGTGACGAATGATATCCGCGTATGATCGCGGCTGCTTAGTTCGCATCAGCATCATCTTCCTTTAGGCTGTAGCCGACGCCACGCACCGTGTGAAAGAGGTGCGGCGCGTCGCCCACGTCAATTTTATTGCGCAGGTAGCCGATGTAGACGTCGACCACGTTTTGTTGGCCGAGAAAGTCGACGCCCCAGACGTTATCGAGGAGCTCGTCGCGGGTGAAGACTTGGCCAGGGTGCTGTAACAAGAAGAGTAAGAGGTCGTATTCACGCTGGGTAAGTTGGAGGTTGCGCCCGCCGCGATCGACCTGGCGGGTCTTGGTGACCAGCGTCAGATCGGCTAAATGGTAGGCTTGGTCACGGCCGGTCTGATGCTCGGCCCGGCGCTGGATGACGCGAATCCGGGCGAGGAGTTCTTCGATTTCAAAGGGTTTCGTGATATAGTCGTCGGCCCCGGTGTCTAGCCCAGTGACCTTGTCGCCGAGGTAATCGCGAGCGGTCATCATGATGACGGGGAGGTCGTCGTGCTTGCGAATTCGACGGAGAACCTGCATGCCATCCATCTTGGGTAACATCCAATCTAGTAGGATTAAAAGCAGGTCGTCGCGTTTTTCCTGATAGGTTTCCCAGGCTTCCTCACCGTCTGCGGCCGTAATCACTGTAAAGTCTTCGAAGGTCAGTTCCTTGGCAACGTAGCTGGCCAGGCCTTCCTCGTCTTCGACCAGTAGAATTGTATTTTTCATAAACGCTGATACTCCTTCGTGTGGTGGTGTTTAAATGCATAATAACATAATGCCGCTAGTGGAAAATAAGAAATTCTTATGTGCGACTTATTTTAACTTCAAGATTAGCGGGCGCGTCCCATGGTATAACTAAGTCATCGAAAGCGAACAGCCAAAACAACTAACTGAGGAGTGGTTAAAATGACTAAAATTAAAACGATGATGACTAAAGTAATGCTGGTTGCCATGACGGTGACAACCTTGCTGGCAACCTCTGCCGGGGCTTCTGCCGCAACCAAGACGACGACCAGTGACAATGCCCCCGAGATTCGGACGTCCATTCAGCTGAGTGACCGGCCCAACGCCGGCATCCAACCAGCTAAGATTCACTTACAACGGGTCACAACTAAGAAGATTTCCAGCCAAGTACAAACGGCCGTCAATGCCAGTGCCCTAAACCTGGACAACAAGCACGACGACCGTCAATTGAAATAATTATTAATCAGTAGAATAGAAGCTAATTCGAGCGTGATTGTCGGCTAGAGCCGGGGATTACGCTCCTTTTAGTTCGTTTCGCACCAAGTCAATGAAGGCCTGAGTAGCGGCGTTGGGATGTTGTCCCTTACGAGTGACTAGGCAAATGCGGAATGGGGGGACATCATCTAGTAGCGGTAACGCGATCAGCGGATCACTCTGCGAGATGGCGAGGTCGATCAACAGGCTGACCCCGGCGTTGACCGCGACCAGCTGTTTAATCAGCTCGACCTGACTGGTTTGGAACCGAATCTTCGGGGTGATACCGGCGTCAGATAGCTGGTGGAAGACGTTATCTTGAACGTAGCCGGGTTCCAACATGATGAAGGGGTCGTCAACAAACTCGCTGAAGCTGACCCGGTTGCGGTTAGCCAGGGGATGTTGTTGGCTGACGATGATGGCAAATTCGGCAGAGGTCAGTTCCTCCACTTCCAGGGTATCGGAGGGGAGGCTGCCCGCGGTACCAATGAAGGCCGCGTCCAGTTCGCCGGCTAGAAGCTTCTTGAGGATCTGGTTGGAACCACCTTCGACGGGCTTCAAGGCACTGAACAAATCAGCCTCTTGCAAGGCCGGGGCCAGTTGAGGTAAAAGGTTTTGACTAATAATGGGTGGTAGACCCAGACGCACCGTGCCTTTTTCCAGACTGACTAAGTCTTGTTGGGAACGGTGATATTCATTTAAGATTCGGCTAGCGTGGGCGTAGAACTGGTTACCAGCAGGGGTCAGCGTGACCTCGCGGCGGGATTGCCGGCGGTCGACCAAGGGGATGGCCAATTCCTTTTCCAGCCGGCGTAGCGCAGCCGATACCGCGGGTTGGGTCACCTGAAAATTTTCGGCGACGCGAGAGAAACTCTGACGGTCTACTAATCGGGTAAAGTATGCTAAGTCTTTAAAATTCATGCGCTATTTCCTTTCCAGTTGTTAATCATTTATAAACTTATTTTATCACATCGGGGATAAACAATTTATACCAATTAGTGGGTTATGTACTGTTTTACGCGGCGTGGGGGAATAAATCAATGAGCAACCGGTCGCAAACGCCAGTCTGGCGGGAAAGAAAAGGCACGTCAACCAACCTGGCTGACGTGCTAAGAACTTCTTAAATTTAGTGGATGATGGCGTCAATGGCCGTGTCACCGTTGACGAATTCAATCGTTTGCTTTGGTTGGGGATGCGCCACGATGGTGGCAACCACTGCGGCTACGTCGACCCGGCTGACGGACTTCGTGGCGCTATCGGCCGTCTGAGTAGTGATCTTGCCGGTTGGGGCATCGTTGGTCAGGATTCCAGGACGGACAATGGTGTAATCCAGATTGGTGCGGTGTTTGAGCCATTCGTCCGCGTAGAACTTCGCTACGTAGTAAGGCCGAATGCCCGATTTGCTCCAGAAGGACCGGTCGTCGGTACCCATGGCACTGACGATGATAAAACGCTTGATCCCGGCCTTTTCTGTGGCAATCATGGACTTAACGGCCCCATCGAGATCAATGTTTAAGGTCATGTCGTCGCCAGTACTCCCACCGGAACCGGCAGAGAAGACGACGGTGTTGATGCCGGCCATGGCGGCAGCCAAGTCATCGATACTGCCCATCAGATCGACTGTGCGGGGTTGGCCCCCTAAGGCTTTTAATTCTGCGGCTTGAGATTCGGAGCGGATCCCAGCATAGACGGTTTCACCCATAGCTGCAAGTTGTTCGACAATGTGCTGGCCAACGTGGCCGTGAGCACCAATTACTAATGTTGTCATGAAGAAATCCTCCTTGAATGGTTTGGTTTCTGGTTTCCGTCTGCGGTGATCAGCGGGCCGTCCTATGAGGCACGCCCGAAGCCAGGAAGCGGTCTTCGGACTCGTCTTTAAGCCCCACAAGGGGCGCGGGTCTTAAAGGCGGCCCCTGCTGTAAGACCGGAAGAACGCCGGCCTAACACCACCGACACAGGACGGCCCACTGATCACCTCCGGCTAAAGGATACCAACCGTTAATGGTGATGCTGACAGTTTTATTTTAACCGGAGGTCACGAGACAGAACCCCGTGTCGGTGGTCTTAGTCGAGGTAGTTTCTCGACTTAGACCACGGCCGACTTTGAAACTCGTGTTTTTCGAGGTTCAAGGTTGCCCTGAAGCCTGCTTCTCAGGCTTCAGGTCTGCCTCACAGGGTGGCGTCTCGTGACCGCAGGTGAGAACAACCACCAAACCTAATTAACTTAACTAACCTCTACCATAAAGGTTTCGTGAGGAGATTTCAGCTAAAGTGACTCGCTGAGGTCTGGGGCGACTGCCACACTGGGTTAACCAATTCGCTAGTGGTTTAGTCGGGTTAGGCGTTGGATTTGTGAAATATTTAATAAACCGCTTTCAATGGCTTTTCACCTGATAACTCGTATAATAGAAGTAAATCATCCCTGATGATTAGGTCACCCGCTGATTTCTCCGGGGGGAGTGGTCTTCGGTTAAGAGATTATGGGCTTAGCCGATTAACGGATTAACAAACTAACCGAACTTCAGGGAACTCTAGCAGAAAAGGGGTCGTTTAATATGGCAACGATTTTAGTTCTCGGTGGTGGCTACGCAGGCATGCGGGCAATCAAGTTCCTACAGCGTGAGGTACCTAGTGAAGATAAAATTATTTTAGTTGATAAGACGAGTACCCACACGGAAAAAACCAATCTGCACGAGGTGGCGGCGGGGACCATTGCGCCCGACCGGATCACCTATGAGATTAATGATGTCATCAGTAGTCGCGTGGACTTCATTTGCGACACGGTTACCAACGTAGACGTGGATCAGAAGCAGGTCACGTTGGCGGATCACGAACCGATCACCTATGATTATGTAATTGTGGCTTTAGGCTTCCAGTCCGAAACATTTGGTCTGAAAGGGGCCGAGGAGAATGCCTTACCAATGGATGATTTGGCAACCTCCGAGGCTGTTTACCAGCACATTGAGGCCAAGGTAAAGGGCTATGCCCAGAGCCAAGATCCCAACGACTTAGTAGTCGCCGTTTGTGGGGCTGGATTTACCGGGATTGAACTCCTGGGTGAATTGACGCAGTCTCTGCCAAAGCTCCAGACGCGCTACAACACGCCGGCCATCAAGCTGGTTTGTCTGGAACGGTCACCAGCCATCTTGCCAATGTTTGACAAGTCCCTGGCAGATTATGCGATGGCCTTCATGGCTAAGCACAACGTCGACATGAAGCTAGGCTCCAACATTAAGGAAATCAAGCCCGGTGCGGTCGTTTACAGCGACGGCAACGATGAGGAACACGAAGTGCCGGCCAACACGATCGTTTGGACCGTGGGGGTCAGTGGCTCACAAGTTATCGCGGATTCCGGCTTCGAACAACGGCGGAACCGAGTCGTTGTTGAACCCGATCTGTCCATAGCCGACCATCCTGAAGTTTACATCGTGGGTGACGTGGCCGCCGTCATGGATGCCGACAGCGAGCGTCCTTACCCAACCACGGCGCAAATTGCCTTGGCTGCGGGGGCACAAGCCGCCAAGAATATCGGTTTACAACGGCGTGGTCGTGAGACCTTACCCTTCGTTTACAAGTCCGTCGGGACCGTGGCCTCACTGAGTGACCGCGACGGAATCGGTGAAATCTTCAGTAGTAACCGTAAGATCAAGGGCTACGTTGCCTCAGCGATGAAGAAGGTTATCACCGACCGTTCCTTACTGGAAAGTGCCCACCTGAGTACCGTCTTCAGCAAGGGTCGGTTCGACCTGTATCACTAAAATTTAAATCGGTAGTATTGAGATAACCACATTAGATCGTCCTAGGTTTGGGCGACTGATGTGGTTATTTTCACCTTTTGTTATAAATGTCCGTCAGTGGTTGAGATAATAATTCTGGCGATTTGAACCGACAGGGGTGGTTACCAGATGAAATTGGCAAAGACTAGCTTTGACAGTTTCAGGCTTTAGTGTTGGTGGCCCTGACCGGCGATCACCCTAGAAAATCTAACAGCAATTAAATTCTTTTTTCAACCTAGTTATGGAACAATTAACAGCGTTAGTTTGCGGATAGGGTGCGTGGTTGGTGGGATCGGACGCCAATAAGGACCTGAAGACCGGTGGACTAACCACTAGGAAGGGTGGCCTCGCTAAAAATTTAATTGACTAATGTTAGCCTATCGTCTTTTTTAATGATAAAATAAGTAAAAAAGGGTGATCATGATGTGGCAAAAGCAATTTGACACGCCACTGGGATCGATGACCGCGGCTAGCGATGGGTCGGCCATTACCGGTTTGTGGTTCGATGATCAGGAACACTTCGGGAGTACGTTGCCCGCCGCGACGCCGACTGGCGATTGTCCGGTATTTGACCAGCTCGCGACTTGGTTGGCGGCTTACTTTGACGGCGCACAACCATCCGTTACTTTCCCGGTTCGGCCTGACGGGACGCCGTTGCGGCGTCAAGTTTGGCAAGTGTTACGAACAATCCCGTATGGTCAAGTTTGGACCTATGGCGAGATAGCAGATAAGGTTGCGATGGCGATCGGCCACAATCCCGGAGCGCGTGCTGTCGGGGGTGCGGTTGGTCACAACCCGATTAGTCTGGTCATTCCTTGTCACCGCGTAGTTGGTAAAAATGGGGATTTAACTGGTTATGCGGGGGGCCTAAAACGGAAACAATGGCTCTTAGAGCTGGAGGGACCGTTAAAATGACTCACTGGTGAGGTAATTAACGAAAAAGATTTCGGGTTTTTCAGAAAATTTACGGATAAATTACCTATTGTGCACAAAAGTATCGTACAATATATCAGTGGTTATGCTATAATCAAGGCTGTTTAAAGGATAATCGAGGTTATAGTTGATAGATATAACTAATGAGCAACTAACTGACATTTTTCTCTGAAAAGGGTTTTATCTGGCGTGAAGACGCGTATAATTTTAGTCAGCTTAGGATGTTAGTTAAGGTTACTAGCTTCCGGGGGGGATGCTAGTAACGTGCAAAATAAAAATCTAAATGGTGTGTATGATTGGAGGTATCACGATGGCTGCATCGGAAACTAAGGAGCGTATTGCGGAGGCCTTGGCTTCGCTGTTAAACCACAATACGTTTGACAAGGTCACGGTCCGTGAGATCGCTGACGAGGCGGAGGTTCACCGGAAAACGTTCTACTACTACTTTGCTGACAAGTATGAATTGTTGGGCTTTGTCTACCAACACTTTATCGTGGACGCCCCACGGCATGAACAACCCACGGCATTGACCCTAGAAAATTGGCGGCCGGCAACGATCCAATTATTGGAACGGATCGCTGACCATTCGAAACTTTTCTTGAACGCTTACCCATACGATGGGGGCGTCTGGCGTCAATCTGCGAATGAGTTTGTGGCGTCAAGATTGTCAATTTTGCTCCACGCAATGCCTGAGTACCGTTACTTAAAGGAAGACGTGATCGACACGTCCGCGGAATTCATTGCCGCGGGCTCGTTGGGAATAATTAATAAGTGGGCAAACGATAACTTTACCGCTAGCCCCCGGACGGTGTTGGACCAGATTACCACGGCCAACCGCCTGTTCAACGGGATTTTGGACCGTTGGAAGTTAAGCTAATACTTATCGAGCGACTCTCCTCACGAGAGTCGCTTTTTTTGGATCCATCTGGCCATGCCTCCGGACAGTTCCAGACGGGCTGGAACGTTGTGGACGCGACTTGAAGCCTTTCTGAGAAGCGAAAGTCTTCAAGCACGGTCTTTGCCTAACCGGAGAAAAACCACTCCGCTAAGGCAAACGGCACGACTGAGCTCGTCTGGAACTGTCCTCCGGCCGACACGAGTTAATCCAATGACTCATTTCGTTTTTGGCCGGCTAGTTCGGATAACTGGCGTACAGTCTGCCACTTGTGATGTTTGAACACATTCGCCGGTTTAGCCGTCGTTTTCGAGGAAAATTAAGCAGTTGAAATCTTATTGTCTTACCTAGAATTCAACCATAGACCAATTTTGTTAGAAAATTATGATAGCGCTTTAAATCCGTGTGCAATTTCACAAGAGATCTTGAATAGAAACTCACAAACGAAATACTAGCGTTCCGCAATCTATGAGGGTATAGTGTCAAATGTAAGGGGTTACTTTGTGAACGTGAATGACCCCAATAAGGAGGAGAAGTAGAATGGCTTATCAAACAACCAATCCCTATACCAATGAAGTTGTGAAGACTTATGAAGACGCAACTCCTGAGTATGTCGAAGAAAGTTTAGCAAAGGCACAAAAACTCTATTTGAAATGGCGAAATGATCCAGTATCCAGCCGAATTCCAGTACTCCACAAGTTGGCACAGATCTTTAGAGATGAGACCGATAGTCTCGCTAAGGTGTTAACGGTGGACATGGGTAAGTTGATCGGTGAAGCTAAGGGTGAAGTGATTCTGTGTGCGATGATTGCCGACTACTATGCCGACCACGCCGAGGAACTCTTGAAGCCGCGGGCCATCGAATCCATCGCCGGTGAAGCTCAACTTGAGAACCATCCACTGGGTGTCATGATGGCGGTGGAACCTTGGAACTTCCCTTACTACCAAATGATGCGGATCTTCGCCCCGAACTTTGCCGTGGGTGACCCCATCGTTTACAAGCATGCTGCCATTACCCCAGCCTCAGCGTTAGCTTTCGAAGACGCCGTTCGCCGGGCCGGGGCGCCTGAAGGGGCCTTAACCAACTTGTTCTTATCCTACGACCAAGTCTCCGATGTCGTCGCTGACAAACGGGTTCAAGGGGTTGCCTTGACCGGTTCCGAACGGGGTGGAGTTGCCGTTGCCAAGGTTGCCGGTGAACACCTCAAGAAGACCACGATGGAACTCGGTGGGGTCGATGCCTTTATCGTTGCGCACGATGCTAACATGACCGATGTTAAGAACATCGCACCACGGGCTCGTTTGTACAACGCCGGGCAGGTCTGCACGTCTTCCAAGCGCTTCATCGTTACTGAAAACAACTACGATGAATTCCTAGCTTCCTTGAAGGCTGCCTTCTCGTCCGTGAAGATGGGCGATCCAATGGACCCAAGTACGACGTTAGCCCCAATGAACTCCAAGCGGGCTAAGGAAAAGTTACAGGCTCAAGTCGATGAAGCTATTGCTGGTGGCGCGACAGCCTACTACGTCCACGAACCAATCGACGACGATGGCCAGTTCTTCATGCCAACCATCTTAACCAACATCACCAAGGACAACCCCGCCTACGGGAAGGAAATGTTCGGTCCCGTGGCGCAGGTTTACAAGGTTAAGGATGACGATGCAGCCATCGCCTTGGCTAACGACGCCGACTACGGTTTAGGCGGAATCGTCTTTGCCGGTAGTGCCGAATATGGTGCCGAATTAGCATCCCGGATCGAAACGGGAATGGTCTTCGTCAACACCTTCTTCAGTTCCTTGCCAGAACTCGAATTCGGTGGGGTCAAGAAGTCTGGCTTCGGACGTGAACTTGGCCAGAGCGGGATCTTCAGCTTCGTCAACCAGGAACTCGTGGTTAAGCGCGACCATCCAAATGAGGACGAAACTGGTGGCTTAGTCTTAGCCCACAAGTTTTAAGCTAAAAGAATAAAAAACTAAAATCCGGGGCGCGCAGGTCTCGGATTTTTTTATGAATCGGTCGTTGTTATGTAGCTAGTAACTAATTGTAGTTTGTTGTTGCTCGACTACTTAAGAGTGAAGCAGAACGTGTCCCGTTGAGGAAAAAGGTCTGGAGGGTGGTGCCTGAGAGGGCTCAGCCGTGTCGTTATTGTTGGCTGACGTTTTTGGTCAGCTTACAATAAGGCCGGGTGGGGAGACCGCTCTTTGGCTTCCCACCGCGCCCATGGCGTTCCAGCCCTCTCAGGCACCACCCGGAAGACCCATCGCGCAAATCCTAATTGATAGGTGTTGTTCGTAAGACCAGTGTTGCCGATCAACGACTAAGAGGGGTAATTATTTTCCCCCACCAGCCGAGTGTGATATTCTGAACAATAGAAAAGATTGAAAGGATGATTTGATATGACTGATCGTTTAAAGGGTAAAGTTGCCATTATTACCGGTGGGGTTGCCGGAATCGGCCTCGGTATTGCCGAATGCTACGTTCGCGAAGGTGCCAAGGTAGTTATTACCGCCAACCACAACGTCGATGGGGGCCATGCCGCCGTTGAAAAGTTTGGGGACGACGTCAGTCTCTTCGTGCAACAGGATGTTGCCAAAGAAGCCGACTGGCAAAAGGTGATCGACGCGACCGTTGAAAAGTTTGGTAAGCTGGATATCCTGGTTAACAATGCCGGAATTGGTGGCCCGAACACGGCTATTGAAGACCTGTCATTAGAAGACTGGCAAAAGGTGATCGACATCAACCTGACCGCTAATTTCTTAGGTGAAAAGGCCGCTATCAAGACGATGCAAAAGACCAACGACGCCAAGGGCTCCATCATCAACGTATCCTCAGTTGCCGGTTTGATTGGGTTACCAATGGCCCCAGCATACTCCGCAAGTAAGGGTGGGACCCGGATGTTGAGCCACGCCACGGCCTTGAACTTAGCCCAACGTGGGATTGATATCCGTGTTAACTCCGTTCACCCAGGCTGGATCGATACGGCCATCATCCCCGCAGCTGCCAAGGAACAAATCACCAAGACGGTGCCAGTGGGCCACTTAGGTAAGCCACAAGACATCGGTGAGGTTTGTGTCTACTTAGGTAGCGACGAATCTTCATTCGCTAATGGTGCTGAATTTACCGTTGACGGCGGACAGAGAGCCTAGTAAAAGAGTGCGGTTAAAGGCGGTTAGCTGGCGAGCATTAACGTCGTTAGGGAATTAATCCTGGTTTTGGATTAGTTTCCTAACGGGGTTAAGCGCAACCAGCTGCCTTTAACCACACGTTTCGACTGTGTAAAATCAAAGAGCCAACCCAAGCGAGCATTAACGTCGTAAAGAGAATCATCCCGAACCTGGATGATTTTCTTTACGGGGTTAAGCGGAGTCGGCTGCCCTGGCTGGCACGTTTCGGCCAGGTAAATTCAAAGAGTCGGAACCAACTGTCCTGGCTGGCACGTTTCAACAGAGTAAATTCAAAAAGCTAAATAATTAAAACAGGCGGTGTGCTCCCATTTCCGGGAACACACCGCCTTTAATTTACGCTAAAAAATTCAATCCGAAGCCAACTTCGCAAATAACACCGCGTCCCAATAACCGCCGTGGGTATCGGGAATCTGTTGGCGCAACCGGCCCTCCACTTGAAAGTGACGGCGTTTTGCCACTCCTTGACTGGCGAAATTACCACTAGCCGCTAACAAGAAGAGTTTACGCAGATGAAGCGTGGTAAAGGCGATCTGCTCAACGGTTTCGAGGCACTGCGTCATGACCCCGCGGCCCTGAAAGGCACGTCCTAACCAGTAACCCACCTCGGCCTGACCGTCGTGGATGTTGTGCAGGTCGATCATGCCAGCCGGCCGATTGTCGACCCAAATTACGGCTAGCCAAAGTTCACCGTGCGCCATCTGGCGTTGGCAAATGCGGAGAAAGGCGGCCTCATCCGCCACCGCTTCGGTGTCATCTGCCCAGGGCAACCAACGGCGCAGCGTTTGGCGATCCGCGTCGACGAGGTCAAATAATCCCGGGGCGTCGTCGGCCGTGGGGGACTTGAGCACAATCGTTTTGGAAACTTGATAATCTGCCATAGGGCTCACCTCGTTTTTTTAGTTATACGCTGTGATTGCGGAGAAGTCAACGGTTGGTAAGCAGTCGAGCAAGCTAACTGACGGCAAAAGAAAAGCCCGACCAAGCCGGCCGGGCTACTCGTCATGGTTAGGCGAGATGTAACGTATTTAAGATTAGGTAGATGTTTAAGATAATCAGAATTACCGCAATGATCCAGCCGAGAATCCGAGACCACGTCTTGTTCACGAACTCACCCATGAGATCCTTACTACTGGTGAACATCACCAGTGGAATCATGGCGAACGGTAACGCGATACTCAGGAACACTTGCGAGAGCGTCAGGAGGTTTTCAATCTTCGCTTCATTACCGTGATAGTAGATGGCGAAGATGATCACTGGCGTCACGGAGAGCAGACGGGTGATAACCCGTTGGGCCCAGAGTGGCATCTTCAGGTTGATGAACCCTTCCATGATGATTTGACCAGCCAAGGTTCCGGTAATCGTGGAACTTTGACCGGAAGCCAGTAAGGCTAAGGCAAACAACATACTCAGGATTGGACTGGCAATCGCCCCGACAATCTTACTGTCGCTTAAGGCGTTGAATAGGTCCACGAACCGGCCCAGGTCACTGTTGGTCCCGAAGAAGAGGGCCGCTCCTAAGATTAAGAGCAAACTGTTCACAACGAAGGCCAACGTCAATTGGATGTTGGAGTCGATCGTGGTGAAGCGAATGGCCTTGGCCACACTCTTGCGATCCTTGCGATCGAAGTTTCGCGTTTGTGAGATCGATGACCCGAGGTACAAGTCATGCGGCATGACGGTCGCCCCAACAATCCCTAAGGACAGGTAGAGCATACCTTGATTGGTGACCACCTTGCTGGAAGGCAGGTAGCCCTTCAACATCTGGCCCACGTTTGGTTGGGCCAAGATCACTTCGTATAAGAAGACGAAGAGGATGACGGCAACCAAGGTAGCAACGATGGCTTCAATCTTTCTAAATCCTAACTTCATCAGGATCAGGAGGATTAAGACGTCGGCGGTGGTAATCAGAATCCCAACAATCAGTGGGAACCCGAACAGTAGCTTCAAGGCGATGGCTGACCCGATGATTTCAGCAATATCGGTAGCCATGATGGCCGCTTCGGTCACGATCCAGAGGAAGAAACCCATCTTCTTACCGGTTCGTTCGCGGGTGAGTTGCGCTAAATCTTTCCCGGTCACAATCCCGAGTCTAGCTGACATGGCTTGTAAGAGCATGGCGACCAGACTGGAGAGCAAGACCACAGTCAGTAACGCGTACTTGTAGTTGGCACCACCGGCGATGGAGGTAATCCAGTTACCGGGGTCCATATACCCCACGGCAATCAGGGCACCCGGCCCGGTATAGGCCATCAGGGTACGCCAGAAACCAGCGTTTTGCGGAACTTCGACAGTCCCGTTAACTTCGTCGAGACTCTTCTGGTCGCCGCCAGTGGATTGGATCATATGGTGCTTGGACTTTGGATCGGATTCGTGATTCTTCATAAAAAAATCCCTCTTTTCTATTGGCTTAGAAATTCAGGCAGTCGAGTGACTTCTGTCTTTCCTGTAAAGTCCGGAGAAGTCCCAGTCGAAACGGTGCGAATAAGAGCAATTTCGTGTGACTGGGTCGTACGACAGACTTTGATTCCATTCGTAAGTATAGGCTATTGAGCCGCAATGTCAACCTTGAGGGGTATTAATTTTGGGCGCCAAAACATTTATGTCTTGAATTGTCAAATTAAGTGCAACACTACATTAAAGAATATTTCATAAGGCGTT
>NZ_JQCA01000028.1 GCF_001437125.1 Levilactobacillus paucivorans | reverse complement strand
GACGGATTTCCCGGCTCATGAAGGAACTGGATATCCACTCCGTTACCGTCAATAAATGGAAAGCGGCTTCGGCTTCCAAAACCAAGGTTGAACAGCGTCCCAACTTGCTTAAGCAGGATTTCTCGACCACTGGTTTAAATCAAAAATGGACCGCTGATATGACCTATATTCAAACGAAGCGTAATGGCTGGTGTTACTTATCAACCATCATGGACCT
>NZ_JQCA01000161.1 GCF_001437125.1 Levilactobacillus paucivorans | reverse complement strand
CGCTCTCAAGAACTGGTCTAGTAGAGCAGGTGTTGCACTTCAATTTTAAATCGAGGCAAGTTAAATCTTCGCAGAGCAAGCAAACAATTACGGTTAAGTCTGGCGATACGTTATGGGATCTCGCCCAAGCTTACCATGTTTCTGTGGCTCAGCTACAAGCTGCCAACCACTTATCAGGAGACATGCTGAGCGTCGGTCAACAATTAACGTTGCCTACGGGGGCTGCTAAGGCCACCAGCGAGTCCACGACGGCATCGACATCAACGACGCAACAGAGTCAGAGTACCGCTAAGGCCAACGCCGTTCAGGCACAAATCGTTGCCGAACAACAGGCCGCAGCAGCTAAGCAGCAGAAGCAACAAGCCGCTAGTGCCAGTCAATCAGCTTCAGGTACGACCTCGACGAGTTCATCGTCGAGTGCAAGTACTGAAAAGCATACACGCGCAGCAGTGGCTGAAACGACACCCGTTTCACAATCCTCTGCTAGCCAAAGCAGTCAATCACAGACTAGCCAGGCATCGTCCAGCGTTGCCAGCCAGTCTAGTGTGAGCCAATCAAGTTCCAGTCAGGTTGAACAAGCTCAGTCTAGCCAACAACCTAGCCAGACGAGTCAACAGAGTCGCGTGAGCCAACCAGCTAGCGCCAGCCAAACGCAACAGACCACGCAGACTGGTAGCCAGAATGCGACGGCAACTAGTCAGACCAAGCGCATCAAGACGACCACGCGGGCAGCCGTTAAGAAGCAGGCTTCACAGGCTAGCCAATCGACGACGACTTCGTCTTCCTCATCGAGTGCCAAGACCAACACGAACTTATCTAGTGGGTCCGTGACTGGGTTGGCTTTGAAGTTAGCCTCTGCTAACATTCCATACGTTTGGGGTGGATCGTCACTTAGTGGGATGGACTGTTCTGGATTAGTCGCTTACGTTTACAAGAACGCATTAGGCGTGAACTTGCCACATAACACGGTTTCTCAAGAAGCCTTCGTCACGAAGCACTCCGTGGGAACTGCTAAGCCTGGGGATATCCTATTCTGGGGTAATTCTGGGGCAACGTATCATGATGCGATCTACTTAGGGAATAACCAATTCGTTGCTGCTCCTGAACCAGGGGACAACGTGAAGGTTCAACAGATTAGCAAGTACTTTATGCCATCATTTGCTGGGACATTGAAGTAGACTGTTGCGACCAATTGCCGGCCGTTTAGCCAGTTTTACCTTTTCGTGAACAAAAGTTAAGAAAATCGTTAACAAATCGGCAGGCAAGTGGTATGATTCCTTTTAGTCATTTATAGACGTGTTAAAAAATTCTATAGTTGGTTAAAGGAGTTGTTGAAGGATGAGTAATCGAGTAGAGATTCTGGAAGAATATCGGCAAGCTAACAACCAGTTGGCGACATTAAAACGGAAGGAATCGGAGAGCATTCGTCCCAGTGAGGACACCGTACGGATTGAACCCCATTATGGTGAAGAAATGACCTCGTTGTCAGATAAATGCGCTCAACTGGACATGATTCTGGAAGCAATGGCTGCTTCGGAAGATTAAACAAACAAATAATGGTTAGATAGCCACGAAAAAAGGGTTCTCTGTCAAACATCCTAAAGTAAGAGGTATCAAGATTGTGACGACAATCTTG
>NZ_JQCA01000160.1 GCF_001437125.1 Levilactobacillus paucivorans | reverse complement strand
GGGCCTAGTACTTTTGGAATGGAAATACTTTCCAACACCAAAAATTCTAGACCCGAGATCATCTAAACCTCCCCAATTCAACAAAATCGGTTGAATTGGGGAGGTTTTTTGCCGCTTATGAGAACTCCCAAAATAGATAAAAAGGCCGCCTGCGGCTGCCAGGGATTACGCCTGCTGTGGGGACGCTTCAGCCCCTTGGGCTTCTCGCTCGACTTTAAGCCCCGCCAGAAACGCGGGTCTTAAAGGTCGCCCGTACTGTAAGGCCGAGAAAAACGCTCGGTCTAACAGTACCACCACGGCCGGCTCCATCCCTGTCCTCCTCCGGCTAAATTGGCTTTTATTGACCACCGTGACGGAAGTAAAACAATTCGGAAACTTTCAGATTAATAGTGTCCATCTCCATGAATCAATGAATCGGATAAGAATTTTCCATTTAACTTTTTCAAATTGGCAATTATTCATATCCTGTTATCTGGCAAAAAGGCTTCACGATATCTTCTCTGTAGCTTCGTTAGGAGACATACTATTCCAAAACGAATGCCGTCGAGATGATCGACGGAGGGCCAACCTTCAAGAGCAAAAAATCCCCACCGATCGTCAATTTAAACGGTTCTAAAATAACTGTTGTTGGTAATCAAGATTATTTCTTGATTACTAACAACA
>NZ_JQCA01000159.1 GCF_001437125.1 Levilactobacillus paucivorans | reverse complement strand
AGGTTCAAAATGTCTTAGTTGATGGTGGTTATTCAGGCGTTAATTTTCAGCTCGATGTAGCCAGTAATTTAAACGCAACCGTGCAGGTTGCGAAGCGTAATGAGTTGCATCGATTCGAAGTCATACCCCAACGTTGGGTAGTCGAACGCTCCTTTAGTTGGTTAGAGAATTGTCGGCGACTTTGGAAAAATTGTGAGCGTCAATTAACCACCAGTCTG
>NZ_JQCA01000027.1 GCF_001437125.1 Levilactobacillus paucivorans | reverse complement strand
TTAATAATATCTTCTTGTCTTTTTTGCAAAATATAAGTGTATAAGGAATCATACAAGTTCTTTTTAATCTCGTCAGGTTCATTGACGGAAGCTTCAAATAATTCTTGAATATCAACTTGCCAAGGATCAGCGAGCATTTCATTAATTAGTTTTAATACTTTCTTTTCGTCCATCCTAATTACTCCTAACATCAAAATAATGATTTCAGTTTAGATACACAGTTCTTACAGTTAGTTATTCAAATTATGTTGCCAAGTTTATGAAGATTCTCTGCATAAAGCAATTAAAAATTTTGGTTGAAAGTAGCAGTATCTGCAACTTTTTTTAAGTATTTAAAGCATAACAAACTTAGTTAAGTGCAAGCATAAATTGAATTAAAAATACATTCAATTCAACAACGACAAAAATTGATTTTATGGTTATCAGCAGACCGAGTGAAACGAGGTCAATGCGCACTTACACATAGAATTTATTCTATGTTGTGCTAGGCCCATTAAAATCCTGTATCAGAAGTCGCCGTTGGCGACAACAAAATCAAACCAATTTACCCAAAATCAATTTGGTTCAACATGTTTTCTGTACTTGCTTGATCCAAGCCCAAATAAGCTAAAGTCATTGATTCACTTGAGTGATTTAGTAAGTGCATGACTAGGCCAATATTGTAATTTGATTGCGTGTAAACACGATAAGCCCCGGTTTTGCGCATCGTATGAGTACCTAGATAATTAATTCCTAACAGATCGCCAACCCTACTCATAATTTTGTAGAACTGTTTTTCAGTGATATGGCGATCTGGGTGTTGAATGGAAGGAAAGAGCCATTCAGATGCTAGTTTATGATCAAGCAGCCATTGACGATACAATAAGAGTTCTGTTTGAACTGGTTTAAGGTACAAGGTATTAGGCTTACCAGTTTTTCGATCATGAATGAACGCATTTTGTTTAATAGAACCGTCCAGATTAAAAATATCGGTCTGTTTTAAACCCATAACGTCACTCACTCGCAGTAGCGTAGCTTTACCAACTTGAAAAATCGTATAGTTACGTCGGCCAGCTTTAAAGTTATTGAGTAACGTATCTTGAACCTCTTTAAGAACGTTTGAATCTTTGATGGGTAAGACAACTTGTTGCATGTAAATGACCTCCAGTAAGAATATTTGCATTGTGTATCTACACGGGATATACTTGACTTGTAATAATAATTTAGGAGGGGAAAATATGGAACTTATTAAAGAACAAACACGCTTAGCAAAGTGGGGAAACTCGAAAGCTGCTAGAATTCCTAGCCAAATTATTAAACAACTGAAATTAGATGATAACCAAGATATGACAATAACCATTGAAAATGGATCAATTGTTTTAACACCAATAAAAAAGAACCCAACCAATATTCACGAACTATTTAAGGATTGGGAAGATGACGGGAAAAGGGATCACGAGCTTGATTGGGGAAAGTCAGAAGGTAATGAACTTCAATGGTAAGCCAAGGTGATATATTTTATGTTAACTTTAATCCAAGCCGTGGTCATGAACAGATGAATAAGCGACCAGCGATTGCGCTAAGCAATGATCTAGTCTGTCAGACAAGTAACATGACGATTGTGGCTCCAATTAGCAGTACCAAGCGTAATTTTCCAATGTATCATCGACTAACTAGTAGTCAAACAGTATATGGAAAAGTATTATTAGATCAAACCATAGCCTTAGATTTACGGGCAAGACATGTCACTGATGAAACTATTGTCGATCATGTATCGCGTGAAGAACTAGAAGAAATAATCACTTTGTACAAATTATTGTTTAGTATTGATGACAAATAGAAGAAGTCATTTCTTTAATATTAAAACAAATAACCCCTAATATCTACATTATAGATATTAGGGGTTATTCTTTCAACGTTTTCGAGGGGTTATTTGTAATTTATAGACCTTATATATGCATTTGCGATTATTTTTTTATTTGTCAGCATTAAGTTGGGTATTATCACTTTTAAAGTTATGACATTGATTTAAGCAATTATATTAAATGTTTATAAATTCAAATTGACCACCAGAGATTGGAAAGTACTTATTATTTATTGCTCTTTCTACGGTTATCTTCTTTACAAAGCATTTGGCAATTAGAAGCAATAGTTCGACCACCTTGGGACCAAGGCGTTATATGATCAGCTTCCATTTCTTTAAGTTTGAAATGCTTACAACAAATAGGACAGATCCCCTTCTGCTTCTCATATGCACTTTGTTTCATTTGAGGAGTAAACTCTCTGATGCTCAGCTTTTTCTCATCGCCACTTAATACATAGTCATATATGCCTGATTTTTTAGTGACATCATCATCAATCATCAATTCTGAAATACGTTTTTCTAACTGATCAGTATCGTACACTTGAGTGTGGTAAGAATCATATAACTCTCCCCAATTTATCCCTTTCATTGGCATACGATATTTCGGAAATGTTTGTTGAATCCAATTAATTATGCTAGAAAAATAAGCCCACAGCTGAGGGAATTATCAAGGGAAAAATGGTAAGACCTTTGATAGCAAAGAGCCAACAAAGACCAGTGAAGAAGAGAATGACCTAATTACTACTCTAAGAAGAGAAGTAAGAGATTTAAAGTCTGAACGTGATAAACAGCTTGCTACCAAAGACCGACAAATAGACCAGCTAACAAAATTGCTTGATCAACAACAACAGCTACAGTTAACAACAGTTACTGAAAATCGTGAATTAAAAAAACATGTGCAAACATTAAGTAGCCTGATTGGATCCTCTGGTCCTGAGTCTCCAAAAAATAAATATGTTAAAATGAGTAGCAAACAAAAACAACCAACTAAGAAAAAAGCTATTAAAAATTGGTGGCGATTTTGGTAAAAGTTCAAATATATTGAAATTTGGAGGAATTATATTATGAATGAAGATAAATTCAAACAAGCACTAGATAAATTTCTTGATAGTATTGCCGATAAAAAGAATGAAAAAACTACAGGAATGATATCGGGTGAAGGATTTTATTTCTGGTATTCAGTAAACTATTTAACTAATGCTGCTGAAATGGTTATTGAAGATCCAAAAATCGGAAAACTATTTTCTTGGAAAAAACTACAAGAGGAAATAGTCAATTTAACTGGTAAAGGGAAAGCAAAAAAAGAATCGAATACACAAATTATCGAAGATATATTAGGCTTAATTAATAAGAAGCCAGAAGAATTCTTTTGTATTATTCCATTTCATGGCATTGAATTAGAAGCACCATATACTATTGGCAATGTTACTTTGTATCCAGCAAGCCAAAAGAAAAGTGTTTTAAAAGCCCAAGTTAGTGCTAATTTATATGACAAATTAATAGATACAGTAACTGATAATCAAAACTTCGCTACAGTAAATATCAAGGCAGTAATTCCATCAGGCGCAATTGAAGTCGCAATATCAGAGGTTAAATCAGCATTAAACATTCTAATATTCCTTATGAGCGGACCAAATATGCTGTATCAAATTGGAGTCGGAAAACAGAATAAAACTATGTTCGATAAGGAATTCATAGCAGTTGCTCAAAACTCTGGTATCACACAACATCCATTTCAGTATGTACCTCGTCCTGCAGAATTAAGCGACTTGCGACCATTTGGTGAAGCTTACGTAAAAAGAATTGGAGATATCCAACGTAAAATTTATAGTTCACAATCTACAATTCCTTTGGAAAAGGGGTTAGTAAATGCTACTAACTTAATCGCAAATGGGTTGGATTCTGAGGAACCTACAATACAAATTATCCAATTAATGTCAGCAATTGAAGCTTTAGTTGAACAAAAAACATTTGTACAAGGGATAACAGACCAAGTCTGTGAACGTACAGCATTATTATTAGGGAAAGATTCTAAGTCTAGGAGAAAAATATTTGACAGACTTACTACCTTGTATGGGAAAAGATCCAATCTCAGCCATGGGAATACAGCTGTAATTACTCACTATGATGTGGTTTACTTATGGATAATAGCTCAAAATTTGTGCTTCTATTTTCACATACACTTTGATGATTTTATCGATTCAAATAAACACGAAAAGGCAAAGTTGAAGGACTACTTGTTAAAATTAAGATTTGAGGGAAAATGAGCATAATAATTAAATCTATAATTGCATTTTTATATTTAATACGAGTAAAAGTTGTCAAATTCATTTAGATATCTTGAAACCTATACTCATCAAATAAGCACAAATCATTGTTAAAACAGCCCTTTAAAGCGCGCTACATGATTTGAAGAACTGTTTTATTTTTTATTAGTTCAATAAGCCCATACCCTAGTAGTCAATTTTTACTCATTTTCATCAAAATATTTTTCTAAAGAGTTTCCTTCTTGATAATCCAATAAAAGTTTTAAAGCTATTTTAGAATATCGATTAATTCCACCAGAAATAGAGGCATGAAATTGATTGTTAGTTCCTCTAATATCTACACTATACTTTTTTGATATGGCATCAATATCTTTGTAAAGCAACTGCCAATTGGAATAATGTGTCTTCTTGGCTAGTTCAGTAGGAGTGAATGGGAATTCTGAAGCCAATTGGTTAGCTGATTTTAATGTTGATAGCGATAGCATCATGTCGGGTTTTCGCAATAACGAAAGGAACATTTGTGGATTCTTTAAATAATTAATGCTTGCAACATCAACCTCAAGATTGGTTATTGACGAGCTTTTTATTATATTGTCAATGGTTTTGTTTACGGTTTTTAAGACGCCAACATCTATAGAGTTCTGTGAAATATAAGTAAATAGATTTTTAAATTCATCTAAGTAAATATAATTAACTTTCACTCCGTTACCATCTCCAAGATCAATTATTTTCTCGGAAGGTATGGAATCAGGAACCGGATTCTGCTTGTCATTCCATTCTACAAAGAAAATGTTTTCTAATTTTGGAATCGACACATTTTTAGGGGAGGTCATTATTTTTTTAACGCTATTTAAAATCTTCTTGATATTGTCATCGGAAACGCTATAGCCCAAGAAAATAATAGGATACTCTACAAAATAAGTAAGCAGTTTCGCTACCATATACTCTTGTCGAACTGAAAACTCATTATAGTCAGCGGCATCTATTACTATTGACTTGGGATCATTAACTGATCCGTGAATTTTCATTATTCTAAAGTCATTTAGATTACTCTTTATTGAATCTTGGCCTATATATGAATCATACTGCGGAAAAACCTTCTCTAATAAAAGATCATAATTAGTTGTAAGAATCATTTGGGGCGTAACTCCTTGTAGCGCTTTTATTTCAGGGTTATTCCAAAGACTATCGCTGTTCAATTGTGCATCATGTTTCTCTATGATTTTGCTAATTGAGTATTTTAAAAAAATATCTTTATTCTCTGTTTCAGAGAATAAATAACCAGGATACTCTTTTTTGTGTTCCCAGAAATAATTGAAATACCTTTGTTTCAACTTATCAGCTACTTTGGGATAATCGTTACCTGTACTTTGAAGGTAATACTCTAACGGTTTAGGCATTTTAACGGGGGAATGGCATAGCGCGTCTAATAGCCCCTTCCAATCAGGTATCTGTAAATATCTTTGTGACAGTCCAGACCCAATAAATAATACAGGCCTTTTCTTTTCTGATGTTAGAAAGCCCTTTAATTTATCTAAACAATCCGTTTTATACTTAACATAATCCATAATTTGTATGCTCTTTTCTAGTACATATTTACGATAATTATTCGATTACCAAAAATGCCACCATTTTTTATTAGTTATATTTTTAGCTGCCTGTTTTTTTGCACCATCAGTTTTTGAAACTTGGCTTTTTTCTATACTTTCAAAATCTTCAACTGGGCCATCTAATTTTCGTAGGCGTTCTTTCAAATGGCGATCTTCTGCTACTGTTGCTAATTGTAATTGTTGTTGTTGGTCTATTAGTTTTGTTAAATGATCTATTTGTCTGTCTTTGCTACTTATTTGCTGGTCTTTGGTAGCAAGCTGTTTGTCACGTTGAGACTTTAAATCTTCTATTTCTCTTCTTAGAGTGGCAATTAGCTCATTATTTTTTTTGCTAGTCTTTGTCGCTTTTTTGCTACCTATTTGTTGATCTTTTGCTACCAAAGGCTTTGCTACCTTGTCCCTAATAATCCTTTCAGCTGTAAGGCTAATCATGTTTGTACCTTGACTATCTTTTTGTTGGTTCTTTGTTGGTAGTCTTTGGTAGTGATATTGAATAGTTTGTTTAGAGACCTTCAATTCATCAGCAAGTTCTCTAATAGTTTTAGGCATGATTTCCAAACCCCTTTCGGAGTTCAGCAAGTGCTTCTTGTCTTGCTTGATCTCTTATTTTTTTATCATGTTCAGCCTGTTTATCAGCCAATGCTTGTTTTTCAGTGGATCCTAGTGGTAATCCTTTAACTTTATCAGTAGCGCGCCATTTTTCCTGTTCTGTTAGTTCACTATTATGCTGAATATTGAAAAGTTTTTGTCGTTCATCTTGTAATTTACCTTGTGAGAAGTCATTAGCGCCTTTCTTTTCTGGTTTCCAGGTAAATGAATACCCTATTACTGGTTTTCCACGTCCCTTGCCATATTTCTTTCTAATAGCTAGGCCTCTAAATAATGGTGTTAACTCTTCTTTGATGGGCTTTATAACATACCTATCAATATCTCCTGACTTTTTCCAATAGCTTTTAGGAATATCAAGTAATTCAAAAAAGTCTTCTTTTGATAAAAAAGCATAACCTGTTGTTCTAAAACCCTTTAACAATCTAAAGGCAGTTTTGGCGTAACTGCTTCTAAGATCTCTAAATTCCGCTAAAGCATATCTAACCCATGTATCTAAATTATTAAGAAGTGGCAAAGCATCTTTATATACTTCAACATCTATATAAGGGGAATCAGCTTCACCAACAATGCTGAATTTAGTAAACATAACAAACATCTCTCTATTTAATCCAGATTTGCTACGTCTTCCAAAATGAAGTCCCATTAGTTTTTCATAAGTTCTTTGAATATCATCTTCAAAGCGATTATTTGCAGTTGGTTTATAGTTGCTCAAGTCTTTAAGTTGTTCAAAAGAAAATCTAACTGTTTGATCCCCTTTATCACGCATACGAGAAATAATTGAAAAAAATAGATTCATTTCAATAGGGGTGAATTTACGTAAGGGAATAGTATTAAGTTCTGGATCATATTTTATAAGTTCATTGCTCATAATTACACCTCCACAACTATTATATAAAATCAACGATTTTTTATCAACGATCACTATTAAAAACCTCGTTGATAAACAGACAAAACCTCGTTGATAAACAGACAAAACCTCGTTG
>NZ_JQCA01000158.1 GCF_001437125.1 Levilactobacillus paucivorans | reverse complement strand
TGGGTTTGGTAGATTTCAGAACTTCAGACTTCGTATCCATCTTGCTTTCAAAATAAGAAAGGCAGCCTGATCACCGTGATCAAGCTACCTTCATACGAATTTTGCCAACAACAGTTGACAGAGAACCCTAAAAATTACAAATAATTTTTAGAAGCTTTTTTAATTAACTGAGATTTAGACACTTTTTCTCTAAATCTTTAATACCTCATACCACTTAGGAATACAAATGTAGCCACACCAATAAAAATCTTCCTCGATTTAAAATTGAAGTGCAACACCTGCTCTACTAGACCAGTTCTTT
>NZ_JQCA01000157.1 GCF_001437125.1 Levilactobacillus paucivorans | reverse complement strand
ACCGTGATCAAGCTACCTTCATACGAATTTTACCAACAACAGTTGACAGAGAACCTCAGTTCTTTTATAATAAAAGAGAACTGAGCTTTTTAGATCAACAGAAACAAAGGAGGTGCTGCATGTCAGAGGGACAGATTCGCCAGTCATTGAGCGGCTTTTACGACGTCTTTAGTGACGGGAAGATGTATCGAACCCGGGCACGGGGTAACTTTCGCAAGCGGCGCATCACGCCACTCGTGGGAGATCGTGTGCAGTTTGAGAGCTCGACACCAAAGGAAGGCTACATTCTCGAGATTCTCCCAAGAACCAACGCCCTGACGCGGCCACCCGTGGCCAATATTGATCAAGGAATCGTGGTGACGGCAGTGGCGGCGCCGGAGTTTTCGACGAACCTACTGGACCGGCAACTGATTGCGTTAGAGATTAGCGGCATCAAACCGGTCATCGTCTTCACGAAGACCGACCTGATTGACGACGACCGCTACCAGACGTTTGAAACGTTGGCAGCCGGCTACCGCCAGATCGGTTATCCGGTCGTGCTGACGCGGGAACCATTTTCAGCAGACGGGTTGGACCAAGTCAAGGCGACCTTAGCCGACCAGGAAACGGTGATCATGGGGCAAACGGGGGCCGGTAAGTCCACGTTGCTGAACCACATCGCACCTGATCTGAAATTGGCAACGGGAGAGATTTCGACGGCGTTAAACCGTGGGAAGCATACGACGCGTAAAGTTAGCTTGATGCCAATCGCTGGTGGTCTGGTGGCCGATACCCCAGGATTTTCGTCATATGACACGCTGACCATCGACTACCGGGACCTGGGACACTACTTCCCAGAATTCTTGGCGGTGGCCAATCAGTGTCGTTTCCGGGGCTGTGTGCACCTGAACGAACCAGGGTGTGCCGTCAAGGAGGGAGTTGAACGTGGCGACTTGATGCAGAGCCGTTACGACAACTACCTTCAGTTACTCACGTTGTTAAAGAATCAAAAACCAATTTATAATAAAAAGAAATGAGGAAGATAATTTATGATTAAAGTAGCGCCATCAATCCTGAGTGCGGATTACGTCAACTTACAAAAGGACATCGAAAAGGTCGACCAAGCCGGTGCCGAAGTTTTACATATCGACATTATGGACGGTGACTTTGTCCCGGCCCTGTCATATGGTCCAGGTTGGGTTAAGGCGATTCGCCCAATTACCAAGATGGTCTTAGACGTTCACATGATGGTTCAAAACCCAGAACGTTACGTTGACGACTTCGCCAAGGCCGGTGCCGACATTATCGGGGTTCACGTTGAAGCAACGCCACACATTCACCGGGCCTTACAAATGATTCAAAACGCCGGTGTGACCCCAGAAGTTGTCATCAACCCTGGGACCCCAGTGGCCGCTATCGAACCCGTCTTAGATATGGTTGGCCAAGTGTTGGTCATGACCGTTAACCCTGGTTTCGGTGGTCAGAAGTTCTTGCACAGCACCGTTGAAAAGATTGCGCAATTGGAAGCTATCAAGAAGGAAAAGGGCTACACCTTTGATATCGAAGTTGACGGTGGGGTTAACAACGAAACGGTTGTTGACTGTGCCAAGGCTGGTGCCACGGTTGCTGTTGCAGGTTCATACGTCTTCAACGCCGAAGACCCTGCATCCCGTGTTCAAGCTTTAAAGGACGCCACTAAATAATGCCACGTGGGGGAACTTTCAATCTCCTCGTGGGCGGTCCCAAGGCCAACTGGCCCGAAGACCTCAGCACGCGGAACATTGCGGGCCCCTGGATTGGCGTTGATCGAGGGACCTTACGCTTAATTGATCTGAACATTCAGCCCGTGGCGGCAGTGGGGGATTTCGATTCCCTACAAGCACCCGAACTGCAACGAGTCCGGCGTAACGTCAAGGACATTCGGCAGTCACAACCGGAGAAGGATTACACGGACACCCAGCTTGCGGTGACCGTGGCCCTCAATGATTATGGTGCAGAAAGAATTGACATTTACGGGGCAACGGGTGGTCGTCTCGACCATTTCTTGGCTAACTTATTTCTGGTGCTTCAACCGGAATACAAGGCCTACGCCCAACGGATTCGATTGATTGACCGGCAGAATACGATTACTTTCTATTTGCCGGGTCACTACACGGTGACCAAGGAACCCGATAAGAACTATCTGGCGTTCATTCCTTTGACGCCAATCGATCATCTGAGTTTAACGAATGAAAAATATCAGCTCCACAACGAACCCATTCCTTATCCGATCTCCTTTGCCAGCAATGAATTTGTTGGTGAGACCGGGGAATTTCAGTTCGATACGGGTCTGCTCTGTGTGATTCAAAGCTGCGATACCTTTGAAGCTCGCCACGAGTAGAGACTGTACGAAGAAAGGCGTCTGACTGCCACGACATGAGTCGTAGGGGTCAGACGCCTTTCTTTGCTCACAAAAAAATGAGGAGACCCGGCAAACCGGAACTCCTCATTCTTTTGTTTAACCGTCTCTATCACTAGACGCGGGTTACTTTACCTGATTTTAAAGTCCGAGCGGAAACCCAAACTCGTTTTGGCTTACCGTCCACTAAGATGCGAACCTTTTGTAAGTTCGGCTTCCAAGCGCGACGACTTGAGTTCAAGGCGTGGGAACGCTTGTTACCAAAACGTGTCCGCTTGCCGTTAAGAAAATCCTTTGCCATGGCGTAAAACCCTCCTTTGTGGATTCATTCATTACTTTTTTTAAAAAGCAGTGCATTTTGCTCACCTGACTAATTTACCATAATCTTTTCTAGAACGCAATGGTTTCTTTCAAGCAAATCTACTTGACACTTATTTGCCGCCGTCATGAGGTTTTGGGAGTTCCTATTTCTATTTTTGGCGCGGTTGTGGTAAGATTAATCTCTGTTAAGATTGACTATCTAGAATAAGGAGGCTATTTCCATGGCCGTAAAGATTAAGACTCAGTACGGAACAATTGATATTACCAATGAAGTGATTGCGACCGTTGTTGGGGGTGCCGCGACTGATAACTATGGTGTCGTGGGTATGGCAAGTAAGAATCAGATTCGTGATAACGTGAATGATATCTTACGGCGGGAGAATTATGCCCGCGGCGTCGTTGTTCGTCAGGAAGAAAATGGCGTGGCAATCGATGTTTACGTGATTGTGAGCTACGGAACCAAGATTTCCGAAGTCTCACGGAACGTTCAATCTAAAGTAAAATATAACCTAGAAACGATGCTGGGGGTTTCCGCAAACTCAGTTAACGTGATTGTACAAGGGGTGCGGGTGTTGGCTGACTAGCCAGACGTACTGAAATCAAGGAGGATACTTAGTTGAAAGTAACAGAAATTACTAATCTTGAGTTTGGTAAGATGGTCCAAGCCGCCTCGCAAAAGCTAAACCAAAACGCTGATTTTATTAACTCATTGAATGTTTTCCCCGTTCCTGATGGGGACACCGGGACCAACATGAGCCTGTCACTGCAAAGTGGGGCTAAGTATGAACGTGACGCCGACAGTACCGCTGTGGGTGTCTTAGCCGTGGCCTTGGCTAAGGGACTTTTGATGGGGGCCCGGGGAAACTCTGGGGTTATCCTGTCACAAATCTTCCGCGGCTTTTCTCGGAAATTAGCCGACAACCAGACGTTGACGGCCCAAGACTTAGCTGATGGCTTTGCTGCGGGGGCAGAAACGGCGTATAAGGCCGTTATGAAGCCAACTGAAGGAACAATCCTGACGGTGGTTCGTGAGGGCGCACAGGCCGGTTTAAACGCCGCTAAAGACAGTGATGATGTCTTGGTTGTGATGGGTGCCATTTACGAGGCTGCCAAGGCGGCCTTGGCAACGACGCCAGACCTGTTGCCTGTCTTAAAGCAAGTCGGTGTTGTGGACTCCGGTGGCCAAGGGTTGACCTTTGTGCTCGAAGCCTTTAACGACTCACTGAATGGCCGAGTTGCCGAAGAAGGCGACTACAAGCCAGACGATGCTGAAATGGATGAAATGATTGACGCTGCGCACCACCAGAGTGTGCAAGGCAAGCTCGATCCTAACAGTATCAAGTATGGTTACTGTACTGAAATCATGGTACGAATCGGTCGTGGGAAGCAAATCCAACACGACTTTGATTACGATACCTTCTACAAGTACCTCGCCGGTTTAGGTGACTCCCTGTTAGTCGTTAATGATGAGGAGATTGTGAAGGTCCACGTGCATACCGAACACCCTGGCAAGGTCATTGCCTGGGGTCAAGAGTTCGGTGACCTGGCTAAGGTCAAGGTTGACAACATGCGGATGCAACAAGAAACCATCATGGAACATGACGACCAACCTGCCGCAGCCGCAGCCATGCCAGCCGAAAACGAAGAGACCGATACGGCCATCATCGCTATCGCCGCTGGTGACGGTCTCGCCAAGCTCTTTAAGAGTCTGGGTGTGACCTACGTGGTTAACGGGGGCCAAACGATGAACCCAAGTACGCAGGACATCGTGGACGCCGTAAACCAATGCAAGGCCAAGCGGGCGATCGTCTTACCAAATAACAAGAACATCTTCTTGGCCGCCGAACAGGCCGCTAAGGTCACGGATGTCCCAACGGTTATCGTGCATTCAACGACGGTTTCTCAAGGGATGACGGCCATGCTGGGATACAATCCAGATGCTGACCTCGAAGATAACCAAGCAGCGATGGAAGAGAACTTGGCAGCGGTCAAGAGTGGCCAAGTGACGCACGCCATTCGTGATACCGAGCTCGATGGCTTTGATATCAAGGAAGGCAACTTCATGGGAATCGTTGACGGAACCATTAAGGTGACCGATGCCGATCTCCTGAAGACCGCCGAAGAAACGGTTCAAGCCATGCTTGATGATGATAGCGAAATTGTGACGATTATTTACGGTGCCGATACGACCGAAGCTGTAGCGCAAGAGCTACAGACGGCCATTGAAGGCATGGATGACGAATTAGAGACAGAAATTCACGCGGGGGGCCAACCGGTCTATCCGTTCTTAATTTCCGTTGAATAGCCGATTGACGGCAGGAAGATTGGGCTAGTTGGTCCAATCTTTTTTCAATTTTAAGAGAGAGGAGGTGCTGGGTGTGACGAGTTTAAGTGATCCGGTCAGTGAACTGGCCGGGGTTGGTCCCAAGCGGGCACAAGCGTTGCGGTCGCTGGCGATTGAAAATGTCAATGACTTGTTGACGTATTTTCCGTTTCGTTACGAGGACTTACAAGCCAAAGATCCCACGGAGTTGACGGACCAAGCTAAGGTGACGTTAAAGGGCACGGTTGCGGCGGCCCCAGTGATCTCACGTTTTGGCCGGCGAAAGACACGACTGACTTTTCGTCTGTTATTGGACGAACACACGATAATTCCAGTCACCTTCTTCAACCAACCGTGGCTTAAGGATAAACTGGAAGTTGGCAAAGAACTCGCTGTTTACGGTCGGTTCGATGCCAAACGCCAGAGTCTTTCTGGCATGAAGATTATTGCCGGTGCCGATGGTGGCGGGATGGGATCGATTTATCCGGCCAACAAGGAAGTTCGCCAAGGCACCATTCAAAAACTCGTGGAGAGTGCCTTTGAGACGTACGCACCGGTGATCGTGGATTTGATTCCGGAACCCTTGCGTGACGAGTATCGCTTGCTCCATCGGCGCGAGATGATTCACGACATGCACTTTCCAGCAAGTGATCGGGCGGCGCAGGCGGCCCGACGTACGGCGAAATTCGAGGAGTTTTATCTGTTTGAGGTCCGCCTGCAGGTGGTCAAGCAACAGGATCATACCTTACATGGGCAGGCCTTGACGTATGATTTGCCGCGGCTCAAAGACTTTATTGCGGCCTTACCGTATGAGTTGACGGCTGCACAGAAACGAGTGGTCAATGAGATCTGTTACGACTTGAAACGGCCAATTCACATGAATCGGTTGCTTCAAGGGGATGTTGGGAGTGGGAAAACGGTGGTGGCGGCAATCGCCATGTACGCCGCAATTACCGCTGGGGCGCAGGCAGCGCTGATGGCCCCAACCGAAATTTTAGCGGAGCAACATGCCAACAATTTGGCCAAACTTTTTGCTGATTTTCCGGTCAACGTGGCGCTCCTAACGGGGGCCACTAAGCCGGCGGCCCGCAAGACGCTATTGCCACAGATTGCCAAGGGTACCGTGAACTTGATTGTCGGGACCCACGCGCTGATCCAACCCGAGGTCGACTATGCTGATCTTGGTTTAGCGGTCATTGATGAGCAACATCGTTTCGGGGTTAATCAACGACAAGCGTTGCGCGAGAAGGGCCAACAACCCGATGTGCTGGCGATGACGGCTACACCCATCCCCCGGACCCTGGCGATTACCGCCTACGGTGAAATGGATGTCTCCGTGATTAACGAACTCCCAGCCGGTCGACAACCGATCAAGACCAGTTGGATTCGTAGCAATCAGGTTGATTCCACGTTACGTGAGGTCAAGGCCGAGTTGAGCAGTGGCTCTCAGGCTTACGTGGTGACCCCCTTGATTGAAGAATCCGAGGCGGTCGACATGAAGAACGCCGAGGCTATTTATGAGCGGTTCAAGGAACAGTTTGAGCCCACGTATCGGGTGGGATTGCTTCATGGCCGCATGAAGAATGATGAAAAGAACGCCGTCATGGACGCGTTTAAAAATAATGAATTCCAAGTGTTGGTGGCGACGACTGTGATTGAAGTTGGAGTGGATGTGCCCAACGCCACGGTGATGATGATTTACGATGCCGATCATTTTGGCCTGGCCCAGTTGCATCAATTACGGGGCCGGGTTGGTCGAGGTAAGAAGGCCTCAGCCTGCATCCTCATCGCCGATCCGAAGAACGAACTCGCCGTGGAGCGAATGACCACGATGACCAGTACTAATGATGGCTTCGTTTTATCGCAAAAGGATTTGGAATTACGAGGCCCAGGTGATATTCTGGGTAAAAAGCAGTCCGGGGTTCCCGACTTCAAGGTTGGCGACCCGGTGGCGGATCTGAACATCTTGAGCGTGGCTCAGCAGGCGGCTAAGGAAACAGTGGCCTCGCCCAACTGGGCCGACAAGGATGCTAATCTGGCTTTAGCGGCCTTTCTCAGTACCACGGCTCATCAGAACACCACCATGGATTAGATAAGGAGACGAATCATGAAAATTGCCGTTGACACAATGGGAGGCGACTACGCTCCCGCCGAGATTATTAAGGGGATTGAACAGGCACGTGATGCCTATCCAGACATTGAATTTTTAGTGTTTGGTCAGGAGGACAAGGTTAAGCCATTGATCCAAAATGACACGCGGATTACCCTGGTTCCTGCCAGCGAAGTCATTACGATGGAGGACGAACCTGTTCGTGCCATTCGTCGTAAGAAACAGTCGAGCATCGTGCTCGCTGCGACGGCGGTCAAGGAGGGTCAAGCAGACGCCTTCTTCTCCGCCGGAAATTCCGGTGCCGTTTTGGCTGCCGGCCTGCTGATTGTTGGCCGGATCAAGGGGATTGACCGTCCGGGTTTGACGACGACCTTACCTGTCTTACGCAAGCCCGATCAGTCGAGCTTTGTGATGTTAGATGTCGGGGCCAACGCTGACACCAAGCCATTTAACGTCGTGCAGTATGCGGTCATGGGGCAGTACTACGCCCAGTCCGTGATGCACGTCGATCAGCCGCGGGTCGGTCTCCTGAACAACGGAACCGAAGCCGATAAGGGTGATAAGGCGCATCAGGCGATCTACCAAGCACTGAGTGGAATTGACGGCCTGAACTTTATTGGTAACGTGGAATCACGGGAACTTCTGAATGGGGCGGCCGATGTGGTCGTGACCGATGGGTTTACCGGGAATGCCACCCTTAAGGCCATTGAAGGCACGGCGCTGTCGATGCTCAAGCTGATCAAGGGTGAAATCATGAGTGGTGGTCTTGGTGGCAAGATCGGGGCCAGCATGTTGAAACCCGTCTTCAAAAATGTTCAAAGTGCCATGGATTACTCCCAGTATGGAGGAGCTGTATTGCTGGGTTTAAAGGCCCCTGTGGTCAAGACCCATGGATCCAGCAAGGCGCCAACCATTAAGAACACAATCGGCCAGATTCACGAGTTGATCCAAACTCATAGTGCGGAACAGTTGGTCACCTATTTCGACCAGCATACCGATGAAATGGCGGCCTTAAAGGAATCGCTTAAGTAGCCTGTCATTAATTTGCTAGACAAGGCCCGTTAAAACGGTTAGACTACTTATTGAATACTGTGAGCGAGGGAGTAAACTATGACAAGAACAGAAATTTTTGATCAGGTTGCAGATATCATTGCCGACCATTTTGAGGTCGAACGCGATCAGATTAACGAACAGCTAAACTTCAAGCAAGACTTAGACGCAGATTCCATTGATTTTGTGGAATTTGTCCTGGAATTGGAAGACACCTTTGGGTCTGAAATTTCCGATGAGGACGCCGAGAAATTAAATACGATCGGTGAAGTGGTGGATTACATCGTTGCCCATCAAGCAGAACAAAAATAATGATTGAGCGAGTCCGGGCCGCAACTTTTCGTCCCGGGCTTTTTCAATCTCATGCCACTAAAAAGGCATGAGCGGATCTAGTAACAAAGAAATGAGGGGTCACACGTGATTGCGGGATTAAATCAAGAGTTACAGGATAATTTTGGGATTCATTTCAAGGACCAATCCTTATTGGATGAGGCCTTCACACAGGCGTCATACGTCAATGAACACCCTAATCAAGGGTTAAAGTTCTACGAACGAATTGAATTCTTAGGGGATGCCGTGATGCAGCTGGTGGTTTCCAACTACATCTTCCGGCGTTACCCCAAGATGCCTCAAGGTCGGTTGACCCGACTGCGGGCCGCCATGGTTAACGAGCAGAGCTTTGCTAGCTTTGCTCGTGAATGCCACTTCGACCAATATATTCGTTTGGGACGGGGTGAAGAGAAGGCACAGGCCCGGCACCGAGATTCACTGCTGTGTGACATCTTTGAGTCCTTCATTGGGGCACTCTACATGGATCAGGGACTCGACGCCGTTGTGCCCTTTGTGACCACGGTGGTCTTTCCCAAGCTCGACGAGGGCCGGTTCGACGAATTCTTCGATCACAAGACCGAACTTCAAGAATTGGTTCAGAAGAACGGGTCGGTCACCATTGACTACCGTTTGCTGGACGAAAAAGGGCCGGACAATGACCGCGCCTTTAAAGTTGCCGTGTACGTCGACGACAAGCTCCTTGGTGAGGGCCACGGCCATTCCAAGAAGCACGCCGAGCAGAACGCGGCACGCCACGCCTTGGAGAATTTGAAAGAAGAGTAAGGATGACTAACGATGCGGCTAAAGACATTAGAAATTAGCGGGTTCAAGTCCTTTGCGGACAAGACCCGAATTGAATTTTTGCCGGGGATGACCGGCATCGTCGGCCCTAACGGTAGTGGGAAGAGCAACATTTCGGAAGCCGTCCGGTGGGTTTTGGGGGAACAATCTGCCAAGAGTCTGCGGGGAAGTAAGATGCCCGATGTAATCTTTGCGGGGTCTGCTGACCGTCACCCGTTGAATCGAGCGGCGGTGGCGATCACGCTGGATAACAGCGACCACTACCTGAAGAGTGACTATACGGAACTGACCTTGAGTCGGGTCCTGTATCGCTCTGGGGAAAGTGACTATCAAATCAACGGACAGAGTTGTCGTCTCCGGGATATTACGGAACTCCTAATGGATTCTGGCATGGGCCAGGATTCCTTTTCGATCATTTCGCAAGGCCGCGTTGAAGCTATTTTTAACAGCAAGCCGGAGGATCGCCGTACTATCATCGAAGAGGTAGCAGGGGTCTACAAATACCGCAAGCATAAGGAAAAGGCTCAGCGTGAACTCGAAGAGACCATGACGTACCTGCACCGCGTGGAAGACATTATTGCCGAATTAGAGGGCCGCTTGGAGCCGTTGGAACAGCAGAGTAGTCTGGCTCAGGATTACCTCGATCAGCAAAAGAAGTTTGCCCAGTTGGAGAAAACGCAATTGGTGCGTCAACTTCACACGGAACTGGATCAGAAGGGCACCGCAGATGAGGCGGTTAACGCTAAGCAACAACAGGTCGCCGATCACCAAGCCGCCGAGAAGCAACAAACGGCGACGGTTCAAGGCCTCAAACAACGACAGGCCGACCTGTTGCGCGAGAAGGATGAGCTTCAAGCAAAGCTGGTGACGGCCACCCAGAAGGTTGAGCAGTGCCAAGGGCAGGTCAACCTGTCCGGGGAACAGCAACGCCATCAAGCCGAGCAGAAGCAACAGGCGCAAGAACAAGTCGCTCAGCTCAAGCAAACGATTGCGACGACTCAGGATAAATTAACCACGACGCAAGATCGGTTGAAATCCTTAGATGCTGAACTTGTGACGGCTAAGACTGAAATCAAACAGTTAAAGCAAGCCACCGATCCCAAGACGGTGACCGATCTTCGTGATCAATTGGAACAACTCCGGACGACCTACTTCGATCAGAAACAAGCTGTAGCCAATTGGCGTAATGAACGGCAATATATCCAGCAGAATCAGGAACGCCTGCTCCAGAAGGGCCAACGGGTGGCACGTCAACTCACCGATCTCCAAGCAACCGAAAAAGCCGCTCAGGACCAGGTGACAGCCATTCAGCAAGAGGCTACCGCACAGCGGCAACAGCTCGATGCGGCCGAACATGGACTGGATGCCGAGGCTGGAGATTATCAACAGCAACAGCAACAATACCAGCAGTTGCAACACAACTGGCAGGCCGCCCTTGAAGTTTACCAGCGGGCACAGACCAAGGCCACGAGTCAACAGGCGGCCTCGGCTGAGTACGGTGGGTTCTATCAAGGGGTTCGTGCGATCTTGAAGCGGCGTGACCAATTCTCGGGACTCTTAGGGGCCGTTTCTGAGTTACTAGAGGTGCCGGAACGTTACACGGCCGCCGTGGAGTATGCTTTGGGTGGCCAGCTGCAACAAGTTGTGGTTGATTCGGAGCAAACGGCGAAGGCAGCCGTCACTTACCTGCGTCAACAGCGTGCTGGACGGGCCACCTTTCTGCCCCTGACCGCGATTCGCGGCCGGCAGATCGACCATGCCACCCGCCAAACTTTGGCGACGCTCAGTGGCTTTCTGGGAATCGGGAGCGATCTGGTCAAGATCGACTCGCGAGCCCAGGGAATTCTGGGATATCTCTTGGGGACAACTATTTTTGCTGCCAGTCTGGATGCCGCAGTCGCCATTAGCCAGCAGATCCATCACCGTTATCGAGTGGTGAGTCTGGCTGGCGACGTGGTCAGTGCCAGTGGGGCCATTACCGGGGGCCAATCTCGGCAAAACCACAACAGTGTGTTGCGTCAACAACAAGATTTACAACAATTACAAGCGTCGATCACGACGATGAAACAGCAATTAGCCCAACAAGAAAGTAAAATTAAGGCCGCGAGAGAAGCCTTATTGGCTAGCGAACAACGGAGCCAACGTTTTCAGGCTAGTATCACCGACCTGCAACCCAAATGTCGCCAGCTGGATGACCAGTTAGCCGGGGCTAAAACGGCGTTGGAACAGGCTAGTCGTCAGGTTAAGGCGGCTCAGTTGGATATCGACCAGGCGAAGAATGCTGGGGATGATCAGCAGGATGCCCATTTGGCCGAACAGATTCTAACCGGTGAGAAGCAGATTACGGCGACCGAGGAACAGGTTAAGGCGGTGCAGCAACGAATTAAGATGGTCACTGCCGAACAGGCAACGAACCAGACCGCATTGACTGCCAAGCAAACTTGGCGGGCCGGGGCTTTGGAACGCCAACAGCAACAGCAAGCCAGTTGCGAGGCCTTGGCCGATCAGATTGCTGTGGCTCAAGAAAAGATAGCGTCACTTAACGCGGAACAGCAACGTTTAGACCAGCAACAGGCCCTGACCCCGGCCGCGGCGAAGAAACAGTTAGCCCAGGCGCAGGCCGATCGTGACCAGATTGAAGCGCAACTCAAGACCCTGAATGAGACTTTAGCCACGGTTAATGATGATTTGGAAGCAGCTGAAACGGCCAATCAGCGGACCAGTGGCCTCCTACAACTGGCGAATGATGAGTTGCAGAAGGCGCAGGTCCAACAGACACAGCTGGCCGCGCTGATTGATCAGCAACAGAATCAGTTGTCTGAGAAATACCAACTTAGTTTAGCTGCTGCGGAAACTGACGTGAGCGACCTGCCCGATAATGAGTTGGCCGTGCAGCTGAAGCTGTTGAAGCGGGGACTGGATGAGATTGGCCCAGTCAACGTGGGTGCAATTGAAGAGTATCAAGAGGTGCATGAGCGTTACGACTTCTTAACGAAGCAACGTGATGATCTTTTGACGGCTAAGGACCAGCTGACCGCCACCATGGCTGAATTGGACGGTCAGGTCAAGCGGCGTTTCAAGCACAGCTTCGATCAGATTGCCACCAAATTTACCCAGACTTTCCGTCAGATGTTTGGCGGAGGGACGGCAAAATTAGTCCTGACCGAGCCAGATAATCTCCTGACAACGGGAATAGATATCATGGCCCAGCCACCTGGCAAGAAGTTCCAGAACATGGGACTGCTGTCCGGGGGTGAACGTGCCTTAACGGCGATCACGCTATTATTCGCAATTTTACAGGTACAACCCGTGCCATTTTGCATTTTAGATGAGGTGGAGGCGGCGCTGGATCCGGCCAACGTGACCCGGTTCGCCCGCTACATCCATCAGTTCCAGGATCAGACGCAGTTCATCGTGATTACCCACCGGAAGGAAACGATGGTGCAGGCCGATATTCTTTACGGGGTCACGATGCAAGAGTCCGGCGTTTCCAAAATGGTCGCCGTTGATCTGGACCAAGAAACCACTACGGAAAGGAAGCAATCCTAATGGGATTATTTGATATTTTTCGGCGTCGCGCTAAGCAGGAACCCGCTAGTCAAGCGCCTGAATCCACGGCGCCAGCTAGCAGTGAATCCGACGTTGCCCCAGCCAGCGCGGCACCAACCAGTGAAGCCGTTAGCGCGGCATCTAGTGCCGCCACTGAAACGTCTGAGGCCAGCTCAGCGGACAGTGCCGCTCCGGTAGAGGCATCGTCAGAGGCAGAACCCGTTGCCAGCAGTGTCGCTCCCGAAACCGAGAGTAGTACGGCAGTAACGACTGAATCTGCGGCAACCAGTTCCGCGACGGCCGAACCGACTTCAGCGGAACCAGTGGTTGAATCAGAAGCCACCGAGGAACCTGAAGTGGCGATTACGCCAGCTAGTGAGGCAACTTCTGAGTCCGCGGTAGCCCCTGAATCTGAGATTACGTCAGAATCTGAGGCCACTTCGGAATCAGCAAGTACTACTGAACCAGCATCCGTCGCAACTTCGGAGGCAGAACCTGCCGAAGAAGCCGCTCCGGAATCCGCGGCGACCGCTGAACCAGCGACTGAACAGCCAGTTAGCGACGAACAACTCTATGACAAGGGACTGGAGAAGACTCGGCATACCTTTGGAGAACGCCTGAATGCCTTGCTGGCGAACTTCCGTCGCGTTGATGAGAGCTTCTTCGATGACTTGGAAGAGACCTTGATCGGGGCCGATGTCGGCTTTGACATGGCTGTGAAGATCAGCGATGAGCTTCGTGACGAGGTTAAATTACGAAATGCCAAGAAGTCGGCCGACGTGCAGAACGTCGTCGTTGAGAAGCTGGTCGAGATTTACGAGGCCGCTGGCAACAACGAAACCACGTCCATGAACATGGCTCCCGAAGGTCCAACCGTAATCCTCTTTGTCGGGGTTAACGGGGTTGGAAAGACCACGACCATTGGAAAGATGGCTAATCGCTATCACCAGGCCGGCAAGAAGGTCTTGTTGGCCGCAGCCGATACCTTTAGAGCCGGGGCGACCGAACAACTGAACGTCTGGGCCCAACGTGCCGATGTGGATATCGTGAAGGGAAAACCTCAATCGGATCCAGCCGCGGTGGTCTTTGACGCCGTGCAAAAGGCTAAGCGTGAGGATTATGATATCCTATTCGTGGATACCGCCGGTCGTTTGCAGAATAAGGTTAACCTGATGAATGAATTGGAAAAGATGAAGCGGATCATCACGCGTGAAATTCCAGACGCCCCACATGAGGTCTTACTCGTGTTGGATGCGACGACTGGGCAGAACGCGTTGACGCAGGCTAAATTATTCAAGGAATCTACCGCCGTTACCGGAATCGTCCTCACCAAGTTGGACGGGACCGCGCGTGGGGGGATCGTGCTCGCCATTCGCAATGAACTTCACGTGCCCGTGAAATTTATTGGACTGGGTGAACAGATTTCAGATCTGCGGCCATTTGACCCGAACGAGTTTGTTTACGGCTTGTTCAAGGGCTTGATTGACGTTAAGGCATTGGATAAAAAGGCTTAATTGATGAAAACGACCACTCCTGGGAATTGCCGGGGTGGTCGTTTTTAATCGCTGCTTAGATTAATGGGTGTTGTCGGGATTTTGAAAAAACCCAAGGCCAATTTCGGTTAGTGCAAATGCTAGCAATAGCAGACTTGCAATTAGTGACAAGGGGTTATGACTCGCGCGTATCGGCCAAAAGACAAAGAAGACCACCATCCCAGCCCAGAAATGACGGCTGGATAAAAAGTGCTTGTTGAAATATAAGTGCATGAAGTCCATCTCCTCGAGTGGTGATGAGCTCATGATAAAGCCGTTCTGAATTGTAGGTACAGGTGTATGGATTGAAAAGGTCGACCAGCAAACTATCCGATTCACTTAGCATGACAGCTTTATTGTGTGATGATGTTCGTCCAGAGCTTGCCGAAAAAATTGACGAAACGGCTAAAAATCGGTATTCTGGTAGAGTGTGACACGAACTGGAGGACCAAGCATGGAGATTGAAAAAAACTATCGTATTAATTCCTTATTTGCGTTCTACCAGCCGCTGTTGACGGTGAAGCAGAATAACTATATGCAACTCTATTACGGTGATGATTATTCCTTAGGAGAAATTGCCGAGGAGTTCAATGTGAGCCGGCAGGCGGTCTATGACAATTTAAGACGGACCGAAAAAATTCTGGAAGACTACGAGAGTAAGTTACACCTCTACCAGGAATTTACCGCGCGCAACCAGCAGGCCGATGAGATTCAGACCTACGTTGCGCAGAACTACCCGCAGGATGCCAAGTTAAATCGGCTAGTCGCGGGACTTGAAAATCTAGAAGAACAATGAAAGTTAGGTGGCAAAACGAATGGCGTTTGAAGGATTAACTGAACGACTGCAAAACGCAATGCGCAAGCTTCGGGGAAAAGGTAAGGTCTCCGAGAGTGATTTACGAGAAACGATGCGAGAGATTCGGCTCGCTTTACTGGAAGCCGACGTTAACTTTACGGTGGTTAAGGATTTTGTTAAACAGGTCCGCGACAGAGCCATGGGTGCCGACGTTCTCGAGGGGTTAAACCCCGCCCAACAAATCGTTAAGATTGTTGACGAAGAACTGACGAAAACTATGGGGGACGAAGCCGTTCCACTGAACAAGTCCGAGAAGATTCCAACGATCATCATGATGGTTGGGCTTCAAGGGGCCGGGAAAACCACTACGGCCGGCAAGTTAGCCTTAAAACTCAAGAATGAAGAGAACGCCCGGCCATTAATGATTGCCGGAGACGTTTACCGGCCAGCCGCCATCGACCAATTGGTCCAAGTCGCTGCCGGTATTGATGTGCCCGTCTTTGAGTTAGGCACGGACGTGAACCCCGTCGAAATTGTTCGGCAAGGGTTGGCTAAGGCGCAAGAAGATCACAATGACTACGTGATCATCGATACCGCCGGTCGTTTACAGATCGACGAGCAACTCATGAACGAGTTGGCTGAGATCAAGGATCTCGCCCATCCCGACGAAATCCTCCTGACCGTCGATGCCATGACGGGGCAAAATGCCGTGGCCACGGCCGAAGGGTTTAATGACAAGCTCGACGTCACTGGGGTTGTACTCACCAAGTTAGATGGGGATACCCGTGGTGGGGCCGCCCTCTCGATTCGCGCCGTGACTGGCAAGCCAATCAAGTTCATTGGGCAAGGGGAAAAGATGACCGATCTGGACATCTTCCACCCAGACCGCATGGCTTCCCGTATCCTGGGGATGGGGGATATGCTGTCCCTGATCGAAAAGACCCAGAAGGAGTATGATGCCAAGCAGGCCGAGGAGTTAACCACTAAGATTCAGGAGAACTCCTTTGACTTCAATGACTTCTTGGATCAGATTGAACAGATTCAAAAGATGGGGCCGATGGAAGATCTGATGAAGATGATTCCGGGGATGGCGAATAACCCTGCTATGAAGAACGTTCAGATGGATCCCAAAGATATGGCGCATCTGAAGGCCGTTGTCTACTCGATGACGCCGCAAGAGCGGACAAATCCTGACCTGCTGAACCCGTCCCGTCGCCGACGGATTGCCGGTGGTTCTGGTCGGCCGATTCATGAAGTGAACCGGATGATTAAGCAGTTCAACCAAATGAAGAAAATGATGAATCAAATGTCGAAGGGGAACATGTCCGGCATGGAACAACTCATGGGCAACTCAGGAATGGGTGGCGGCATGGGCGGTGGTATCGGTGGCCGGATGCAAAAGATGGCCATGAACCGGATGACCCGGCAAATGAAGAAGAATAAGAAGAAGCGACTGAAGCGTAAGAAGCGGAAGTAAGCTTTGACTGTTCTGAAGGCCTAGAGGTGACAACTTGTTTGTTGGCTCCGGGCCTTTTTTCTAAATTTGGATGGTCACTTTTGGTTAATCTCAGACAGTAAGGAGAGCGTGATGCATATGACGCAGGTGAAGGTTATTAATCCGGCGATAGCGGGTCGTTACCAATTCACAACGGCTACGGGGTCACAGTATGAGATTGTTCTCGATGGTGCCAACAAAACGTTGGTGCGTCGACCCCGGACGCCAGAAGGAAAATTGCGGCGAGACAACCAGCCGATCAAGATTCTCGACCTGGTGAATGTGCAAGTGAGTCAGAGCGCTCAGATCCTCCTAGAACCTTTGGGATCCAGTGACCATACCCTGCGAATCACCAGTCGCGTGGCGGCAATTGATTATCGGCCACTGTCTGAATAACCCGATAGTTTAAGTGAATTACCATCGTAATAATGATTGGACTCAGCTTACCGATACCATTAATATTTTAAAGACTTTTAGGTAGACGCGGCGAAATCATTCCGGTATACTGTTCCTAAAGCAACCATAAGGGAGTAACTAGCAGCGCAACTCTGCGGCAATACCCGTCAGCAAGATTTCTTTGGAATTGACTGTGTGTCGGTCAGTTGCCAATCCGGGATTGCCTTAAATAGTGAGACTTATGTGTGTTCACAAATTTATTTGTGTGCACGCGTGAGCCTCTTTTTTTACTCCCTAAACGGGATGAAGATGGGCTGACGAGCACACCTCAGGAGGAATTGGCAATGGCCAAAATACCGTTATATCAAGAATCGAAAGATGCCCTGTATCAGCGACTTCAGACGAATGATCAGGGGCTGAGTCGTGCGACTGCCAGTGAACGACTCGCCGCCAACGGGCACAACGTCCTGAATCAACAGAAGACCTCGTCACTGTTACAGAAGTTTATCGCTCAGTTCAAGGATTTCATGATTATCGTCCTTATGGTGGCGGCCCTGATTGCGGGGCTGACCGGAGAAGTCGTGGATGCCGTAATTATCCTGATCGTGGTGGTGTTAAATGCCATCTTCGGCGTCTTCCAGGAGGCGAAAGCTGAGGAAGCCATCAATGCCTTAAAAGAAATGTCGGCCCCCAATGCCACGATTCGGCGCGACGGTCAGGTCATGACCGTTAAGAGTGACGAGTTGGTGGTTGGAGACATCGTGTTGCTGGAAGCCGGGGACATCATCCCCGCCGACCTGCGACTGCTTGATGTGGCTTCGTTGAAGGTGGAGGAATCTGCGCTGACTGGGGAGTCGGTTCCCGTCGAAAAGGCCGCGGCCGTCTTAACTGGGGACGACTTGCCGATTGGTGATCGTCACAACATGGCATTTATGAATTCCAACGTGACCTATGGCCGCGCAACTGGGGTGGTTGTGGCCACGGGGATGCAGACGGAAGTGGGTCGGATCGCCGGCATGATTGAGGCCGCCGATGAGACCACGACGCCCCTCCAGGCCAACTTGACCCAGTTGGGTAAGTCCTTAACCATTTTAATCCTCGTGATCGCCGCCATTGTCTTTGGGATGGGCATGTGGCGTCAAGCGGAGAGTCTGATTGACATGCTATTGACGGCAATTTCTTTGGCCGTCGCCGCAATTCCAGAAGGGCTACCGGCCATCGTGACGATCACCTTGGCCTTAGGGACCCAGCGGATGGCCAAGCGTCATGCGATTGTCCGGAAGTTACCGGCGGTCGAGACGCTGGGCAGTACCGATATCATTGCCTCGGATAAGACCGGGACGCTGACGCAAAACAAGATGACGGTCGAAAAGGTTTACGAAGACTTACACCTCGTCGATGCCCACACGGTTGACTTTGATCGCGAGGACCGCTTGGCCCAGGTCATGATTCTCAGCAACGACACCAAGGTTACGGCCGATGGTTTGGCTGGTGACCCGACCGAAACGGCATTAGTCCAGTATCAGATGGATCAAAACTACCCAGTGAGTCAGGTATTGAATGCCATGCCGCGAGTGGCTGAAATTCCCTTCGATTCTGAACGTAAATTGATGTCGACAGTGCATCCCTTGGCGGATGGTCGGTTCCTGATCGCCGTGAAGGGCGCGCCAGATGAACTACTGAAACGCGTGACGCGTTTGGCTCAAAATGGCGAGGTGTCTGCCCTGACCGACGCCAACCGGCAACAAATCTTAGCGACCAACCACGACATGGCTACTCAGGCGCTTCGTGTCTTGGCCTTTGCCTATCGGATTGTCGACCAGGTGCCAATAGATCTGACTAGCGAAAACGTGGAAAATGACTTGATTCTCGCTGGAATGGTGGGGATGATTGACCCCGAACGGCCAGAGGTGGCCCAGGCCGTGGCGGATGCCAAGGCGGCGGGAATTCGCCCGATGATGATCACCGGGGATCACCGCGACACGGCGGCCGCCATTGCCGTTCGACTGGGGATCATTGACGCCGGCGAGACCGACGCGGTGATTACCGGTGCCGAACTCGATGCGATGGACGATGCTACCTTTGCTAAGAAGGTCAGTGACTACGCGGTCTACGCCCGAGTCGCCCCCGAGCACAAGGTTCGTATTGTGAAGGCTTGGCAGAAACGCGGTAAGGTCGTGGCCATGACTGGTGATGGGGTCAACGACGCTCCAGCGTTGAAGGCCGCTGATATCGGGATTGGGATGGGAATTACCGGGACCGAGGTTTCTAAAGGGGCCAGTGACATGGTCCTCGCCGACGATAATTTTTCCACCATTGTGGTTGCGGTCGAAGAGGGACGGAAGGTCTTCGCTAACATTCAGAAGGCCATTCAGTACCTGTTATCCGCCAACCTGGGGGAAGTCTTGACGCTCTTCATGATGACCATGTTGGGTTGGCAAATCTTAGCACCGGTCCACATTCTCTGGATTAATCTGGTGACCGATACGTTGCCAGCGATTGCCTTGGGAATTGAACCGATGGAAAAGAACATCATGAAGCAGAAACCTCGCGGTCGGAAGTCGAACTTCTTCTCCGGTGGTGTGCTGGGTGGGATCCTCTATCAGGGATTACTTGAAGGTGGGATCACGCTGTTCGTTTACTGGCTGGCGATTACCTACCCGGTTCACCAAGCTACCCAGATGGCCCACGCCGATGCCTTAACCATGGCCTTTGCGACGCTAGGGTTGATTCAACTGTTCCATGCTTTTAACTCCAAGTCGATTCACGGGTCCATCTTCTCAGTTGGTTTGTTCAAGAACAAATTCTTCAACTGGGCGATCCTGATTGCCTTCGCGTTACTGGCCATGACTATCCTGGTTCCGGGACTTAACGGCATGTTCCACGTGGCTCACCTGGATCTCTTCCAGTGGGCAATCGTGTTGGCCGCCTCGTTCATGATGGTCGTGATTGTGGAAATTGTTAAATTCTTCCAGCGTCGCGTGGTAAAATAAGACGACGCGTGACAACTAATCATAAATTAAAAAGAGGTTGCGCGTGGCTGGCCGTTCCGAATTTGGAATGGCAGTGCTTCGGCGCAACCTCTTTTACATAATAGAAATGGAGTGAGTCGCTTGGCCTTAACTTATGAAGCCTGTTTACAAGCCGTCAACGTGGTCATTGCCAGTGGCAGTGTGCCGACGATTGTGGGGGAAGCCGGTATCGGGAAATCCGCTCTGGTCGCCGACTTGGCCCAGCAACGCGATGCCAAGCTCTTCACCACCGTAGTTAGCCTGGTGGAAAAAGGGGATCTGGTGATTCCGGTGCCGCCACTGACTAGCGATTCCTTCGTTCAGACGGCGGATTATGGGTCACTGGCGGACGTTCAGTTTGGCTATTCACATACGTTAGTGGCGATGATTCGCTATGCTCAGGAACATCCTGAGCAAGAGATTATTTGGTTTCTCGACGAGTTCAACCGGGGAACACAGGCGGTGCAGAGTGAACTCATGAACTTAGTCTTACAGCGGCAGATTAATACACTGAAGTTGCCACAACAGGTTCACCTGGTACTGGCCGAGAATCCAGATGCCACCATGGCAGGATTTGAACAGAGTCACTATGGCGTAACACCCGGGGATGCAGCGATTGCTGACCGAACGACGCGGTTGATTTTAACGGCCGATAGTGACAGTTGGTTGGCATGGGCGACAACTGAAATTGCCGGTAGTCCACGGCTCACACCACTGGTTACGGACTACGTGGCCGAGAACCCCGCTGACTTGCACCTGGTGGCGAGTGGGGCGGCCATGGCCGATGATGACTTGCAACCGACGCCGCGGGCCTGGGAACGGGTCTCAGACGCCTTACGTGAGTTGGACCATCAGCATCTGATGGGGCAAACCGCCATTCTGACCGCCATATTACAAGGAAATTTGGGAACGACGGTTGGGACCACCTTTGCTAGTTACGTGCAAAAGCGACGGCCAGGTTTAACGGTGGAAGAAGCCTATACAACTGACGAGGCGCCGACGATTTTTGCCAAACTGACGCCAGCCCAGCAGCAACAGATTCTACGCCATTGTCTAGATGACCTGGCGGCTTGGCCCTTGACGCAAGATATCAATGCTCACCGTTTCGCAACATTGCTCGAACTTTGTCCAGCCGATGCCCAGTACGCGATAGCTCGGGATATGGCGGCTGTTGACGATCTCTTTGAGGGATTAGCCGATCAGACGGCAACTGAACCTGGTGTGGCCAAACTCTACCAGACGTTGACGACAATTGGTCAACGTGGGAGTCAGATTGAGGTGTAGCGCATGACGAGTCTAACGCATGTTTTAAAACAATTAGCAACAGTGACCGCGAGTGACCAGGATCGGGCAACCAGACAGCTCTACCGTGAGGCCGTGATGGTACTGCTACGCGATGATCCCTTTTATGGCCGGGTGTTGAGTCAACTCACGGTGCAAGTGGGAACTGAGCGCGCCCCGTTGGCCTTGTTGCCCACGGAGCGGGAGTGGCAACTTCAGGTCAATCCAACCGTACTCGTTAAACGTGATTGGACCGGGGCAGAGTGGCTGGCGATGTTACGGCACACGGTGCTTCATCTGTTGTGGCAGCATCCCGATCGCTATGCCACGGCGCTTAGAACGCCGGCCCAAGCGGGATTAGCGCGGTGGGCGACCGATGCCGCCGTTAACGACTATTTGACGGATTTACCGGCAGGGGCGATCACCAGCCGTGACTTGGAGCACTTGTTAGGGCAACCCGTGGCGGCTCGGCAGGACTCGGCCGTGTATTTTAAACAACTCAGAGCGTGGCAGGCCCAACAGGCGCTGGCAGATCATACCCATGGAACCGGGGGCCCACAACAGACTGGCGACCGGGTGACTCGTGAGGCGACGGCCGATCCGACAACGGCCACAGTCTTGGATGGTCATGATGCTTGGCGGTCGGGATCGGTGACGACCCAGGCCGTCAGGGAACAGTGGCGCCAACAAGTTCTGACCCAAACGGCTGAGAGTCTGACTGCGAAGCAACGTGGGACCTTACCTGGGGCCATTCAGGCGGCGTTGAAGCCGATTGTGGTTAATCACCCGTTAGATTGGCGAACCTTGCTTAAACGCGGCCTAGGACAGGTTCCTGCGGGTCGCCAGGCAGCTTACGGTCGGTTCAATCGCCGCCAACCCGCCCGCATGGAATTACCGGGTCAAATTGTGGCAACCTGGCAACGGTTGTCGGTCTTTGTCGATGAGTCGGGTTCAATGGGTGATCAGGAAGTTGCGTACCTCTTGGGCCAATTGGCGGCGTTATTGGCCGTTTATCCGGCTCAGGTGACTGTTTATCCCTTCGATGCTAGCGTTCATCTCGATCAGCGTTTCACGTTGGAGAAACGTCCTCAGCGCCTCGTACGCACGGGTGGCGGGGGAACAGTCTTTCAAGCCGTGCTGGATAGTTTGCCACGCCTACTGACAACGACCAGTGGACAGCTGGTCCTGATTCTCACTGATGGCTATGGCGAACAACGCTTACGGCCGACATTACCAGTGCCCATCATCTGGCTACTCACGAGTCCCGCGGACCAATTTTCCGTTAAAGATCCACCAGGAACGGTGATTAGCCTGAGCACGGACCCACAGTGGCAAGCCTTAAGGAGGTCTCAGTCATGACAACCCAGTTATCGGGTAAGGAATTACGTGCCTTAATTAATCAAACGGCGTGGTTTAAGAATGCCCGGGCGATCCTCGCCGATGAGTGGGGCGCTCGGGCACCAGAAAACCCACTCTTTCAGGCACCGGTTACGGTAGCCGACTTACAATTTGCCCGCGACCTGAGTCATGCCGGGCTTTTCAAGAGTCGACTGGACTTTAATAACTATGGTGCTGTGCAACGCTGGATTGCGACGAATCGGTCCTATTTGACCCCGGACGATCGGGCCTGGTTACAACGCCCATTTGAATAAATTGCAGGTGTAAAGAAAAAACCCTTTACATCACATTGAGAAACTGGTATATTATTACACGTTGAAAGAAATACAGGAGGTGTCTACATGTCAGTAAAGATTCGTTTAAAGCGGATGGGTTCAAAGAAGCGCCCATTCTACCGAATTGTGGTTGCCGATTCACGGAGCCCTCGTGATGGTCGTTTCATCGAACAAGTTGGTACTTACAATCCAGTTACCCAACCTGCCCAAATCACGTTAGAAGAAGAATCTATCATGAACTGGTTGAACAATGGTGCTCAACCTTCAGATACGGTTAAGAACTTGCTTTCTAACGCCGGGATCATGAAGCAATACCACGAAGCTAAATACACTAAAAAGTAGTGATTAGCCATGACCGATTTTAAGGCATTAATTCTAGCAATTGTTAGCCCACTCGTGGAACATCCCGAAGCTCTGGTGGTTACACCTCAGGAGACGGAGCGTTTCTACGAATATCGGTTAACCGTGCATCCGGACGATATCGGCCGGGTGATCGGTAAACAAGGCCGCGTGGCGCAGGCGATTCGTACGATCGTCTATAGCGTTCGCGTTCAAGGCAATAAACGGGTTCGACTCATCATTGATGACCGCCCGACAAAGACTCTCGAGTGAGGCGGTAACGTTTCCTCGAGTTTTTTTGTTCTCATAAATAAGTAAATAATTCAAAATAATTTAAAACGAATGGAGGCGGGTCAGATGACCTACTATACGATTGGGACAATTGTGAATACCCACGGCATTAAGGGTGAAGTTCGGGTGATTGCTACCACGGATTTCCCCGAGAAACGGTTTGTGGTGGGGCACAAGGTCTACGCTTTTCGCAAGGACCAACCAACGCCAGAGGTTTTTGAGATTGCCTCCGTGCGGCAACACAAGAACTTTATTCTGCTGAGCTTTAAGGGTAAGCCATCCATTAATGACGTGGAATATCTCAAGCAGAGTACCTTAAAGATTGCGGCGGACCAGTTGGAAGACGACGATCTGAAGCCCGGCGAGTACTACTACCACCAAATCATCGGGTTGGATGCCGTCACAGAGGATGGCGAGAAGTTGGGGACCATCAAGGATATCATGCAGACCGGAGCCAATGACGTTTGGGTCGTGGCTCGTCCCGACAAGCCGGACCTGCTGTTACCGAAGATTAAACAGGTGATCAAGGGTGTCGACCTCGATCAGCACCAGGTTACGGTGGAATTAATGGAGGGACTCGAGTAATGCGGATCGATGTACTAAGTTTATTTCCAGATATGTTTACGGGTCCCATGCATGATTCAATCGTCGGTAAGGCCATTGAGAATGGTCATCTGACCATGCCCGTCACTAACTTTCGGGACTACTCGACCAACAAACACGGCAACGTCGATGACTACCCATTTGGTGGTGGGGCGGGGATGCTGTTGCAGCCCCAACCAATCTTCGATGCCGTGGCCGCTACCGAGAAACAAGCTGCTGAAGAAGGTCTCGGCAAGGGTCGCGTGATCCTGATGGATCCAGCTGGTGTGACGTTCAATCAGCACGTGGCCGAAGAATTTGCCCATGAGGACCACTTAACCTTCCTGTGTGGCCATTACGAGGGCTATGACGAGCGGATTCGCAGTCTGGTTACCGATGAGGTCTCCCTGGGAGACTTCGTCCTGACCGGGGGCGAGCTCGCCGCCATGGTCATGATCGATGCCACGGTGCGCCTGTTACCAGGGGTGCTCGGCAATGCCGAATCGGCACCGGGCGACTCCTTCTCCTCAGGCCTGCTGGAATACCCGCAATACACGCGGCCAGCCGACTTCCGGGGGATGCCGGTACCAGATGTCTTGATTAGCGGCAATCACGGTAAGATCGACGAATGGCGCCAGAAAGAGGCCCTGCGTCGGACCTATCTCAGACGGCCCGACCTCATCGACCATAGCCAGTTGACCAAGGAACAGAAGCATCTGTTGGCCGACGTGCGGATCGAGGAAGAGGAACGCCGTAACGAGTCAAGAAAATAACCTTTACAGGCATTTTCGATTATGGTACACTTACTTTTGGCTGTTTAGCCACAGAAACAACATTCCGCTGTCGAGACTGAGAATGAATGTTGGCGAAAGGAAAGAATAAAATATGCGCCAAAATACTTTAATTGCAAAGATCAACAACGAACAATTGCGGGACGATGTTCCTAACTTCCGTGCCGGAGACACTGTTCGGGTTCACGCCCGGATCGTCGAAGGTACCCGCGAACGTATCCAATTGTTCGAAGGTGTCGTAATCAAGCGTAAGGGTGCCGGTATCCAAGCTACCTACACTGTACGTAAGATCAGTAACGGTGTTGGGGTTGAACGGATCTTCCCACTTCACTCACCACGTGTTGCTCAAATCGATGTTATCCGTCAAGGTCGGGTACGTCGTGCTAAGCTCTACTACTTACGTGACCGTAATGGTAAGGCTGCTCGGATTACCGAACGCCGTCGCAAGTAGTTTCAGCAAAAAACACCAATCGTTTAGGCGATTGGTGTTTTTTATTTGGCCTGTTTTTAACCCTTGAGCCCCCGCGATTGCCGGTCCATATCTTCAACGACGATGTCGAAGATTTCTCCTAAGGAGGCACAATACTCTAAGATCTCCCAGGGGGCGTTGGTGTGGAAATGAATTTTTATGAGCGTCTCATCGCCAACGGCAATTAAACTGTCGCCATCAAAGTTTTTTCGGAAGTATGCATTAATTTTATTCTCATCGAGCGTTTTACCCTCAATTAAACATTGTGTGTCATATCGATATTTTGTCATCGTAGCATCTCCTAAGTTTAGTTCGTCTTTTACAGTACACTGTACTGGATGAAACGTCAAATATATTTTTGTATGCTATACTTCAATTTGAGAGGTGTAAGTATGTCGAAGGATACACAGGAAACAGTTATTGAAACAGCTATCGGACTTTTCAATAAAAAGGGCTATGATGCGGTTTCTTTAAGGGATATTGCCAAAGAGGCCGGCACCACGATTGGTAATCTAACGTATCATTTTCACCATAAAGCAGATTTACTAGCTACTATCCAGCAGCAAATTGAACTGGATTTTGTTGAATTTGCGGATAATTCCTCAAAGACAGGCGAGGCGGCGCTGAACGAACTGGTTAAAATCTTTAAAAAGTCAACCGAATTGAAGCAACGAAATAAATTCTTTTTTATGGACTTTGATGCCATTGTGAATGATAATCCAACGCTCAGGGTGTCGATACAATTATTTCGTAAACGTTTATATGCGGCCTATCAACAATGCTTTACTAGGATGGTCAAGTTTGATGTTTTTCGTCGGGATATTACGACGTCACAGTATGATAATTTAATCATGGTTCTTTTGACAATGGATTATGCTTGGGAGTTAAGGCGCGGGCCAAAGAACACCTTTGATTTTCCAGTTGATTCAGCCCAAATGAATCTTAACCTGATCTATCCGTATCTAACGGAGAATGGCAGACAAATTTATCGAGGAATTGTTCAAAGTTAGCAGGTGCTGACGTTGAACGCGCCATTATTTTTCCAGATTTGGGATACTGGCAATAAAAAATGGCATGACTCCGAATAAATATCGGAATCATGCCATTTTAAAAATCCAAAAATTGCAGAAACTAACTTATGACGCCGTACGCGTCTTACGGCGACCAGTCCCATATGACCAAACGGTCCCATAAGCCTTGTCAAACAGCCAGCCTAGCAACAGGGTGACTACCAAGACACTGATAAAGTAGAGTACGGGCTGACTAGCCAGTCCTGTTCGCTTTAAGAGCATCATGGGAATTCGTTGGAGGATATAAATGGAGAACATGCCAGGCCCCCCAATGTAGGCCAGCACTGGATTATGAATCCGAAAGCGCATGGCTAACCAGACAAAGCAAAAGGCAAACATGATACCCGCAACTTGATAGCTGGCGAGGCGAATCAAGCCAGACGTCTTGGCACAGAGCAGATAGCTGGCAGCAAAGATGATGAGTGCGCCTAAGCCGACGGTCAGATAGCGGAACCAGTTGCGACAAACGGCCCGTTCAATCGCCGTTTTATAGTGGGCATAGAGCATCCCTGCAACGTAACAGAAGACCGTGTTGGCATAATACTCTGGGAGTAACCAGCCGGCAATTAACATGTAGGCGCCGCTACCGATAATGATAAAGGCAATGGCGCGGCGGTTATTGGTGGGGAAGAGTTCCCATGCCAGGTAGGTGAGCAGGTAGAGAAATAAGATGATAAAGATGTACCAGGCACTATTTCCAATTGTGGCGAGTCCCAAGTAACTCAGTAGCACGTGCGGTAGGGTCATCGGACGTTGTGCCAGCAGGCCGATGATTAGGTAAATGGTTACAGCCACCGCAAATTTTAGCCCTTGAATTTACACTTTAAGTGCAACACTAATTAAATAAAGAATGGCCCATGGCCA
>NZ_JQCA01000156.1 GCF_001437125.1 Levilactobacillus paucivorans | reverse complement strand
GAATAAAGAACTGGTCTAGTAGAGCAGGTGTTGCACTTCAATTTTAAATCGAGGAATGAATAAAAAATAAAAGGATTGCATGAGACGGCTCATGTTTTCATCATTATTTTTTCCTAGGCGTGACGCGGTATGCAGCGCTTTCTCCACCGAAAACCGTTGCGTAACGGCACTTCATGCAGTATAATTACTACTATGTTTTATTAGAGGTCTATGAGACACTTTGCCGGCCGCCTTTTTCTTGACGGCGAAACAAAAATAAAAATATTCATTTTAACAATCGTACTGGAGGTATTATCGTTTTGAATAACAAACCAGAAACGCCTACCCAAGACCGCACTTTCTTTGGTCAACCGCGGGGGTTATCGACTCTGTTCTTCACCGAAATGTGGGAACGGTTCAGTTACTATGGGATGCGGGCCATCCTTATCTACTACATGTACTACTCTGTTACCAAGGGTGGTCTGGGCTTTGACCAAGCCACGGCTGCTTCGGTAATGTCCATCTACGGGTCCATGGTTTACTTGGCATCCGTTTTAGGTGGTTACTTAAGTGACCGGGTATGGGGGAGTCGTAAGACTGTCTTTATTGGTGGGATTTTAATCATGTTCGGGCATATTGCCTTATCAATCCCTGCCGGTGCTATGGCACTCTTCATCTCCATTCTCTTGATCGTTTTGGGGACTGGGCTGTTAAAGCCTAACGTTTCCGAAATGGTTGGGGGTCTCTATGACGAAGGTGACACTCGGCGTGATGCCGGGTTCACGATCTTCGTCTTCGGGATTAACTTAGGTTCCCTGGTTGCCCCACTGATCGTTGGGTGGTTAGGTCTGAAGTACAACTTCCACTTAGGGTTCTCTCTGGCCGCTATCGGGATGTTCCTTGGTTTGATTCAATATTGGTACGGTGGTAAGAAGTACCTGAGCAAGGAAAGTCTTTACCCAACCGACCCCTTGGAACCAGGTGACATGTCTAAGTTAACCGTTCGTTCGCTCGTTGGTTTAGTTGCCTTCGGGTTGGTCGTTCTCTTGATGTTCTTGTTAGGTTCTCTGAACTTAAACAACTTCGTGATGTTACTTTCTACTATTGCCTTGGCAGCACCTGTGATCTACTTCGTCATCTTCCTGACGAGTAAGAAGGTTACGCCAACCGAAAGAAAACACGTTTGGGCATACCTCGGACTCTTCATTGCCGCAACGATCTTCTGGGCAATTGAAGAACAAGGGTCATCTGTTTTGGCCTTATTCGCTGCTAACCAAACGAACAACGACTTCTTGGGCTTCCACATCTTACCTTCTTGGTACCAGATGTTAAACCCACTGTTCATCCTGATCTACACGCCATTCTTTGCCATGCTGTGGAACCGTTGGGGTAAGAAGCAACCAAGTTCACCAGCCAAGTTTGCAACTGGGATGTTGTTCGCCGGGGCTTCCTTCTTACTGATGTTTGTTCCTGTAACGTTGTTTGGGACGGATGCTAAGATTAGCCCACTGTGGTTAGTCGGGAGTTGGGCAATCGTTGAAATTGCCGAACTGTTGATTTCCCCAATTGGGTTGTCGGTGACGACCAAGCTGGCACCAAAGGCGTTCCAATCTCAAATGATGAGTATGTGGTTCTTGGCCGATGCCGCTGGGCAAGCTGTTAACGCCCAAGCCGTTAAGCTGTACACGCCAGGTAACGAAGGTGGGTACTTCCTGGGCGTAGCCATTGTGGCCATCGTCGCTGGATTAATCCTGTTCGCTCTGGTAAAACCTATTAAGAATTTAATGGCCGGAATTAAATAATCAATTTAACCGGTAAAAAGTGCTACTCTATGGGGGTAGCACTTTTTTTGTGGAGGAGGTTTTTTCGTGGTTAAAGTGGCATTGGTTAGTGATCTGCATTTTGACGTGAACCATCAAGAACTCGACACCGTCATCCCAGCCCACGTGGCTTGGTTGAAGCAACACCAAGTAGGGGTGTACCTCATTGCTGGTGACATCAGCAATCACTTCGCCCAGTCGTTAGCCTATGCTGAACGCATGCAGGCGGCCTTAGAACCCGCGCAGGTCCGCTTCGTGGCTGGGAATCACGATATGCTCCACGACGTCACCTACGACGAGTTAGGGACGTCTCTGGCACCCACCTACCTCCATCAACAGGTTTTAGATGTTGCCGGAACCAATTGGCGGATCGTGGGGAACAACGGCTGGTATGATTATGGTTTTGCCGATAACCTTCCAGGCCGAGACTTTGCGACCTGGAAGCGGGCCTTCTGGGTGGATGGCAGTATCTCTCAGCCACAGTCCGATCCGGAACGTTTGGCGGCGGAACTGCCCTTGATTCAAGACCAACTCGACTTGGCCCGTGACGCTGGCAAACGAGTGCTGTTCATGACCCACTTTGTGCCCCGACGGGAATTCATTCGTTACACGGATGACAACCGTTTCTGGAATATGGCCAACGCGCTGTTAGGTAGTCCCCAAATGGGGGAGTTGCTGGCAAAAAATCAGGTAGAAACGGTCCTCTTTGGGCACGTTCACCGCCACTTTACGCCTCGGCAACTGGACGGATCCTGGTATTACGATCAGGCAGTCGGCTACCATAACCGGCGGATTAACGAGTGGACTCAGGATGATTTTGCTTCAGAATGGCGGCAACGGGTCCGTATTCTGAATTTAAACTAAAAACATGGCAAAAAATGCTTGACGATTTATGCAGAATTCTGTATGATAATAAACGTTGATTCGTTTCGGCGTTTCAAGTTTCTGGTGGGGTAGCGAAGTCTGGCTAAACGCGGCGGACTGTAAATCCGCTCCTTCGGGTTCGGTGGTTCGAATCCACTCCCCACCATTTTATTATTGGGCTATAGCCAAGTGGTAAGGCAACAGGTTTTGATCCTGTCATGCGCTGGTTCGAACCCAGCTAGCCCAACTTTAACCAGTCACTGTGTGTGGCTGGTTTTTTTGTGCACTTTTTTCTGATTGCGAGTCAATGAGCCGTTTAAATAATCCAGGTGTTAACGAATCGCCAGAACTCGGATTGAAAACCGGTTTGATTGGCGCCAGGTAAGAAATCATGCCAGCTGACTAATCGGATTCTCAGAAAATAAAAAAACTTTTTTCACCACGTTTTCAAAAAAAACCTCGATTTAAAATTGAAGTGCAACACCTGCTCTACTAGACCAGTTCTTTAT
>NZ_JQCA01000026.1 GCF_001437125.1 Levilactobacillus paucivorans | reverse complement strand
CGATTTATTCATTATACGCTCTCTTAAAAGTTGTCTCAGGAATCAGCTTACATCCACTACGCATACGACAAGGTCTTGGACATATCGCTTATTTTTATTGTTTATAGATAAGATAAAGTCTAAGAACTATAAAAAGCAATATGAAGATAAGGACTTATATCCTTACCTTCAAATGGTGAATATTCAAAATGGCGATGAAATTTCGGCGACTGGTTTTATTCCCATCAAAAGTCACGAAATGAGAACTATTGTTATTCCTAAAGGACGCTTTTTAGACGCAGTTAAGAATCGTCTTACGTCTAATTATAAAGCATTAAAGCGCTTCGTTAATAAAAAGCCCGTTTATATTTATTTCATATATCAGACCATGAGTGGCACAGTGAAGGAATTTGTCGTTGAAACAGATTATCAAGACTCCTTGGGAAAAGATTTAGATATGGAATATTTAACAAAAATTCTTGCTGTTCAAGATAAATATAAAACAAAATAAGTTCATATCAAACGGCCATTAGGGTATACCCTATTGGTCTTTTTTGATTCTGTGCTATACTAGGAATTAC
>NZ_JQCA01000155.1 GCF_001437125.1 Levilactobacillus paucivorans | reverse complement strand
CGAGGAGATCTCCAAAGGATAGAAACTATCCTTCAACACCATTTGACAAAGAGCCTTTTTATTCCAGAAATTTTACCCACCATTAAGCAACGGGTCGCTGGTCTGGCTAAATTTGGCCTGGATCCACTTCCTGGGACGGTCACGACAGCTGCCGTTGATGATGTGAGTTGGGCAACGGCCTGGCAGAAGTATTACCATCCAGTTCGCGTGACCCGCTACTTGACGGTGACGCCAAGTTGGGAAGACTATCAACCCGAACAGCCTGAGGAAAAAGTGATCAGGCTAGATCCCGGAATGGCCTTCGGAACGGGGACCCATCCCACGACCCGGCTGTCCTTGACAGCCTTAGAAATGGTGGTTCGCGGTGGCGAAACCATGTATGACGTGGGCACGGGTTCCGGGGTATTGAGCATTGCGGCTAAACTTATGGGGGTCAAGGCCATCACTGCGTTTGATCTCGACGAAGTCGCCGTACGTTCAGCTAAGACTAATCTTGACTTGAATCCGGTCGCCAGTGACGTGGTGGCTAAGCCTAACGATCTTTTGAAGGGCATTCACCAACCCGTAAACCTGGTCGTGGCTAACATCTTGGCGGAGATTATTTTACCGCTGGTCCCTCAAGTCTGGGAAAACTTAACGCCCGGTGGTTACTTTCTGACGTCGGGCATCATTGCCGATAAGCTGGAGACCGTGGTGGCTGCGCAGAAGAAACAAGGCTTTATCATTGATAACATTCTACAAATGAAGGATTGGCGTGGCGTGATTGCCCACAAGCCAACGGAGGATGAGTAGGCATGCAACGTTATTTCTTAGATGACCCGCATCAGACCGGTGATCACCTGGTCTTGCCGGAAACGATTGCCCGTCACTGGATCCGCGTTATGCGGGCCCAGATAGGTGATCAGGCGGAATTTGTTGATAGCACGGCCCACCTCTTTGTGGGATCGCTCACGGTCATGGAACCCGAAGCCACGGTGACGCTGACGGCGGTGCCGACGCCCGAGGTCGAATTGCCAGTGGCTGTGACCATCGCGTGTGGGTTACCCAAGCAGGAAAAGTCCGAGTGGATTACCCAAAAGGCCACGGAATTAGGCGTGACGAACATTGTCTTCTACGCTGCCGATTGGTCGGTGGCTAAGTGGCAAGGCAACAAAGCTGGCAAGAAGGTCGCCCGGTTGAATAAGATTGCGGCGGCTGCGGCCGAACAATCTCATCGTTTACACCGGCCGGAGGTTAGCTATGCGGCCAGTCTGGCTGACGTGCTTAAACAGCCGGTAGACGTCCGCTTGATGGCTTATGAAGAATCAGCCAAGCAAGGGGAGCAGAGTGCCTTAAATCAACAGCTAACGGCTCTAAGACCGGGACAAACGCTCCTGACCATCTTTGGTCCTGAAGGTGGGATTAGTCCCGCCGAAGTTGAACAGGCGACGGCGGCACAGACGACACTTGTGGGTCTGGGACCGCGAATTTTACGGACCGAAACGGCGCCGTTATATCTCCTGGCGGCAACATCAATGGTCTTGGAGTTACAAACCCCAAGATAACTTAATGAAATCTAGCTGAAAACATGCTAAAATGGTTGCAATTATCATGAGAGATGGGTGAGGGCATATGGCAGTTCTAGAAAGGATCGGCTGGCGTTACTGGTTCCGGCTTTAGCAACTTGGATTGGAATTAGCCCGGTTTGGCGTTTTGGGGGCCTCTTAATTGTCATTAATGGGCTGTTAGCTGTGATGTTGGGGCGTTGGATTTTTCGGCGATCACAACCCGGTTGGTGGGTCATCATTTGGCCCATGGTATATTTAATTGGGGCAATGCTTTTCTTGCCACAATATACCCGGTATTTTGCAATTGTTTATCTCTGCCTGTCCTATTTAGGCTACGGGTTAACACAAACGAAGAAATCTGTCGAATCATAAATTTTAAAATTTAAGGGTGGTGGCGTTCAATATGACCAAGGAACGCGTCTGGACAGCTGAAGAAGTAATTGCTCGAGTTAGCAAATATATGAATGCACAACACGTGGAAATGGTGGTTAAGGCCTGTCATTTTGCGACGGTAGCGCACAAAGATCAATTCCGTCAATCTGGTGAACCTTACATCATGCATCCTATTCAGGTTGCCGGCATTTTAGCCGATCTGAATATGGATCCCGAAACAGTTTCCGCCGGGTTCTTACACGATATCGTGGAAGACACCGGGGTGACGTTGAGTGACGTGCGTGAACTCTTCGGTGACGACGTGGCCTTGATTGTGGATGGCGTCACCAAGCTTGGGAAGATTAAATACAAGTCGAACCGAGAACAGTTGGCAGAAAACCACCGGAAACTCTTGCTGGCCATGTCCAAGGATATTCGGGTCATGATCGTTAAGTTAGCCGATCGACTCCACAATATGCGGACGTTACAGCACTTGCGGCCGGACAAACAACGGCGGATTGCCAATGAAACGCTGGAAATCTATGCCCCACTGGCCGATCGTTTGGGGATTAGTACGATCAAGTGGGAGCTCGAGGATGTTTCGCTCCGTTACCTGAACCCCCAACAATATTATCGGATCGTGCACCTCATGAATTCACGGCGAGACCAGCGAGAACAGTACATTGCCGCTGCCATCAAGGTGATTCAGTCATCCATCGCGGACCTGAATTTAAAGCCCGAGATCTATGGCCGGCCCAAGCACATCTATTCCGTTTACCGGAAGATGAAGGATCAACACAAACAATTTAGTCAAATCTATGATTTGCTGGCGATCCGGGTGATCGTGGATACCATCAAGGACTGTTATGCAGTGCTCGGGGCAATTCACTCTCAGTGGAAGCCAATGCCTGGCCGTTTCAAGGACTACATCGCGATGCCTAAGGCCAACATGTACCAATCCCTGCATACCACGGTGATTGGCCCTGAAGGTAAGCCCCTCGAAGTGCAAATCCGAACCAAGGAAATGCACGCCGTTGCCGAATATGGGGTGGCGGCGCACTGGGCTTACAAGGAAGGGGTCAAGGACAAGGTTCAAGAAACCAATTCCGGCGACAAGCTCAATATTTTCAAGCACATCATTGAACTACAGGAAGATACCGATGACGCCTCCGACTTTATGGACAGTGTCAAAGGGGAACTCTTTGGCGATCACGTTTACGCGTTTACCCCTAAGGGCGACGTGCTGGAACTGCCGAAGGGTTCCGGACCATTAGACATGGCCTATGCCATCCATACCGAGGTGGGGCACCATACCACCGGGGCCACTATCAATGGGAAGATTGTCCCCCTGAACTACGAGATTAAGAACGGGGACATCGTCGATATTCGCACGTCGTCCAGTTCGGCTGGTCCTAGTCGAGATTGGATGAAGTTGGTCTCGACGCGGCGGGCCCGTAACAAGATCAAGCAGTTCTTCCGGCAGAGTGATCGCGAAAAGAATATTGTTCAAGGACAGGATTCTATCGAACGGCTCTTACGTGAAATGGGTTACGATCCCAAGGCCCTGATGACCAAGGCCAACATGGAAAAAGTGATCGGTAAGATGCATTATCAACACGCCGATGATTTGCTAGCAGCGATCGGTTTTGGAGATGTTCAACCACGCGGCGTGGTGAACCGGTTGACGGATGATGTCCGTCAGGCCGCTGAGGACGAACGCCGGCGGCAAGAGGAACGGGAACTGCTGGAAGAGCATCAAACGATCAAGAATGATCCGGAGAGTGACAAGAAGGATCGCAAGAATAAAGACACCGATGGCGTGGTTATCGAAGGAGTCGACAACCTGTTGATTCGGTTGAGTCACTGTTGTTCACCGGTTCCTGGCGATGACATCATTGGGTACATTACCAAGGGGCGCGGGGTTTCCGTGCACCGGACGGATTGCCCAAATGTCCGGCATGCTGAGGATAATGGCGAACGAATTGTGTCGGTTCGCTGGGGGAATCTCGCCGGCGATAAGACCAACTACAACGCCGATATCGAAGTGCAAGGCTACAATCGTAATGGGCTGTTGAACGATGTGCTGCGGTCCATTAACAACAGCACCAAGTACCTCACGTCCATTAATGGGAAGGTTGACCACAACAAGATGGCTACTATTTCCATTAGTTTGGGAACGCGGAACCTGATCGAGTTACAGCGAATCATGGATAATATTAAAAACATTGCGGACGTCTACGTGGTTAAGCGGGCGTTCCACTAAAAGAGGGTCAATATGCGAATTCTATTGCAAAAAGTCAGTGAAGCTTCCGTCACTATTGACGGTGAGGTTCATGGGGCCATTAAAAAAGGTTTCTGCCTGTTGGTCGGTGCCGAGGATAGTGACACCAGCGAAGAGGTGGACTACCTGGTACGCAAGATTAGCAAGCTACGGGTCTTTGAAGACGCTGATGACAAAATGAACTTGAGCCTGAACGACGTCGACGGTAGCGTGCTCTCTGTGTCCCAATTCACGCTTTACGCCAACACCAAGAAGGGCAACCGGCCGAGCTTCGTGGAATGCCGGTGACCCGGCCCATGCCGAAAAGATTTATGACGAATTTAATCAGAAGATGGCGGCCACGGGGATTCCCGTAGCAACCGGGGTCTTCGGTGCTGACATGCAGGTGGCCTTAGTCAATGATGGCCCAGTTACGATCTGGTTTGACACAGATCACAAGTAAACAATGATCACGAGGGGGTCGGCACAGTCCGACTCCTTTTTTAGGAGGAAAATGATGCGTTATCAACATTACTTTTGGGATTTTGATGGCACGCTGGTGAATACGTACCCGGGGATGGTGCGGGCCTTTAGCGACGCCCTGGTAGCCAGTGGCGTCAATGATTTTGAGATCGATACGGAAGCTATTTACCAAGCCATGCGGCAGCACAGTGTGGGCACGGCCTTCCAACGATTCATGGCCGAGTACCAGTTGGATGAGGAACGTCTGCGAAAGATCTATCAACGGTCTGTGGGCGAAGCGATTGCCAATGCCGGGGTCTTCGATGGGGTGGCCGATCTGTTGTCAGCGATTGTCGCCGCCGGGGGCCACAATTACCTGGAGACGCATCGTGACAAGGGGGCATTGGACTTTCTAGGTGATCTGGGCTTAGCGGATTACTTTACTGACATGGTGACGGCCGATGATCACTTTCCCCGTAAGCCGGATCCCAGTGGCTTACAGTCCCTGTTGACGCGTTATGACATTGACCCCAAGGCGGCCATAATGATCGGTGACCGCAACCTGGATATTGCGGCGGGTCACCGCGCTGGTATGGCGGGGGCCATGTTCGATCCGGAACACATGATTGTGGACGAGAGCCAACCAGAAGTGCGCGTGACCCGGATGGCGGAGTTGCAGGAATGGTTAAGCGTGTAAAAAAGGGCGTTTAGCCGGCGAGCATTAACATTGATAACCGAGAAATCCCGTTTTGGGATTTCTTGGTTATCAATGTTAAGCGGAGTCGGCTGCCCTTTTTTACACGTCTCGACTATATAGAATTGTTCAAAAACAAGGCGTTCCACCATTCCCGGTAGGACGCCTTTAACTTACATAATATTTTAGCCGCGGGCCAATACACTATCCACGGCTCCACCATAGGTTTCCCCAAAGAGGTTCAGGTGCGCCAATAGGTAGTAGAGTTGGTAGTGGGGTAGGCGTTCCTGATAGCCGGCCGTTAACGGATAGCGTTCTTGATAGCCACGATAGAAGTCAGCGGAGAACCCCCCGAAGATGGTGGTCATAGCGAGATCAAACTCCCGGTCACCGTACAGGACATCGGGATCAATCAGAGTCGGTGTGCCGTCGGCCGTGAAGAGGTAGTTGCCGGACCACAAATCCCCATGTAGCAGCGAGGGGGTAATTTGGCGATGCTGATTCTCGTCGATGATGTTCTGACGGACGCGATCGTAGGCTTGTTGGCGATCAGCATTCCAGAGGTGATGTTCCTGGGCCCTTTTAACCAGGGGATCGAGACGTTGTTCCAGATAGAAGTGGGTCCAGTCAGCTTGCCAGGTATTGTTCTTAGGTAGCTTATCGGTTAAATTGTTTTGGTCGAAGCCGAATCGGGGTGCGGTGACCTGATGAACCCGAGCCACAGCCTCGCCGAGTTCACATTGACTGCCTTGACCAATTTCTAGATATTCCAAAATTAGGTAAGCATCGCCGTCGATCTGACCCGACCCGAGGACCTCGGGCACGTTGATGGCCTGACCCAAGGCGTGGAGGCCCGCGACCTCGTGGTCATAAAAGGCGGCTGATGTGTGTGGTTGAACTAGCAGAAAGTACGGCCCCTCGGCGGTTTGCAGGCGATAGGCATCGTTGATGTCCCCACCGGAGACCGGGTCCACTCCGGTGACCTGCCGGAGCGGGAGTTGGGCTAGCCATTCAGAAGATAACATTGAAAAACCTTCTTTCGCGAAAATAAAGGACGCCGTGAGCCAGATGATCCTGACTAACGACGTCCTCTGACGACTCTATTGTAACACCATGGCTAAGAGTTTCCGGCCTTAAAGTAGGTGCTCAAGCCCTTGACGACGCGGGTCGCCACTTGTTTCTGATACTGGGTACTTTGAATGTAATGGAAATCCTTCTTGGTGTTGATGTAGCCCATTTCGAGCAACAAGGAAGGCCGATTGTTGTCTCGGATAACTTCGAAGTTGCCGTACTTAATGCCTCGATTCTGGAGGGGGAGGTCGTTCATCTCACCGTTGATATCCTCAGCCAGTTCGTAGGACGTGTCGCGGTGGTAATAGTAGGTCGTGGTCCCGGAGGCTAAGTTACTAGAGGGCGAGGAGTCAAAATGAAAACTGATGAAGGCACTGGCTTGCTTGGTATTGGCCAACGATGGCCGATCCGGCAGGCTGACGTACTTGTCACTGTCACGCGTCATGATAACGTGAGCGCCGGTCGCACGGAGTTGCTTGGCAACCTGTCGCGCCATGGCCAATGTGTACGTCTTCTCGTTATGCTTCTGGTCGATGGAGAGGGCTCCAGAGTCGTTACCTCCGTGTCCCGGATCGAGCACGATGGTAGCTTCGGAGAGGCTAGTAGCCCGTTTCAATTTGCCTGGATGATCGACCAGCCAGCTGGCCACCCAACCGAAATGGTTGTTGTGATCGCGAACGTGATACCAGTTGTCCTTTTCACCGATAATGGTGAGACGGGTATTTTTTTCAATTTTGTGGGTGACCTTGTAGGTCAGTCCCGGCCCGTCACGCAGGTTGAGGTTACTGATGGTGGCGGTCACAGAGTTGCTGCGGGTAAAGCTAAAGAGTAGCCCCCCGGCAACCAAGAGGATAACCAGCGCGGTAATGATTCCCGGCCAGTTGCGTGGTTTAAAATGCATATGAAATCTCCTTAAATAAATTAGTTTTTATTATACCACGTCAGGCTTTCATTCCTGTTAAATTTCAGGTAAGTCACCTTGACTTTTCACGCCCATTTCAGTAAGCTTAGGAAGAATAAAATAGATTGCCAATGAGAAAGATTAGTAGAAGGAAGCCCGTTTCCAGAGAGACCGTGTTGCTGAGAGCGGTTAGCGGCGTGACTTCGAAGACACTTTTGAGGCTAATGACGGTTGCCCGTCATTCGTTTGCAACGTTATCCTGCAGAGAAATTATTAAAGGTGGTACCGTGCATACCTGCGCCCTTGTCTATTGACAGGGGCGTTTTTTATTTTCAGCAGGCGTAGAAAGGGAGAATGCTCATGCGTTATCAACGACCAAAGGGAACGGCCGACATCTTACCAGGCGACTCACAGATCTGGCAATACGTCGAAGCCACGGCCCGCAAGCTGTTTGCGACCTACCGCTTCGATGAGATTCGGACCCCGATGTTTGAAAATTTTGAGGTCTTCTCACGCACCTCAGGCGATACGTCCGATATCGTGACCAAGGAAATGTACGACTTTAAGGACAAGGGTGATCGCCACCTCTCCTTACGGCCAGAAGGAACGGCCGGAGTTGTTCGGGCCTTTGTTGAAAACAAGCTTTACGGTCCCGAGACCCAGAAGCCTTACAAGGTTTACTACATGGGACCAATGTTCCGTTACGAACGGCCCCAATCAGGTCGGCAACGTCAATTCCATCAGATCGGGGTGGAAGCCTTTGGGAGTGACGCCCCTGAATTAGATGTCGAAGTCATTGCTTTGGGGATGAGCCTCTTAGGCAAGTTGGGCTTGAAGCATTTGCGGTTAGCCTTGAACACTTTGGGTGACAAGGAATCTCGCGATGCTTACCGTCAAGCCTTGATCGACTTCTTGGAACCTCACTTTGACGAATTGAGTGACGATTCCAAGGTTCGGCTGCACAAAAATCCATTGCGGGTCCTTGACAGTAAGGACAAGCATGACCAGGCCATCGTGGCCGATGCGCCATCCATCTTGGACTTCCTGACGCCAGCCGCCACAAGTCACTTTGATCGCGTTAAGGCCAGCTTAGACGCCTTAGGCATTGCCTATGACGTTGATGCTACCATGGTTCGGGGGTTGGATTACTACAACCACACCATCTTTGAAATCATGGCTGATTCACCAGCCTTAGGTGAAGGGTACACCACTGTTCTTGCTGGGGGCCGCTACAATGGTCTCGTGGAAGAACTGGGTGGACCTGACATGCCGGGTGTTGGTTTCGGTCTTGGGGTGGAACGTCTGGTCTTATTGATGCAGGCCGAGAAGGTTGCCGTGCCAAACGACAATGCCTTAGACGTCTACGTGGTTGGTATCGGTGACGATACGTCATTGGAAACCTTGAAGTTGGTTCAGTCGATCAGAGCGGCTGGTTTAACCGCCGACCGAGACTACTTGGGTCGCAAACCTAAGGCCCAATTCAAGACAGCCAACCGTTTGTCAGCGGCTTACACGTTGACGATTGGGAGTCAGGAATTGGCTGACCAAACGGCCAACCTGAAGTCGATGGCAACGGGTGAAGAAATCAGCGTGCCATTAGCCGATATTTATCAAGATTTTGAAAAAGTCGTGGCTACCAAGTTTACGGCGAAATAAGAGGGGAAAAGTTATGGAAAAGAATTTAAAACGGACCACTTACGCCGGCTTAGTCGATGAACAATACCTCGATCAAACTGTCGTTTTAAAGGGTTGGGTGCAGAAGCGCCGGGACCTTGGGAGCCTGATCTTCGTTGATTTGCGCGACCGTGAAGGCTTGGTTCAATTGGTCTTCAGTGAAGAATACGACAAGGACGCCTTAGCCGTTGCCGACCAACTTCGTAGCGAATACGTGATCGAAGTCCAAGGAAAAGTTGTTGCCCGGACACCAAAGGAAATCAATCCTGACATGCGTACGGGGAAGGTTGAAGTCCGAGTTACCGGCATCAACCTCTTAAACAAGGCCAAGGACTTACCATTTGAAATCAAGGATGGCGTCAACGCTTCCGATGATTTACGGCTGAAGTACCGTTACCTGGACTTACGTCGTCCAGAAATGCAACGGTCATTGATGCTGCGTAACCGGATTGTACAGTCCGTGCACAGCTACTTCGACCAAAATGGGTTCGTTGACATCGAAACGCCGGACTTAACCAAGTCGACGCCAGAAGGTGCCCGTGACTACCTGGTGCCTTCACGGATCTACAAGGGCCACTTCTACGCCTTGCCACAATCTCCACAACTGTTCAAGCAGTTGTTAATGGGATCTGGTTTTGACCGTTACTACCAAATCGCGCGTTGTTTCCGTGATGAAGACTTGCGGGGTGACCGTCAACCAGAATTTACGCAGATCGATTTGGAAACGTCATTCCTGACCGCTGAAGAAATTCAAGACATTACCGAAGGCCTGATCGCTAAGGTCATGAAGGACACGTTAAACGTGGACGTCAAGTTACCATTCGAACGGATGGACTGGGACGACTCCATGGCGCGCTTCGGGACCGACCAACCAGATGTCCGGTTCGGCATGGAATTGAAGGACTTGTCGGCTATCATGGCCAACACCGACTTCAAGGTCTTCTCTGGCGCCGTTGCTAACGGTGGCCAAGTCAAGGCAATCGCCGTTCCTGGTGGTGCTGACAAGTACAGCCGTAAGGATATCGACAAGTACGGCCAATACATCGAACGTTTCGGTGCTAAGGGCTTAGCTTGGATGAAGGTAACCGATGATGGTTTTAGTGGCCCTATCGCGAAGTTCTTCAAGGAAGGCGACTGGTTCAAGCAGATCACCGAAGCAACTGGTGCCAAGAGCGGCGACCTGTTGCTGTTCGCCGCTGACTCCAAGCGTGTCGTTGCCCAAACCTTGGGTTTCCTGCGGGTGGCCATTGCCAAGGAACAAGACATGATTGACAAGAACAAGTGGGCCTTCCTTTGGATCGTCAACTGGCCACTGTTCGACTACGATGTCGACTTAAAGCGTTGGGTTCCAGCCCATCACCCATTCACGATGCCTGCCGAAGGGGATGCACATTACTTGAACGACGGCGAAGACCCACACAAGGCCTACGCTCAGAGTTATGACATCATCCTGAACGGTTTGGAATTAGGTGGGGGATCCATCCGGATTCACACCCGTGAACTTCAAATGAAGATGCTCAAGGCCTTAGGCTTTACGCCTGAACGTGCCGACAAGCAATTCGGGTTCTTACTGAGAGCCTTGGATTACGGGTTCCCACCTCATGGTGGTTTAGCTATCGGGTTGGACCGTTTTGCCCGCCTGTTAGCTAAGCGCGACAACATTCGTGACGTGATTGCCTTCCCTAAGAACTCGAAGGCCACGGAACCAATGACGGAAGCCCCAAGCACGGTTGCTGACAAGCAATTGGTTGACTTGGACTTGCAGATTACGCCCGACGAACCAGCCGATAAGTAGGCTGCGTTCCGGACAACTAAGACACTAAATTAATGAGACTGACCGATCACTCATCTGGGTGATCGGTCAGTCTTTTTTTAATGATGATCCCCCTGAACCGTGGGCACTGACGGTGGTTAACCCGGTGACGGGTTGACCTGAGCCCTGAAAAGACGTTTAATGGAAACATTAGAAATTGGAGTGATTATGATGAGTGAAACGGAAACAGCAATTTTTGCCGGCGGGTGTTTTTGGTGTATGGTCCAGCCTTTTGAAACGTTACCCGGAATTCAAAAAGTGCTTTCAGGCTACACCGGGGGAACCGTGCCTAATCCGACCTACGAACAGGTCAAAAGCCAGACGACTGGTCACACGGAGGCCGTGAAAATTTGGTTCGATCCGCAGGTTATTTCATACGACAAATTGGTCAGCCTGTATTGGCAACAGACGGACCCAACCGACGCCAGTGGCCAGTTTCAGGACCGGGGGGACAACTACCGACCCGTGATCTTTGTTAACAGTCCGGCCCAACGAGCTGTCGCTGAAGCTTCACGCCAGGCCCTCCAGGATCGGGAGCAATTCGACCAGCCAATCGTCACTAAAATTGAAGAAGTTCAACCGTTTTACGTGGCCGAAGAGCGGCATCAGGAATTCTATAAGAAGAATCCGCGGGTTTATGCCGAACAGGAAGCTGGCGGTCGGGCGGACTTCATTGCGAAGAATTGGAAAAATTAGAAGTCACTAAGAGATCGGTTTGGTCGTGGCCGCCACGGGGGATAAATGCTATACTAAGCCGAGCAATAACAACGATGGAAATAAGTGAGGTCGGGTTTTAAATCATGGATGATGTGCAGCAGTTAATGAAACGGCATACCTACACGACAAAGTTTTCCGTAGCGTTCTTCTACGGGTTACTGGTGTCGATCGCGGTGAACTTCTTTTGGACACCTGGTAAGATTTATTCGTCAGGTGTGACCGGGCTGGCCCAATTGGTTAACACGTTAACCGCGGGTCTCGGGGCTTTTCATATCACCACTGCCTTGGGGTTGTTTCTGATTAATATCCCAATGTTTGTGTTGGCGTGGAAACGAATCGGCAAAACGTTCACTGTATTTACTTTTATTTGTGTGCTATTCGCGTCAATTATGATTCGGTTGATTCAACCAATTCATTTGACCAGTGACCCTATTATTTGTGCGATCTTCGGGGGTGCTGTCAACGGCTTCGGTACGGGGTTCGCATTGAAGAATGGGATCTCTACCGGGGGATTGGATATCATCGGAATTGTCGTTCGGCGGAAGACCGGACGGAGCATGGGAACCATTAACATTGCCTTCAACAGTCTGATTGTGATCAGTGCGGGCTTTGTTTACGGTTGGCCATACGCCTTGTATTCAGCCTTGGAACTCTACGTGAATGCCAAGGTCATCGACATGACCTTTACGCGGCAACAGCGGATGCAGGTCATGGTCATCACGGATCGACCAAAGACCGTGATTGACAGTATTCAAAACCACATGCGACGGGGGATCACGATTGTCCACGGCGCAGAAGGGGCCTATCACCACGATGAGAAGACGATTCTCTTCACGGTGATTACGCGTTACGAAATGGATGCGCTGGAAACGGCGATGGAAGAGGCCGATCCTAAGGCCTTCGTCAGCATCTCCGATACGGTGAAGGTGCTGGGGCATTTCTACGAGCCAAAGTGGTAAAAGATAAGAGTGTGCTCAAGGGCGGTTAGCTGGCGAGCATTAAGGCTGACAAGCAGATAATCCTGGTCTTGGATTATTTGCTTGTCAGGTTTAAGCGGAACCAGCTGCCCTGGGGCGCACGTTTCGACTATGTAATTTAAAAGCATGCAGTCAAGAACCATATAAGCAAAAACACCAGAAAGGTGAGGGCCTGGGACACAAATCTCAGGCTCGTTTTGTGCTCTGAACATTGATAGTTGAAACGTGTGACAAAAGGCAGTCAACTCCGCTTAACCCCGCTAGACAAACAATCCAAGACCGGGATTAGCCATCTATCGACGTTAATGCTCATTGATTAACCGCCTTTAGTCACACTCTCTCATCTGTTTCTTAAGCCTTTTTAAAATTCTCTAGGTTCACCGGGCAGATGTGGTATAATTCTCGGTGTTATGGGTAGCGAAAATAAGTGATATTGGTGATGAACGTGAAAGAGATTTATTTATGGTTAGTTCGACTAATGTCGCAGCTATGGCGTTGGCGGTCGAGGCGTGATGTGGTTTACCTCATGAGCTTTGACGACAACGTCCCTTTTATACGGGAAATGGCCCAGTCGTTACCGCCGGATCGGCAGTTGTGGGTGCTTTACCGGCCGAAACAACGCGCTGCGGCGGAGCAATTGGTTGACGATGGAATTCGAATACAGGAATTTCAGGATGGGTTGCGGTTCGTGTTGACGGGGATTCCCGTTGTTATGCACGCTAAGGTCTTATTCTGCGATAACTATTACGCATTTCTCGGTGGGCTGGCACATCCGGCAAATATGCGGATCGTGCAGTTGTGGCATGCCGCCGGAGCAATCAAACGCTTCGGTTGGGAGGATCCCACGACGCCAGAACGTTCGGCAAGTGATCAACGGCGGTTCCAAGCCGTGTATGACCACTTCGACGAATACGTTGTGGGAGCCCCGGCCATGGCCCAGGTGTTTGAACGCAGCTACCGGGCGTCAGCCCAGCGGATGCACGTTCTGGGTTACCCACGTTCCGATCGGTTGTTAGACCCTAACTGGCGAGACCAGACCCACGAGCGGGTTGTGCGGTTAGCACCAGAGTTGGTTGACCAGCGGGTTATTCTGTATGCACCAACGTATCGCGAAGGGGTCACATTTACCCCCCCGAAAGGGTTAGCGGCAGCGTTGCGTGCGGATCCTAAGGCCAAGGTGGTGGTTAAGCTCCACCCGGCCTTAGCGAACGCCGCGGAACAGTTACAGCGTGAATTAGGTCCCCAGGTTGTGGTGGCTAAACACCTGAGTACGACGGAGTTATTGACGGTTGCCGAAACCTTGGTCACTGACTATTCTTCCGTGGCATTCGACTACAGCCTGTTGCCTAATGCACACAGTTTGCTATTTTATCTTTTTGATTTACCAGCTTATCAGCAAAATCCTGGGGTTCAAAGCGACCTTGCTGATTGGTTGCCAAGTCCAATGCTCATGACGAATGCGCAATTGGCAGCAGCAATTACGGCCGACGAGGCGACTGATTTCACTCAGTTCAACCGCCACTGGAATACTGCTAACGACGGAGCCGCCACTGCGCGGGTTATCCGGCGTTACGTTGATCTGCTTAACTAGGTTAACGATTAAAAATTAAAGGAGTGCAGTGCCTTGAAAGAGGTTATCACCTTATTTAAAGAGCAGATTTCAAGTTTGGGGATTATCTTACGGATTTCCCGTTATGAGGATCAAGCCAGTTATCAAAGTCATTACTTAGGTTTAATGTGGGAATACTTATATCCCTTAATCCAAATCGGAATTTACTGGTTGGTGTTCGGTGTTGGTTTGAAACATGGTCAACCATTGAACGGGGTTAGTTACTTGCCATGGATGGTTATCGGGTACTCGGCATGGTTCTTCATGAACCGCGCCACTTTGGATGCTTCAAAGAGTATCTTCCAACGGGTCAACATGGTCGCCAAGATGAAGTTCCCCGTGTCCGCTTTACCAACGATTAAGATCGTCAGCAATCTGAGTTCCTTCTGGACGATGATGGTCTTCTCCGTCTTTATCGGGGCCTTGAACGGTGTTTATCCTAAGGTTGCTTGGTTCCAGTGGATCTACTATTTCTTTGCCATGATCTGTATGTTAGTGGCATTAGGGATCTTCAATTCTTGTATCAGTGTGTTGGTTCGAGACTATCACATCTTGTTACAATCCTTGATGCGGATGTTATTCTACATGTCTGGGGTGCTGTTTAACTTCGTGACGACGTCGTTCCCCGCACCATTCGTCCACTTGTTGGAATTGAACCCTTACTACTACATTGTTTCTGGTTTCCGGGAATCCTTCCTGGGAACAGGATGGTTCTGGGATCGGCCACTGTTGACGCTAGAATTCTGGTTATTCGTATTCATCGTCTTCTTAGTGGGATCACACTTGCACTTCAAGTTCCGGTCACGGTTCGTTGATTTAATCTAGTTGAATTTGAAAGGAGCACGCGTCATGACTAAGGCAGTTCGCAAGATTACTCAGTCATTGAAGCTAGTTGCTCGTTATGGGCTCATCGTCTTGAACGATGGGCTCATTTGTTTACCCATTAAACGGCGACTAGTCCTCTTTGAAAGCTTTAACGGGAAGGACGTCAACGACAATCCGGCAGCGATATACCGGGCGTTGGTGGCTAGCGACCCGCGTTATCGTCAGACGGCTTACTTCAGTGTGAAACCCAGAGAGTATGCCAAATTAAAACGACAGTATCCTGAGGTCCAATTGGTTCGGCGGTTTACGCCCAAGTGGGTCTGGCTCATGGCCAGAGCCCAGTACTGGGTGTTGAACTCGCGTCTGCCGAATTGGTGGCGGTCCAACCGGCACACCCGTACCATTCAAACGTGGCATGGGACGCCGCTAAAGAAGTTGGGAGCCGACATCGAACATGTCGCCATCCCCGGAACGTCCACAGCTGATTACCATCAGCAGTTCGTGACGGCGTCCTCACGCTGGGATTACTTGATTGCGCCGAACCAGTATTCGCGAGATATCTTTAAGCGGGCCTTTGGTTATCGCGGGCACTTTTTAACGGTGGGCTATCCCCGCAATGATGTGCTCTATAACGAGAATCAACCGGCCAAGATTGCCGCGCTTCGGCAACGGTTGTTGGGTCCCGTCAGTGGGCCAGTGGTGACGTATGCGCCGACCTGGCGTGACGACATGGCTGTGAGCGAAGGCGTCTATCGCTTCGATCTGCCGTTTGATCTCGGAAACTTCTTCAAGCATGTGCCAGCAGGGACCCATCTGATTATTCGGCCACACTATCTGGTCAAGGATGCCGTGAATATTCGCGGCTTCGAGGACCGGGTGACAGTGTTGGCCGATACCGACATCGCCGAACTCTACCTGATTACGGACCTGTTGATCACGGATTATTCATCGGTCATGTTCGACTTTGCGAACCTAAAGCGGCCCCAACTTTTCTTTGCCTACGACCTGGAACATTATCGCGATCAGCTTCGCGGGTTCTATTTTGACTATCAAAAGGAAATTCCGGGTCCCTTGGTTACCACGGCAACAGCCTTCTACGACCAGCTCGACGAGTGGCAACAACAAGGGGACTTCCCAGCCTACCGTGAGAAACAGGCGGCATTTAACCACAAGTTCTGTGCCTGGGAAGATGGCACAGCCAGTCAACGTGTTGCAGATTTAATCATCAGTGGAAAGGACGAATGAATATGTCAGAATTTCTAATTGGATCACACGTCAGCATGAAAGGCAAACCCATGTTTCTGGGATCGGCTCAGGAGGCGGCCCAGTATGGTGAAAATGTCTTTATGATTTATACCGGGGCTCCGCAGAACACGCGGCGCAAACCGATCGAAGAGCTCAACATTGCCGCAGGTCAGGCTTTTATGGCCGATCATGACCAACGGGCAGTGGTCATTCATGCGCCTTACGTGGTCAATCTTGGCAACACAGTCAAACCGCAGAACTATGGCTTTGCTGTGGAATTTTTGACGGCGGAGATCAAGCGGGCCGCAGCTTTAGGGGCCACTCAGATTGTCCTGCATCCGGGCGCGCACGTTGGCGCTGGCCCGGAGGCCGCAATTGCGCAGATTGCCAAGGGTCTCGATGAGATCCTGGCGGCAGCGGACGAACCGGTTCAGATCGCCCTGGAAACCATGGCGGGTAAGGGAACTGAGGTTGGCCGCAGCTTCGAAGAACTGGCCGCCATCATGGATGCCACCAGTGCCAACGACCGGCTATCGGTCTGCTTTGACACCTGTCATACGAGCGACGCCGGTTATGACATTGCCACGGATTTTGACGGGGTGCTTAACGAGTTCGATCATGTGATTGGCGTCGATCGACTGAAGGTTATTCACCTCAATGACTCGAAGAATCCACAAGGAAGCCACAAGGACCGCCACACTAATATTGGCTTGGGAACCTTAGGCTTTGATGTTCTAAATAGCATCGCTCATCATCCCCAATTAACGACAGTGCCAAAGATTATGGAGACGCCCGTGGTGGGGCCTGATCGCAAGCATGGCGTTAATCCGCACGGGTACGAAGTGGCCATGTTGAAGGCACAACGATTCAATCCAGACTTTGAAGCCGACGTGTTGGCTGGCATTCCTGAGGACTTGTACTTAACTAGAGGTTAAAAGTATTCAATAACAACCCATATGCAAAAGTCACTAGGCACAAGGCCTGGTGACTTTTTGGTTCTAAAATAACTGTTGTTGGTAATCAAGATTATTTCTTGATTACTAACA
>NZ_JQCA01000154.1 GCF_001437125.1 Levilactobacillus paucivorans | reverse complement strand
TGAATAAAGAACTGGTCTAGTAGAGCAGGTGTTGCACTTCAATTTTAAATCGAGGGTCTTTTAACATTGGACTTTTCTGCCACTCCTTTCTTTCCTTAGCGTAATGTTCAATCTTTTCTGCAATAATTTTTTGTTCTAGTTGTTTAATATTTTTAAGGTCGATAGCATTTAAAATTGGTGACACTTTGATACAAGGGACTTTCAAATCAGGAAGATAGATTGTTGAAATGATTATATCCGCATTTCCAAGCTTGCGACTTAATTGATCCATCGATGCGATCTCAATGTGAGATTCGGATACCTTTGTCAGACGGTATTTAAGAAACTGTGATGTACCAACGCCTAAGTTACAAATCAATAGGATTCTTAAGTTCTTGCTAATTTGGTGTTTGATTTTTTCTATTGAAGAAACAATATGCAGTGTAAGAAAAGCATATTCCGCAGAATTATCGAAAGGTGCAAATTCTCTATTCGCAAGCTTTTTTAGGCTTGACTGAACAGCCTCATATTCTCTTGGAAACATTGATTGAATATTTTCAAAAGACTCCCGAGTGATTAAATCCGTTAAATGTGCAGCCTTTTTCGTAAGGGTTGTCTTGAAATGTAATCCTAAATGTTGGAAAAGCTCTCGATCACCACTCAAGTCGATATCTAATTCTCGTCCAACTTCCTCAATGAAATGATTAACAAGAAAATCTACCTGAACATTATAGCCTCGTGAAACCACTTCGTTCTTAATTAACCCACTAGTGTCAATCTGCGCAACCAAATATGCCACTTCACCCATAGTCAAATGTGTTTTAAGTTGTTCTTCTAACGGCCCACTGACCTGTTGTAATTTGACGAGTTCATTTTCTGGCCGTTCAAGTTCAGGTTGCGAAGTCATCTTGATTGTTTGCCCTACACGAATACGGCGTAAAACAACATTAACTTTCATTATCATTCGTTCAAAGCTATCGTATGTAAACTCAACCATCAACAGTTGTTCTGCTTCTCTCAACCAATTAGCAATAACTAAACGATCCCATCCACTAATAACCTCTAAATCATAATTGAACTGTTTTAAAAACTGTACATAGCTAAAATACGCATCTCTGAAATCGCTTTCATTTCCGTGAAGATGCAACCCGAATTGCGGGTCTAGAATTTTTGGTGTTGGAAAGTATTTCCATTCCAAAAGTACTAGGCCCT
>NZ_JQCA01000025.1 GCF_001437125.1 Levilactobacillus paucivorans | reverse complement strand
TACATATTATATGTACGAAGGCATTTCATTTACACAAGATTCTTGACGCTACCCAGAAACCACTTCACCACCCTCAGGGACGACCCGGTTACGCGTCAGATTCGTCAGTTTAGCCTTCGCTTGCGCATCGACTAACCCCGGAGCATTTTCAAAGACTACCAGGTTGTTTTCCCAACGTTTCCCGGTGGTTCCCGTGATACCCCAGCGGGCAAAACCAGTATGATTCGGGTCGATCTTACGAACGTCCACGCGAACTTTACGACTCATCCCCGGGAGCTGGTCACCCGTCTGGGGATCCTCATCGTCAAAGACATAGGCCATCGTCTGGTCGGCCGCATTCCACCGGAGCGTCACGTGATGCCATTGGCCATTTGAAAGAAAACCTGGCTTGGATTCATTAGCGATCAGACCCTTGTGCCCCATCGCATAGTAATAATTCTTCTGAGTGAAAATCCAGCCCCAACCACCGGTATCAATGTACTGGTAGTAAGTATCTGGATCACCCGGATAATTCGAGGCCAGATGTTCTTTCGGGAAACTCGCATCAAACGAGTTGGCCTTACCGGCCGCACGTTGACCCGTCTGACCGTTATAGTTGGTATCAAATTCCAACGCCCAACTATTCTGAATCGCCGTCTTGGCCAGGTCCTGCGGATTCTTCCGGCGCGCTTCCGTATCGACACCCCAGACTCCCAGCGTTTCGCCAGCGATGCCACCGCGGCCAAAGTTTGGCGCGGCCCCGCCGTCCTTGGGATCGTTGTGTAAGACGAAGGCCATGCCTTCACCCGCTTCGGCTCCCCGGTTACCCAGATAGGCCCAAAATGAAACGGTATCGTCTTTTGTCAAATCAAAGTAATTACCATTTGTCGACCAAATGGCCCCGAACTTTCCGGGGCCATTGGTGATAACTGCCGCCTGCGTATTTGGCGCGGCCGGATTCGTTGTCTCAACTACAGTAGCAGAGCTCTTGCTAGCGGAACCTACCTTGAGGATAGGCATGGTCTTGTTCAGAAGAATTCCCTGAGGCGCTGTCTTCAACGCCTGGTTATAGTCACTGTCGGCATGGGCATTAAGTCTAGTTCCGAGACTGACCGCTAGTAGAATCAAGCCGGCGCTCAACCACTGTTTGAGCAAACTCATCTCTCCTTATTTTGCGTGACGTGGGTGCCGGTTACGATACATGAGGTAGCCAATGATGGCTAAGAGACTGGCAATGAGCATTGCCAAGGCGAGGTACAGCCAGTAATTTGGCTGTGGGGCCGGGGTAATCGTGTGACGATTGAGTCGCTTGATAAGCGGAGCGCTGATGGTAAAGTTGCGCACGAATTGCCACTGCTGACCCTTGGCGTTAGCCGTCAGGTACAGCGTGTACTGTCCCGGTTTCAATTCCTGATTGCCCCATGGAATCCCAAAGTTAAAGTTACTGTTGGGTGCCATCCCCATCTTGGCTTGCTTCTGTTGAATCAAGGTTTGCGTCTGTCCTGCTTGGGTAACGCGGGCGTTGACCGTTAAGCCCTGTAAGATGCCTGGTTGGTCGTTTTGCAAATTCGCTGTCACGAAATTCCGGGCATTGATTTGCGAGGCACCCACCTGTTTTAACTTCAAATCGGGCTTAACGGTTGCGCCCTCTTGGAGGCTCAAACCGATGGCATAAGTGTAAGCATTGTTGATCATGATCTTTCCCGAAGCCTTAGGCTGAACCGGATTCAGCTGCTGGACGTACACACCGCCAAGAATGATGCCCCGTAGCTTCTGTGCCGGCATCGTGTAACGCAGGGTCACCCGCTTCTGGCTATTCGCCGGAACCGTCACCTTCTGGGTCAGATCGCCGGCAAAGATGTTGGCGATCCCGACCTTTAGGGATGAATCTAATTTAGGAGACAACTGGCTGTAGTCAATGACCCCATTTTGATTGGTAACTGCCTGATTCGCACTCACCTGAAAGCGTTGCGACCGGTTACTCGTGTTCTCGATCACGATGGCTAGCTTCTGTGACTCCCGTGGCTTAACCCTTAAATCGAAATATGAGATCTGGCGATTCACCTGATTTGACGGCAGTATCGCCCGAACCGTGTAACCGACGTTATTCGTTGGCGTCTGGTCCGCTAACACCGGCGCAACTTGTGCCACCCCAAGTAATAGCGCCAGACTCATCATGATCATGACCTTCAATCCTCGTCTCATCGCCGACTCCCCCAATCCATCAGCTAACAGCGCGGTAGCGACGCCCAGTGAGGCTTCACTACCGCGTAAACCTAACTAACCGTTCCTATTCAGGTGTGTCACTCAACTGCCAAGTCATGGTCGAGGTGTAGGTCCCGCCCATTTGCCCAGCTGGTACTGCTAAGGTCACACTGGATGGACTGTAACTGCCATCCCAGATCCCTAAGCCGCCCTTAAGAGGTGCACTCAGGAGAATCTCGTTGGCATCGGTCCCATTCAGGCTCAATGCCATGGCGTCTGGCTTAGCAGAAGGGTTGCCCGTGTTGGCCGCCGCAACGGTTGGTGCTGCCAAATCCAATACCGCCCCACTGAGGGTATCCCCAGTCGTATCGGTAAAGGCGCTGTTCTTGACTTGAACACTCCAGCCACTGCCTAACCCAGGGTTGCTAACGCCAATTGGGTTGTCAACCGTAACTGCCGTGTAGTTGCCGTTGGTTGGACCGTTAGGGGTAATGTTCTTGCCGAAGCTAATGTTAGGCGCCGAACTCAACGTAATCGTAGCGTTGGGATCGGTGTCAAATTCTGCTGTCGTGGTAGTGCTTTCACTGGTTGGCCCAACACTAGAGCTGGAACTAGTACTGTCACTACTACTGGTATCGGTTGTAGCCGCCGCAACGGGAACGACCCCGAAGCCTAAAGCCAATAATGCCGCACCTCCCAGTAATGCAGTTTTCATTAATCTACGAGTCATGGTACTCACTCCTTAGATTGCTCATTTTTAGAACTCATGATTACCAGTTTTGGTGTCAAACGATGGGCCGGTAATCGGCAACCATCCATTTGTAACGGCAAAGTGACTCCTGCCGGCCATCTAATGCACCGGCTTTTGTAGTAATTCTATCAACTGCCTTCGCTTGATTCACTAGAAGATGATAACGGGTTCCAAATAAAAAGACCAGCTATTTGCTGGTCTTTCGTATCTATTCGATTATCAATGGAAGTCGGACACGGTTAGCGCTTGGAGATCATTTAACCACTGACTGGTTTCCTGATCGGCCGAAGCACTGACCCGAAACCCTAACGGCGTGAAGAGGGCCCCCACAGCGGGCCATTGCAGGCGATCGGCCGCGACCAGACTGGTAACCAGCTGATCACGCTGACTCGCCGTAACGGGCACTGCACTGACGGTTAATAAGTTCACCGCTAGTTGCTGAGCCAGGACTCTGGTGAAGTCCGCCGGTGCTAGCCATCCGGTTAATTGCCGGCGCGTCGCCAGCGGCACAACGGGGACTTCTCGCCACAGAAATTTCTCCCAATGGTTAAGTTGCCCGCTGAGCACGGCATAGAACTGCCAGGGAACCTGATTGCCGATTCGCTTCAATGTGGCCGTCGTCACTGTGGCCACATCCCACTGAATCTGCTCAGGACCCGCCGCTAACGCCGTTTCCAGCCATTCGCTGAAAAACCGCTGCACAGTTGCGTCCACGATCGCCGGGAGCTTGACCCCTTGGACCAAGTGGTACCGCCCTAACAGAAAGTCCTCGACCTGGTCCCAGGCCAGCACGTTGCCGGCCTGTTGCTGTTTACGCCGACGCAGCTGTTTGAGTTGTTTCGTGCGACTCGATTTCCCAAATTTACCTGGACGACTCATGACGGACTTCCTTTCTTAACGCTTGGTGGCTTCCCGTGGTTGGTATTTTCTAAAGTAAATGAACGTCATAATCGCCAGGAAGACGACCCCTACCCGGATGGACACCCGCGTCTCCGGATTCAAGAACATGAAGACCAGCGTGACCGTCAAGAAGGCCAGCGTGATGTAGTTGGACCACGGTGCGAAGGGCATCTTGAAGGGATGTTCGGCCATGTGCTGCTGGTTTTGCTTCCGGAATTCGATTTCACTGATCAGGATCACGAACCACGGGACCATACCCGGTAACACACTCGAACTGTAAACCATGACGAAAATTTGACTGGCATCCTTGAAGTACATTGGCAGAACCACGTTTAACACGATCCCAATCCCGATCCCCACGGAGATGGCAACGACGGAATAGAATGGCACCCCATGGCGGTTCAACAGTGTAGCCTTACGTGGCAATTGCCCCTTCTCGGCTAACGTGAAGGCCATTCGGCTGGCACTGTAGATTCCAGAGTTAGACCCGGACAGAGCCGCCGTAATCACGACGAAGTTAATGATCGACGCTGCGGCGGTAATCCCAATTTTAGCAAAGGTTTCAACGAATGGTGACCCCAATTGATTCAGCTCATCCCAAGGATAGATGCTGACAATCACGAAGATGGCCCCTACGTAGAAAATCAAAATCCGCGCCACGGTTGAACGGATCGCATTGACCAACGTGTGTTGCGGGTTCTCAGCCTCACCAGCCGTGACCCCGATTAACTCGATACCTTGATACGACGCGAGTACGATGGCTAACGCGTAGATAAAGCCCTTGGCACCACCGGTAAAGAAGCCCCCGTGAGTCCAGAGATTACTGATACCCACTGCGTGACCACCATTGCCGAAACCAAAGAGGATCACACCCAGGCCGGCAATAATCATCAGGATAATTGTCACGACCTTGATCAGGGCAAACCAAAATTCCAATTCCCCGAACATTCTCACAGAGATCAGGTTGGCGATACACAGGAAGGTAATCGCGACCAGACCGGGAATCCAGTCCGGCAGGTTCGGCCACCAGAAACGGAAATAACCGCCCAGGGCGATCATTTCACTCATCCCCACGACAATAAATTGGAAAATATTACTCCACGCGGTCAAGAAACCAAAGACCGGGTGCATGTATTCCGAAGCGAAGGTCGCAAAGGAACCTGTTGTGGGATGGACGTATAGCATTTCTCCCAGGGCCCGCATGATTAAATACAGGAAGACTCCTGAGATGACGTAGGCGATTAAGACTGACGGCCCCGTCCACTTGATGGTGGAACCAGACCCCATGAATAATCCCACGCCGATCGTTCCGCCTAACGCAATCATCTGCATTTGGCGAGCACTCAGTTTCCGTTGCAATCTAATTCCTTCTTTCTACTCATTCTTTTGTTTCGTTCTATAAACATTAGCTTCTTCAAACGCTAAAAATTCCGCCTTCGGTGGACGGGACTTCACCCTATGGCTAAGAATAGTCGATCAGTACCTGTTTAACTTATCTTACTTCAACAGATATTGCGTTCAGACTATTGCGGTTTTTTTCGAAGTTAGCCAATTTTCACTAATAACTTCGCAAAACCAAATAAAAACCCATGAAGGTATGCTACCTGGTTCTGATGAAATTGGCAATAGGCTAAAATAGATCTATTCATCATTATGCCGCACCACCGGCGGTTATTCAAACGCGATGCATAAAAAAAGGCCCCCACAATCGGTTAAGACCGGTGTTAGAGGGACCTCCTGGAAAATTAAACTTGCTTCTCGTAAACGTAGCATTCGTCGGTTGGGTGGTAAACGCCCACGATCCGGCCAACACGCTGGAAACCAAACTTTTCGATTAAGTGTTGCATCTTCGCATTATCCTTGTGCGTATCGATCCGGATGCTGTCAGCGTCTGGATGATTTTCGGCAATGTAGTCGAAGAGATCGCGGAACAATTGCGAAGCGTAGCCCTTCCCCTGGTGATGTGAGAAGATGGCAACCCGATGAACCGTCACGTATTTAGTCGTATCGGACAGCCATTCGCCTTCCAACGTATCGTAGGAATTGTCTGGCGCTTCAATCACAGCCGCTACACCCAACGTTTCGTGGTCGTCACTGTTGTAGATGACGGCCCGCCCGTTGTCGATGTCACTGGCAATCACGTCGCGGTTAGGATATTCATTCTGCCATTGGTCAATACCAGCATCGGCTAATTGCTTTTTGCCGTCCTCGATGATGTCGCAGATTAAGTCCAGTTCTTCGGGTTTTGCTTTACGTAAATACATGGATAATCACCTCAATAAAATTTCTAGTTAGAATTAGTCCAGCGCGTTACTTTCGCTGGGTGCGACAAACCGATTGTCAGACGATTCATCACAAATTGGTCGGCGTCCACCCCATGAGGTGCTGCTAGTCGCAACATCTCACAAGTGCGGCTCACCAACTCAAGACACGAGTTAAACGCAATAGCCTTACCGTCAGGTACCGGCGAAGGTTATTATCAGACTTCAAAACATTATAGCCTTTTTCGGTGGGATCCCCTAGCAAAAAGACGCAACTCTCAGCGATTTATAATTGAACTCGCTTACATCAATTTGCTATTTAACTAGCGCTTATCGTTGAATAATAACCATTTTTGCTCGTTGATTGACGACAATTCAAAAGAGGATCTACGGCCATCTCTGGCTGTAGATCCTCTTCCTTACTGCTTCTATTGTTGAAACGTGTGAAAAAGGCAGCTGGCTTCGCTTAACCCTGATAACCAAATAATCCAAACCCAGGATTATCCGGTTATCAGACTTAATGCTCGCCGGCTAAGCGCCTTTTTTCACACTCTTGCTACTTGGTAAATTCTGATTCCGCCAACAACTTCCGCACTTCATCCGTCGTGTGGGCCTCCATCATGGCGTTTCGTAAACTAGCGGCATTGCGTTGGTTACGAACGTAGATCTTGAAGAACCGTTTGAGCGAGGGGAAACGTGACGTGTCAAAACGCTTCTCAAAGTCATCATATAAGTCCAGCTGATAGTTCAACAGGCCTAATAATTCCTTGATATCATGTTCCTTTGGTTCTTTTTCAAAGGCAAAGGGACTTGTGAAGATTCCCCGGCCAATCATGATCCCATCGACGCCAGGGTGCTCCTGGGCCAGTTGAACCCCTTGTTGGTAGTTTTCAATATCCCCATTGAGCTGGATCAAGGTATCTGGTGCCACCTCATCGCGAAGCTTCAGAATATCATCGATCAATTCGAAATGGGCGGGCACCCGACTCATTTCCTTCTTCGTCCGCAGGTGAATCGTAAGTAACGGAATATCCTGCTGGAGCAGAAAGGTCAACCAGTCCCGCCATTCGTCCAAGCGACTGTAGCCCAGCCGGGTCTTGACGCTGACTGGTAAGCCGGCTGTCTTGGCGGCGGCAATCACAGCCGCGGCGGTATCAAAATTACGAATCAGGTCACTCCCACCATGATTCTTGATGACCGTTGAATCCGGACAACCCATGTTGAGATCAATGGCTTCATAACCCATGCCTTTAACGGCCTCAGCGGCTCGCGAGAAGGCCTCCGGTTCGTGCCCCCACAATTGGGCCACGGGCATGTGTGCCTCTTCTGGCGCCACGTAGAGCCGTCCCTGAACCGTAAACTTGGCCTTGGGGTGCGTCACACTGATCGCATTGGTAAATTCCGTGAAGAAGACGTCGGGTGCGGCGGCACGCGCCACGACCCGGCGGAAGATAGCGTTGGTAACGGCTTCCATGGGCGCCAAGCTAAAGAAGGGCCGGTTCTCGGCCTTTGCATGGTCCGCAATGTTCTGCCAGTAAGCTGATTCAGACACGATAAAAATCTCCTCTATTAAGTAATTTATTAAAACCCGGGTAACGCAATCCTTACATTTTACCACGTTTTACATTTGAAACCAGCGAAAAAGATTGTGTCCAAGCGGATTCAACCTCTCGAAAACACAAAAATAAGGCCTGGGAGAAATCCCAGACCCTTGTGTATCTCCAAATTTATATAGCCGAAACGTGTGCCAGAAGGCAGCCGGTTCCGCGTAAAACTGGTAACCAAATAATCCAAGACCAGGATTATCCGGTTACCAGCCTTAATGCTCGCCAGCTAACCACCTTCTGTCACACTCTCCGTTCTTTAAAATGATAATTTCAAAAGCTCGGCCCCACGGTTCATGGCCAAGTAACCTTGACCATTCTTGGCAAATGACAGGCCTTCGAATTCCCGATGGCTGGCGAAGACAGACGCCTGAACATCCTTGGGTTTGACCCGGCGCTTCAGAAGTTTCTTGACCGGCACTGAGGACAGCGAATCATCACTAACCAGGTAGAGGCGATCGTTGTGCGGATTGTAAGCAATCGCCTGGTGCGTTTGCCCCGGACGGTTAGCTAGACTCTGCATCAATAGGTTAAAGTGCACGCCCTTGGTCGACATCGTTCCCTGATAAATCCGGACGGCATGCTTACCACTATAGCTGCTAAAGTAGGCCCGGCCTTGGCTATCGAAGGTCAGATTACTGTTAACCGCGATCCGCACCCCATGCTTGTTGACCAACCGGTAGGCCACCGTATTCGTTGGTTTCAACGTCTTCAGTGAGACCTTAACGGCATCCCCATATTGGCCCGCCTTACCCGTCGTCTTAGTGAACCAGAGTTGCTTGTTCTTCGGATTATAAGCGAGTGACTGGCAATGACCAATGTCAAAGGTAGGTCCCTCGTGAACGCCGGCGAGTAGCTTCCGCTGTTGACTGGTTGCACGCCCTTTGGAATAAGCATTTGATGCCCGCCGCAACAGGTCCATATTTGACGTTTGGCCGCCGAGGAGCCGGTGGATCTTGTTCAGATCATACTTGACGATCCAGCCGCGAGTGCCCCCACTCGACTTCAGATAGGCGATGTAAGCGGTCTTGCCATTCGGTGTGATGACCACGCTCTGGGGGTCGGCCCAGTCACCAGAATGGTGCACGGTGACCGGTAAATACAGGCTGGTCTTTAACGTTGCGCGTTTGCCCCGAACGGTGTGATAGACGTCGGGCTTAGTTTGAAATGTGCCCTCACTTCGATAGGTCGCCGAAGTCGCGTAGACCCTGGGTCGAGAAACAAAGTAGTTTTTATTCTTAATAAGTTTAATCTTCTTCGCCTCATAGTTTCCCAAGGCATACTTGGTGCGTACCGCGCCTTGAACCGAACGCGGCGTCATCCCAATCACCGCAAATGCCGCGGTAACCAAAACCATTGCTAAAGCTTTCCACATGACCCGACTGACTTTCATCTTGACTCTCCCCTAATCAATTGAATTCTACGAGGGCCGCTAGCGGTGGTCCGAGCAGCCCCTTCAAATATCCATTATACCGCTAATGGTGAACCCCACCATATAAATTTACACCACTACCGGTACACACATAACCAACGAAAAAGGCACCGGTTAACGGACCTCATAAACTCGAGAACCCGTTACCAGTGCCTATCAATTCAGTTAATCGGCTGACGCTGACCCTTGCTTACCCACGGTAATGTCACCATCTTCAGCGTGTAGCACGTACTGTGCCGCGGCCTTAGGTGCGAGGCGGAACCCGCTATGTCGCGATCGGCCCCAGATGGTAATATCTCCCATATCATCATCGGCGTTGGTAACTTTTAATCCCGCAGAAGTTGGAACTGTCGCCCGAATGTCGCCATCCCCGGTCTCAGTCTTCAACTGACCCTTCAGATGGTTGTCTTGTAAATGAACATCCCCGTCATCCGTAGAAATCCGACCACCGCCGAGGGTCGTCTCGCTCAAGCGAATGTCCCCACTACCGGAATCCAGACGATTGTCTTTCCCCGTCAGATGACTGCTAGAGATCCCCGTATCCCCATCAATCGTGACGACCGACAACCGCTTAGCTCGCAGCTGCGAGGCCCAGACATCCCCATTACTGGAATCGACACTGACACCATTCTTGACGCGCAAGTCCATCATGCTGACATCGTCGGCATTGGCCACCTTAACGTTATCGGCAGTCAGTCCGCGGAGTGAAATCGATCCACTCCCCTGTTTGACCGTAATGTCCTTCAGTTGCTTTCCCCGTGGGACCGTCACCAGGACGCCCCCCTTATCGAAAGTGTGATCTTTCCCAAAGACCGTAATGCTGGAAACATCCGATGATCCGCCATCCGTAATGGCCAACGTTCCCTTAGCCACTTTCACTTTTGGTGTGGACTGCGCATGATTCACGTAGCTCACCGTCACTCGACTGGTGTTTCCGGACTTAACCGTTACTGAAGCCGGACTGTCGATCGTTATTCGCTGATAGTTTCCCGGATTGGTCGACGTCTTAGCGTGTTCCAGCGTCTTCAATCCGCGACTTGAATGATCCCAGACAACAGATTTGTCCCCATGATTCTTCCAGCCAATACCGAGCAAAATGGCCCCCAAGACCATTAAGATCAGACTGATTTTTAAACTCTTTTTCATAGCTTATGCCCCCGTTCTGCGCGGCTCCGTGGAATAAATCGCTGATAAATTTTCTTAGCGAGCCACGATAGTCCCCCAATAACCCAACTGCTAACCCATTTAAGAATCAACCAGCCTAACAGACTGGCCCCCAGGAAAAATAGGCCGACGCCGAGGTAAAAGATCCCCGTCCACGGCGCCTGAAACAGCATGATGATCCCGACGACTAGGCCAACGACTCCCAGAGCCACGATACTGAGAAAGACCGCCAAGACCGCCACGATCAGGCCAAATAACGCCGCTGCAAAAGCAATAAATAGGGCCATGATCAGCAGCAAAATCGGAATCGTCACCGGTGCCGACAACATGGCCAGAATAATTAACCACACCGTCCGCACATTACTCTTGGTCGCCTGAACCATGGACCGCGACTGTGATGTATCGGCATCGGCCTTGTCTTTTTCATTCATTCGAATCGAATAGTCGGCCAATACCTTACGGGCCAAAGGCCGTGGGGATCCCAATTCATCCACGGCCCCTTGGTACGTGTCAATTCCAGCATCCAATAGGTATTCTCGGTAGTATTCCACAACTTCCTGTTGTTCCGCCGTGGTCAACTGCCCTAATAATTTTTCGACTGCTCGTATGTAATCAGTCATCTGTCTTCCCCTCCAATAACTGTGAAATGGCTTGATTGAAGTCTTGCCAATCTGCCTGAATCTCCGCCAAACGGTCGCGGCCACTCGTCGTTAAACGATAGTAGCGGCGATTGCGACCCTGATAAGGTTCGTCATAGGTATCTAGCCAGCCATTTTTCTTCAGCCGGCGCAACACGGGGTACAACGTGGATTCTGAAATTGGCAAGAGCTGGCGGACTTCCTGCGTTAGCGTGTACCCGTAATGATCCTGCTGGGTTAACAAGCCCAACACACTGCCGTCGAGTAGCTCGGTCGGTACTTGAATGGCCATTAGCTTTCCTCCTCACAATATTATACGTGATATAATATCAATTCATCTACAGTATATGAATTTCACATCGCATTGTCAACAAATATTCGAGACTAAATTATAAGCGACTGTCCGACAGCAACCATTGTCGCTAAACAATTCTCATCTTTTCGGCATTAATAATAATCACTTTTCTATTAAAGAAGTTATGAGACAAGTCGTTGACTTCCATTTCTCGACCTTGCATACTAAAACGAAACGCCAAAGGAGACGATGTTATGGCCGGAACGCAAGCCTTACTAATCATCGATTACACGAACGATTTTGTTGCCGATAAAGGTGCTCTAACCTGTGGTAAACCGGGCCAGATCTTGGATCAGCCGATAGTAGAATTGGCCGAGAACCACTTCAAGGCCGGTGACTGGGTGCTCTTTCCTACTGACGTCCATACGCCAAATGACCCCTACCATCCAGAAACCAAGCTCTTCCCACCCCACAACGTGCGTGGCACCTGGGGTCGCGAGCTCTTCGGTCAAACCAAAGACTGGTTCGATGCCCACCAAGACGCGGAAACCGTTTGGCAATTCGACAAGACCCGCTACAGTGCCTTTGCAGGAACCGATCTCGACCTGCGCTTACGAGAACGCCACGTGGATACCCTACATCTAGCAGGTGTCTGTACCGACATCTGTGTCCTCCATACAGCCATTGCGGCCTACAACCTGGGCTACCACTTAGTCATCCACGAGAACGCCGTGGCCAGCTTCAATCCCACCGGGCACGCTTGGGCCTTGGAACACTTCAAGACAGTGCTGGGGGCGGAAATTAGCTGAAAAGAGTGTGAAAAAAGGCGGTTAGCCAGCGAGCATTAACGTCGATAAAGCAGGAATCCCGGGCCTGGATTCGTGTTTTATCGGGGTTAAGCGGAACCGGCTGCCTTTCTTCACACGTTTCGACACCATAAACACCAACGACAAAAGGCTGTGACCCACGTCATAGCCTTTTTAAAACTCCCGAAACCCCTTTCGCCACCCCACCCAACGGGCGTATAATTAATTTTGAGTCTAACCAGTCGTTAGCCTACTTAGAAATGACGTCACGAATTAATCATACATAAGGGTGGTATTACACATGAAACAACTTCCAATGGCCCTCCTAGCACTTAGTTTCGGCCTTTTAATCAGCACCGCTCAACCCGCAACGGCTCACGCCAGTGCAACTAGTGATGCCGATTCATCATCAACGGTCACGAACAGTTCTTCATCTACGACCGACAGTAGCTCCTCATCGACTTCCAGCGAAAGCCAGAAGCCAACACCGAAACCCAAGCCGAAACCTAAACCAAAACCAGTGGTCTATCGGCCGATTTCCAAGATTAAAAAAGTAAACTACTACACTAAGATTGGCCCCAACAAGCCTTACAACCACTCCGTTTATCGGACTGGTGGTGCCAAGTCTTCTGCTAAAAATATGAAACCATACACCATGGCAACCACCTTCGCCAACAAGACGGTGCACATCACCCGCGAAGAAACCATGGCCAACGGTATCTGGCTCAGATTCACCTATAAGAAAAAGATCGGCTGGATTCACCGGAACGGAACTGTTAAAACATACCGTTACCTGAATGTGCCCTTGATCGCTCAACGGCCACAACTCCCAACTGGCTGTGAATTCACCGCAACCGCCATGATGCTCAATTATGCCGGGGCCAGGGTCACCAAGATGTCAATCGCCAAGGAAGTTCCGCGCAGTTCGAATCCGAACAAGGGCTTCGTCGGTAATCCCTATTCTAAATCCGGTTGGTGGATCTACCCTAAGGGCCTGATGAAAGTGGTTAAACGCCACACGGGATCTGCCAAAAACATGACTGGCGCTTCCTTTCATATGATGAAAAAGCAGATCGACAAGGGGCATCCCGTGGTCATCTGGGTTGCCAACGTCGATGGCTTCGTTAACCACGCTATCACGTTAAGTGGTTACAGCAAGACCCGGGCTTACTACAATGATCCCTGGACAAATAAGCGGACCAGTATGTCTCAAAAGAGCCTGCACACGCACCGGAAGCACGATGCTTACCGGGCATTGAGCTACTAGAAAAATTGATAACAACACGCGTTCTCTCTGAATTGAGGGGACGTTTTTTAGTCACCCATTGTGCTAGAACTCTCTGGGTTGCCTTTCCGCCCAAGAAGTGTAGACTAATAACAATTTAATTATTTGGAGGAATGCCTATGATCAAACCACAACCCTTACATACCGGCGATTCGGTCGCCATTGTCAGCCTTTCCAGCGGTGTTCTGGGAGAACCCTTTGCTGCCCACGAACTGGCGCTGGGTCAACGCCGACTTCGTGAGCTGGGTTTAAAGCCCGTCACGATGCCCAACGCCCTCAAGGGCCAGACTTACTTGGACGCTCATCCGGAAGCCCGCGCCGCAGACCTCAAGACAGCCTTCACCACCCCAAAAATCAAGGGCATCATCTGCGCCATCGGGGGCATCGATACCTATCGGTTAGCACCTTACTTATTCGAAGATCCCGAGTTTGTGGCCGCCGTACGCCAACATCCGAAGCTCTTCACCGGCTTCTCGGACACAACTGTCAACCACCTGATGTTACGGCGGCTGGGACTCACGACCTACTATGGCCCCAACCTGCTCAACGACTTAGCGGAACTGGGGCCCAACCTGTTGCCCTATACCCGACGGACGTTAACACGCTACTTCGAAAGCCCTCAGACAACTGTGATCACCAGCAGTCCCTTCTGGTACGAGGAACGCACCGACTTCTCCAAAGCTGCTGTGGGCACACCCCGTGTCAGTCATCCCGAGCGTCGCGGTTATCAGGTGCTCCGTGGTCAGGGCCGCGTCACCGGTCGCCTGTTAGGTGGCTGTATCGACAGCCTAAATAGCCTTCTCACGGACACCCGCTACCCGGATGAACCCGCGGTGGCCACCCGTTATCATCTCTTACCCACACCAGAAGAATGTCGCGGCAAAATTCTCTTCCTCGAAACCAGCGAGGAACAACCAACCCCCGAGGCCTACGCCACTATGTTGGCTAACCTCACGAAAACCGGCATATTGGGAAACATCGCCGCAATTCTCATGGGCAAGCCCCAAAACGAGGTCTATTACGATGCCTACTGCCATGAACTATTGACCGCAACGCGACAGTTTCATACACCGATTATGGCCAATTTGAACTTCGGTCACGCTTATCCGCGAACTGCCTTGCCTTATGAAGCATTGGCCCAAGTGGATCTTGATCGGCGGAAGCTCACCATCTTAGAACCTTACTTTGCTTAAACATTTAGAGATACTAAAGAGCCGCCAGAACTGGATTCTTGACCAGTCTTGGCGGCTCTTATTTGTTAATATTTCGAATTACTTAACATGCTTATAGGCCTTCTTCAGATTAGCCTTGTCTTTGGCTGAAGGCTTGTCAGCAAACCCTGAGAGAGCACTTGTTTTATCATCTGAATAGTTCAAACCAACAGCATAGCCAACACCCATCAAAGCTGTTCGCTCTTTGTCTTGTTCCGTGTAATTGACCATCGCTTTACGGTTCAATTTCACCTTACTTGAAAAGATACCAAAGTAGCCACCGGGACCATTAGTATAGCCCATCATTTCATAGTTTCCCTTAAGATTCTTCACCGTTGTTAATCGAATGTCAGCCTTGGAAGCCTTTTTGATACTCCGTAGCTTAATGACATGGAGCTTGTTCCAAGCTTTGACGGCACCGTTCCAATTGTCCTTCCAATGTTTGGACTTGGAATCAATATGATAAGTGATTTTTCGCGATTGAAGACAACCATAATAGCCCTTGCTCGACGCGTTTGCCGTGACCGTGCCAACGCCCAATAAGCCCAGTCCCACACCTAACACGGCAATAGCCTGGATTAGAATTTTATGTAATTTCAAGCGACTCTTCCACATACACTGACACCACTTCACTCATATTTAGTAACTTTATCTTATTTTAGTCTTACCCCATGGCTAATACTGTGACATTTGTCCAGTCAACCTGAACCCTCATTTTACTAAAATAGCCCCACTGATCCTGATGGTCAGTGAGGCTATTGGTTTAATTAGCATTAGTTTTTTCGCGATACATTTCGACACAGAAGTTCTTCTGGCCACAGTGTGGACAGGTCAACTTTCTAGCGCGAATGTTATGCCGAGCAAAGAAAGCCTCCTTGAAGGCGGGATTGAAAACCGTCCCACAGTTAGGACAAGCATAACTCACTGAACGGAAATAATCCCAGCTAATCCAGCTTGCTCCGGCAAGCACAACCACCATACCGCCGGCGAAGAACCACCAGTTACCCGCGAAGAGCGCGTAGATAAAAGTCCCCCACTCAATAATTCCGAGGGGAACCCCAAATCCCAACATCCGCAAATGCACATGTCTTAATTCCTGCTTGTTTGCCATCATGTGTTCCATGTCAGCAATTGATTGAATTGGAACATCAGTAAAGTCGGGTAAGCTCCGCTGAACCAGACGAAGCGTCCGTAATTTCTCCGCATTCTCCGCCTGTTCCGCCAGTAGTTGGTGTTCCTGCTGGGTCAAGGCATCGGCTAAGACTCGGTTGGCTTGGTCACTATCCAGAATTTCCTGAATCGCCGCTAACGTGAGGTCCATCCCCTTGAGTAACCGAATTAATTTGAGCCGCTGCAGGTCGGCTTCTGCGTATCGTCGCCGACCCCCGGTCGTCACGGCCGTTGGGGGTAAAAGGCCCTTCTGATCGTAGTACTGAAGTGTTCGTACCGACACGTGCCCGAACTTGGCTAATTCTCCTGTTGAATAGTCTGACATGGTTTCACCTCCTATACCCTTGTTATACCTGACGACGTCGCGTCACAAGCAAGGGGTCTGCCTGATCTTTTTGAAATTTCTCAAAATCATTCGTTTTCCCAATCAATTTCCCGGGTTATTACTAGCCCCATTATACCTGATAACCTGACATCACCCGCAACAAATGGTGTCCCCTCACAACAAAGGAAAAATGAACACTAGCAGCAAGAGTAAGAATCTCTATTGGTTGAACCAACGACCAGTCTCCCAGCCTGGAGGGGGTCTGCTCAGGGGCTCAGCCGTGAAATTCCACTTAACCGAGTGGTCTGCTCGGGTTAGTGGAAGACCGGCATTTGAGACCGCTCTATGGCTCAAATCCGTGTCCACAGCGTTCCAGCCCCTGAGCAGGCCCCCGGAAGGCGGGCATTTTCCTCACCCGTTACCATTCCTAACACCGGCAGTAGACTCACAGCATTGACTCGAAATTGAAGGCTTAACAGAACGCAAAAAAAGCGCCATTCCAATTAAGGAATGGCGCTTTTTCAATTCGATTACTTGTTGAAAGTCTTCAAAGAATCCTTGATCAATTGGATAAAGGCCGGACGGTCAATATCTAACAGAACTTCGGTGTTCTTAGGCTTTCCAGTGAGTTCGTAGTAGTCACAAACCGTTTCACCACGGACCAATTCACCTTCAGTTTCCACGTCAACGTTCATCAATTCACTCTTGAACATTTCTGGGTGGAGCATCCAGGCAATGGTACATGGGTCATGCAGTGGCGCACCCTTGAAGCCCCACTTTGGATTTTCGTGGTAGACTTCGAAGAAGCTCAGCAAACCGCGGAAGGCGTGGGCAACAGGGTTGTCGATTTCGTCCAACGATTCGATTTCTGGCTTCAGGATTTGAGCCTTGTGGGTCACGTTCAGTGGCGCCATCGTTAGCGGAATCCCAGCATTTAAGACAATCTTAGCGGCTTCTGGGTCCACGTAGATGTTGAATTCTACGGATGGGGTCCAGTTACCTAAGCCCATGGCACCACCCATGAAGACGATCCGTTCGATCTTGCTCTTCAGTTCTGGGTAAACCCGTAAGAACAGCGCAATGTTGGTCATAGGGCCGGTAACGACTAAGGTTACCTTGTCATCGCTTTCGCGTAAGGTCTTGGCAATCAGCTCGATAGCCGTCATGTCTTGCACCTTGAAGTCTGGTTCGGCAAGGTCAGCCCCGTCCAAACCAGATTTACCATGCACGTTACCAGCCGTTTCCAACGGCTTCATGAGTGGTGTCCGGTTCCCACCGGCCACTGGAATCTCTTGGTGGTGCATCAATGTCAAGAGACGCATTGCGTTATTCAACGTCTTCTCTGGGGTTTGGTTCCCAGCAGAAGAGGTTACAGCTAATAGGTCAATCTCAGGATTTGCTAACGCCAACATCATGTTGAGGGCGTCATCGTGACCGGGGTCACAGTCCATAATAATCTTTGTTGTCATGTCAAATAGCTCCTTATCTAAAGTAATTAGTGGGTTGATTTAACCGTTACTTTGCTAAGTTGACTACAGGTCCTGAACCATAGCAGGTTGACCCCGATGCCGACAAGACTGCCGACAATGATGAGGCTCAACAGGCCAGTCGCCTGGCCCAAGTTGGAAACGGCTGTCACCAACGAACTGACGAATCCAAATGCATAAACGATAATGACAAATTCCATTAATCCTACCGCGTGGCGCCGATTACGAAGCACGTTGAGCGCGCTCCAGACGTAGAGTACGAGGGCAAACGCCACGGTATTAATCATGGGGCGAATGGCGGTCGCGTTACTCGTCAGCACTGTCACACCCAGGTTCGTGGCAACAAATAGGAACCAAGACCCCAGCATCAACGGCAATAATTTTTTGAGTTTCGTTTTCACCATTCAAACCTCCTAATTAGAAGTACAGACCAACGATCGTCCCAGTAAGGACAGAAGCCAAGGTGGCCCCTAACAACAACTTCATGGAGAACTTGGCAACGTAACCACCTTGTTCGGCACTGATGGACTTGATAGAACCCGTAACGATCCCGATCGTCCCAAAGTTGGCGAAGGATACCAGGTAAGCAGAGATGATGGCGTTAGCCTTAGCACTCAACCCACCGGCGATGGCATGTAAGTTACCCATGGCAACGAATTCGTTGGTAATCAACTTGGTTGCCATCAAACTCCCAACCTTCATGGATTCGTGTAAAGGAACACCCATTAAGAAGGCAACTGGTGAGAAGACGTAACCAATTAAGTCAGTAAATGAAATGTGGATAATAGCAGTAAAGCTACTGTTTAAGAACGTAACCAGGGCAACGAACCCGATTAACATGGCACCAACCGTGATAGCTAAGTTGAACCCATCGGTGATGTAAGTTCCTAAAACTTGGAAGAATGGTTCTTGCTTCTTTTCGGAAATCTGAACCAATTCATCGTTGGCTTCAGTTTCGTAAGGGTTGATAATGCAAGAAACAATCAATGCGGACAAGATGTTCAAGAAGACGGCAACAACGACGAACTTGCCGGGAACCATCTTCATGTATGAAGCCAGCATTGCGGCTGAAACGGCACTCATTGCTGAGGCACAAATGGTGTAAAGACGTTGTTCGTTCAGCTTTGGGATTTGGTCCTTAACCGTTAAGAAGACTTCTGGTTGACCCAAGATGGCCGTCGATACGGCGAAGTAACTTTCAAGTTCACCCATGCCGGCAATCTTGTTCAAAATCCAACCAGTCCACTTGATGATAAATGGTAAGACCTTGATGTAGTTCAGGATCCCAACCAGTGCGGAAATGAAGACAATTGGCATCAGCACGTTGAGGAAGAAGACGGAGGCACCCGGCTTGATGGCTAACCCACCAAAGACGAAGTCAACACCACCGGCAGCTTGGCCCATCAACCAGCTGAAGAAGCCGGAGATACCGGCTAAAGTCTTAATCCCACCGGAAGTATGTAAACAAAGGAACGAGATAACAATTTGCAAAGCAAACAGAATTCCCATTCGTTTGTATTTGATGTGCTTACGGTCGGAACTAACCAGCCAACCAATCCCGAAGACTAATGCTAGACCAGTTAACAAGAAAACAAAATTCATTATGTTCACCCTTTTTCCTTTTAGTCGAGGCGCTTACCGAAGCCAGCTAACAGCTTAGCAGCGACCTGTTCGTTCATTTCTCCAGGCATGTTGCTTGCGAATTGTTCGGTGGCAACGGCCTTGGCGTTGGAGACAACTTGTTCGGAAGAGATGCCGTAATCGCTGAATGGGTGTAAGCCCAAAACATCGTCACGGAAGTGTTGGTACTGCTTAACTGCGGCAGCAGCGCGGTCAGCCATGGATTCGTCTTCGGCGTAGTTCAAGCCGAGGATTTGGCCAATTTCGGCAACCTTTTCAGGCATCAGATCACTAACAGCGGTCAAGACACTTGGTAAGGCGTAGGCAACGGCTTCACCATGGACAATGTGGTACTTAGAGCCCAAGATGTGTGCCATTGAGTGGCCCGCGTTGGTTCCGGCATTGTTCAACATCCAACCAGCTAAGGCAGCGGCAACCATAACTTCTTGACGTGCCTTGCGGTTTTGTCCGTCCTTAACAGCAGTTGGCAGGTAGTTGGCTAACAGGAACATGACCTTTTCACAGACAGCGTCGGTGATGGGACTTGAGAGCCGTGACGTGTACCCTTCAGCAGCATGTGAGAAGGCGTCCAAACCAGTGGCAATCGTCATCTTAGTCGGTAACGATAACAACAGGTCAGGGTTCAAGATGGCGTATTCACTGACAGCATTGTCAGAAAGAATAGCCAGCTTCTTTTCCGTCTTCACGTCGGTTACGACGAGGGCATTGGACATTTCACTTCCAGTCCCAGAAGTCGTTGGCACGGCGATTAAACCCTTGCAGACCTTGATTTCCTTCTTAGGATCCGTGTAATCCATGATGTCGCCACCATTGGTCCGCACGATGTTGACCCCACGGGCAACGTCGATTGAGCTCCCACCACCAATGGCGATAATACTATCAGCTTTGGCAGCTTCGAAGGCCGTAACCCCGTCGCGAATGGTTTGTGCAGGTGGATCGGAAACCACTTTATCAAAGACGGCGACATCAATGCCGTTGTCCTTTAACAATTTTTGCGTATCCTGAACCAATTGAACCTTGGCAAGGAAGCCGTCCATGATGAACAATGGCCGGTGGTAGTTTTCGGTTTGTAAAACTTCAAGAACCGTTTGTGCCAGGTTATCAGTATCGATAACTTTGACGCGTTGTAATAATTTAACATCCAAACTCATTCTATCTAGCTTCTTTCTAGGATTAATCGTTTTCTGAAGATTGAGCTCAACGCTTGAATCGTTGGACCCGTCGTCAGTGCGGTCAAGATGGTAATAATCCCGAACTTACCACCTAATAAAATACCAATGATAATGAGACCCACGTCGAAGGTAATCTTGCTGCGTCGCATGCTCCACCCGGTAAAGTCCCGGAGAGTTAGCATGAAGCCGCTAAAGGGGTCGACCCCAATATCGGCGGCAACGAAGAGACTGATTCCTAGGTAGTACAGGGAAATCCCTGCAACCCCACCAATGGACCGGCCAAGCAACGTCGTGGAGGTGAAAATCAAGGGGTACAGGTACGACCCGATTGACACGAACAAACCGTAAGGGACCAGATACATCAAGGTGCCCCAGCTTGCGTAGTGCCGCCCGATAAAGAACAAGGCCACGATTAACACCACATTCAAGTAATTAGAAACAGTTCCTAATTGCGCTTGCTCAAGATGGAAGGTTGTCCGCAACCCGTCGTAAATAATGCCCACAGGGTCATTACCCAACTGGGTATTATTGTTAAAGGCAACCCCAATACATACTAGAAATATTCCTAGGAAGGCTAGAGCAACGGTTTTGGGCGTATAACGTTTTGATGACAACTCTCTAACGCCTCCTATGCGATTCAAAGATTAAAGACCTAACTTCTTAGCGGCAGCATCTGCGGCTTCACAGAATGCCTTGACCTTTGGGATATCCTTTTCCATGTTTCCGCCTTCGTACTTGATACTGGTCTTGGTCAATGAGTCGACGCCGTATGGGCGAATCTTTTCAATGGCTTCGGCAACGTTGTCAGGTCCCATACCACCGGCTTCGATAACTGGTACGTTAACTTCCTTAACGATCTTAGCGTCAATGTTCCAGTCATGGGTCACACCACTGGCACCGATCCCAGTATCTGGTGCTAAACCAGAATCTAACAGGATGTAGTCAACGAATGGGGCGAAAGACTTGGCACGAGCGATGGCACCTTCGCCATCAACCAGAACGGCTTGCATGAGTTCGGTGTGAGGCGCAACCTTCTTCAAACGCTTAGCAAATTCAGCATCTGCGGCGTAACCGTCACCGGCAATGTGCAAGATGTCTGGTTGGATGCGTTCGGCAAGTTGTAACATTTCTTCAGGGTCGTTCGTCAGCATGATCGCAACGGAGGTAACCCCACGGCGCTTAGCTTCGGCGAAGATCTTGTCAACACGGTCTAAGGGAACACGGTGAGCAGGAACACCACCATGTTGCATAGGAACGAGTCCGATGTTGTCGGCCCCAGCTTCCATAGTTTTAACGGATTCGTCGTACTGAATCAAAGAATAAATTTGCTTAATCATAAATTGCTCTCTCCTCTTATTTTGAAGTTGTTAAAGTTGCCAGCTTCTGGTCCACTAATTCTGGTGTGATATCTGGCACTGATTTGGTGCTTTCAAGGGCGATGCTCGATGCAGCTTGGGCGATCTTACCTGTTTCTTCCAATGACCGGTTAGGGTCTAAGAAGTGGCTCCAGGTAATCGCAGCCATCCCACAGTCCCCAGCACCATTGGCGTTGACGATGTCGGTCTTGAAGATTGGCACGTGAACCATGCCTTCATGGTTGGCACAAAGGATTCCGTCGGCACCTAATGAGATGTAGATGTTCTTCATCCCCGTGTCCAAGAGAACCTGAGCGGCCTTTTCTGCGGAAGCGGTGTCGGTAATTTCAACGCCACTGAGCAGTGAAGCTTCCAAAGCGTTAGGCTTCAAGGTGTCCATCTTACCCAAGATGTGGGCAAAGTGTGGCGCCTTCACAACGGAAACCGTGTCCCCAAAGAGTGGCACTGTCACGTTGTCTCCCAACCAATCGATGGCTTCTTGCGAAATGTTGGCATCAATCAGACAGATAGTCGCGTTGTTAATGAAGTCGAGGCGCTTAGCCAGAAATTCTGGCGTAATCTGTTCACAGATAGCCATGTCATTCACACCAACCAGCATGTCACCCGTTTCATCGGTGATGTACATGTAAGTTGAAGAACGGGACCCTTTGACCAATTCAGCCTGGTCCAACATGATGTGGTTTTCTTCACAAGACTTCGCTAGCAAGTGACCATTGTAGTCATCACCATACACCGTAATGAGATGGGTAGGGACTTCCAAATGAGCCAGGTTCTGGGCGATGTTTTGACCCACACCACCGACAGCCATCCCAACTTTACCAATGTTGGAATCACGCTGAATGACCTTTTGACTAGGCATCCCGAAGATGTCCATGTTCATACCACCAACTACGACGACGTAGCCTGATTGCTGTTTCAAATTCTGGCTATCCATTTCCATTGCCTCCTTCAGGGCTGGAACTATAAACAAATGTTTATCTGAGTAATCATTTGACAATTACAGAATATAATCTCCGGAGTCCTTTGTCAATAGGATCGTAAGCGGTTGCAGTATTTTGGGCTAGTTTGCTCACCTGATCTCATTATAAAAATCGTTGTTAATCTGGTGATTGGCTCTCCCTCTAATTTACTTTTTCACAAGCAAAAAAAGTGAGATCAAATTTTTGGAATTTGATCTCACTTCGCTATAAGTTCTATTTAATGCGTCAATGTAATGGTAAATACACTTACTAAAAACATGGGTGACTAGTCACAGCACGTGATGTTTGGGGGCAGAAGCCCGTGTCGGTGGTGTTAGGCCGGCGACTCACCGGCCCTACAGCACGGAACGCCTTTAAGACCCTGATTTTGGGGCTTAAAGACGAGGCTGAAGACCGCCCTTTGGCTTCAGCCGTTTCCCACAGGCTGGCGTCCCCCAAACGCCACGGGCGGCACCACCACCCCTAGTCGTCGAGGGCTTGTTGCCGATGCTGAAGCATCACCGCACTCATTCTGTCATTGACCGCGTCGTCCGCCTCGGTAGTGATATAGGTGGCTGCCACGCCCGCCTTCGCCGTTTGCAGGAAATCCTGGTGATGTAACCGGGCCCAGGCTAAAGCGGCCACAGCCGACGCCCCAGCGCCATTTGTATTGCGGGCATCCTGCTCGGTATCAGGGAAGAAAACCGCTTGATCCGCGTTCTGGTAAAGGATCCCCACCTCGTCAATATAGATAAAGACATTGGTAACGCCCCGACCAATCAGATCGGTGGCGGCCTGACGCGCCGTGACCTCGTCACGAATCGTAATCTTCGTCAGCAGGGTGGCCTCTAAGGCATTGATGACCAACGTATCTAGCCGATCGATGCCGTCGTAGAGGTTCATCATCTTGTTAATCCCCACCGCCTTGGCAAATAACGGCACCGTCACGTGATTGTATAGCCACTTGATGCTGCGCTTGGGGAGGTTGGAATCGATGATCACCAGGTCAGAATTGTTGAGGGTTTGCTCGTGTCCCATGAGGTAGTCCGGGGTGATGTAGTTGTTGATGTCCATGTCGTCGATCCCAACAATCCGGTCCCCTTGCGGCTGATTGACGAAGAGGTACATCGACGTGGGTTCATTGGTAATCTGTTTGGCATGGCTGATATCAATTTGATTAGCCAAGGCGTCTTCTTTAAAGATTTCGCCGTTGCGATCGTCGCCATAGGCCGCGATAAAGTAGGGCTTAACGCCTAGCTTACTGAGGTTGACCGCCACGTTTCGACCGACGCCCCCCAGCTTGGTGTAGATTTTTCCGGAGTAGGAACTCTGGTTGGTCACCGTGGTGCCGGAGACGCCCAGAATATCCATATTAATTCCGCCAACCACCGTGACGTACTTCGGTGGTGTGATGACGTACCCCTTTCCCTGGATGTAACCCTTCTTGACCAGGTTCGAGATATGAGCTGCCACGCCGGACCGGGTGATGCCGGCCAACTCTGCTAGCTCATTTTGCGTAATCATGGGATTCTGCTTGATCCATTCCAGAATCTGCTGCTCGCGGCTTGTCACTGCTGATCACCTTTTCCCTTCGTTCACTGTTATTGTGTTAACCATACCCCAGCGCTCCCCGCCTTGCCAACTCATTTGATCGGGTTCTGCTGAAAAATGGCACAAAAAAACTGTCAGTCACAAACCGACTGGCAGTCTCTGTTAAACCTCTGATTGGGCTAGCTGGGTTCGAACCAGCGCATGACAGGATCAAAACCTGTTGCCTTACCACTTGGCTATAGCCCAAGAATTCGGTCATTACTGACCCAACAGGAATTAATTTTAGCATTTCTCCCCCTAAAAATGCAACCCCTTTTTCACTTCTAAGCAGAATTAGTTGACGACCACCCCCCTAACCGCTACGCTGAATATACAATCATCAGGTATACTGTTTATCCGCTGTTTAGGTTTATGGGCTTAGATGCCCGTTCAACGGTCTTTTTGTACCCTATTCCATTTCAGAAAAGAAGGAACTGACATGTCCGGTAAGATTACAATTAAAGATGTTGCCAAACAGGCCGGTGTCTCCGAAGCCACCGTCTCTCGGGCCCTCAATGATAGCCCCCAGGTGAAGCGCGACACCCGCCAAAAAATTCAAAACATTGCACGTAATCTTGGATACCACCCCAATGGGCTGGCCCGCAGCATTCGGGTCCAACAGACCCATACGCTGGGCATGATCATTCCCGATATTCTCAACGGCTTCTTCACCAACCTGAGCCGAGCTATTGAGGACCAGGCCGCAAAATCCGGCTATGACGTTCTGATCGTCAACACCGATGAAAGTCTGGAAAAGGAAACCAAGGCGCTCAATCTGATGCTGGAAAAACAGGTCGATGGCCTCCTGATTGCCAGCGCCGGTGAAGCCACCAACTACACCGACATCCTAGGCAACACGCCGGCCGTCTTCGTGGATCGCATGCCACCGGCTGGCACGGCGCCGGAATACGACCGTGTCCTCGTCGACAATGTTCAAGGAACCCAAGCCGTCGTCGCCCAACTCATCAACCAAGGGGCTCGCCGGATTGGCATCATTAACAGTGCCGTCCCCGCCACCGCTGACGAGCGGCTTCGCGGCTATCATGAGGCACTGGCTGCGGCCAGCCTCCCCACCGATCCCGCCATCGAGGCCGTCGCTCGTACCGACAACAGCAATGTCGGCCAGATGACGCGTCAGCTCTTGATCAACCAGAAGTGTGACGGCCTTTTCGCGGCGGACAATACCATCATGCGGGCCGTTCTGACCCGACTAAATACCCTTGACGCGCCGGACTTTCAACTGGGGGGCTTCGACGATAGCGATTGGTTTGACTTCCTGGAAAAGCCAATTGTCACCGCTCAACAACCCATCACCAAGCTTGGCGAGATTGCCGTAAATCACCTGATCGCTAAGATTCAGAATCCGCATCAGATTCCGCAAGAGGTGCGGCTCACGGCGACCATTATTCCGCGGGCAACACGGCCCTAACTTAAAACCAATGACAAAAGCTCCCTACCGTTATCACAGTGACGGTAGGGAGCTTTTCACTAGATTTAATTTTTCAAAACGTCGGACAGAAGGCCGTCAATTCCGCACAATCGCCTTCCGTCGTCCCTTTTTAATCTAGAATCTGGCAGAATTCAATCGTTTCATGGTTCGGTCCGAGGATGTTAAAGAACCGGATACCCTTCTTCCAAAAAGATGGAATGGATTGAATTTCGTCGTTAACCATCGTCAAACCTTGAGCCTTGGCAGCAGCGAAGGCTTGGTCGACGTCGGTCGTGTTTAATGAGATGTGGTTAATCGCACCGGCTTCTGGGTTGGTTGGATCGCCTTCCCAGGTTTCGATGGTCAGGTTGCCCAGCCGCATGAATGCACAACGGTTTTCCCCATTAGGGAATAAACCGGCTTGTTCAAAGCCTAGGGATTCGTAAAACGCAATGGTCTTGTCTAAATCTGCTGAAGGAATCCCAACGTGTTGGATTCCAGTGATGAAGTCACTAACTGACATAGTTTTTTGCTCCTTTTTTCTTGCTGTTGCTGGTTACTTGGCGGAAACGTGCTGTCCCGGGCAGTCAGCTCCGCTTAACCCCGCTAAGCCAATAATCCATAGATCAGGATTATCGGCTTAGCGACGTTAATGCTCACTGACTAACCGCCCGTGCCACCACTCTACTTACCGACATCCACGGCCTGATGCTTCAATCTTGGGAAGATCACCTTATCGGCAATCCCGGTAATGCCACCTTGTGCCAAGAAGGCAAAGATGGTTCCCAACCCAAAGTTCGTAAATGACCGCGTAACCAAGAGGGCCACGATGGCCATAATGGTAGGTGGAATGTATGATGCCCACATCGCTTTGGCAGCGTTCCCCTTGAAGTAACGGAAACGGAGAATTTGCATCAAATCATCGGCTGGATGCAAGACCAGGTTGACCCGTTGGTAGATGGAGATGGCCACCGCAATGAAGGCCACTCCCAAGAAGTTCAGGAAGATGTAGAGAATAATCATCCCCATGGACCGGGCTTCTGGTAGACCCGCAAACAAGGCGGGATACTTGCCGTTGAAGAAATCTTCAAACACCTGAATCAAGGCGGAGAATGGCACCATGAAGATCATGTTCCCAGCAATCCGTTTCCAATCCCAATGACGAATCAGGACGGCATTTAACACGGATGTCAGAAAACCCATGATGAGAAATGCCCAGAACAGGTTCCAATGGAAGGCCGTTCCAAGGTTGGCTTCCGCCGCGGACCAGTACGCCGCTCCTAAGAACGACGGGTGAATCTTAGCACTCGTCACCAACGTCAGCACGTTTCCGGCAGAGTTGATCACCAGTGATAACGCGAAGTAGGCAATGGCTTTACCCATCGAGATCGTCCGACCATTAGAGGCATCCAAGGTTGCCGCTCCAGCGTTTAAATCAGTTGTCGGTTCAACTTTCACAATTATCCCTATCCTTTACTAGTCACTGACCTTAACAACAGCCTTGCTGACGCCATCAACCTTACCGTTCAAGACGTCTTCCACTTGTTCCAAGCTAACTTCGTGGCTGATTAAGGATTCAACATCCAATTGGCCGCTAGCTAACAGCGCAATAGCATCTTCGAAGGCGTAAGGGTTGATGAAGGCACCCTGAATCTTCAATTGCTTTTGGTAAACTTCGTAAGTGTTCATAGAGAAGGTTTGGTTAGGCTTCCCAACACCAAACATCAAGACCTGAGCACCCTTCTTGGTTGCTTCCACGGCTTCTTCTTGGGTTTGTGGTAAACCAACGGCTTCGATAACCACGTCGTAGTCGGCAGGAATGCTGTCATGCTTCGTGTTGTAAGTGTTGGTAACGCCAAACTTTTCCTTGTTAAAGGCTAACTTCTTATCGTTCAAGCCGGCAAAGTCCACTTGGTGAACACCGTAAGCTTGTAATAATTGCACGACAATCTGTCCCATGAAGCCGTCTCCGATGACCAAAGCTTTTTGGTATGGTGTTAAGTCCAATAATTTTACCCCGTGGACTGCACATGAGATTGGTTCCGTCGTGGCAGCGGCCTTCAACGAAACGCTGTCAGGCAATGGATAAACAACGGATGCTGGTGCGGTGAAGGACTTTTCCAAACCACCGTCACGCGTTACCCCAACAGCGGATAAGTTGTCACAGAGTTCTGGACGATCAGTCCGGCAGTATTCACATTCGCCACAGTAGATGTTAGGGTCAACGGTCACGCGGTCGCCAACTTTAACGTTGGTCACTTCGCTACCGATAGCAGCAACGATCCCTGAGTTTTCGTGACCCAAAACGATTGGTGGCACAGCATCGGCTGAACCAGGAAGGCCGGCATAAAGTGCACGGTCAGTCCCACAGATACCAGCGTAGGCAGTGTTTACTAAAACCTCGTTAGGTTTAACTTCGGGCGTTGGTAAGTCTTGAATTTCCATTTTTTTAGTTCCGGTTAATACTAAAGCTTTCATCAGATAAGTCTTCCTCTCTTTGTGCTGTTCATTTGTTGTATTCTTTGAGCGCGAGGGCAAAGTCCCCGAGCGTGGCTGAGCCATTATCCTTAACGGAAGGCATCACGATGTAATCTTCGAGCTTGCCCACGTCAACGTAATTATTCAGTAACTTAGCGAATTCGGCGCGTACCTTAACCAAGAATTCTGGACTGACTACGCCACCGCCAAAGACAATCTTGTCGGGACGAAGCATCAGTGTTTCCTGTAAGGCAGCCTGTGCCACATAGTAGGCCATGATGTCCCACACGTGATCGGTCAATGGCACTTCATGACCATGCTTCCCAGTCCGCGCTTCAAACGTTGGTCCACTGACTAGGCCTTCGAGGCAGTCCCCATGGAAGGGGCAAATGCCGTCAAAGTCCAAGTCGTCTGGGTGGCGCTTGACGCGAACGTGGCCCATCTCTGGGTGACCCATGCTCCCGACAAACTTGCCATCCACGATAGCGCCGGCGCCCACGCCAGTCCCAATCGTGAAGTAAACCAATGAATTAATCTTTTCGTTGAAAAGCGTGGAGACCACGTATTCACCGTAAGCTGACCCATTCACATCGGTTGTCCAGTACATGGGTACATCCAGGTCTTGTTTCAAGCGACCCAAGAAGTCCGTATTCGACCAACCCGGCTTAGGGGTATCCGTGACATACCCGTATTTAGGTGAGTTGCGTCGTAATTCAATCGGACCAAATGATGAAATGGCAATCGCCTTTAAATCAGGATATTGTTTGAAATAAGCGATACACTGACTCAAGGTTTCTTCCGGTGTCGTGGTGGGAATGATGACCCGGTTGTTCGTGCGGTAATCTTCGTTACCAATTGCACAAACAAACTTTGTTCCACCGGCTTCAATACTTCCAAGTTGCATAATAGCTACCTCCATATTTTTGCCGGGGACCGTGACCCGCGGCACCAATTGCTAAGCACTGAATGACTGACCCAGTCATTTTTAAATCGTTTTCAGTATAGCATCGGGTCAAGGCTTGAGAAGGCGTTTTCACGCGTCAACATTTTCAGAAAAGTCCAGTAAAACAAGTTGCCACCGAAATGCAATCGATTTCATTTTTCGTGAATTAGGTCACTTTATCCTCACAAAAGACCCGTTTTCAGGCTCCTTATCCCTCACGATTGCGGTTGACCCCCCTCAAAATCCGTGCTAATCTAGCCTTACCGCATCAAATCGCATACTTTGTTTTCTAGGGTTCCGCTACGTCAGTAGGCCTGGTCCGAGAGAAAACCCGTGGGTGGTCCCACGGACACGGAAGGGAAAAAGCCTGGGAGATTTTGTCGTCACGACAGAATTTCTCAGGCTTTTTCTGAGTTTATAGGAGGAAAATGATGAATAAGCATTGGTTTCGCGTCATTATTGGCGCCATCTTCGAGGTTAGCTGGGTCGTAGGCTTCAAGCACGCCGACACTTGGTGGGAATGGGTTCTGACGGCCGCCGCGGTCTATCTAAGCTTCTACTTTCTCATTAAGGCTGGCGAGGTCCTACCAGCCGGTACGGCCTACGCCGTCTTCGTCGGACTCGGCACATTGGGAACGACCCTAGTGGGAATCCTGGCTTTTAACGAACCCATCAGCGTGGCCAAGGTCGCCCTGGTGGTCCTGCTCTTAGTCGGGATCGGCGGTCTACAAACGGTGACAACTAAGGAGGCGAACTGAGATGGCTTGGATCTGGTTAATCTTCGCCGGGCTCTGTGAAATGTCCGGTGTCACCTTCATGAACTGGGCCATCCACCGCCGCACCTGGTGGCTGTGGACCCTGATGGTCATTGGCTTTACCTTCAGCTTTGGCGCCCTAGATATTGCCCTACAAACCCTGCCAATGGGCACGGCCTACGCCGTGTGGACCGGGATCGGCGCTGCTGGTGGGGTCCTCACTGGCATGCTCTTCTTCGGCGAGTCCAAAGATTGGCGTAAACTCCTGTGGGTCGCGGTCATTTTGACTGCCGTGATCGGTCTCAAACTCATTAGCTAAACCAAAAAACACCCCTTACCCGTGAGACTCTCCGTTCCCCGGGTAAGGGGTATTTCGCTTTAACTGACCTTTTCTAATGAAATGAGTTTGCCATTAACACTGACACCATACGTCGGAATTGGACCACTGATGACCGTAACGTTGGTCGTCGTCGCCGTCAGATCGATCTCTAAGACGCTCTCCGCAATCTTCATCCGGTAGGTCAGTCGTTTCAGGTTCTTGGGTAAATGATTGGTGAAATGGACCACTTCGTCTTGAACGTAGAAGCCAGAGAAACCAGCCACCAGCGCCAACCAACTGCCACCCAGGTTCGCCAGGTGTAAGCCATCCGCTGTGTTCCCTTGCAAGTTGACCAGGTCCATTCTAGCGGTATCCATGAAGTAGTTGTAGGCCTTCTCCCGGTCATCCATCCGAGCCGCGAGAATACTGAAGATCGACCGCGACAGAGAAGAATCGTGGGTCGTGACGCCTTCGTAATACCGATATTCGCGTTTCAACTCCTCGGTCGTCAGATCCTCTGGGAAGAGGTATTCCGCCAACAAGGTATCCGCCTGCTTGGCTACCTGATAACGGTAGATCGTCAGTGGGTGGTAGTGCAGTAAGAGTGGAAAGTTGTCCGGCGTCGACCGGTCCTTCGGCCAACGAGGCTTGTCGAGAAAACTGTCATCCTGCTCATTAATCTTGAGATCGGTGCTGTATGGCAGGTAAACGTGATCCGCCAGGTTCTGGTAGACATCCAGATCGGATTCACTGACCCCGAACGTCTCGAGATTCCCTGGTGAGCGCTTCTGAATCTCGCGTGCTAGGTCGACGACCAGCTGGAAATTATGTTTGGCGAGCCGGTTGGTATAGTAGTTGTTGTTGACCAGGGCCGTGTATTCGTCAGGCCCGGTCACGGTGTGAAATTCAAAGCGACAGTCGGTGCCAACCTGTTGCCAGGAGCCGAAGTCCTCCCAGAAACGAGCGGTTTCCAGGACCATTTCAAACCCACACTGGAGAATGAAGTCCAGGTCCCGAGTAATCTCATAGTACTTGCCCACCGCATAGGCAATGTCCGCGTCGATGTGGTACTGCGCGGTGCCAGCTGGGAAGTATGGCGAGGCCTCTTCCCCGTTGATTGTCCGCCAAGCAAATAACGCCCCTTGGTTGGCACCCAACGCATGAGCCCGCTCCCGCGCCTTTGGCAGGATTTGGTAACGATAAACCAGCAGTTGCCGTGCCATCTGTTGATTGGTGTAGATGAAGTACGGCAACATGTACATCTCAGTATCCCAGAAGTAGTGGCCTTCATAACCCGAGCCGCTCAGGCCCTTGGCCGCAATATTCGTCCGACCGTCTCGACCGGCAGCTTGGTTGAGTTGGAACACATTGTAGTGAATCGCTAAGTCCAACTCATCGTTGCCTTCTACCGCCACTTCACTGCGCTGCCAAACGTCCTGCCAGAAGTCCCGACTGTCCGCCGTTAAGGCGTCCAGTGAGGTTGGCACGAACATGGCCGACGGGTCAATCGTGTTCTGCCGGCTAATATCACCCACGTAGACTTCGTATTCCAACGTGTGCGGTTGCCGGTCACTGAGATCGACGGACTGCTGCAACAGGCTGGCTTGCGCCGTGAGTAAGCCCAGGTACAGGGTCACCGCCTGTTTGGTATTGTGCGTCTTCACGTGATACCGTTGTAAATCGGCGGCTAGAAATGTCGTTTCACAGATCGGCACCCCGGCCAACCGTGTCTTCCGTGGGTCGGCAGAAGCAATCGCTTCGACCTCGGCCGGAACCGCGATCGACTTGCTAATGAGTAGACCACCGGCATAATTGCCGGGCGCAAAGGTGTAGCCGATCGCCCAGAAATTTGAGCGTTGCTGGCCCATGACAGAGGTGACGGTCATCCGGACCGTTTCCCCTTGTTCAGTACTGGTTAGGTAGTCCTCGACCAATTTGCCACTGCTCAGATCCAGATCGGTTGCCGTTCGTTTACTCCGGGTAAAATGGTGCCCGGTGTTGGTCGTCACGTGAATGTGACGGAGATCCGGCAAATTTAAAATCGTCTGATGCTTCTGAGCATAGCCGACGCCCGCCTCACCATAGGTGATGGGAGCGGTCTCGTAGAACCCATTGATTAGCGTCCCAGAAATTGGATTCCCGTTAATGGGATCGTTGGCCCGAACGCCAAAGTGGCCGTTGCCCAACGAAAAGATCGTTTCCAGATACTCTGGTCGCTGGTCGGAAACGTCTTGTAAAGTTAAATGATAATCTTGTAAGTTCACACTGATCTCCCCCCAATGTTGCCTATACCTTAGATCAACTTAGCCGCTGAGCGCAAGGCATCTTGCACGGCTGGGACATTCCCCGTGAAATTCAGGAAGGCATGGCTAATCCCACCGTAACAGAAATAGTTAGCGTCTTCGTTGGCCCGACCAACCTGCTGGATGAAAGCTTCACCCTGCAAGCGGAATGGATCATACTCCCCGACTAAGAGGGTCGTGTGCTTAAACGTCTGGGGGTTAGCCAGGAGTGGTGACAGGAGCGGTGCCGTCAGGTCCAACGGCTGATCCGCCACGTAGTACCCACTCATAATGGTATCGAGTTGTTCGAATAATTGGTAGCTCCGATGCAAGGCATGCCGTTGTTCCGACACGATGTCGATGCTACTGTCATCCCACAATTCACCGTCCAGATCTGACCCCTGAATCACGGTTGGATAGAACAACATGTGCGATGCAATCGTACAGATGCCCATGGAGTGGCAGAGTTGACTGACGGCCAAGGCAATCGAGCCCCCGGCAGAGTCTCCACCTAATGAAATGTGGCGATAGTCCTTGGTCATGGCAGCCACTACGGCCAGCCCGTCCAAGATGCCTGCCGGATACGGTTGCTCCGGTGCCAGAGCATAGTCGACGTTGTAGACCACACAGTTGGCTTGTTCAGCCACGTATTTCAAGGCCAACAGCACGTCTTCCGGTGTCCCGCCATAGTAGGCGCCCCCGTGGAAATAGATGAGGGCTTTATCCGCCGTCAAATGGTCCATTCGAGCGATGCGAATGACCCGAACCCGCCGATTCATGGCGACGATCTGTTGCATCTCCACCTTCATCTCAACGGTGGTTAAATCCTTCTGTCCCGAGGTTTCGGTCCCCTGCCGGAGGCTAAAGAGGTCGGTCGGTAACTGTGGATTTTCCTCGATTGAGGCCACAGTTTCCCAGACTAACGGTTCAAATGTATGCAAGGGCTCGCGGTCCTTGATCCATTTGGTCACACCATCCTCAACACAGGTGGCCGTCATGCTTTTTAACCGGCGTAACTCGTCCGCATACCCCAGAGATTGCTTGGTTGTTGTATCATTCAACATGATGATTACCCCTCTCATAAGATAACCCGACAATGGATCACTGATTCCCCCAGATCCCCTGACGGGTCAAAAATTATTAAGCTTCTTCGTGTTCTAATTCGGTCTTTTCTTGTTCGGCCTTTAACGCCGCAACCTTATTTTCATCCAGCTTGTAGAAGTGCAGAATAACCACAATTCACAAGGCCAGAATGACTGGCAACCAGACGAAACTGGTACTGATGGCAGTCACCGCCTTGGCCCCTTGAATCTTGGCAGCGGCACTGAAGCCACCCCAGGAAAGAATCCAGCCGGCTAAGAAACCACCGAATCCCATCCCTAACTTAGCCCCAACCATTGGGACAGAGGACAGAATCCCGGGTTCATCAATCCGCAGCTCAGTCCGCGCATATTCCACGGTGTCGGCAATCATAACGAAGGCGATTGAGAAGGCGGCCCCCATGGCGATCGTCGCGATGATGTTCCCCGCAAAGAGGAAGAAAAGACTCTTGTGTAACAGTCCGATTGGCATGATGGCTTCCCCAATAGCGAAGGTAATCATGGCCACAATCATGACATATTTATGACGCATAATCTTACTTAAGAATGGTACTGACAGGTTCCCAATGACAGCCACAATGACTAAGCCATTAAACAACCCAATCATATCTGTCCGACGATAAACGTAGGTTAAATAGTACACCGCCGTTTGCATCCGGATAACCCAGAAGGTTTGTAAGAGGATAAAACTCAGACTCAACAGGACCCAAGGCTTGTTCTTAGCGGCACCCTTCAAGGAGTCCCAAACACCCAAGTGGCCCTTGATGGCTTCGTCTTCGTTCTTCGATTCCACGATTGGCTTTTCCTTCAAATTAGCGAAGGCGCCGAAGAACAGAACCATGATAGCTACCCCAATCATGGCGGCCCAAATAGTCCACCCACGCTGGGCATTCTTACCACCCAGGAACGCCACCATTGGCAGTGAAATTGCCCCGATAACGGCCGTCCCAATGTTAGTCATCACCATCCGGGCACTGGCTAAGTTCGTCCGTTCATCTGGGTCAGACGTCAAGCTTGGCAGAATGGCCGTGATTGGCGTGTTAGCCCCAGAATAAACCAGACTGAACAAGGTGTAGATGATGGCAATCCAGGTTAATTGAAAGGCCTTATTGCCTCCGAATGATGGATTAAAGAATAGCAGAATCGTCAAAATCCCCAGTGGAATCCCAAACCATAAGAAGTAAGGCCGAGACTTCCCGTACTTCGAGTGGGTGTGGTCAATCAAGAACCCATAAACCACCCCGTCAAACGCGTCAATACACCGAACAACTAGGAACAATGTCCCCACGAACGCTGGTGAAATGCCCATGACCGTGGTGTAGTAGAACAAGAGATACAGCCCAACAATCTGCCAAATTAGGTTACCGGCCATATCCGTCGCGCCATAGAAGAAACGCTGTTTCCAGATCTGTAGCTTACTCATAATGAAACCCTCCCCCATATATTTTGATCCGCTCAACTTGTAACCGCTTACATATATAGCATACTGGATCGCTGCATCCGCGTGAATCCCGATTTTTTGCCAACTACTTACCTTTTCTAACCTAAGTGGTCAATCTATGTAGATCCACTGTCAGCTTGACAAACGAACCTAGTTACCGCCCTCATAATACCCGATAACTTACTGGATAACTGGTGATGGGACTTAATTAGTAACGCTTCCTAACTCACCTTTTGCTCCCCCTAGTTCTTAGAACCTCAGAATCAAAAAATCTCAAGACCAAAGGACGTTTAAAACCGCGCCTCCGGGCGGTTCTGTAGAGGCTGGAACGTCGTGGCCACGATTTGAAGACCCTCGCTAGGACCGCGACGGTCTTCAAACTCGGGCTTTCACTAGGCCGGGTAAACCAACCCGACCAAGTGAAACGACACCACTGAGCCTCTACAGAACCACCCTGCGGCTAAGATTGGTCGTTGTTTTAACGATAACAAGAACTGACCAGGTAAACAGGCGCCTGAATCGAAAGCACCCCAAAAGTTATCACCTAGATCGACTAATGACCAAACGATATAGGTAGGTTTGCCTCAAAGATCCATTTAATTCTCTTATCAAAACACTATCTTCATTTTACAACCTACCCCTTCACGTTTCACCTGAACAAAAACAACCTAGACAGAATTTTATAATCGCGCTATGCTGTATGTACTAATTATTCAATGTCTAATAAGGAGTCCACGCGATGACCAGCAAGCAAGAACAACTACCTAAATATGTTTTAATTTACAATCAGCTTCTCGCAGCCATTGATAATGGCGAGTTCAAACCTGGGATTAAACTCCCACCAGAAGAAACTCTCGCAAAGCAATTCAATGTCAGCCGCATGACCCTCCGCCAAGCACTGTCTCTTTTACGAGAGGACGGTAAAGTTGTGTCTCGTAAAGGGTCTGGCACGATGGTTAGTGATGCCACACGCTTACCGACTTTGGGAATTGAACGTCCTGGGAATCCCATCCAAGCTATTTGCCAAGAGACAATTACAACCGAGGAATTTGCCATGGGTCTATCCTATTCCAATCCCTACACACGAGAACTTTTTGCCCGTGACAGTCCAGCTGGCGTTCATTTTGATCGCGTCTACCTGACAGGGAAAGACCGGGTAGCCTACTCTTATGCCCTGATGCTAATCGACTCAGCTGAGAGGTTCAAGTTGGATCTCGAGAATCAGCAACAGATGCAGAATTTTATCTCCCACGACATTTACCAATTAGTTCAACGGCGCCAATTAACCTTTAAAATTGGTGCAGGCACCGAGAGTGTTCAACAGCAGAAGCTGTCTAGTCTATCAAATCAATACCTCATCGTCTTTGAATCGCTCTTCGATCAGCAAGATCAACTTCTCGTTTTCACTAAGCACTACATCCCCGTCGAACGGGTAAATATGACCCTGAATCTCCCTCTCAATTAATTCAATTTCATCTGCAGACTCGAGAATTTTATCGAGTCTTTTTTTTACTGTCATTGACAGCGGTTTCATAAAGAGTTATATTCTATACGTACAAAATAATCTGTCTATACAGAAACGGATGTGAATGAAATGAATACAGAAAGAAAAGTGGCTCGGGTCCTGCCTTGGATGATGCTGGTCATGATTAGTGCTTCTTCACTACTCAATGCTTTTAGTATTATCCCAGCCCTCCTGGCCCATTACTTCAATGTCAATGCCGCGACAATGAGTTGGCAAACGGTCGTCATCACCCTGGCTATGGGTGTTGCCGGAATTGTTTATGCAACTTTAGCCGACTATATCAGTATCCGTCGCTTAATGATTGTCGGCCTGATCTTGATGACTGCCGGCTTGTTGCTAGGATTCTTCTTTAGCCACAATCTGTTGCTCGTCATCATCGCCAGTGCTTTAGCTACTTTAGGTGGTCAAAGTGCCAATGCCCTACTCTTGGTCACCGCCGTTCGTTACCTCAGCAAGGAGGCCAGCGATCGCTACTTCGGTTACTATTCTGCCTGTATCAATGCTGCTCAGCTACTGGGAGTTCTCTTAGGCGGATTTTTAACAAGTTGGATCGGCTGGCGTTACCTGTTCATCTTCCCTTTGATTTCTGTCGTCACCATCTACTTCGTCTTAAAGTATCTCCCGGAAGATTCCAAGCTGGCAACCCAGAAGCTAGATGTTTTTGGAATCTCATTACTGACACTCTTTACTTTCTTGTTGTCCCTGTTCTTTAACCAAAACTCTTGGACCATTCTGGCATTGGCGATCGCCGTTCTGATCGGCCTTTACTTCTACATCGGTCATCATGCCAATGCCTTCGTCAGCCTCGATTTTTTCAAAAACAAACGCTACACATTAGCCATTATTCTGGGAGGATTAGTCAACAGTCTCCTGGTTGCTTATCCCTTCATGTTCTCCTTTCTCTGTGCCAGCATCTACCATACGCAACCACTCCAAGTATCCGAGATCCTTATCCCAAGTTACATCGTCGCCATCCTAGTTGCCACATTTGCCAGCAACATTGCCAAGCTTTGGGGACTGGAACGGACCGTTCTGATTTCATTAGCCTTAATTCTAATCGGTCTCTTGATGGATGCCGCCTTCTTGGAATCAGGTGTCTGGGTACTAGTCGTTGCTTCTAGTATTTTCAGCGGTGGAATGGCGCTCTTCTCGCCACAAGTTCAGGCCTTGATGTTCTCTGCACTTCCTGCAGACAAGGTCGGGGTTGGGAGCGGGATCTACGGACTCGTCTTCAGCACATCAATGTCTCTAGGAACTGCAATTACAGGAACTTTGCTTGCGGCCAAATGGCTACATAACCCTAGCATCTTCCCATTCCTATCAACAACCGCTGTGTCTTTTAGCAATATTCTTTTACTCTTCATCATTTGGATTATCGTAACAATGACATTAACATTGAGCACTCGGAAAATTTTATTTGGAGGTAATGACTAATGACTAAAAGAATGTGGGCAGCCGGTGATCTTAGCCTTAAGCCTGAGCAACCTGGCTATTTTGATGTCGCTTATGGTGATGACCCGGCTCAGAAATTAGACATTTGGCTACCCGATCAGACCACTCAGACCTATCCCACCATTTTCTTTATTCATGGAGGTGGCTTTATTAGCCTTGATAAACGGGAAAGCGAAAGTAGTCCAGTCGTTCTGGAAGCCCTGAACCGCGGTTATGCAGCGGTCAGTATCAACTATCGCATGCTTCCGCAAGTTCATTTTGAGGAAACTATCCAAGATATTCAAGATGCACTGCGCTTTGTGATCGATCACGCCACGGACTTCCAACTCAACACGACTAACCTTGTTGTCTGGGGTGGCAGTGCTGGCGGCTACCTGGCCCTAATGGCCGGACTTCAACGACCCCAATGGGTCAAACGCGTCGTAGCTTGGTATCCAATTACTGATTTTCCTCAAATCGACACCCAATTGGCTAGCAATCAACTCATCCAACAATTCCTACCACCGCGGGCCAGCGATCACGATAAAACCTATGTCCCAGCGACCCCGTTGGCTGAAAATACTGAATTTCCATTCCACAACACCGCTGATAGCCTCGACGCCCAATTTGTCGGTGACTCACTAGCCCACCCTAGTGTTAAAGGGTTGTTAGCCAGTCCCATCAATTATCTAACACCTACTATGCCCCCAATGCTGCTTCAACACGGTAGTGGTGACGAAATCATCCCCATGCAACAATCCGTTGAATTCGCCGTAAAAGCCCAACGAATCACACAGGATCATCGTATTCAATGTGAAATTATTCCGGGAGCCATTCACGGATCTGTCCTATTCATGACACCCGAAAATTATAATCACATCTTCGATTGGCTTTCGCGAAAGGAGCACTAACCATGATTACCCAACATTTAACTATTTCTAGTTCACATGGAAATTATCAAATTCCAGCAATCCTAACGCTACCTTCGGATACTGGGAACTTTCCAGCTATGGTCATGTGTCATGGTACTGGAACCAATAAGGACGAAGCCGGTCAAGGTTACGTCATGATGGCTGCTAAACTTGCTGCCGCTGGTTTTGCCTCACTACGTTTTGACTTTATCGGAAATGGTGAGAGCAACGTATCCTATGAAAACTACAGCTTTACTAGCGCCGTTAACGACACTCTAGACGTGACCAATTTTCTTCGCCAGCAAACAACCATTTCCGATCAGATTGGTATCATGGGCTGGAGCCAGGGGGGCACCATCGCCATGCTCGCAGCCGGTCGAACAGTCTATCAAGCCGTGCTTCTGTGGTCGGGAGCACTGGACATGTCCGGCCTAATCCCTCCCGAGGCCTATCAACAAAATACCTATCAATTAGATCTGGGGTTCCGATCACCACTGACCATTGGCCACCAATGGATGACCGACGTCCAACAAACCAATGTCGCCACGACCTTCCATCAAAACCAAGCTCCCGTGTACGCCATTGCCGGTGGCCAGGACCCAATCGTTCCGCCAACCACACCGCAAAAAATCTGTGCACAATCTAGTAATTTAGCTTCACAATTCACAGTAATTCCGGCAGGAGACCACCTTTTCAACCTACTTAGTGGTGATGACACCATATTTACGAGACTGATAACCATCTCCGTTGCCTGGTTAACTACTGTCATTAGCTAGCTCCCGTATAAAAGACCGATCGTTCATCCGGACGTTTGGCCTTTTATGATCCTATGCCACACAAAAAGCCCAGAACACGCTGTTCTAGGCCATATTTATCCTGTAATTACTTACCCGCAGATTCAAACACAAGACTATTCGCCAAAAATAATCGCAAGCAGGATCAAACCAATCCCACCCAGCACAACGACAAATAAGCCATAGGCCACGAAGAGACTAGCTAGAATTCCCACTTTATGTTGGGCAAGTTTAACGGAGAGGTAATCGCCCCATGCCAAAATTGCCGCGCCATACAACCCAAAGCCCCAATCATGTAATTTAGTGAATTTCAATAAGACCAGACTCGCTGCCAACAAAGCTAATCCGGCAATTGGAATCACCCGATTAAGCGTCGGCGGCGTATACACGTGCCCGTAACGCTCAGAAATCTTTCGATACCATCTCATGCCATCGCCCGGTTTCCTGGCTAACACTGACCTTGGCATCAGAATTAGCCAACCCTTTTGAGGCCTATGTTAGGCAACATAGAGAGAAATCAAAGTTTCTCTGCTAATAAGGGGTGACAACAGTCGCTGAACTAATTATATCTGGCATCTGTTTCCCATATCAATTTAAAAAGCCCAGAACACCCCGTTCCGGGCTAAGTCATCCTTACCAATTATCAAAATCCCAGTCTTCAACCTCATCTGCCGTAAAGGCTTCGAGGTCAATCCCTGTCAATTCTTGTAGCTGACGGGACCGTTTTTCCGGCAGATTCACTACGGCGAACCCCTCGTGACCCAAAGCCGCTAGGATCCACTGGTCATCCAGATAGAAGGTCAAATCTGAAGGCAACTGGTCGGGACTTTCCGAATCACCACGACCACCCCATTCATAGAGGCTGGCCGCCGACTGCTTCAAAACACGCGTCGTACTGCTAGTACAGGCTACCTGAAACACCGTGATCCCGTGGAACCGGGTACTATCGTTCATGGCATTTCGCGACACCTGACGGATCTTCAAAATGTCCGGTTGCAACGCCGCCATCACCCGTTCGTAGGACGCCGCATAGGGAACACCACCGATATTATAGTGTGAGAGTTCAATGTAGTCCGTGTGTTCCCCGAGAACTTGAATCAAGCGCCGATACACCTGCCCCGTTGGATTCTGCGACACGTGATAGTACATTGTGCATCCCCCCTAATCTGTCAGATACTTCGACAACCAGGCCACATAGTCTCGCTCGCGTTCGATGGCATGGTCCAGAATCAAATAGTGGCCATACGCTTGTTGCTTAACCGCATCCGTTGGGAATACCGTCTTCAGGCGGCCCTCCAAGTGATCGAGCTGCGTCTGGTGGAGACGAAGCTGTTCTCGCAACATTGGCTGAATCCGTGGATCCTTGTCCGTCTTAATAAAGTACAGTTTGAGAATAAATTCGTCCTTACTGGGGGTCAATTCTGGTGAAGGCTCGCTGACCCAGTCTACCAGTTTGTCATGACCACTAGGTGTGAGCGTATACTGCTTCTTTGCCAGTTTTTCGCCCGCTACGGTGTCTTCGTGGGTAATCTCACCCGCATCCTCCATTCGCCGTAATAACGGGTAAATTTGGCTATGCTGAGCCTGCCAAAATTCGCCGATTTCATTTTCAAATGCCTTGGCCAAGTCGTAGCCGGTCTGGGGCCGCTGATTCAATAAGCCCAAAATAATATATTGTAGTCGATTTCGCTGTCCGATACTGGCCATCCCCCTTGATTTCGCGCGGTTTCCTTACCTTCATTGAACCAGTTTCGCCGCCAAACATCAAGAAAAATTGTTGACAGCGCGTGCCGATCGTCTTATAGTAATCCCATTAGCTTAAACATGTAATTAATTACATGTTAGGAATATCATAATTTTAAGGAGCAATAACTCATGACAAAACAATTCAAAACCCTGGATGACTTCTTGGGAACTCACTTTATCTACACCTACGACAACGGTTGGGAATACGAATGGTACGCTAAAAACGACCACACCGTTGATTACCGAATCCATGGCGGAATGGTTGCCGGCCGTTGGGTCACGGACCAGGAAGCCAACATTGTCATGCTAACCGAGGGTATCTACAAGGTGGCTTGGACGGAACCAACCGGAACCGACGTCGCCTTGGACTTCCTGCCTAACGAAAACAAGGTTAACGGCACGATCTTCTTCCCTAAATGGGTTCAAGAACATCCTGAAATCACGGTCACTTACCAAAACGAACACATCGACGTGATGGAAGCCGCTCGGGAAAAATACGCGACTTATCCTAAGATGGTTGTTCCTGAATTCGCCACGATCACCTACATTGGGGACGCTGGCCAAAACAACGAGGACGTTATCGACGAAGCCCCTTACGCTGGCTTACCTGACGAAATCCGCGCGGGCAAGTACTTCGATAGCAACTACAAAAGGGTTAACAAATAAATCACTGGCTTAAAACCTTAAAAGGCCGCCTGCGGCTGCCAGGGATTACGCCTGCTGTGGGGACGCTTCAGCCTGGGAACCAGGCTTCTCGCTCGATTTGAAGCCGCGAAGAACACGCGTCTTCAAAATCGCCCGTACTGTAAGGCCGAGAAAACCACTCGGTCTAACAGTACCGCCACGGCCGGCTCCATCCCTGACCTCCTCCGGCTAAGATTGTTCTTAACTTGAACTCTTGGCTGGAAATGGCGGTATCCGGTAGTTATGATCCTAGTTACTGCCACACTATTATCAATGTTAATTTTAAAAAATGGATTCGTTCACCCTTTTTCGGAAAACGAATCCATTTTTTCAATTTCATTTAATGTAAAATCTCGCGAAACACCGCAGCCATCAATTTGGGGTTATCCTGGATACTAGCATCCATGTAGGCTTCCTGTTGTTCTTGAGTGAACGCCAGACGGAAGCCCTTCTGGCGGGCCAGGACCGCCGTGAAGACTCGAAGTGTTCGCCCATTGCCTTCGCGGAACGGATGAAACATATTTAGAGCGGTCACCAGATCACCCAGCGCGTCTGCGACAACCACCTTATCCGATGGTAGTGTCGCGAACTCCGTTAACTGCCGCTGAAGATCCCACTCAGCGTTACCAAACAGACTGACCGGATGGAAGTGCGTGACGACACCATTCGAAGTCTTGTTGAAGTCGACCTCACGGTACTGCCCCGCCCAGTCGTAGATATCACCTAGTAGTGCCTGATTGATGCGTTTTAGCTCCGTAATATCACGGCCAGTTAGCTGATAGCCATCCGGTAAAATGTAGTCATGTTGCTGGATGAACTTCTGCTGAATGAAGCTGAAATTATATTCAACGTCATGTAACTTATCATCATCGGTAATGCCTAATTTATTCTTCAGAACCCCATTGGCCTGTAAATAATCTTCCCAACTTCTCACTTGTTCGGAACCGAACGTTTCGCATTGATTTTTGCCAGAACTTCTTCCCCAGTCAACGGTCGACCTAAGTCGTCTGCCTCACGTGCGAGCTTAACGTCGTCCACCGTCGGTTCAAACCCTTCGTACATGTTGTTAATAATGGCATCGAGCGTTGCCCGATACTCTTCTTCGTTGCGAAAAGCGACCCCCATAATGGTGAGCGCTTGGTCATCGTGTTCCAAATACATGATGTCATCATCCTCCTCTAGTCTAGCTAATTCCGTAAAAATCGCGTCATTATTTGCTAACAGTTGAATTAATTTGACGGCGGGACCACTGGGGGCGTAATCGTCCTGTTCCCAATGCTGGACGGTCCGCACCGAGACGTTTAGGAGCGTTGCCAAATGCTTCTGACTAATCCCATAGTGTTGGCGGATGACCTTAATGTTTTTCGCTGTCCGACTCATCGCAATCACCTCACACGTCATTATACCCTTCAAGGGTACTGACCCCTATCGAAACGCCTTGCGCTATAATGAACGTAACTCTACGAGAAAGGTGGTCATCCCATGGCCAATTACATCCAAGAAATCCGACAGCTAGTCGGTCATCGTCCGCTAATTCTAAATGCCGCCGGAGCCATTCTGATCAACGATCAGCAGGAGGTTCTGCTCAACCTGCGGACTGATACCCACAACTGGAGTCTACCCGGCGGCTTCCTCGAATACGGGGAAACCTTTGATGCCGCCTGCGTCCGGGAGTACAAGGAAGACGCCGGGATCGACGTCGAAATCATCCGGCCACTGGGCATCTTCGACCAGGGCTTCACCACCTACCCTAACGGTGACCAAACCCAAGTGATCAGTCGGCTCTACCTGGTCAAACAAGTTGGCGGTCAGCCGCTCGAAACCGCCACGGATGAGACACTCGATCTAAAATACTTTCCCTTCGACCAACTCCCACCCCTGTTGAATCAGCAGACGGCGGACATGTTGGCGGCCGGAAAAACTTACTTTGAAACAGTCAAAACATACTAAAATTAGCTCTGTAAAACCAACCCGGTTTTACAGAGCTTGACTAAACGTGGGAAAGGGCCGAGACAAAAGTCTTCAGCCCTTTTTGCGTTCCAATCATCTATAGTCGAAACGTGCGACAAAAGGCAGTCAACGCCGCTTAACCCCGATAGACAAACAATCCAAGACCGGGATTCTTCGTCTATCGACGTTAATGCTCATTCATTAACCGCCGTTTGTCGCACTCTATCATCTTGTTTATTTTTCGAGATCCAAGACCGCATTGAAAACTTCCTGCGGTAACTCGATGTCACTGTGCGCGGCCTGCCGCTTATTGGCACTCTGGCGACGTAGTTGAGCGGCCTTCTTAGAGGCACTCTTCTTTTCGCCATTGGCCGCCGCGTTCTTACGTAATGGTGGCACGTCGACTCTGGCCAGGGCCTTCCCTTCCACCACCGATTGAACCGGCATCGGGTAAAGTTTCCGGGGAATCACAAATTTCAACTTGTGCACCAGCTCCTGGGCCACGCGCGGCGCATCTTCCCGATGGACCACGAACGACAGGGCATCGACTCTGGCGTAGTTGACGTGAACCTCAATCTTAACGACGTCGGCCAAATCATAGCCTGCCAAGGCCGTTGTCAACGTGGCATAGCCGTGTGAAACGGACTTCAAGGCGTTAAAGAAGTCGTAGGCAATCTCAGCAAAGGGCAACTCGTAGTTCAGAACCACCAGATCACCTTGATTGTTCATGTCTTGAAGCGTCCCGCGATGTTGATCGGCCAGCTTCATCACGGGTCCTAAGCTCTCGCTAGTCGTGGTGATCGTTGCCTTGGCCAGGGGTTCCTCGACAAAATCAATCTTCGAATAATCTGGGAACTTGATGGGGTTATTCACGATGACGGGGTCCTCGGTATTCTTGAGGTGCACGCGATAGGTCACGTTGGGGGCCGTCGTCAAGACGTCCAGACCATATTCATCGTGCAGACGTTCGCGAATAATTTGTAAATGGAAGATGCCTAAGAAGCCACACCGGAAGCCAGCGCCTAAGGCTTCGGAATTCTCCGGCCGGTAATGGAAGGACGTGTCATTTAACGCGAGTTTCTCTACCGCTAATTGGAGATCGTGGTAGTGATCACCTTGGGGATAGAAACCGGCGAAAACCATTGATTGGGCGGGTTCATAACCGGGAAGCGCCGTCTCCGTTGGATTGGCGGCTAGCGTCAGGGTGTCCCCGACTCGCAAGGCCTGCGGATCCTTCAACCCAGTGACAACATAGCCAACATCGCCGACCCCCAACTGCTTAGCAGTCACTCGGGCCGGGGCAAAGATCCCAATTTCATTGGCGGCCACGGCCTGTTGGTTTGCCATCAAGACGAGGTTGTCGTTGGCCTTCAGCTGACCATCCACCAACCGAACGTAGGCAATGATCCCTTTAAAGGCATCGTACTGGGAGTCAAAGACCAACGCCTTGAGTGGGGCCTTGGCATCACCGACCGGGGCCGGAATCGTCGTGTGAATGGCTTCCATCACGTCGTGGACGTTCAGGCCAGTCTTGGCGGAAATTTTCAGAACGGGCACGTCCGCAAACTCCGGTGAAAGCTCTCTGATCTGGGCAATCGTGCGGTCAACATCGGCCGCAGCTGCATCGATCTTATTCACCACGGGAATGACCACCAAGTGGTTGTCCTGGGCTAAACGCAGATTGGCCACCGTTTGAGCTTGGACTCCTTGGGTCGCATCGACTAAGAGAATAGCGCCATCACTGGCAGCCAGACTCTTGGAAACTTCATAGGTAAAATCAACGTGTCCCGGGGTATCGATAAAGTTGTATTCGTACTCCTGACCATCATCGGCCCGGTAGTAATTCCGCACCGTGCGGGACTTCACGGTCACGCCATGCGCCTGTTCAACCTGGAGATCATCCAGTAGTTGAGCCTTGCTTTGGCGGTCATTGACCGTTTGGGTTTGTTCCATAATGCGATCGGCCAGCGTCGACTTCCCGTGGTCGATGTGCGCGATGATTGCAAAATTTCTGATGTGACTGGGATTCATGTCTGTGCTCCTCCTTAAGGATGCCGCCAAAAGTACTGTGGCTCTTGGGTTCAAGTCTAATCATGATAGCCGATTCGCAGGATTTGTCAACGCATCCCCGGCCGTCAGACCTTTTTTACTATCATACACTGTTTCCAACCCATCTTCGCGATTAAAAATGTGGTATTCTAACAAAGTAATCTTTTCTAAGGAGGTCATCATTTGAGTCTAATTTTTATCAAACGTGCGACACGCCGCGATCTCTCAACGATTATGGCGTTGATTGACCACGCCAAGGAACAATTAAAAGCCGCGGGCAGTCCCCAGTGGCAAGACGGTTATCCCGATCTGGCAACCCTCACCGCAGATGTCGATGCTCAGCACTGCTGGCTTTTAGATGTCGACGGTCAGGTGGCCGGTACGGCAACCATGATCATCGGCGACGACCCCAACTACCAACACATCGAGGATGGGCAGTGGCAGAACAACCAAGAGCCCTACGCCACCATTCACCGCATTGCGATCGGCCCCGGTTTCCGCGGCCAGCACCTGAGCCATTATTTCTTTTCTAATTTAATCAGTGCCGCTTACCGAGAAGGCGTTCGTAATTTCCGGGTGGACACTCATCAGCAAAACCAACAGATGCAGGCAATTGCCACCACCTTTGGTTACAAGTATCGCGGTACCATCTACGTTGACGACGGCCCTAACGGTGCCCGCCGCGCTTACGAACTGAACTTGGATTAATGCTCTCCGCCTTCAGTGGTCAGGAGGCCATCCTATTGGGACCGTCCGAAGCCAAAGAGCGGTCTTCGAACTCGACCTCAAGCCCCACACAATCCGTGGGTCTCGAGGTCGTCCCGTGCTGTAAGGCCGACAAACCACGACCTAACACCACTGTCACAGGATGGCCCCCTGACCACCTACGGCTAAGGCAACATTAAAAATCCAGTTTGTCCTATTTATTTGTGAGTTAATTAGGTTCGAATAGCCGCTAGACATAAAATAAGAACCTCCCAACCCATTCAACCGGGTCGGGAGGTTCTTTTCGTTGCTGTTAAATACTAATTGCGTTGCTGGTCTTCCCCGTTGTCAGGTGATCGTGGAAGTTTTGATAGCTGACGCTGATCATGTCCTGCAATGCTGGTTCCGTATACGATCCCATGTGGGGCGTAATCAACACTTGCGGGTACCGGGCCAAGAGTTGTTGAACTTGGTCATTCGGCACATCGCTAATCTGAGCGAATTTCTTGCCGAGAATTTCACCCTCGTTCAAGATCACATCAGCGCCGTAACCCGTGAGTTTACCGGTATCCAGGCCTTGAAGAATGGCCGGAATATCCGCTAACTCACCTCTGGCGGTGTTGACAAGCACGGCACCCGGCTTCATCTGTTCGATGAATTTGGCATCGATGAGGTTCTCATTCTTGCCAGGGAAGTAAGGCACGTGGACCGACACGATGTCGGATTGCGCCAACATGGTTGGCAGATCACACAGCGTCACCGTCTCCTTGGCGGCTGGGCTGGGGTAAGGATCGTAGGCCACGACATTTGCCCCGAGGCCTTGATACAGCTTAGCTTCCGTCAATCCAATCCGGCCAACACCCATGATCCCCACGGTTGCGGTGTGAATTTCCTTGCTAAACAAGTCGGTCCCCACGGTAAAGTTGGCCTGATGCGTCCGATCTACGGCTAGATTGACGTGCCGGAAGAGGTTCATCCCCATGGTCAGAGCCAATTCGGCGACGGCAAATGGCGAGTAGGCTGGGACCCGCGCCATGGCAATCCCCAGGTCACTGGCAGCTTGCAAATCCATGTGGTTATAGCCGACGGTCCGGGTGAACACCATTTTAATGCCCCAGTCCGCAAACTTCTGTAGGTTTTGACGGTCGACAACACAGTTGCCCCGTACCAGGACCCCGTCAGCCCCCTTAGAAGCGTCGACATTGTCGTGCGTTAACATTTCCGGTACGTAGGTCATGTCAAAGCCAAACTGGTTGAGACGGTCGAAATAGGGTTCCTCGATGGGCCGAACCCCGTAAGACGTAATTTTTACCATAATCGAAAAACACTCCTTTTTGGACTAGTGGAAGACACCTAAGCCGTTCAAGACCTCCATGACAGCGATCCAGATCGGCATCATCACAACGGCCGCAATCGTCGAGATAAACGACGCGTTGGAAGATAAGACGGCCTCACGATCAAAGCTGATCGCATAGGCGGAAGCCACGGCAGCGGTTGGTGTGGCCATCATGACCACAATCGTCGCAACAGCCACATAGCTCAGGGAAAGAATTCCCGTGACGTTTAACAGATATAAAATGACTAAGTTCAATAATGGCACAATAATAACCTTGTTGAAGGCGTAGTACCATGGGGTCTTGTCGGCAGCGGCATCCTTGAAGGAAATGGAACCCAAGGTAACCCCGATTGACAACCAAGCCAGTGGTGACGCCAGGTTAGCCAAGTAACTCAGTGGCTTGTAGAGCCAGAGGGCCGTTTGGTCAATCCGGTAGAAGGCTACCGCGGCAACCCCGGTCGTCTGGACCCCATTGACCGCAACGGGTACCGTGACTTGTGGCACTAAGTGTTGACCCAGCCACATGAACAGCCCTAAGAAGGTGGCGATGACAATTGGATTCAGGAACATCTTCTTGACGTTCTTGGCTTCCATCTTCAAGCCAGACATCTTAATGTAGGCGTAGGAATACAGGAAGATCCGGTACCCAATGTTGAAGATAGAACTATACATAACCCCTTTGGCCCCGTAAACGGCCCCAACGATTGGAATTCCGAAGAACGTGGTCGACCCGAAGGTGGTCAGAATTGCCAGCACATCACGTTGTTCTTTGACGTAGCGCTGGTAAAGAAATGGCGTAACGAATATAAGGAGAATATAGATGATAATCCCCCAAACCAACACACCCATCCCTTGCTTAAAGGCATCTCCGTTCATCGGTTGCATGAAGGAATTAAATGCCAGTGCAGGAATGGCGACAGTCAAGACAACCTTTGTTAATACTTTCCCAAAGTTTTCCCCAAAGGTCCCTCTGCGTCGCAGGTAAAACCCTAACAGAATAATGAATACAGTTGAGGTAATCGAACTAATAATTGCAGCGTTGGTAAAGGTCGTCGTGACGGCTTTCATGACTCCCATAATAATGCCCCCTATTGATAGAATTGGTACAGTATCTATAGTACACTTTTTCGCGGCATTGCGGGCTTTTTACTACTCGTAAGGAAGGTGAATTGTTGGAATAATTAAGTTGGATAAATCAGTCTGTAATTCTGAATATATATTGATAATCTCTCGATTTTTATTCAAATATGTTTGCCGTTGCGCCGCGATAGCTCCCTCTGTAGGTTATTCAATTCGTTCAAAATTTATCAAGTTACGTTGCCAGACTATGTTATCTTATACACAAGTGATTACCCCAAAATGCCGATTTATCGACCTTAAAAAAGTTCACACTTTATAACTACTTACCGCCACAATTACCTGATATTCTAGCCGAACCGACGCCCCCGCCTTTATTCCAGCGATTACCTAAATTAACTCGTTCTTTTTTGAATAAAAAACCATCTCAGAAAAAAACTATATCAATGGGATTATGCATTTACCGTATAATCAAATTCCCCACCAATCATTCTACTATATGCCCACAAGCCCCGTCACACCGCGGTTTAGCTTTTTGAAATTTCTGGTTGACAAAGCGAAATTGCGCGACTATTATTAGAGCCAAGTTAGAAATATACAGGAACGCATTACCAGGAAGAGTAGTCGTACCCGCTAAGACGCAGAGACCACCGGTAGCTGAAAAGGTGGCTTACAACGGTATAACGAAGATGAGCCTGGTTGCTAGTAGTCGGTGCAAGCTGCCTACCCGGATTGAAGCACGTTACCGCTTCCGACTTTTGGCAACAGAAGTTACGGAGGCACTGGGCGTGAGTTCAGTGTAAATCAAGGTGGTACCGCGAGTAAATCGTCCTTATGTTTAAGCATAAGGACGATTTTTTTAAACTTCAGAGGAGATGTTTAGGATGCACCAAAAACACGCAATTTACACGATTTTAACCCTGTCAGCACTCAGTCTTGTCACCCTCGCGGGATGCGGTAACCAGTCCACCGCCGCCGGCCACAGTGGCCAGTACGCCGCCAATCAAGTCTTGAATTGGACTGAATCTTCAGACCTGGCCTCCGCCGACCTATCCAAGGCCACGGATACGCTGAGTTTCACCGTTTTGCAGAACACCCAGGAGGGTCTCTACCGCCTAAATGATAAGGGAACCCCGGCCAACGCCTTAGCCACCTCGACCAAGCTAACCGATGGCGGAAAGACTTATACCTTTAACCTTCGCCACGGCGTAAAGTGGAGTAACGGCGACCCCCTGACGGCCAAGGACTTCGTCTATTCCTGGCAAAGAACGGTTGACCCCAAGACTGCCTCGCAAGATGCCTTCTACCTCTTCCCCGTGAAGAACGCCGAAGCCATCAACCAGGGCAAGCAACCCCTAAAAAACCTGGGGATTAAGGCCACTGGCAAATACAAACTGACGGTCTCACTGACGCGTCCTGTCTCGTATTTCAAGAAACTCTTGGCTTGGCCGCTCTTCTACCCGATTAACCAAAATGCTGTGAACAAATACGGCAAACGCTACGGGACCAGCTCCGCCACCATTGTTTCCGACGGGCCTTACCGCCTGACCAAGTGGAGCGGCACATCCGGCACCTGGACACTGGCCAAGAACCCCACTTACTGGGACAAGTCCCACGTGCACCTCACCAAGATTAACGAAGTCGTCACCAAGAGCCCGACAACCAGCTACAACCTCTTCAATGCTCAGAAGACCGATGAAACCCTGCTCAGTGGCCAACAGGTTAAGAATAATTTGAACAATGAGAACTTCGTCAAACGCCTCCCATCCGGCACGCAACGCCTGGATTTGAACACCAAGAAGGTTCCAGCCTTCAAGAACCTTGACGTACGGCGGGCCTTCTCACTAGCCATCAACCGACAAGATCTGGTCAAGAACGTCCTACAAGACGGCTCCGTCGCCTCAAATGGCTTCGTGCCATCCGGCATGGGTAACAACCCTAAGACCGGTCAGGCATTCAACCAGGAGGCAGTCGTTTCCAGCGCCACGAGCTACGATCTCGCGCAAGCTAAAAAACTGCTGGCCAAGGGTCTCAAGCAGACCAAAGACAAGTCGCTGGACGTAACCTTGTCAGTGTCCGACACGGACTCCTCCAAACAGACTGCCGAGTTCCTACAGAGTTCCCTTCAGAAGCTACCCGGGGTCAAAATTAATATCAAGACAGTTCCTTACGTTCAGTTGATGACCCAGCAGGACAACGGGGACTATGACCTGACCATGAGCGGCTGGCAATCCGTCTTTGCCGACCCGATTAACTTCCTAGAAGTCTTCGAGTCCGACTCAACGTTCAACACCACCGGCTGGAAGAATTCACAATTTGACCAACTCCTGGATCACGCCGAGAACCGTGATGGTAACCAGCCCAACAAACGTTGGTCCGAATTAGTTCAAGCAGAAAAGATTTTGATGAACGACCAAGGCACGATTCCCCTGTACCAAGGCGCCAAGTCACAACTCCTGCGGAAGAACGTCAAAAACATCAACTACAACCCCGCTGGTGTTCCTTATGACTTCAAGACGACCTACATCGCCAAGTAAGCCCAGATAGTAACTGTACTTATATAGAAGAAACTTGTTTAATAGCTTCAAAGATAATGGGACCGTGCGACTGTGCACGGCCCCATTTTTAAGCTAATAATAATCCCCCAACTTGCCGATCAAGTCGGGGGATTGTAGGTTTAATCGGTAATCGGAAACAGTGGTAATTCTGCCAAATAGTGAATGTCGGTCCGGTCGACCGCATCCCCCTCCGCCAGAATAGCAACTTGGCTGACAACAGTGGCCCCGGCGCGTTCAATCAGCGTCTTAGCGGCCTGAAGCGACCCCCCACTGCTGATCACGTCGTCCACGATGACCACCTTCTTGGCAACCAAGCGATCGGCATCCGTTCCGTCGAGGACCAGTTGTTGCGGCGCGCTGGTCGTGATCGCCGATACCGGCACCGTTTGTGGGGCACGCATATAGTCCTTGACGCTCTTGCGCAGCACCACGTACTGTGCGTGATTGGTACAACGACTGAGTTCCTGAGCTAGCGGAATACCCTTGCTCTCCAGGGTTACCAGGTAATCGAAGTCCGTGGGTACCCGTTTAGCCAGTTCACTTGCGGCATAGTCGGTGAGTTCGGCGTCACCCAGCAACACGAATGAGGCAATCGCTAGTGTATCGCTGATAGGCATGATCGGCAATTGCCGCGTCAGTGGCCCCACCTGTAGTTCAAAGTATTTTTGCATGACTTAGACCCCCAATCCCAGAAGTGGCAAAATAAATTTCAAAACGGCACCCGTCAAAAGACCCGCGAACGGATCGGCTACTGCGGTAATCACCAGTGTAATGGCCGCGATGGTTCCCGTCGGTCCTTGTAAGGCAGTGGTGGCGTTAACGGGGAAGATCACGACGGTTCCCAAGATGAACAGGAACCCCGCGATAGAGGCACTTGGCACGTACTTTCCCAGCTTGGGCAACCAACCCAGCGCCAGAATAGCGGCCATGATGAGCATCATCATGATTCCCGCCACGACTGGTTCCGGAGCGCTCCCGGTCGCCGAGATAATGGCTTCCACCGGCGCCCCACCTAAGAGACTGGTTCCCATATCTGCCACGGACTGAGTGATCGTCAAGAGGTTCAAGTTTACCGGATTGGGTTTGATTCCCGTCATCTGTCCGGTGATCAGCCCGTAGGAGATGTTGGCGCCAACGTTTAAACACGCCAGGCTCAACGCCCCGCGAACCACCCGCACATTCACCGTCGGCTTGGTGAAGACAAAGCGCCGCGCAGTCACGTGTTCCGGTAATTCCACGCGGTAGTGTTCGATGAAGACGGCGGCTAGGCTGGACCCAACCACAGAAATCACGATCGTCCACACTAAGTCCTTGCTAATCAGGTAGGTCGCCGCCGCTAGTCCGACGGAAACCCAGCCCGTAAGTCGTTCCTTCTTGGCCATGCCCAGGGCAATCTTGGCAAGCATCAGACCCACCCCGGCCATCATCCCCGCCATGATCCCGTTACCGAGGACGTCGACGATCTTGGTCAGTGTCCCCGTCACCCCGATCAGCAGCATCACGATCGACCCACCAAGAATGATAGATGTTCGTTCACGTAAGTCACGCCCCAGACTCCCGGTTAAGGCCAGCGACTCCGCTTGAAACGAGAGCGGTGCGACGGCCCCAAAGGCCCCGTTGACCGCGGATGCAAATAGAAATGAAAACATTGTTGGAAAAATAGCAAACCCTAACGACATCGCCATGATCCCTTGTGGAATGCCGTTTAATACAACTCCGATGGCTGCTAACAGATCGGCTAGCCAATGCATAGACTTATCCCCCACTTCAATTATCTTGATATTCGTCTTTCAATCAACATCATACGGGATGCCGCCGGTATAGTCCATGATTATTACCCGTTAGACGAACATTCAGTATAATTTTGCTTATTAAATTCGCATGTGTTTAATGTGACGAATCTTCTGACCGCAAATTCGTTCAGGCCCCACAACATTCCTAAAATCAGGGCCAAATCCTTGCGGCAACGGGGACTTTACCGTATGCTAGGACTACTTACCTTCGTGTTAGACGAAGGTCTGCGTTTAAGGAGGATCTCAACTTGACTTATACCATCCACGAAGTTGCCGAAAAGCTCGGCATCTCGACCTATAGTATCCGTTACTACAACGATCACGGGATGTTACCGTTCGTTCAACGCGATGCCAACAACAACCGTATTTTCCACGACACCGACCTCGAATGGTTGAGCATGATCGTTTGCCTCCGTGAGACGGGGATGTCCGTGAAGGCCATCAAACACTATCAGGATCTGATTCAAGAGGGCGACGACACGATCAACGAGCGCTACGCCATGATGTGCGCCCAACAGGAACAAACCTTGGCCGAAATTGCCGACTTGAAGAAACATCTGGACACCATCAACTACAAGGTCGCCCACTATGCCAGCATTCTTGAAAACAATGAACCCGATAGTTTCGTGCCATCCAACCTGCGAACAGAAGCGGTTGGCAAATAATCCGTCATTGCATTTAGACCGGGGACGCGTTCCCTGGTCTTTTTTGTCGGCCAAATAAACAGCCACTGTATCTTGATCCCCCTTAACTAGCATGCTAATATAAATTATCCGACGAACATTTTATTAGGGGGGTTATATATGACCCAAACACTGCCGCATTGGCGGCGCAACATCTACCTGTTTCTAACCAGTCAGTTTCTCTCTGGTATCACCAGTATGGTGGTCCAATACGCCATCATCTGGTACCTTACCAAACGGACGGGATCGGCGTCGGTCCTTAGTTTTGCCACCTTGTTGGGGATGATTCCCATGGTGGTTCTCAGTCCCTTTGTCGGCCCCTTCGTCGATCGGCTCAATAAGAAACTCCTATTGATTGTACCGGACGTCGTCGCTGCCATTTTTGCCATTATTCTTTCCATCTCCGGGACCGTTCAGAGTCACTTCCCCCTGTGGTTAGTCTTCGTCTCCCTGTTCGTCCGGGCGGTCGCCCAGACCTTCCAGATGCCAACCGTTCAAGCCATCATGCCGACCATGATTCCGGCGGACCAGTTGACCAAGCTTAACGGTCAGCTGGGCATGGTTCAATCGGCCAATATGATTATCGCCCCCGCCCTGGGAGCCTTCCTATTCGCCCTCATCCCCATTAATTATCTGATTCTGTTGGATGTGGTCGGCGCGATCATTGGGATCAGCATTCTCTGGGCTGTGCGGATTCCCGAACACCCCGTCATCGACGACCCCGTTCACGTTCTCAGCGATGCCAAATTTGGTCTGACCCAACTCCGCAATACCCGTGGGCTGTGGGCCATCACCTTACTCGGTGCCTTCTTCACCCTGTTCTTTATGCCGGCTGCCAGTCTCTATCCCCTGATGACCATGGGCTACTTCCATGGCACCGTGGGTCAGGCTGGGCTCATCGAAGTCGTCTTTTCAGGGGGCATGCTGGCCGGTGGTGCCATCATTGGACTCTTCGGTAACTGGCAGGATCGCATGAAACCCATTATCTGGTCCACGATTGTCCTCGGGATCGCGTTCGGTGCTGGTGGATTTTTACCTGGAAACCAGCGTGGCTTTATCTGGTTCGTGGCGCTCAACGCAGTGGCAGGCATCATGGGGCCCTTCTTTAACACCCTCCTGATGGCGATAATCCAACAATCCTTCCCACCCGCTGAACTTGGCCGGGTTCTCGGCGTTTTAAATTCAATCATGAGCCTCACCGGTCCGATCGGTTTAATCTTTGCCGGTCACCTCGCCGATAGCATTGGCGTCCAAAAACTCTTCATCATCGGGGGTGTCGGTGCCCTGTTCTGTGGCGTGATGATGGGACTCATGCCCACTGTGCGTAGCGACGATCAACGGCTTCAAATTAAGCTTAAACAACAGAATTAATCACAACCCGGCTGCCGTAAGCAACCGGGTTTTTCATTGCCCGTCACCATCACGAAAGGTCATGGCTTGACAAAATAAACGAATCGTTATAATATTCATTCATTATCAAAGGAGCGAATGACGATGGACGATAAAGAACGACGGTTAGCCAACAGTGCTCACGATCTCTTCTTGCAACAAGGTTTTAAGCATACCAGCATTGCACAGATCGCCCGGCACGCCGATGTGGCCGTGGGGACCTTCTACAATTTCTACGCGTCCAAAGACGATATCTTTGTCCGCATCTACAACGCCGAAAATGAACGGGTCAAGGCAGAAATATTGAAACGCGTCGACCTCACTGGCGACCCCGCTACTGTGGTAAAAACGGTGGTTCAGGAGATCTTCACCTGTTCGGCCGATAATCAAATTCTCCAAGAGTGGTTCACCAACCCCAAGCTCAACAATATTATCGCGCAGACGAATCAGTCCGCCGTCGAAGAAAGCCTGGTCTACGCCACTCTGATGAAACTCATCGACCAGTGGCGGCAAACGGGAAAGCTGAAGGACGACCTGGATCAGGACCGCATCATCAGTCTCTTCAATGCCCTCACGGTACTCGATTTCCACCAGAGTGAGATTCAAACCGACAGCTACTATCAACTGCTTAACGACCTCATCGCTAGCATTCTCTTGTTTATCCTAAAATAGCCGTTTCGGTTATTTTTTTAAATCAAAAATGAATGAATCTTTAAAAGGTTCATTCAAATTAAAGGAGTCTTCAACCATGAAAAAATTCTTCCTCATCCTCACTATCATTATTCTTGTCCTCATCGCTGGGATCATCGGGATCACCGCCAGCCAGCGACGCTTCACCGTAACGACCGGGCGTCTCGAACGGCTAACCAACCAAACCCTACCACTGACGACCCAACCCCGACAATTACACCTGGCCGTCCGTACGGCGCAAGTGACAATTCGGACGGGTTCTACACCGGCCATCACTCTCAATCAAGTTGCCAAATCCCAATACAAGGTGGAAGCAACAGCCGATCGTCTCAGCATCACCGAACCCTTGGCTCATCAGCACCAATTAGCGATTGGCCACACCCCAACTATCACGATTACCCTCCCAACTGATCAGGTGGATCGCCTACAAATTAACCAGCTTAACGGTACACTGAAGCTACATGCGCTGACCATTAACACGGTCCAGATCACCCACCAGAATGGCACAACTACCGCCGACCACTTGACCGTTCGTCAAGGCGGCTCCCTCATCAAACGCAATGGGGCCACGACGCTCACCGATCTCATCACCCAAGGCCTCCAGGTTTCCGTCAAGACCGGACAAGCCAAGCTCAACGGCCAGCGTGTCGCTAGCAATCACCAATCCTACCATCAGGCTGGGCAACACCCGCTCATCATTCGCAGCGGCAACGGCCAGGTAAAGCTAACCACGGCGGAATAAGTAAGCTTAATGACCGACTGACAGCAAATCACATTTGATTTCTTTACTTCCTAACCGTTTAGGCTAAACTAAACAATTAACGGAAAGAAGGACTCGACATGGATCAAAATGTGACAACAATCAAACGCTATTTTGAGCTATCAGACTTGGCATCGCATGACTCTCAGGCACTCCGTGACATCGTTGGCCTCTTTTCCAGCAAGGCCGTCGTTGAAGGGGCTAATGGGTTTATCGCGGATAATCCAACTAAGGTGGCCACCTTCTTTGACCACTTTTTCAAAGACAATCAAGACTTACGCCATCTTTGTCAGGTCATTACCGGTCCGGCTGCCAATTATACCGCCGAATGGGCCGTTGCCGGTCGCAAGAAAAGTGGTCAGCTGTTTGCGCTTCATGGCTTTGACACCTATCGTTTCGATGAAAACCAGCAAATCTGTTTCTTGCAGGTCAAAATCCGCCCTTAACTGGCACATCCAGACTAACTGTAACTGAAAAAGAGGTCTTAGAAATCATCAGCTCCTGATTTCTAAGACCTCTTTAAGCACATAAAAGTTAAAACTCTTCATTTCAATTTTAAAAGTCTATTCCGCAATACAAGCCTGAATGGCCCGTAACACCGGTCGTAAACTTTCGCCTTCGGCCGTCAGACACCAGCGCCAATGTTTCACATGAAACATTATCAGGTGGTGTTGCCACAATCGCCACAACTCACGCCATGATCCCAGCAAAAGAAGTTGATCACTCGTGGCTGGGCCAGTTGCTAACCGTAACAACAGACGCCACTGTGTCGGTGACGTCACCATCCGTTGGGTGCGTTGCATCCCTGAAATTCTGGTTTCCATGGGTATCCCCACTTTCGTTGGCCTTAGAGCGTCTCTAAGAGATGGTTGAACCCCGCGTGGTCATTTTCAATCTCCACGTTTGGCAGTTCATTGGCCCGCTGCTCACCCCAGAGGGACATCTGGAGGAGAATCTTCCCCAACGACCGACCCGTCTCTGTCAGACTGTAAACCACCTTGAATGGGGCCCGATCACCCAAGACCTGCCGATCAATAATGCCATCATCCTCTAGTTCCCGAAGCTGTTGCGTCAACACCTTCTGCGAAATATCAGGTAGCATCCGCCGTAAATCACAGGTCCGCTGTGGCTGAACGCTCAAGTGGCATAGTAACTGGGGCTTCCATTTCCCGCTAATCACAGCTAGTGTGGCCTCGACTCCTAAATGATATGTTTTCTTCATTCTGCGGACCCTCCTCAATAGTTTTACCCATTGTACACGGTAAATAACTTTTTGGGTAGTAGGTACCTTTTGGTAACCATCAACTCATTGACGACATCATCAGCCCTTCATTTTAAAATTAATTATTATTAATGATTATTATATTAATAATTAAATCCCTCGATTTAAAATTGAAGTGCAACACCTGCTCTACTAGACCAGTTCTTTATTCA
>NZ_JQCA01000153.1 GCF_001437125.1 Levilactobacillus paucivorans | reverse complement strand
GGCCTAGTACTTTTGGAATGGAAATACTTTCCAACACCAAAAATTCTAGACCCACTATTGACCATTTTGGTCAAGTCGATCCCAACCGGATCGCTTATGATTACCTGGGTCAAACCAACACTTATGGCGAATTGAAGAGTCGTTCAGACGCTCTCGCCGCCCATTTGGACGCCATGCAGTTACCGGCTAAGGCTCCCATCTTAGTTTATGGGGGACAAACCTTTAACATGCTGGCGACTTTTTTAGGCATTGTGAAGAGTGGTCACGCCTACGCACCAATTGACACGCATTCGCCATTGGAACGGGTCACGACCATCAACGAGATTGCGCAACCCGCAGCGGCCATTGCCGTTGAAGCCTTGCCAACCACGCTGGGATCGACGCCGGTGATTACGCCTGATGCCCTGGAGACTATCTTCAGTGGCTCGGTCGTGGACTACCAGGTCGACCACGCCGTTTCAGGGGATGATAACTACTACATCATCTTTACCTCTGGGACGACTGGGAAGCCAAAAGGGGTTCAGATTTCACACACGAACCTTCTAAGCTACGTTAACTGGATGCTGAGCACGGACTTTGCGTTACCTGACGCCCCACGGACGTTGTCGCAAGCGCCATACTCATTCGACCTGTCCGTTATGGACTGGGGACCAACCTTGGCCGCTGGGGGGACGTTAGTGGCACTGCCTAAGCAGGTCACGGATAACTTCCGTCAACTCTTCGAAACGTTGCCAACGATGGACCTGAACGTCTGGGTCTCAACGCCGTCCTTTATGGACATTTGCTTGTTGGAGCCCACTTTTGATGCCGAACATTATCCACATCTTAGTCGGTTCCTGTTCTGTGGGGAAGAATTAACCCACGGGACCGCGCAAACGTTGTTGGACCGGTTCCCAAGCGCCCGGATCTTCAACACCTATGGCCCAACCGAAACGACGGTTGCCGTCACTCAAGTTGAGATTACCGCCGAACTCTTGGCGGACAATCCGCGTTTGCCAATCGGGTATGCCAAGCCAGATACCACGATTACCGTGGTCGATGACGAGTTGAACCCGGTTCCTGCCGGCACAGAGGGTGAACTGTTAATCAGTGGCCCATCAATGTCGAAGGGTTACCTCAATAATCCGGAAAAGACGGCCAAGGCCTTTGTAACCAGCCAAGGCCACGAAGTCTACCGTTCGGGTGACTTAGGGGTTCAGCTGACCAACGGACTCATTATGTACCGTGGTCGGACGGACTTTCAGATCAAGCTGCATGGTTACCGGATTGAACTTGAAGAAGTCAATCACTACCTGACCCAAGAGGATCACATTCAGGTCGGGGTCGCCGTTCCACGGTATGATCGGAACCACAAGGTGAGCCAACTGATTGCTTGGATTGTGCCAAGTAGTTCGGACTTCGCCAATGAATTGGCGCTTACCAAGGCCATTAAAGAAAACTTACAAGGTGGCGACATGATGGAATACATGATCCCACAGCGATTTGTTTATAAGGAAAGCCTGCCGATGACTCCCAACGGCAAGGTTGATATCAAATCAATTATCGCTGAGGTCAATCAATAATGTTGACCTTTGAACCGTACGGTAACCCAACATATTTCGCCCTGTTGGGAGTGGCACTTTTACCACTGATGATTGGTATTCTGTACGGCAAGCGGTCGCGTCTGTATGAAACGTTAATTTCAATCTTCTTCCTGGTTCTCACCTTCGGCGGTCCGAAGTGGACGCAAGGAGTAGCCTTGATCATTTACATTTTGTACGAGGTGGCGTTGACCTGGGGGTATGCCGTCTACAGAAAGCAACATAATTCGGGACCCGTCTTCTTTATGACGGTGATCCTGTCCATCTTACCGTTAACCATCGTGAAGGTGACACCGGCCGTTGCCAATGGTCAGGCTTCACTGATTGGTTTCCTGGGTGTTAGTTATCTTTCGTTCCGCGCCGTTCAAACGATTATGGAAACACGTGACGGCACGCTGAAGGATTATCAGGTGATGACCTTCCTGCAATTCATGCTCTTCTTCCCAACGATTTCATCCGGGCCAATTGACCGTTACCGGCGTTTCGAAGCCGATTATCGGTCGGTGCCCGACCGGGATAAGTACCTGGGCATGATTCAAAAAGGGGTTCGCTATATCTTTGTCGGGTTCCTGTACAAGTTCATTCTGGCATACTACTTCGGAACGATCTTGATGCCGAAACTACAAATTATGGCGATGAACTCGCGTGGTGGTTTCATGGATCTTTCCTGGCCAGTCGTGGGTTACATGTATTGTTACAGTGCCAATTTGTTCTTTGACTTCGCTGGATACAGTTTGTTTGCCGTCGGGACCTCTTATCTGATGGGGATTGAGACACCAATGAACTTCAACCAGCCTTGGCGGTCACCGAACATTAAGGACTTCTGGAATCGTTGGCACATTACGTTGTCATTCTGGTTCCGAGACTTCATCTATATGCGGTTAGTCTTCTGGTTCATGAAGCACCGGGTATTCAAGAAGCCAACCACCACGGCCAATGTCACCTACATTATTAATATGTTGGTCATGGGTTTCTGGCATGGGGTCACGTGGTATTACATCACTTACGGCCTGTTCCATGGGGTCGCGTTGGTGATTAATGACGCGTGGTTACGTTATAAGAAGAAGCATCGCCAAAGTATCCCACACAACGGGTTTACCCAGGTGTTTGCCATCTTCCTAACGGCAAACATGGTTTGTTTCAGTTTCCTGATCTTCTCTGGGTTACTGGATAAACTGTGGTTTCACTAAACTAAGGGTTTCATAATTCGATCGAGGGGGAAATTATAATGGATATCAAAGCAACGGTTTTACAAATTTTAAGCGACTTAACGGGGAACGATGTTAGCGGGGCCATGGACGATAATTTATTCGACAGTGGCTTATTAGACTCAATGGGTTCCGTTCAATTATTATTACAACTCCAAAGTGACTTAGGCATTAACGTGCCAGTTTCTGAATTTGAGCGGTCAGAGTGGGACACGCCCAACAAGATTATTGCGAAAGCAGAAAGTCTGGCTTAGTTTATGGCCAAGCGACTACTACGGATCTTTGGTCCGTTAATTCTCGCGGCTATTCTAGTTTTCGCGGTATTGGTTTCGCCGGTTACCTTTGGCTTTAAGCACATGAGTGCGGCTAAGGAACGGCAGGCTGCGGTTTCACTGTCACCCAACATTTTACGGGGGAAGCACGTTAAGGAAGCAGCGCTCGGGGATGGTTATGTGCCGTTCTTTGGGTCATCAGAATGGTCACGAATCGACCCGATGCATCCTTCCGTACTCGCCCAGAAGTATCACCGGGATTACCGGCCGTTTCTCTTGGGTGCCCGGGGCACACAGTCGTTAACACAGTTCTTCGTGATGCAGAACATCCAGAGCCAGTTACGAAACAAGAAGGCAGTCTTCTTCATTTCGCCACAGTGGTTCGTTAAGGGTGGGACGCGTAAGGATGCCTTTGGGTTCTACTACTCACAACTGCAAACGAGTGAATGGTTGAGCCACTACCGTCACGATGCGATTGATCAGTATGCTGCTAAGCGGTTACTTCAAATGCCTGCAGCCAAGTCCGATCATTTCATCAATACGGCTTTACAGCAGGTCGCCGCTGGCAAGGCCTTAACGGGTTACCAACGGTTTTACCTGCAATCACGGAAGAATATGCTGACCCAGGAAGACCAATTCTTCTCTGGAATCAATTTACCATCGCGAAACTTAGCACGAGTTGACCAGCAAGCCCAGAAGTTACCCACTCATTATTCTTACTCGGCGCTGGATTCACTCGCAGGCCGCATCGGTAAAGCACAGACTGGTAACAATAGCTTCCACATCAGCGATCAATTCTACAATCATGGTCTTAAGCAGGAGTTAAAGAAGGGGAAGCTGAAGAACTTCCAGAAGCACCTCTCTTACTTGAAGTCACCGGAATACAGTGATTTCCAACTCTGTTTGGATCAGTTTGCTCGGTTGAATACCAACGTGCTCTTCATCATTCCACCAATTAACCAGAAGTGGCAGGAGTACACGGGGTTATCGCCAGAGATGTTGCGGCAGTTTGACCAGAAGATTCGCTACCAACTTGAGTCCCAAGGTTTCCATAACATTGTCGACTTGAGTGATAAGGGGAACGTCCCGTACTTCATGACGGATACGATTCACCCCGGTTGGCGAGGCTGGTTGGCGATTGACCAACGGGTTAACCCGTTCCTCAGTCAAAAGCAAGCTCAACCAAAGTATGATATTAGTGATAAGTTCTATTCGAAGACTTGGCAACAGTTGGGACCTTCTCAACTGAGCCAGTACGAACAGACCGTGAAATAAATGAAAAGGTTCGGGACAATTTGTTCCGAGCCTTTTTTGACGGTCGCAGGATTCCTTTTAGTTTGTACTTGCCGCGGATGGTTGGTATAATTGTTGGGACATGGTGTTATAGGAAAGTAGGAAATCAACATGGATCTTGAGAAATTAAAAAACCATCAAAAATACATTCGCAACTTCTCCATTGTGGCGCACATTGACCACGGGAAGTCGACGCTCGCGGACCGTATTCTGGAATTGACGGATACGATTTCCAAACGAGACATGCAAGATCAAGTGTTGGATAACATGGATCTCGAACGAGAACGTGGGATTACGATCAAGTTAAATGCCGTAGAATTGACGTATCACGCCAAGGACGGCCACGACTATGAGTTTCACCTGATTGATACTCCAGGGCACGTGGACTTCTCCTATGAGGTCTCACGGAGTCTGGCGGCCTGTGAAGGGGCTATTCTGGTCGTGGATGCGGCCCAAGGGGTCGAAGCTCAGACTTTAGCCAACGTTTATCTAGCACTCGATGACGATTTGGAAATCGTCCCAGTTATCAATAAGATTGATTTGCCATCTGCTGACCCAGAGAAGGTTAAGACTGAAATTGAAGATGTCATTGGGCTGGATGCCTCCGACGCTGTCTTGGCAAGTGCCAAGCAGGGGATCGGGATTCCAGAACTGTTGGAACAGATTGTCGACAAGGTACCGGCACCAACCGGTGATCTGGACGCCCCATTGAAGGCCTTGGTCTTTGACTCCGTCTACGATGACTATCGTGGGGTTGTGTTGAGTGTCCGGGTCTTTGAAGGAACTGTTAAACCAGGCGACAAGATCCAATTGATGAACTCCGGCAGTATCTACGAAGTCACCGAAGTCGGGGTTAACTCACCTAAACCAATCTCGCGAGAATACCTGATTGCGGGGGATGTGGGGTACATCACCGCCAGCATCAAGGATATTACGGATACGCGAGTTGGGGATACCGTGACGGATGCCGATAATCCCGCCGAAAAAGCCTTGCCAGGTTACCGTGAAATGGCGCCAATGGTTTACGCCGGGCTCTATCCCACGGAGAATGCCAAGCTGACGGACCTGCGTGAAGCGCTGGAAAAGTTGAAGTTAAACGATGCCGCTTTGGAATTTGAACCCGAATCCTCACAAGCGTTGGGCTTTGGCTTCCGTTGTGGATTCTTGGGGATGTTGCATATGGATGTCGTTCAGGAACGGCTGGAACGTGAATTCAATCTTGAACTGATTACAACGGCGCCATCCGTAACCTACCACGCTTATCTGACGGATGGGTCAATGAAGGAAGTCGAGAACCCCGCAGAAATGCCGGAGGCGTCCTCGATCAAACGCATTGAAGAACCAATCGTCAAGGCCACGATCATGGCACCCAACGAATACGTGGGGGCGATCATGGAGCTGTGCCAACATCGACGGGGTCAGTTTTTAACGATGGAATACCTGGATGAATATCGAGTTAATATTTTGTATAATATGCCGTTGTCGGAAATCATTTTTGATTTCTTCGATAAGTTGAAGTCCAGCACGCGGGGCTATGCCTCCTTGGATTACGAAACGAATGGCTATGCAGAAGCTGACCTGGTTAAGATTGATATTCTCCTGAACGGGGATAAGGTCGATGCCTTGAGTTTCATTGCGCACCGGTCCTTCGCCCCACAACGGGGCCGTGAGATTGCCTCACGGTTGAAGAAGATCATTCCGCGACAAAACTTCGAAATCCCCGTGCAAGCAGCGATTGGGGCCAAGATTATTGCCAGAACCACAATCAAGGCTTACCGGAAAGACGTTACCGCCCACCTCTACGGGGGTGACCGGACTCGTCGGATGAAGTTGCTTGAGAAACAAAAGGTCGGGAAGAAACGGATGAAGGCTGTTGGGAAGGTTGATATCCCACAGGAAGCGTTCATGGCCGTTTTGAAGACTGATGAGGATGAAACTAAGTAAGAAACGTTGAGTCCTTTAAGCTTGGAATGAATTATTGAACAAATAAAATGACCTTCTTGATTTGCAATTACGCAGATCAAGGGGGTCATTTTTCGAGAGCGTAAAATATCTTGTGTAAATGCATAAAAGATTTCTGAATTGTATAGA
>NZ_JQCA01000152.1 GCF_001437125.1 Levilactobacillus paucivorans | reverse complement strand
ATAACGATAATACTGAGCTCTGGAAACACCGAGGATTCGGCACATCTTAGTTACCTAGTGGTTATGGCTTTCTTGGTGAATGTAATCAAAAATATTGGTTACTTCTGCGCAAGGAAGCCCAGGGCTTTTTTTAGGATTTCGTTCTCCTCAGACAGGGAAGCCAGCCGCTTTTCCATCGCTTTAATTTCGTCTGGCGATTTACCGGATTGAGTTTTGGCTTGGCCCTGGATCCACTTATGAACGGTTGAATAGCCAATGCCATATTCTCTGGCCAG
>NZ_JQCA01000024.1 GCF_001437125.1 Levilactobacillus paucivorans | reverse complement strand
TTTTAAATCGAGGCAAGAAATAATCTTGATTACCAACAACAGTTATTTTAGAACCGTAAAATTAAGCCCAATAAGGCTATCGAGGAGGCTATTATGAATAAAATTGTACCAAGTCTATGGTTTGCTGATAATAACTGTAACGAGGCTATTCATTATTACCTGAAGGTCTTTCCTAATTCGACGATCGACGAGGTTACTTACTATCCTGAAGCTAAGCTAGACAAGCATTTTGAGGGGATGGCGGGTAAGATTCTTAATGCGTCATTCCATCTGAATGGGCAGAAGTTCCTGGCGCTCGATGGCGGGCCAGCTTTCCGGATTAATGAAGCCATTTCTTTCACGATTGAATGTGCTGATCAGTCCGAGATCGACTATTACTGGGAGAAATTATCCCACGTCCCTGAAGCCGAACAGTGTGGCTGGGCTAAAGATAAATTCGGGATTTCTTGGCAAATCGTGCCAGCTAACATGGCCGAATTGACGCAGACACCCGCGCAGGTTCAGGCGATGATGCAGATGAAGAAGATTGATATTGCGGCGCTGGTGGCTGCTAAGTAAGATGTGAGCGATAAAGTTGATATGTGATCAAGGCTAGGGGCCCTTTCAAAGGAGCCCTAGCCTTTTTTTGATCTCATCCAGCACTAGACGTTTATACAGTGATTCGCACACTTAATGCATAAAGTTCATGTTACATATAATATAAGGCGTGACATTGAATAGATGTTAAGTGTAAATGTCTTGAATGTTTTGTCGGGTCAAATTATAATGTGGGTACCGTAAAGGCTGTCATATCAAGGCTAACAGGGAAAACGGACATTTTTAAAAAGCGCGGATATCCGCGTTCATGAATTCTTGTAATCCCATGTTCGACGGCTTTAGCTGGCTATGAAAGCAAATCATGAGGGGCAGGTTTGACTTAATTGATCCATAAAAGATTGTATAGTTAAGCTGATTTACCGATGATTTGGTGGGAAAACGGTAAAAAGGTTGGTGACTGACAGGGTCACTAATTAACAACTAAAATCATATTGTTAGAGAAAATCTGACGGGTGGCGATCGTGGGATCGCTTCTCCCAGATGACTTGACGTATTCTGGTTGAATTGGAGAGATCCTTTACGGGACGGTCAATCTGGATTCTGGGGGAAAATAATTTTAGCAGGCTCACGACCGTTACGACGGGTTTTCGATAAGTCGACGGTCAAATTGTGACATAGAGTGTGTGGGTCTACGGTCTAAATGTCAGGAGGCAGTTCATGTTTACATATGCTTTTAAAACCACGAACAACGTGTTCAGCCATCAGGCTTTTGGCGGATTTGGTTATCGCCGATCCGCACGACATTAATTGATAACTGAGCTTTGACAATGATGACACTCGGCCAAAGAGCCTGTGCCAATAAAAGGGGATCAGGTCTTGAGACAAAAAGCAGCAAATCAAACTATCAAGCAACCAATCGCGATGTATAAGGGCCATACGGGTTGGAAGGTGAAGACGCGAGTATTTGGAAGCCTGTTAATCAGTCTTTCCGCCGTAGCAATCGCGCAGAGTACGGGTGTCACCGAAGCGCATGCCGCGACACCAGAAACAGCGACGAGTTCAGTTCAGCAGAAACCGGCAGCCAGTCAGCCGGCGACACCGAAGCCAACCACAGTTTCGGCTACAGCAGATACCAAGCCAGTTACAGCGTCGATCGTGGCGGATGCCCAACCGGCCGCAAAGACGACACCAGTAGCTGAATCGGCAGCCGTTGATACTGCTGATAAGTCAGGGGACTATCCAGTTTTGTCACAGAATCAGAGTATTAATGTTGGGGCGGACACAACCCAGGTTGACTTGAGTGCGGATCAAATTGCCAACCACTTTACGGCGACCGTGGAAGATCGAGATGGGAGTGACAACGATTCTGATCCGAAGGACAACACCCATACCCAGACAATTGGGAGCGATGGCAGTGTGACGCTGACCACTATGGGTAGCCATGAGTATTATTCATCGGCAGGTCATTCAACCAACGTCACGGGTCATCAGGCAGCGCACGTTTCATTTGAACATGAAATTGATTTTAGTCATAACTTTTCGATGTCAGGGGCCTTAGGAGCTGGGAGTAATACCAGTAGTGGTGCCGATAGCGTGGGGTTTATTTTTGCGCCAGGTGATCCGGCTAAGGCTACTCAGGGTGGTTCCGGTGGTCAACTGGGTTTGAAAGGTTTGGATAACGCTTTTGGGTTCATCTTTGACGAATACTACAATAGCAATTTCAACGATCCGAGTAGCAGTCCTTACATTGGGTGGCGTTACACCGATGCTAGTGGTGACTTACAGTCGGCCAGCAGTTCTGACTGGGTCGCGGCCAGTAAGTTCGGATTGAGCCGAACGTCAACACCGGACAACTCATTTGTCATGAACTATGATGCAGGAACACAAATGTTAACCGTGGAATTAAATAACCGTCCTGATTTAACCCTATCACGTAAAATTACTGATATATCTACGGGTTATTCGCTGTCCGTATCGGCTTCGACTGGAGGCCAATTAAACGATTATTCTGCTAAAATTGATAAATTCAGTTATACACCCAAGACGATTCCATTGGCAGTAAATTTGGTGGATGAAGCGAAAGGCGAATCCGCCGCTGGATTAAACAATGTTAACGTGAATGCGATCGCAAACATTGGGGATACAATTTCCATTTTCTCCACCCAAGATGCGGCCAAGCGGGCAGTGGCAGCCGATCCAACCCTTGATCCATCCTTGATTGCCATCATTCCGAGCGATTCAGCGGGAAATGTTTACGTGATCGATGGTGGTCAAGTGGTTGCCAACAATAACGGCACGGTTCACACCATTGCGGATGCCAGCGGCAAGACCGTTGCCGATAGCACGTACTATAGCTATACCGTTCAAGATGGGGATGGTCAATCGATGACCGTTCCAGTCCGGTTGGCGTTCACGGCGAAGGTGACGCCAATCGATGCCACGACGAAACAGCCGATCGAGGGAGTTGCTCCCGTGACGGTGGTTGCCGTTGATGGAGAACCCGTGTTGGTTTCTTTCCCCGGGTATACACCGACACAGATGGTGATTGCCGCGCCAACTGATGGTCAGGCGGAGGCCGAGGCCAATTTACCGATTAACGTGGCGAAGACTGGAGATACCTCAACGACCACGACTGATGAGGCCAATCCGATTGGCCATTACTATACCGCGACAGGAACGACCGTTGATGGCCAGCCTGTCAGTGTGACTGTGAAAGTTGGGACTGGGGAATCGATTGCCGATGCCCTCAATGCCCAAGGACTGACAAACGGTGGCAAGGCCATTACGAGTGGTGGCAAGACCGGCATTGATAGTGCCGATTATACCTGGTCAACCGTGGGTAATGCTGCGGCAACCGATGCCACGGATGCTAATGCCGCCCAAGCTAGTGGGAGTGTTCTAGTTCCCACCCAAGCAACCTTAGCCTACTGGGATAACCAAGCCACGGTGAACCAAAACACGGCTGAGAGTTATCGCACGCGAGCGCAAAAATTATATGACGGTTTTGTCGGGTTGTCTGGATTGACCGATGCCCAAAAGGCCTCAGCGGATAAGCTTCTTGCGTCTGTCGTTGACATTTATACCCAAATATCCGATACCAACGCCAAGGCCAAGGCCTCCTTTGAGAGTGCCGAGGCGGAGACTGTTCCGGCGACGATTTACCAAGATGGACAGGATGGGTATGCCTCATTGGAAGCGGTCAAGAACTTATTGGTTTCCTTTGAAGGGGACCTCACGAATTTAACCACGACAAATAAGGATGCTCAAGATAGCTTGGCAACGTTTGACTCCTGGACCCAAACCTATGGGGATTCGCTTGGTTTTCCAAAGGTGACCTTTGGACCAGATTTTGGGGCGGTTGCGGATGACGCCTTAAAGGGACTCAACAATCCTGCTTATTATTACTATGTAGATGCTAGGAACCCAGATATTCAGGTGCAAACGCCGAAAAATGCTGGGAAGTATCTCTTTAATTTAACGGAACAGGGTCGGAAATATCTCAAGGGATTGAGTGGTAGCGCTAATGCGGGACTCTATGTATCGGCTATGTTGACAATTAATCCCCTAGCCACGACCGAGACCGTGAATGACGCCACGATGGTCTATGGTGGTGACAAGGGCCAATTGCCAACGTTTACTGGTAGTTTAGGTAACGCAGCGGCTGATCATACATTCAGTCAGACAGATTTTGAGGTGGTTGATAGTACTGGGGCTACTGTTTCAGTCAATAAACTGCAGGCAGGTGGCACCTATACTATTCGATACACCAAGGGTGCTCAGGATCAACTGTCGGCAGATGCAAACTACACTTTTGCACCATTCGGAACTGGCAAACTGATGGTGACACGACGGGCAATTACGGTGACAGCAAGCCCCAAAGTTAAGACTTATGGTGATAAAGATCCCCAACTGGACTTAACGACGGATTCGAGTCTCGGATTGGTCAACGGTGATCAGATTGCTGATCTAAAGGTGACTCTGAAACGAGTGGATGACGAAAATGCCGGGACCTACCAGATTAGCCTCGACCATGCCGATACAACTAATTACACTGTGACGGTCACTCCAGGAACGTTTACTATTGCCAAAAAGAATATTACGGTCCAAATCGGCAGTGATACCCGTACTTATGGCACGCCGGATCCCGATCTGACATTTAGTATTCCCACGACGGTAGATGGTCATGACAACGAGACAGCATCTGGAGAGACTTCAGATGCTTTAAAGGTGACTTTAACTCGTGCGGCTGATGAAGATCAGGAGGCCAGTGAAAACGTTGGCCAACACGCGATCACTGGAACAGGTGCGGATGATAGTAATTATCACGTGACCTTTGAAGATGGCGTAGATACCATTACGGCTGCTGATGCCAGTGTAACTGCGGACAACGTCACGATGGTCTATGGCGAGACACCAACGTTTTCGGCGAAGACGAACGTGGCTGGTCCAAAGATCGACGCGCTTAAACAGACTGATTTTGAAATCTATGATACGGTTGCCAAAAAAATTGTCACAGCGGATCAAGTTCAGGCCAAGGGTACCTATGACATTAGTTTGACGGCGGATGCACAAGTAAAGTTAGCTACAAATAATCCTAACTATCACTTCACGTCATTTAATAATGGCCAATTGACGGTGACACAACGTCCAGTGACGATGAATGTAACCAGTGCCGAGAAAACGTATGGCGATGATGATCCTACTTTGAGCTGGACCATTGATCCAACAACGACACTTGGAAATGGCGATCAAGCAGCCGATCTCGGAATAAAGCTTGCACGGAAAACTGGCGAGGACGTTGGGATGTACAAGATTGACCTTGATGGTCAATCTGGTCTGAATTCGAACTACCAAATTAAGGTTAACCCGGAGTTTCTCACCATTAATAAGAAAGCCATCACTGTAAAGATTAAGGATGACAACATTATTTTTGGTGCTCTAGCTCCTAAGCCAACGTTTAGTATTCTCACGGACAAAGGTTTGGTTGGCGAAGACACACCCGATAGTTTAGGTGTGACGTTGACCCCTGCCACTGAAACCAATGTTGGAAGCCATGACATCACGGGGACGGCCGATTCTAAGAACTATCAAGTGACCGTGGAAAAGGGAACGCTCACGATTTCTCAGGCTGATAGAGCCGTTTCAGTAGTCGCGGCTAAGATGGTTTATGGCGATGGCTATCCGACATTCACGGTTACGGCCGCTGTAGCAGGACCAAAACTTGATGGCTTGTCACAGGGTGATTTTGAAATTATTGATGAGGCGACTAAGAAGGCAGTGACGGCCGAAAAGGTTCAGGTCAATGGGCAGTATCGGATTCAACTGACGGCCGCAGCTCAGACGGCATTGGCCAAGGCCAATCCAAATTATCATTTCACGTCAATTGGACCAGCCAAGCTAATTGTGGATCCACGGCCAGTGACCGTAAATATTCAAAGTATCGATAAAACATACGGTGACAATGATCCCGCTTGGAATTGGACAATGGATCCAACAACTTTGGGTAATAGCGATAAGGCAACAGATTTGAGGATCACGCTCACCCGGAATAAAGGTGAAAATGTTGGCACGTATGCCATCATGATTGCTGATCAGGATGCTTTGAACAAAAACTATACAATCGCAGCTAACCTCGGCAACTTGAAGATTAACCAGCGACAAGTAACGGTACAGATTAACAAAGCCACAAAGATCTTTGGTGATAAGGATCCACAGCTGTCGTTCACCATTTTATCCGATGGAGGGGAATTACCACGAGGTGATGCAGCATCCAGTCTTGGTGTTAGTCTGACTCGTCAAGCTGGCGAAAATGTTGGTGATTATGATATTACGGGTACTGCTTTGAATGATAAGAATTACAAGGTGACTGTAGAAGGTAGCACCTTCAGTGTGACCCCAGCGTCTGGTAGTGTGACGATTAACGATGTCACTGCAACTTATGGTGATATGCCAGTCTTTAAGGGGACACTTAACGCTGGAGGGACGAGTAGTTTTGATGATCATCAGGGTTACTTTGAAGTTCTGAATCTTGCGAATAATCAAGTTGTTTCCGCCCACGATGTCCAGGCTGGTGGAAAGTATCGGATTCAGCTCACGGCTACCGCGCAAAAGACACTGAGTGACAACAATCCAAACTATACCTTCACCAATCCAAATTGGGCAACATTGACCGTCAACAAACGGCCAGTGACGATTCAAATTACCCCACAGGAAAAGTATGCGGGAGATCAGAATCCGGAGAATGCCATGACGGTTGTGCCAACGAGTAAGCCGTTAAAAACAGGCGATTTACTTGACCTGACCTATACGGAAGATCCGGAGCCAGCAGTCGGTGTGACGAAGATTGACGCCACGAGCGCCAATCCTAATTATGACGTGACGGTACTGCCTGGAACATTGACGGTTTTGGGTAAGGATGTTGCCAAAGATGGTACCGTTACGATTGTCGAAAAGGACCAGGAAAGCCACGTTATTAAGGTCACGAAGCAGTGGCCCGATGGGAAACAAACTGTTTATACGTTTGACCCCGATACGGGAATAAAAACGGTGACAGAATCGGACATCAAGAGTGGCCGGTCAGATATTCCACAAAAGATTGCGTCTTCTGAAACGAGCGCCACCTTGCCAGATGGGAATGGTGGGGCCACGGTCATCACCTTTAATGACACCGACATGCCTGACTTTACGCATTACGGACCCGATCCCGATCATGATGGCATCTCGAGTGAAGATGAATTGAAGGCTGGAACCAATCCCACATCCGCTGACACGGATGGAGATGGTGTGAGCGATGGCGATGAACTGAAGGCCGGAACTAATCCACTGAGTGCAGACACGGATGGAGATGGTGTAAGTGATGGTGACGAACTGAAAGCTGGGACCAATCCACTGAGTGCAGACACGGACGGGGATGGCGTCAGCGATGGTGATGAACTGAAGGCCGGGACTGATCCACTGTCTGCCGACACGGACGGCGATGGTGTGAGTGACGGTGACGAGCTGAAGGCCGGGACTGATCCACTGTCTGCGGATACAGATGGGGACGGTGTAAGTGATGGTGACGAGCTGAAGGCCGGGACTGATCCACTGTCTGCCGACACGGACGGCGACGGTGTGAGCGATGGTGATGAAGTGAAGGCTGGCACTGATCCCCTGAAAGCTGATACGGATGGCGATGGTGTAAGTGACGGAGAAGAAATCAAACTCGGCACAAATCCATTGAAAGCCGACACGGATGGCGACGGTGTAAGTGACGGAGAAGAAATCAAGCTTGGCACAAATCCATTGAAAGCTGACACAGATGGTGACGGCTTAAGCGATGGCGAAGAACTGAAGAACCACACCAATCCATTGAAGCCTGATACGGACGGCGATGGGATCAACGATAGCGACGAGATTCGTCACCACACGAATCCATTAAGAGCCGAGTCTCGGCAGACCCACAGCATGAAACAACCAGGGCATACGGTGATGCGTCATGCTAAACAATGGCAGTCCATTCAGGCTAGCCGCAAGCAGATGACCTTGCCGCAAACGAGTCAAAAGGATGAGAGTTTCCTAGCTATTCTTGGCGCAATTCTGTTGTCGGGGTTACTGTTGCCATTTACTTACAAACGTCATTAAACCTCGATTGAATTGGGGAAACCGCGTATAATCACATCTAACTGGAGGTGTTATTTATGAAGCGTTCCCTAGTCATGTTGTACCCGGGATTCTGTAACTTTGAAATCTCGGCGTTAACCGAAATTCTAGCTTTTCAAGAGGGCGACTGGTCGCTAACGACGGTTGGAGCCGATCGCCAGCTCTATGAAGGGGAGGATCACCTGCAAGTCATGGCCCAAAAGGATTTCACCGAGGTAAACCCGTTGGATTATGATCTGCTGATCCTGCCGGGCATCGACAACTACCATATTCCCCTAGAGGATCCACGCAACGCAGCCTTTCTGGCCCAGCTGAATGTGTCGACCAAACGGCCGATCATTGCGGCCATGTCGTCTTCGCCAGTTCTCTTGGCTAAGGCCGGGTTGTTGGATCACACGAAATTCACTGGTGGCCTGTTTGAAGAGACCTATGAGCTGAACTCATTTATTCCTAAGGAAAATTTGATTCGCGAACCGGTGGTTTCCGATAACGGGATCATCACCTCCAGTTTTCAATTTTTCCGGGAATTTGCGATTGTGGCGGCACGCGCTTGTGGCATCAAGGTGCAAGATAGTGCTTTTGAACCCGCTCGGACAGACCGGCCTTATACGGCGGAAGAGTTGACGTTTCACTTACCGAAATGAATAATGCTTAAAAAGTCCTGACCAAAAAGTTGGCCAGGACTTTATTATTGCAAAGCATGACGGTCGCTGTACGATAGTGGGAGTTAGCTGAGAGGAGAGACGCTATGGATACGTACACACCTGCCAAGGCTCGCAAGAATCTTTACAGGTTACTCAAGGATGCTAATCGTCAAAAAAGGCCGATTACGATTGAATCGGCGAGTGATGATAAAACTGAAGCAGTTGTCCTTGTTAGCAAAAGTGATTGGGACTCTATCCAAGAGACAATTGACCTAGGGAATGTTGGCGTAATGGCTAAGGTTCGTGAGCGAGAGGCTAAAGAAGATCATGGCTACGCGGATGTCGATCATATTGATTGGGATTCTCTATAATTTGCCCAGACAGTCATCTGGGTGATGAAATAAATAAGATTGTTAAAATATATTCGGCATGGCGTCACTATGAGTAGACCCCTCTAATCGTTGTTATATGTTGAGGACTGATCGCAAATACTGCGGTTAGTCCTTTTTAGCTTCCAGCGAGTGTGGTCGGCCTTCCTGTTGCAGGACCCGCTGGACGGCTGGCCGCTCACGCATGGTAGCATCGAAGGCCTTCAGCCAAGGAAAATCATCGAAGGAATAGTTCAGGCGTTGCATCCAATTAGTCATCACGAATAGGTAAGGATCGGCAACAGAGAATTCCCAGCCGAGCAGGTAAGGACCGCGATCCGCCAGAACTTTTTCAACGTAGGCCAGACGCGGTTTTACCCGTGTCCAGACCTGAGCCTTGGTTTCAGGCGTGTTGGGCAGCCAGTTGCCATAGCGCGCCGGAGAGATGAAATTCTTGTGGAGTTCGGTGGCAATGTAGTTTAGCCAGACCCGTTGTTCCCAGTATTCCGCCGTATTGTACGGTGGAAGCGGGGATGGCGTGGCCAACGTGCCAATGACTTCTAAGATGACGGCACACTCCGTTAGCAGGGGGCGGTCATCGATCTGTAGAGCTGGCACGTAGGATTTTGGATTCAACTGATTGTAGTTGCCTTGCGACCAGGTCTTTTCGTCTAAATCCACCTTTTCCAAATGATAGGGCAATCCGAGTTCCTCTAACAAGATATGAGGCGCCAGCGAACTCGCACCCGGGGCGTAAAATAGCGTTATTTTCATGAGTGAACACACTCCTTTACTGTCGTGGGTCAAGTATAGCGGGGGTCTCCGGATTCTCCTAAACAAGTCATCTTGGTTAGGACGATGACTCGCCAAAATCGAGGTGGCTAAGTCAGTTGGATATTAGTGTTGGTTGGCTGAAATTTTGCGAAACCAAGACATTTGTTTTTGAATGTCTTGGCATTTACCGTCTAGCGTAACTAGCAATGCCGCTAAGCACCACTCGAAGCCTTCGCTTCCGCACCTGACCCTAATCTATGAAAGGTTGATGACGGCAAGGCAAACTACTGCGAGAACCGGCTCGCTTCTGGTATACTGTGCACAAGTTGGTTGTTAATAATCGGTTAGTGGTCTTGGGTGTCGGTGACGACATTCAGGACTGTCAAGTCGGGAATCTAACGGCCAACTGACGGGTTAGCTTCCGAGTCAGGTTGAGGGCAATTGAAGTCCTACGCGATTCTTCCATTTCAATTACATCAATTTTAGTGGGGATGAAAGACGCGCCAGACGGCGGTTAAAACCGGCTGAAATCCAACTATTTCATAATTGGATCGTATCAATTTTCAAAAAGGTTGACTTTTTGAAAAATATTGGTATCATTAAGAACATAAATTGACCTCTAATAACTCGGGTTAATTCTAGTAGAAGTTTGTGACCAAGACGAAGGAGTGTAAAATTCATGACAGTAGATTACGATTCCAAGTCATACTTGGAAAAAGTTGACGCCTGGTGGCGTGCTACCACGTACCTCTCCGGTGGAATGATTTTTCTGAAGGACAACCCACTGTTCTCAGTAACCAATACACCTATCAAAAAAGAAGACGTTAAGGTTAAGCCTATCGGGCACTGGGGTACCATTTCAGGACAAACCTTCCTGTATGCCCACGCCAACCGTTTAATCAACAAGTACGGCTTGAACATGTTCTATATCGGTGGTCCCGGTCATGGTGGCCAAGTTATGGTTACGAACTCATACTTGGATGGCACCTACACGGATGCTTACCCTGAAATTACTCAGGACCTCGAAGGTATGGCTCGTCTTTACAAGCGGTTCTCATTCCCTGGTGGAATTGGTTCCCACATGACGGCCCAAACGCCAGGTTCCCTTCACGAAGGTGGAGAACTCGGTTACTCACTTTCCCACGCAACTGGTGCTGTCTTAGACAACCCAGACGAAATTGCCTTCACTGTTGTTGGTGATGGGGAAGTTGAAACTGGTCCTGCAATGACTGCATGGAACTCAATCAAGTTCTTGAACCCTAAGAACGATGGTGCCGTATTACCAATCTTGGACGTTAACGGCTTCAAGATTTCTAACCCAACCATCTTCTCACGGATGAGCGATGACAAGATTGCCAAGTTCTTCGAAGGCTTGGGCTGGTCACCTCGTTTCCTCGAAAACGACGACATCCATGACTACATGACTTACCATGAAAAAGCTGCTGCTTTATTCGATAAGGCAATTGCTGATATCCAACAAATCCAAAAAGACGCCCGCGAAAACGGCAAGTATGAAGATGGGACTATCCCAGCTTGGCCAGTTGTTATCGCTCGCTTACCAAAGGGTTGGGGTGGTCCTAAGCACAACCCAGCCGGCGAACCAATCGAAAACTCTTTCCGTGCTCACCAAGTTCCACTTGGCTTGAGCCAAAACAACTTCGATGAACTGCCAGAGTTCGAAGAATGGATGAACTCATACAAGCCAGCCGAATTATTCAACGCTGACGGTACTTTGAAGGCAGAAGTCGCTGACTTTGCACCTAAGGGTGACAAGCGGATGGCTGCTAACCCAGTTGCTAACGGTGGTCGCGCTCGTGGCGAAAAGCCAGAAACGTTAGACTTACCTAACTGGAAAGACTACGCTAACGACATCAACGATTCTAACCGTGGAACGAACTTGCCAGATGGCAACCGGAACATGGATATGAACGTTCTGTCAACCTTCTTTGCTGGTGTTGCCACGAAGAACCCTTCATCATTCCGGATCTTCGGACCTGATGAAACCATGTCTAACCGTCTTTGGGAAATGTTCAAGATTACGAACCGTCAATGGATGAGTAAGGTCGAAGAACCAAATGACCAATACGAAGCTCCAGAAGGCCGTATCTTGGATGCCCAATTATCAGAACACCAAGCTGAAGGTTGGCTTGAAGGTTACACCTTAACTGGTCGTACCGGTGTGTTCACGTCATACGAATCCTTCTTACGAGTTGTTGATTCAATGACCACGCAACACTTCAAGTGGATTCGTCAAGCCGCTGCAGAACCATGGCGGAATGACTACCCATCATTGAACTTAATCTCAACTTCAACGGTGTTCCAACAAGACCACAACGGTTACACCCACCAAGATCCTGGTATGTTGACTCACTTGGCTGAAAAGAAGTCTGACTTTATCCGTCAGTACCTTCCAGCCGATGGGAACACGTTATTGGCTGTCTTTGACCGGGCATTTACTGACCGTCAAAAGCTTAACCACATCGTGGCTTCTAAGCAACCTCGTCAACAATGGTTCTCAGTAGACGAAGCAGAAGAATTAGCTACTGAAGGTATCAAGGCAATCGACTGGGCTTCCACTGTTGCTGAAGGTGAAGATGCAGATATCGTCTTTGCTTCCGCTGGTGTTGAACCAACCATCGAAACCTTGGCTACTGTTGACTTGATCAACGAAGCCTTCCCAGCTGTTAAGATGCGTTACGTCAACGTTGTTGAATTACAACGTCTGCAAAAGAAGAACGGCCCTCTGAACGCAGAACGTGCCTTGTCTGATGACAAGTTCACTTCACTGTTCGGCGAATCCGGCACCCCAGTTGTCTTTGGGTTCCATGGGTACGAAGACTTAATCGAATCCGTATTCTACGAACGTCAACACTTAGGCTTACATGTTCACGGTTACCGTGAAGATGGGGATATCACGACTGCTTACGACATGCGTGTATACTCCGAATTAGACCGTTTCCACCAAGCCAAGGATGCTGTTAACACCTTGATCGCCAAGGGCGTTATTGACGAAGCTGCCGGTAAGGCCTTCGACAAGAAGATGGATGACATCTTAGCTAAGCATTTCAAGGTTACCCGTGACGAAGGTCGCGATATTGAAGAATTTACGAAGTGGCAATGGACGCCATTAAAGAAGTAATTCTCTTTAATTAAAATGTAATCACAAAAAGGCCCCGCTCAGCAATGAGTGGGGCCTTTTTTGGTGATCAGTGTTGGCTCAAAGACCATTCTCAATGAGAGACCAGATCAATTCGAAACGTTGTTGATAATCCGGTGTCTTCCAGGTGTCTCTGAAGGCCGGCAATGTAAACACGGTGAAGGTTGCCAGAATAGTCTCGGCACGGGCGTAATGAGGATCGTGATAGCCCATGATTCGGTCGATCTCACGGTAAGCCTTGGTGAGAACTTGCCGCAAGACCTGCGGGTGGTTGTCGACGTAACGGGTGTTGAGCGCAAACATCTGCGGATTGGAAGTGGCGGCCTGCTTCTTGGCGGAGACAAAGGCCCACAGCCAGTCGTGAAGTTGGTCCTTCTGTGGTTGCTGGGGTGCCACTTGAATCTGACTGAGAATGTCGCGGTTGAACCACGCGGTGGCGACGGCGGCCCAGAGGTCTTGTTTATTCTTGAAATGCTTGTAAAGGGCGGCGTGGGTCATCCCCAGTTGTTGGGCGATCTCGGACAGCGTGACTTTGGCGTGTCCGGTCTGCATGATGAGGTGTTCGGCGGCGATGAGGATGCGTTCACGGGTCGTTTGTGGCATGGTGGGGACTCCTTCCTGATTTAGATTTAAGTCTAGTGTACCACATTAGGTTACTTTTGTTGACTTTTGTAACTTGAGGCGGTAGAATAAATTTAAAATATTAAAAGGATGGTGTCCCATGCAAGCAGCCCAATTACGCGCCTACCATAAAGATTTCAAACTCCAGGTTCACGATGTACCAATGCCAACTGTTGGTGCCAATGACGTTCTCGTCAAGGTTAAAGTCGCCGCCGTCAATCCGGTGGATGGCCTGATTGGTACGGGGAGTGTCAAATTGATTCAGGATTACGCTAAGCCTGTCACACTGGGCAATGAGTTCTCCGGGGTCATCAGTGCTGTTGGGTCGGCTGTGACCGCCTTTAAGGTTGGCCAACGGGTTTATGCCCGGCTGCCACTGGCTAAGATTGGGGCGTTTGCCGAGTACGTGGCTATCGACCAGAACGCTTTGGCCGTGATGCCAGACGGTTTAGACTTCGCCCATGGGGCTGCGGTTCCCTTGACGGGGCTCACCGCTTATCAAGCCCTTCACGACGTCTTAGACGCCCATGCTGGGGAATCGGTTATGATTCCCGGGGGATCGGGTTCCTTTGGTCAGATGGCGATTCCATTGGCTAAGGCGATGGGATTAACCGTTGCGGTCAGCGGAAATGCTCGCGGACGGGAAGCGGCCCTCGAATTGGGTGCGGACCAGTACTTCGATTACCGGCAGGAAAACTACTGGGAAACCTTGGGTAAGGTGGATTACGTGATTGATACAATCGGACCTAAGGAACTGGACCACGAGTTGGCCGTTCTCAAGCCGGGTGGCCGGTTACTTTCACTGGTCATGGGGCCTAACCGGCAATTCGCGGTTGACCATCAGTTGTCAGCGTTCAAACGGTTGTTATTTACCTTTGCCGGTCTCCGTTTAGACCGTCAAACCAAGAAAATTGGGGCCTCTTACCGCTTTATCTTCGTGCAAAGCTCTGGCGAGCAACTTAAGGCAGTTTCTAAGGTCGTTGCTGACAAGCAACTGTCCCCAGCCATTGACCCCACTGAATTCACTTTAGCGGAGATTAACCAGGCCCTAGATTTGGTTTTACATGGGCACTCTAAAGGGAAAGTCCTGATCCGCTTTGCAGATTAGTCCCAATTAATGTTGTGCTTTGATATGAATTGTGTAAATGTTAGGTAAACGTTGATATAACAGCATTTGTAAGCCATTTTGGTTTATTCCGTCCGCCTCATCTGTTAAAGTTGGACCAATAATTAAAAGACAGATTGTGGGAGGGCGAGCAGCATGCAACGACACAGGCTATTGGGAACAGTATTTATTGGGATCGGGATCGTGACGATGGTCGGTGGGTTCTTTTTATCCGATACGACCGCCTCGGTGACGGCATTAGCAGGGTTCTGTCTGGTGGTGTTTAGCCAGAACCTGGGGGGCGTACAGCCCAAGTAAGGAAAAGAGCGGGCGAGTACCTCAAAGATCAGCATGGTTAACCTGCTAACCCAATATTCCCATCAGAATATTCACAGCTCACAACACTTACCCCATTCTGGTTATGGTTTTCTTCTTGCAGAGCGCTTATATTACTATATAAGTGCGCCTTATTGGCGGACGATCCGGCTGAAATGACCGGATTATTCTAAAAGAAGAAGGGTTTTAGCAATGACATGGTCCCACTGGCAGGTTCCACCTTTCGTCACGGGCGTATTCTTTATCCTTGGGGTGTTGACACTCTATTGGGTTACGTATAACTGGCTAGTCTCCTGGGTCCATCAGCGACGCCTTAAGATAGCCGATGACGTCGTGTTCTGTGCTTACTTCCTAAATATTCGCGTTTCTTATTACTACTTTATCCCGATTAGCTTAATTTACATGCTCTTTAATGGTTCGCTTGGCTATTGGCAGTCCTGGGCCCATGCGATTACCCTGATGACGTTCTTCTGGGTTCTCAATGAGACCCGAATCAAATGCCACACAAAACGCGATTCAATTCTGTTGTACTTGCTGGTCACCATCCCCTTTGGCGGGTTACTGTGGTTCTGGATGAAGCTGAAGTTTAATTTCTCCTGGATCGTCTTTGGTCAGGAATGGATCTACCTCCTGATCTTTGAAGTGCTCCTGTACCTCTACGTCACGATGCTAGCACACGATAGCGAACTCAAGGTTCGGTTGGCGCGCTTTGCCAGCCACGATGCGCTAACTCAGACCGAGAACTTTGCGGCGTATACCGATGCCATGGATGACTACTTCCACCGCAGCAGATCGGACAATCAGCCGTTGTCGATGATGATGTTTGATATCGATCACTTTAAGCAATTCAATGATACCTACGGCCATTCTGTAGGTGACCTGGTCTTGCGCGAGGTGGCGTCAACCGTGCAGACGGTGCTCGATGCCAATCCCTTACCAGCAACCTTTTACCGGACCGGGGGTGAGGAGTTTAACGTGCTCTTCCCGGGGACCGAGGTCGGTGATGTGAAGCCAGTGGTCGACGAAATTTTCGAAGCCATCAATCACCTCGAGATTCAATCTGGCGAGCATAAGTTCAATGTGACCATTTCGGTTGGGGTCTCGGCAGTGGTCAGAGATGACCAATCACCGATGGACTTCTACAATCGGGTGGACCGCAACTTGTATCACTCCAAGCGACACGGACGGATGCGGATTACCGTGGCCTAGCAAAATAAATTAATCTAGCAAGAAGGCGTCAATTCCAATGAACGGAATTGACGCCTTTTGATTAGCCTAAGTTAAGTTGTCGAATATGATGAACCATTGCTAGAAATGAGGCGTGACCCTCACCAGTTTCGCCAACCGTAAACCCATGGAGGGAGTTCAGATAGCGATGCATGGTGACCGTGACATTAGCCGCGATGAGGTGCTGACCAAAACTTTCGGCTTCATCGGCTAAGGTATCGTGATCGGCGGTGTGAATGACCGTCGGTGGGAAACCGATTAGCGCCTCACGCTTAGCCAGAACCGGCGATACGTAGGGGTTACCTAGCGGAACATTGGCCCGATAGAAACGGTTAAAACGCTTGGCGACTTCGGCGGGAATGACGGCCCCTCGGGGTAAGACTTGTCATCGGGATCGGTGTCCAAATCCAATGCCGGGTAGTCCAGAATAGCTAGCGTAGCCACGGGTTGTTGCCGTGACAGTGCCCGCATTTGCGTGCCGATCACCAGGTTACCGCCAGCACTGTGACCGATGAGTACCAACTGTTGCTGGGGGTCTTCACAGTAGTCTTGATAGTTGGCCTGGACGTGTTGCACGAATTGGTCACAGGCGTCTAAGGCTGCGGGGAAGGGGTGTTCCGGCGCTAAGGGGTAGTCAAAGTCGAGCACCGTATAATCGGTGGCATTGCCGATGCGTTTACAGAAATAAGTGTCATTGTCGTTGTGCAGGTGGACGAAGCCACTCCCGTGAAAGTCAATAATAAGTCCCTTGGCGGGGACGTAGTTGGGCTCGTGAATGATGACGGTCGATTGATTCTGGTGGCTATCCGTAAAGACTTCTTTCCGGACGCGTTCCGATTGCCAGTGTTCGGGACTGATGACCCGTGTCTTCTTAGCGTGGTCAGTCCGTTCCTGTTCAGCTTCGTTCATGTGATAACCTTCTTTGGAGGGGAAATGGGTGCCCTCAGTTTTCTAGAATCCTGTTTACAGAGATTAGAATAGCACTGATGGCCCGAAAAGAGGGATTTATTTGGTAGAATTAGGCAAAAGAAAACCAGGAGCATGTCCATGACAGGCGTGCTCCTGGTTTTTTTAGGTGACCACTTAGCTTGGCGCGACCGTTAACGTCCAGGTCACGGTACTCTCGTAATTACCGGCACTCGCCAGGGGACTAGGTCCCATATCGAGTTGGCTATTGCTGACATCCCAGTCTTGACCATCGTAGTCGCTGGAGGTGTAGATTGACGTGGCCTGGTCGTTGTCCGGAATCGTGATATCTAACCGGTTGTTCGGATCATAGAGGTCCAGGCTAGTGGATCCCAGTTGACCACCGTTGCTTCCAACAAAGCCAAATGGCTGGAGGGCGGCGGTAAGTGTCCAAGATCCGCCGGTATCGCGACTATCCATGACCGATAGGGAACCGTTGCTATTTCCATCATAGGCCGGGCCATCGGCCAAAGCATCGAGGTTGTTGAGCGTGAGTCCTTGACTAAGATCGAGGAGATCAATATCACCAAAGTTGAAGTCGGGCACGGCAGTTAAAGAGATCAAGCCACTCTTTTCGACACTCAGTCGCGCGGAGTTCGTGGTGATGGTCTTTGTACTACCATTGACCGTGTAGTTTAACACGGCGTAGTAGGACGTCCCATCATCGCCGGCCTGGGTGGGATTATTAATGGTGTAGCTGGTATCGGTCGTATTCAGTGCGGTACTCTGGCCGTCCTCTACGCGATACCAATTATTGACTGTAACCCCGTCCGGTAAGTCCTTGAGACTAAATGTTGCCGCCTTGCCCTCGACTGTCGTGACATCTTGAAGGGCCCCAATGGCAATCTTGACGCTATCACTGTGGCCGTTAGCTTCCCCGGTAATCGTGACGGTGCCGTGGTCATGCGCGGTGCCATCGGTTTTACTAGAGACACTGGTTGCCGTGACGTCGCCGTACTCATCAACCGTGGCCAGGCTTGGATCACTACTGGTCCAAGTGACCTGGTCGGTGGAATTACTTGGCGTCAGGGCCGCGTGGACCAAGGTCGTATCGCTGTTATTCAGGTAAGTCTTGTCAGCTGTGACCTTGATGGCCGTGGCAGGTACCCGGCTGGGTTCGACTTCGACGGCTGCAATCCGTGACCACTCGTTGTAGAAGAGCCCAATTCCGGTAAAGTCATACTCGACTTGGAAGAGCAGTTCGGTTGGCTGGGTGACGTTAGGGGCGGTGAAGGTGTAGGTTGTGCTATTTGACCCAACCGTCGTATACGTGTCACCGTCATCTGTCGATTCCCACCAAACGTACTTCCGACTCCCAAAGGGGTTGGTGGCCGCTTCCAAAATGTTCCGCGTTCCTTTAGCGGCTAGCGTCACACTGTGACCAGAGATCTGATTGGAATCCAAAGGTTGTTGGGTGAAGCCACCGGCTAAGTTGATACCCATAATTGACACGGGAGATGACGTTGGTGTTTGTGGGGCGGAAGATGCCGCTCGGGCGGGAACCCAGAGACTCAGAGACCCAATAAAAACGATCAGGCCCAGTAGCCCCATTTTTAGTAATCGTTTCCAATTACGCATCGTCCAACACCTCCCGAAGTTACGAACGAGAACGTCGCTTGCCTAACCAGTAAGCACCGAAGATTAACAAAGCTAGTAAGAGTGCCAGGAGAAGCCAGAACCACCAGTCAACGCTGTGTTCGGGGCGAATGATGGTGTTGTGTTCATGGGCTTCCTTCTTAGTTAAGGAGAAGGAATGGCTGAAGTTCCAGACCCGCTTGCCACTGGTCAGGTGAAGATTGAGTGTGTACCGACCAGCTGCAAGGGGTTTGTTTCCCAGCGGTACCCCATAGTTGAACCAACTATTAGGTGCCATAGACCCATTCTTCAAGTCCTGACGTGCCACCTGTTTTCCCGTCTGAGCACTGGTAATTCGTGCGGTTCCCTGCAAGTCCCCGAAGAGTGCCGGGGTGAGGTTACGAATCTGTGCCTGGACCATAGGGTTCGTGTCGGGATTGGCGATGGCGACTTTTCCTAGCTTCAGCATCGTGGTTAGACGTTGGTTTGGGTGGCACCACAGTGCAACTGCGGTAACCACGGCATAGCGGTTATGCAGGCGGAAGCTGGAGGAGCCACCGTTCTTGATTGCGGCGGCACTCGCTTGCGGGTCCGTCACAAAGAGACCACCCAAGACCTCACCTTGGAAACCGTTGGTGGGAATGGTGGTTTTAAAGGTCACGGTTTTCCCCTGATGAGGGGCGAGCGTGACAGTCACGGCACCTGAAGTCATCTTGGTAAAGGTCGTTTGCGCCGAACGGTCGGTCCGATTGGATGGCACGTAAACGGCGTTGCCCGAGTCAGCAGTCGTAGCGTTAATGGGGATGACCCGTAACGTTTTCTGCGTATTACCGGGGTTAGTGACGGCCAATTTCAAATTCTGAGTCGTTCCAGGCATCACCTTTAAATCAAAATATCCCGCTTTGGTGGTGAGTTGGTTCTTGGGTAGCAGTGGGGTCGCAAATAAGTTCGTGGGTGGCGTCTGCGCGGCTTTACCCAACGCAGGGACACCTACGAAGCTCCCAGCCACCACAGCTAAGACCAGGAGGCACCAGTTAAACCATTTTAATTTCATAGTCAGCCCCACCTTCATCGACAGCTAGGCGTCTATCTTATTGGGCTGGCGTCGTGGCTGCTGGGGCATTCTGTAATGCCCAGTACAGCGTGGCGTTGTAGGTCCCAGCGGAGACGTCTGGTTGTTTTGAAATCGTTAATTTGCTAGAAGCCGCAGTAGTAGCGCTGTTGCTACCTTCACCGGATTTTGCGGCAGCGTTCCATAAAGTCTTAGGACTGCTGATCCAGTCATTCGTCACGGTGGATTGTGGCAGTGTGACGCTCATAGGTGCGGCGGTGGCGGTGTTGTCCAAAGTCCCCGCCGTTTCGTCGAGCGTCAGTTGCGCATTGGTGATGCTGTTGGTTCCCGAAGTGAAAGGACTCATGCCAACGGTTAGAGACCAGCCGTCATGGTCGCCTCGGTAGTCGGTAACGTTCAATGCACCTGCGTTATTGCCATCGTAAGCAGTGCCCCCAGTTGGGGTACCTGTCGAGATGGGGATGTTGGTATCCGCAGACGAAATGTCTTTGACGCCAACACTTCCAAAGACGATGTTAGGCACCTGATTCAAACTCAGAGGTCCGGGTGTAACGGTAAATTCGGCGTTGGACGTCGCCTCGGCACCTCCCGTGCTGTCTGCCACATAACCACTAGAAACGTTCGTCAGGTTGCTGGTAGAAGTCCCAGGACCCGAGGCGAGCGCAACTAAAGGGGTGAGGGCTAAGGCGAGCATTGTAATCGCAACGCTACTCCCGACACCACTCACTAATTTCATGACACGCATGGTATTTACCTCCAATCTATACGAAAAAATAACTGCAGTGACAACTTCTTTAGGTCTGGATTCGGACCCATTCTCTTGGCGGCAACCTTATCCTAGCAGGGGTCAGGCTAAGCAAGTATCAAAAGGGTGTGCTTAAGAAATTCCGTATACTAACTGGTAAAAGTTGGATTGTTCAACAATTAAATGGATGTGGGGAGACATGATGGCCGCCTGCGGCTGCCAGGGATTCCGCCTGCTGTGGGGACGCTTCAGCCTGGGGACCGGGCTTCTCGCTCGATTTGAAGCCTCGCCAGAAGCACGAGTCTTCAAAGTCGCCCAGAATGTAAGGCCGAGAAAATCACTCGGTCTAACATTCTCACCACGGCTGGCTCCATCCCTGGCCTCCTCCGGCTAAGATGGGTGGTTGCCATCACTTTAGTTGAAAGTTGCTTATACTAAGTTTTCCCATAGCAGGAGTTCCTCAGCTTCACTGCCGAGGCCAGAGTGGCCCGTTTATTTTCTCCTGTGTCGTAGTTGAAATTTGCCAAAAAAAGAAGCGCCGACAATTGTCAGCACTTCGGGTGGGACGTTCTATTCTGCTAGGCGTTGCATGAGGGTGACGTCGTTGAGGACGTCCTGAAGAGAAATCTTGGCCATCTTGGCTTCGGCGGCTGCCTGGATTTCTTGATAGTAGTGAGTGAGAACCGGTGGAACGGTCTGGCCCACGGGACAATTCTTTGAGGTATGGGAGTCGACATTTAGGAGTGGCGCTTGGTTGGGAAGCGTTGCGTAAATGTCGCGCAGGGTGATGGTCGCTGGGTCATGGGCCAACGCCAGCTGGGTGGGACCGTGAGTTGGAGCCAACAAGCCGTGGTGCTTCAGGTTGGCCATGATTTTGCGAATGAGGCTCGGGGATGTCTCGAGACTGCTGGCAATCTCTTGGCTGGTCATCTTCTTCCCTTCGAAGTAGGCGACGTAGACCAAGACGTGAATGGTATCGCTGAACTGGGTGTTCGCCATGAGCGACCTCCTTTTTTAGTGAGTTAAATCGTGTCAAATAACTAACGGACACGTTGGATGTGCGTTAATTATTCATTTCTGTATCATATTCTATAACAGTTTTGACCAAATGTCAGGTAAAAAGATGATTTATTTTTAATTCTTTAGATTGATCTTTAAATGACTAATATTTTCTAAATAGTGTTCTTGGGCAACCATCAAGACCTAAATGCTGAGGATAGGGCATTTACAAGTAGGCTTTCAAAAAGATCGACAAAGCGAATACAAAAGGATTGACTTTAAATCTAAAATGATTTATTCTCTAAAGTGTACTTAAAAATAATACAAAAAATAAAAAACAAATCAGGGGGTATGCATTATGGCAGCAATTACGATTTTTGGTAAAGGTAACATGGGTTCAGCAATCGGTGACGTTTTCAAACAAGGTGGCAATCAGGTCGCTTTCATCGACTCCAAGGATCCCGTTGAGAACTTAGGTGACATCGTGGTCTTGGCCGTTCCTTACAACGCCGCATTGAGTATTGCTAAGGCTAACAAGGATGCTTTAGCCGGTAAGGTCGTTGTCGACATTTCCAACCCTCTGAACTTTGAAACTTGGGACAGTCTAGAAGTTTCTGCTGACAGTTCAGCTGCCGCTCAATTGGCTGGCTTATTGCCAGATTCAAAGGTTATCAAGGCCTTCAACACGACCTTCGCCGGCACCTTAATGAGCCGCAAGGTTAGCGACAAGGAACAAACGACGGTGATGGCTGCCGGGGATGACGACGCGGCTAAGCAACAATTGGCAGACGCCTTGACTGACAGTGGTGTGGCCTTCGTGAACGCCGGTTCATTGAAGCGGGCTCGTGAACTCGAAAGCTTTGGTTTCTTACAAATGACCTTGGCTGCCAGCGAACAAATTGGCTGGACCGGTGGCTTCGCTGTTTTAAAATAGCCGTGGACTTGACTAGGGCAACACGACTGAGAATTGAATAGAAACCAATAAAAACGTGAGATCGTTAAGGTCTCACGTTTTTTCTTTGGACTAGTCCAGGCGATTAACAAAAGCCTCTCAGGTTGGAAACGTATGCCAACAAGACTTACTAATCGGCCGTATGAATAACACCTCGCGTATAAAGGTGCTAAGTTTGGGGCGTTCGGCAGGGTCAATGAGAAGTTGAAAGAGGAGGTTTGCAAAATGAGAGGTAATTTAAAGAAGATTGGCTTGTTAATTGCCTCTGGACTGGCAGCGTTTGCTTTCTTAGGAGGCGCAACGGCTCAGGCTAAGGCTAAGGAAATTAGGGCCAGTGGCGTTTCGGCTGCCGATGCCAAAATTGTCCATTATCCGGATAAAACGGTGTATTCACACACGGCGGAATTGCCGCTGGACGAAGGCTACCGAGTGGAATACAAGTGGTCCGTCAGCAATGATATTCGAATTAATAGTGGCGACTATATGTACTTTTACTTTCCGGCTAATGTTCGGATAACGCGCACACGTTCGTTTGCAATGGGGTCAAATATTGGGATCGGAACAGTCGGGGAAATCTTCGTTACTAAGGACTCGCTGACTGGGCGAGTGGTCTTCAACAATTACTTTTCTTCGCAAGGCATTAGCAAGAAAGGGTTTATCAACGTTGAAGCCTATGGCACGCACGATGAGCAAGAGGGCACTCAACCCCCTGTTACTGAGCCTGGACCAGAAGAACCTGGGACTGAGGAACCTTATCCTGAGGAGCCTGGAACCGAAGAACCAGGTGTCGAGGAACCTTATCCCGAAGAGCCTGGAACCGAAGAACCAGGTATCGAGGAACCTTATCCTGAGGAACCCGGAACTGAAGAACCAGGGGTTGAAGAACCTTATCCTGAAGAACCAGGAACTGAAGAACCTGGGGTTGAAGAACCAGGTGAAGAACCTTATCCAGAGAAACCTGGGGTTGAAGAACCAGGCGAAGAGCCTTATCCTGAGAAACCTGGAATCGAAGAACCGGGCGAAGAACCTTACCCTGAAGAACCTGGAACCGAAGAACCAGGCGAAGAACCTTACCCTGAAGTTCCTGGCGTCGAGGAACCCCACCCAGAATATCCACATCCAGAATACCCAGGTGAAGAACCTTACCCTGAAACTCCTGGGGTTGAAGAACCTGGGCACCCCGAAGTTCCTGGCGTTGAGGAACCCGGGACTCAAATTCCGGAAACACCACAGCATCCTAGTGTCACGACACCTAGCCACCCAAGTGTCACGACACCTAGCCACCCAAGTGTCACCACACCGGTTCACAATGGTGGACAATCGGCAACACCAGTGACTAGTTCTGCGACGAGCCAATCTGGGAGCGCTAGCACAATGCGTCCAAGCTTGATGACAAAGTCTAGCACAACCTTGCCACAGACTGGTGAACGCCACACGGCCACCGAATTCCGTTTGGTCGGGTTAGTTTTGTTGGCGGGTAGCTTGCTTGCGGGAGTTGTGGGTTTACGCGTTCGGAAACACTAATTTTCTTGGTTTTTAACTGCTAACGTTTGATCAAAAGGCACCACATCAATCTCACTTAAGAGACTGGTGCGGTGCCTTCGTTTGCACATTTTAAAATATTAGGACTCTAGTCGACCTTGATTAAGGCCTTGATTGCCTTACGGTCAGTCATGGCTTGGTAACCGTCGTCGATATCATCGAGGCTAAAGGATTGCGTGAAGACCTTGCCAGGGTGAATGTCGCCATCCAAGACAGCCTTCAACAGAACTTGCTTGACGTAGGTGGTCACTGAAGCGGGGCCACCGGCGATGATCGTGTTGCTGTAGAAGGAGTTGGTCATGTCCATCTTAGGTTCGTGAGGGAGACCAACCCGGCCAACAATGGCACCGGGACGAGCAACCTTCATCGCGGTGTCGTTAGACTGTTCCGTCCCAACACATTCGAGGACGGCGTCGGCACCGGCGTTGTTGGTCATGGCCATTACTTTGGCAACAGCGTCGTCACCACGTTCAGCCACGATATCCGTTGCGCCAAATTCGATGGCCAGCTTTTGCCGGTCTTCGTGACGACTCATGGCAATGATCCGCTTGGCACCACGCATCTGAGCGGCAATAACCCCACACAGACCAACGGCACCGTCACCGACAACGACCACCGTGTCACCCGTCTTAACGTTGGCAACCCGAGCGGCGTGATAACCCGTTGCCATGACATCGGCCAAGGTTAACAGAGAATCCAGCATGTCCTCGGAGTAATCGGCTGGTTTCCCAGGGATCTTGATGAGGGCCCACTCACCGTGTTGGTAGCGAATGTATTCGGCTTGAATCCCGACACTAAAGTTATCGGTGTGGTTCTGGCAATCGCCATCGAAGCCGGCACGACAAGCGGCACAGTGGCCACAACCGTGGGTAAATGGGGCGATCACAAAGTCGCCGGGAACCACCGTGGTGATGGCAGAGCCAACTTCTTCGACGATCCCGATGGCTTCGTGCCCGGTATTTTCGGAGTGCTTAGCCTTATCTTCTAGTCCACGGTAGGCCCACAGGTCGGAGCCACAGACACAGGTCCGAACGACGTGAATGATGACATCGTCGTCGGCTTGGAGCGTAGGCTTGTCGATGTTTTCAACAGCGACTTTACCTGGTTCCATAAAGACAGTAGATTTCATAGATAAATTTCCTCCTTAAAGTGTTTCCAGTCTAAATATTAAAGTTTTTCGTGAACCAAGTAAAGGATGTTCACCCCACACGATGAGGACTAGTCGGCTGGCCAATGCGCTTTCAAAGTGGTCAGGACGGGGCGCACCCGGGATTCGTTACCCCGGAGATAGGCGGCATAGATGGGTTGCTGAGCGCTGTCATCGGAGATGGGACGGCGAACCCGGTTATCGTCATCACTGTCGTTATCGGGAGCTGGTAGGCTGATGTCCGTTCCGCCGAGGTTAGAGGTGAAGTACGGGAAGTCTGAATACTTGGTGATTTCGGCCAAGGCCGATCGTTGTTCCTGATAGAAAAACTTGGCATGCGGAATCTCACTTTGAATGATGTCGCGCCACATCCCGATATCACTGGCGACCACGAAGCTGAGTCCAGCCAGATCGGCGAAAGTGACCGTGGGTTGATTGGCCTGAATCATGAAACGATTGAGGGCGACCGCCAGTCGCTCGACGCCAATGCGTTGCGTTGCGATTGCTGAATTCTTGAGGGGACTCGTGGTAAAGATGAGGTCGTAGTTATTGTGTAGTAAGAGTTGTGGCGAAGCGGTCGGCAGAAGTTGTTGTTCAAGCGACACCGTTGTTGGTAATTCTTCGGCGAGTGTGTCTAATAAGATCAGGGGTCCTGGAACCGTCGCGGCTAGTCGCAAGGATCGCTGACTCTGTTCAAAGTGGCGGATACGCGCAACGGCCGCATGGTTGGCGGAGATTAACTGTTGGGCCTCCTTGGCAGCCAGCTCACCCGTAGGCGTCAGTGTGATCCGGTTGGGTTGGCGGATGAAGAGCTGGACACCCAGATCATCTTCCAGTTTTTGCATCCCCCGGGTCACAGTGGGTTGGGTGACATTCAATTTGGCGGCGGTTTCCGCTAGGGTACCCGTGGCCGCAAAGGTCGCCAATTCTTCTAATAAGTAGTTATCTAGCATGTGCTCAGCTCCTAGTATACGCTACTCGTATACTAGCATGCTTATCTGGTAATTTTCAACCGATTGGTTTGGGCCTATAGTTAGGGCATCAGTTAAACGGAAAGGACTGTTCACATGACTGTACCAATGATTACCTTGAAAAATGGCGTGAAGATGCCCCAACTCGGGTTCGGTGTGTTCCAAGTGCCTGATTTGAAAGACTGTGAGGAAGCTGTCACCAATGCGTTAGAGGTTGGCTATCGGCTGATTGACACGGCCACCGCCTACCAAAACGAAGAGGCCGTGGGCCGGGCCATTAAGAAGAGTGGCATTGACCGAAAAGAGTTATTTATTACCTCTAAATTGTGGGTCTCCGAGTTCACTTACGAACGGGCTAAGGCTGGTATCGACGCTTCCTTGGAACGCTTGGGCCTGGATTACTTGGATCTCTACCTGTTGCACCAACCTTATGGGGACACCATGGGGGCTTGGCGCGCGTTGGAAGAGGCCTACCACGCCGGTAAGATTCGGGCGATTGGTGTGTCGAACTTCTATGCCGACAAATTGAAGAATCTAGAGTTAACCATGGATGTGCAACCGGTCATTAATCAGATCGAAGTGAACCCCTGGTATCAACAGCCCACTGAGGTGACCTTTAACCAAGGCGAAGACGTTCGGGTTGAAGCCTGGGCCCCATTTGCTGAGGGCAAGCATGACATCTTTACCAATGACACCATTGCTAAAATTGCTCAGGCGCACGGTAAGGCCACGGGGCAGGTTATCTTGCGGTGGCTGCTCCAACGCGGCATCACCGTTATTCCCAAGTCCGTCAATCGTGAACGGATGATTGAGAATATGGATGTGTTTGACTTTGAATTGACACCCGCTGAAATGAAACTGATGACAAGTCTGGACCGCAACGAGAGCCAATTCTTCGATCACCGTGATCCGGTCACGATCGAACAGATCTTTGGATCTAGTCTGGCTCAATTGAAGAAAGGAAGCAACGACTAATGACAACCCCTACAATTAAATTAAATGATGGCCATGAGATCCCTGCAGTTGGCTTTGGAACCTATCAAATTCCCGCCGATGGGTCAACCTACAAGGCCGTCACGGAAGCCTTAAAGGCCGGGTATCGGCACATTGATACAGCCGTGGCTTACTTTAATGAAAATGAAGTTGGCCAAGCCATCGCCGACAGTGACGTGGCCCGCGAAGATGTCTGGGTGACCAGCAAGCTCTGGCTTCAGGACTTCGGCTATGAACCAGCCAAGAAAGCCATCGATGTTTCCCTGAAGAAGTTGGGGATGGACTATATCGATCTTTACCTGATTCACCAACCCTACGGCGATGTACCGGGTGCTTGGCGAGCCATGGAAGAAGCCCAAAAGGTTGGCAAGATTCGGTCCATCGGGGTTTCCAACATGACGCCGAAGATCTGGCAGAAGTTCGTTCCCAGCTTCACCACGATGCCGGCCGTTAACCAGGTAGAATGGAACCCCTATACCCAGCAGAAGGCCTTACGCGGCTTGCTAGACCCTGCTGACGTCAAGGTAGAAGCCTGGGCACCCCTGGGTCAGGGTAATCAATCCCTGTTGACGGATCCCGTGATCACGGCATTGGCCAAAAAGTATGGCAAGGATGTCGGTCAGGTTATCCTCCGCTTTGAAAATCAGTTGGGGATCATTGTCTTCCCGAAGTCGGTTCACGCGGCGCGGATTAAGAGTAATCTGGATATCTTTGACTTCACGTTGACCGCTGATGAGATGGCTAGTCTGGTTGCGTTGGATAAGGGCCAGGGGATGCATGATCCTGACGCCCCAGGTGTTCAAGACATGTTGTTGAAAGCTTTTGACGTTCACGCCAACGACTAGAAAATTGTGTCACACGTTTCGGTTAGTTAATTTTGGAGACACACATGGGGACTGGGAATCTATCTCAGTTCCTTTTTGGTGTGTCCCTAAATCTGCCACGCCATTGTTGGGGGTCTTTGTTATAATAAGGATCATTGTATAACGATGTTAATGGGGGAAAGCATGAAGAAAGACGAGTATCAATTGAAGTTACCAGCCGATGTGAGTGATCAACTCAAGTTGGACCAGGATACACCAGTGAAATTGGTGGTGAAGCGGGACCGCCTCGTGGTGCAGTTCGCCGAACCGCGGCTTCAGATTTTTCAAGGGCGCGTGTTGGTATGGCCGTTAGCCTTAGCTTTGCTGTCAGCTATCGGCTACTTTATCTACTGTCTCAGTCAGGGACTGCATGCGGTTCGATTAGTCGGGGACAACTCACTGGCGACCGGTATCATTGTGATTGGAACGGTGGTTGGCACTTTGTTGTTTGCGGGATTCTTCATCCGCGACCGCAACAATCCGCACAACCACTTCACTCAGAACATCTATTGGCGAAACTTCCCGGTGATTGTGCTGTCCTTTGCCCTAATTGTGGTGCTCATGTTGAGTGGCAGTATGTGGCTTCTCGGCACTCTTTTCAAAGGCGCCATCTTTGATATCTTCACGGCCAGTGTGATCTTCATGGTCTTCAGTGCGGTCGTGAACCTCGTCATGGTGTATTTTGCCTTGATGGTGGATGTGGGTGTGCTGACCACGGTGTTAACTCTGGTGATTATTAGCGGCGTCGTGATTGCGATGGCCGTCAACAACCAACGGTATTGGTGGCAACATAACCTGAGTTTTTTGGGGACGAACAATGCCTCTTCGAGTGGGTGGCAATTCAATGCCACACTGATCTTTGCGGCGTTACTGATGATTGCCCTCATCGACTACCTCTTCGTCAGTCTCCAAGAGTTCTTCCCCAAATCGCGTCGGCTGTTAGTTCTCCGAATCTTGTTAACGTTGACGGCGGTGGATCTGGGACTCGTCGGGGTCTTTCCCAACAACGTGTCGTCCCACGCCCTGCATGACCAGGTGGCAACCTTTCTGGTCTACCTCATCATGGCTCTGATTGTCGGGGTACGCTGGCTGTTACCACGGGTGACTCAGGAATTCTTATATCTGTCCTATGGCGTCGGGGCGGCCTTGTTCGTGGCGGAAGTTCTCTTCCGCTGGGTGGGCTACTTCTCCCTGACGGCCTTCGAGATGATGGCGTTTGTCCTGGCTTTTGGGTGGCTGCTGATGCTGCTGGATCGGATTGAAAATCTGATCAACACTGGAACAGCGGGTGAGATTGTTCAAAATAGGGAAAATAATTAGATACAAGTGAGCCAGTCGCAAAATTTGCGGCTGGCTTTTTTGAATGCTATTTTGGCAGGAGAGAGGGTCTTAACTAATCACTGCCACAGTTATTTCGTTTGGAGTAATTTGAAAATTTGTTAAATGATGGCAGCCGAGAGGTCGTCTTCCTTCGATGGGATAAGAAATTAAATGGAAAGTTAGGGTTCAAAACAACACTGGAAAAGGCGAGATATCAGTCAGTAAAAGTTGTATTCAAAACGTGTCATCGCTTCCAAAAAATGATAGGATAAAGAAGTAATGGTAGAAAACTTTTTTAATAACAAATGGTCGATATGACAAAATTATAAGTATAAAAATGGTTGGTTATGAATAGAGGGGTCAAGAATGTTGCGCAAATGGCAGTTTAAATGGCTAGGTATCTTAACAGCGTTAGTGATGGGCTTGACCCCAGTCATTGGCATTCTTTTGATGACGCCGTCGCTCCCGGTTGCCGCATCAACCACAGGCAGTTCGACTTTGGATCAGCTCGTAGCGAACAACGCCTCTGCGGTCTCAGGCGATTTGCAAGCGACGAGCAGTTCCACTAACACGACTGGCAGTAGTGCGCCAACATCGGTGACCAAGGCTTCACTGGCACGAGCGACGACTACCACGGATATCGCCAGTGGCACTAATGGTTCCGTCACCTGGCGGATTGACAGTGCCGGGGTGTTGCATCTCAGCGGGGGGTCTTTCGAGTATTTACCAGCCGCGTTTTCGCCTTGGGCGAATGATAAGGATTCTACGATACCAGCTAATATTGGTGGCAACTATGCTGCAGCTATCACTGCGATCAGTGTCGAAGGTGAGATTACCACGACGGCGAAGACTACCCAGTACAGTTTTCTCTTCGCTGGTTTGCCCAACGTAACCACGGTCACTGGGTTGGACAAGTTGAATATGGCGGGGGCGACGACGTCGATGGCCATGTTCAAAGGTGATACCAGCCTGACCAGTGTCAATTTTGGCAATAATGATTTCTCAAGTGACACCGACACCAGTTGGATGTTTCAAGGTGATACCAACCTGACCAGTGTCAGTTTTAGCAATAATGATTTCTCAAGTGTTACCAACGCCAGTAGTATGTTTCAAGACGATACAAATCTGAGTTCGGTTCAAATGCCCAACGCCGATTTCAGTGCCAACAAATTATTTACCCAGATGTTTCGAGGTGATACTAGCCTGACTAGTCTAGATATGTCCAATTGGAATGTCAGCAAAGTGACATCCATGCAGCAGATGTTCTATGGTTGTTCGGCGTTGACGAACGTGACTACCACGGGTTGGCAGGATGGTCAGGTGACTAGTATGACTAGCATGTTTGATGGTTGTTCGGCGTTAACTACCGTCACGACGGCCGATTGGCAACTGGGAAATGTGACGTCGTTGTCGCGGACCTTTGCCAACTGTAGTTCGCTGACGACCCTAGAAACGGGTAAGTGGAATACGTCGTCAGTTCAGAATTTCAATAGTTTGTTTCTGGGTGACAGTAAGTTAGCCACAGTTGATGTCGCAAATTGGGATACCAGCCAGGCGACGAATATCGGTTATCTTTTCTATAATTGCACGGTGATTAATGGCTTATCAGTTGGTAACTGGGATACGTCGGGCGTTACGGTGATGTCCAATACTTTTGGTAATTGTCGGGCGCTGACCAGCTTGGATGTTGCCGATTGGAATACCAGTCAGGTTCAGTTGATGGACTACCTCTTCTCTAATTGTTTAAAATTATCCAGTGTGGACGTTGCCAAATGGGACACGAGCAAGGTGACAACGCTAAAAAACGCGTTTTCTACTTGTCCATCATTGACCAGTCTCGATGTTTCCAAGTGGGATACGAGTGCTGTGACCAAAATGGATTATGTCTTTAATGGTGATGCCGGACTGACGGCTTTGCCGGTAAGTGGTTGGGATACGAGTAAAGTTACGGCGTTGGATTACGCCTTCCTTGGCTGTAAGCAATTAACCTCATTGGACCTCAGCAATTGGGATACGAGTAAGGTCACGAGTTACACGGGGGTCTTCCAGCAGGATTCTAAGTTACAACACCTGACGTTAGGCAAGACCTTTGATTTCCACGGCAGTACGGCTTGGGGGTTACCAGCGGCGTCTGCGGTGAGTCCGTATAGTGGTAAATGGCAATTAGGTACCGATGGCCCGTCCTACAGTGCGACAGACCTGATGACGACGTATGATGGCAGCACGATGGCTGGTCAATATAATTGGGGCCAGGAAGGTCGCGTGACCGTCCGGTATGTCGATACCGATGGCACTAGTCTAGCGAGTGATGAGGTCTTAACCGGTGATACTGGGACGGCTTACACGACCACGCCGAAGACCTTCAGTGGTTATACGCTGAGTCAGACGCCAGCTAATGCGACAGGTAAATTCAGCAGTACGGCCGCCACAGTTACCTACGTTTATCAAGGTGAGCTGTTCTTCAGCAATACCCCAGGTAGTGTTGACTTTGGAACCCACGTTTTGACAGGAATTGCCACGACGTATTCGGCGACTGCTAGTCAAAGCTTGGCGGTTCAGGATAATCGGAGTCTAGGGTCCCAATGGACCTTGATGGCCCAACTCGGTGATTCTGGGTTTACAGGTGTTAATACCGGGAAACAATTGGCCGCAACCGTGGCCTACCAGAATAACGGGATTGCGACGACGATTGGAAATACGGCCACGCCAGTGTTGACCCATACCACCGGGGATCATTTGCCAGTGGATATCTCAAGTGGGTGGACGACCAGTAACGGCCTAATCCTGAAGGCTTCTGGTAGTGTAGTTGCTGATAGTTATTCCGGGACGATTACTTGGACGTTGACCAACAGTGTGTCTTAGACTGTGATGAAATTTTTTGAATATGAATGAAATGAAAGGACCGTTTCCGATTGAGGGGAACGGTCCTTTGTGGTCAGTTGAGATGGTAACGGTCGCCATACATTTGCCATCTTAAGGGGCGCTGGAGCTGAAAGTTTTTGTCGCGAATAAACTGACGCTGGGCGTTCAGCCGAGAGAGGTCGTGATGGGCAGCCTCTTGGCGCATGATGGGTGTGCGGGCCTTGAGAAAGGCTTGGAGATAATGGGTCTCATTACCGCCTTGACGAGGTGTCTTAGCTAGTCGCTTGGCTTGACGACGAATGCCACCGAAGCTACTCTTGTCGTTGCCGGGACCGTGAACCACCATGGCATCGTAGTAGATGTATTGTCCCAGTGGACTCAGATTATCTTTTTTGGCCGCGCGCAACACGGGATTCAGGTACTCGGTGTCTAAAATGTAGTTTTCGGCATGAATGAGCTTGGGGTCCTTGGCCGCCTGATGCCAGGCTTGGATAAACGGGTGGCCGAGTCCATGATGAGTAGCCGACCCCACTGCGGCCTTGAGAGCGGGCAGGTAAGGCTTGAGTCCATTATGTTGGGGCTTCAAGTGAACGTAACGTTGGATGACTTGGCGGAGATCGCCGTTGGCCGTGGTGAACCCAATGATCCCGGCAGTGTAGCCACGCCCATCCCCAATGTCTTCGAGATAGCCGTATTGGCGGTGATAATTGGTGGTGGAATTTTCGGCACTTGCAACCAAGGCGAAGGTGGTCTCGCGGCGTTGACCGACTTTGATGGTGTGGCCGGGTTGATAGCCCGAGGTAGTGGATGGCAACTGGCAACCGGCTAGGGTGAGGGTTAGTAGACCGATCAATGTGATTATTTTGACTAGTTGGTGTTTCATGCGGACAGACTTCTTTCTCGGCACGGATAGGTCACGCGGGGACTTTACTCTAGTCTAACAAGATATTCTTAGGTCTAAAATGATGAGCTAGCGGTCTTAATCGATGTTTAATCGTTTATCCCGCGTTAGATTGATTTTCGTCGTATGGTGGTTAATCATTGGCAAGAGGCTTCAGTTCGGTATAATCAAAGCAACGAGTAAGGAGGGGACCACGATGAGTTTAGGCACGACACTCAAACAGGTTCGCCAGCAGCGCCATCTCACCCAGCGTGAGGCGGCCCAGAATATCTGTGCCCAGTCCATGTTGTCGGCAATTGAAAACGACCGTTATACGCCCAATGCGACGCTTCTGATGCGGTTATGTGAACGACTGGCAATCAGTCTAAGTGAGATTAGTCTGGCTCAGAACTTCGATGTGGGGCCGCAGGTGGCGTTTAACCAGCGCGTTGAGGTCCTCTGTAACCAGCATCGCTATGCAGAACTTCAGGCCTTTCTGCAGCAAGGCGAGGTGATAGCGGCGATTGCTTCCGACGAACAGACCCAGGCCTATTACTATTATCTGGGAGTCACGGATATTCAGCTGGGCCCCGACCTCGTTGCCGCAGAACAGAGCTTCCAGTTGAGTCTAGCGAGTGCGGTGAGTGGTCGCCCCACGACACTGACCCGAATCGCCCAGATGTCGCTGGCTTTGGTGCGAGGGCGCCAGCATCGGCAGGTAGACGCTCAGAAGCTGGTGACTACGGCGTTGGCCGATCTGGCCAACAGTTCCTATGAGGAAAATCTGAATATTCTGTTCTACTTGGCGGCCCTCTTTGATTTTGAAGCCCAGCGGGACAACGCGGCCATGCAACTGCTTGTGGCAGGAATTCAGTTTGCGACTGACCATAACTCCCATTACCTATTAGCTAATGATTACCATCTCTTGGCCATGATCGCGGAACGCAGTGAACGCTTGGCAGGCGAGGACTATCGCCAATCCGAGAAGTTACTCGCCCAACTCTTTCACGAAAAAATATACGACCGTTTCTAAATATCAGGATACTGATTTTAACCCTTTAGAGGAACCCGCTAGAATGGGGTCATCATCTAGAGGAGGTTCTTAGTATGACAAACACAGCAGTCTTTACCAATGAGGTTTTAGCCCAGGCGACGGTCGCAGATAGCCAGAAGGTTCTGGCCGACCCGCAGGCACTATTGAAGTGGGTCCCAGATATTACGACCGTGGCAGCGGGGGCGAATGCCTTCGAGGTAACTCGGCAAGACGCGGCCCTGAATCAACATGAACGAATCACGGTTACGGCGACGGCTGGCCAGGTAACTTACGAGAGTACTCAGGGACGGTTGGCTTACCGGCTGGTCTTTACCCTGACGGCGCAGGAAGCGGGAACACGGATCCGAGAGGCTTTGTATGTGCCAGATCATACCGGGCTGCCGATCAAATTGATGGCGCCGATTGCGAAGCGCGCCTTTTATCAGAATCTGACTCGCCTCGCCCAGATCGTCGCTAGCTAAAAATTAAAGCAGGCACACCGCAGAATTTCTCGGTGTGTCTGTTTTGGTTATTTTGCATGATTGATGATTGCCAGATTGTGTGGCATGTGCCGAACTTTCTTCTCGGCGTGGTCGTGATTGATCTGTTTGACGATCTTGGTTAACGTCGTCGTGGCTGTCTGATCCTTGCGAAAGGAGTGGACGATGAAGCTGTCGTAGATGACTTGTTGGTTCTTCATGGTAAACCAGTTGGGAGCCAGATTCTTCTGGGCGCTGGTAATGTGTTGATCCGGCCAGACCAGATACTTGCGACTACCTCTGTGAGGATAGATCTCGACCTGCCAGCCGGCCTGCATGTCGGCCACCTCTTGCCAGCGTGGCAGTTTGGTGTGATGAATGGCAAAGTAAATAATGGTGGCATAGGTCAGTGACTTATCGTGCTGCAGTTCCGAGACGGTCAGGGGCTTTATTTTCGGTTTAGTGGTCGTTGGCTGGGGTTGATGGGTTGTGACAGTTGATTTAGCCCCACAGGCCGTCAACGTGAAGCTGGCCAGAATGGCCATTAGACTGGTGGCCCAGATTTTCTTAGACATTGGCTGATCCTTTCTCAGAATGATTATGATTTCTAGTTTAGTCGTTAAGGACTAAATGCGCAAAATAAAAAACCGGCTAGCCCCAGCTAGTCGGTCAGTTACTCAGTCAATTCTATGTCCAAACAAGAACCCTGGTGATTTGTGCTATGTAGCGATAAGGTACGAACAGCCGACGCTATTCTAGTACCAGTGATGACTCTGCCAGAAACGCTTAGCCTTCGTCCAAGTGCCGTAACGACCACTGACGTAGTTGTTGGCAACCCGTTCTTGGTTAGCAGGTGAGTAATCACCGTGCAGGTAAGACTTCAGTAATTGGTAACGACCGTAACAACGACCATTACGAGCGGAGTAGTTGTAGCCGGATTCGCGCTTAGCGATCCATTTCTTAGCAGCTTTTTGTTTCTTCGAAAGATTCTTATTGATTTCGGCGATTTTCTTTGCCTGGCTCTTGGAGACCTTGCTCGATGCCTGAGCCGTAGTCGTGGTTTCAGGCATGAGGTTGGCCGTCACATCGGTAAGAGTCCCGAAGGAGAAGCCAAATAGTAATAATAATGTTGCGATTTTAATTTTAAATTTTGACATTTCGATAACTTCCTCATCCCTTAATTGCTAATTGCAGTATACCGGAGAAATGTTGCAAACATGTTAACAGCCGGTTACCGGGCAGTTAAAAGGACTTCACAACATCTGGGGAGTTAGAGTTGGCCCTGATTAGTGTTGGACCTTCAATTCCTTGAGGATCCTATGATACCGGGCTTAATAAGTTCTTAAGAAATCAAAAAACAGCCATTCAAATATTACAAACGGCTGTCACATAACTTGTAACAAACTGGCAATATTGGGGTCAGATAATTAGTTGAGTAACCCAAAATAAGCAATTACCAGTGTTCCAAGGGCAATTCGATACCACCCGAAGACCTTGAAATCATTGTTACGAATGTAGCTGAGAAGGAACTTAATGGCCAGATAGGCCACGAGAAAGGACACCACGGTTCCAGTTGTCAGCACGGCTAGTTGCATGCCAGTGAAGTGGTTGCCGTGGATGAGGTATTTCAAAACCTTTAGACTGGAAGCACCCAGCATGGTGGGGATGGCTAGGAAAAAGGAAAATTCGGTGGCTGCGTAACGCGAGGTTCCCAGTAAGATGGCACCCAAGATGGTGGCGCCAGAGCGTGAGGTTCCGGGGACCATGGCCAGCACTTGGCAGAGGCCGATCAGGACGGCCATCGTGATGGGGAGTTGGTTGAGATCGGCATAACGGGGCCGCTTTGTCTTATTGTAGGCTTCAATCACAATGAACAGGATACCGTAGACAATCAGGGTTCCCGCAATGACTTGCCAACTCGTGAGGTGCGCGTCCATCCAGTCGTTTAACGGCAAGCCTACAATGATCGCTGGCAGAACTGCAATGATGACTTTGGCCCAGAGTACCCAGGTCTGGTGACGTTCCAGATTAGTTTTTCGCTGGGCCCAGGGATTAAGTTTATTGAAGTAGATCACGACCACCGCCAAGATAGCGCCTAGTTGGATAACCACCATAAACATATTGATAAAGGCCGTGGGTTCGTTGAGTTTCACGAAGGCATCGGCTAGATAAAGGTGGCCGGTGGAACTAATCGGTAGAAATTCCGTAATCCCTTCGATGATACCCAAGATGACCGCTTTAATGATTTCTAACACGCAAGGTCCTTCTTTCTAGAACGAGTAAGTCTGCCACAAGGTGACAGCGGTTAGGGTTCATCGTATCGAATTGGTGTAAAGGTGGGATTGCGGTTGTGTAAAATGTTGGTAAATGGGATGAATTTAGTGGGATAGAAAGAAGTATTTGTGTAAGTTCAATTGAAGTACATCGATATACGTTAGCGGTATACTGCCTATATTGAAGAAACTCAGGTCGATAAGGAGGTATTAGGTGGATAGAAAACGAGATATTTCTGAAGAAAAAGGGAAACGGAAACTAAAAGAAGAAACTAGGAAGGCAATGCAGGAAAGTAAAAGTGGCATTGGAGAAACGTTTGAATCCTTTTCAAGCTGGAAAGACAGTTTATCAAAGTTGACGAATTCAACTGAGAGTAAAGAATAATGTATTGATGGTGAAGCCGTGAAGTTGGGTTGTGGTCGTTTATTTGGCAAAAAACAGTGTAGCCGGAGGAGGTCACGGGCGACTTTGAAGACGCGTGGTCTTCGTGGCTTCAAAGCGAGCGAGAAGCCTGGTTTTTAGGCTGAAGCGTCCCCACAGCAGGCGTAATCCCTGGCAGCCGCAGGCGGCCTCCCATCTCTTTATTTAGCACAAAATAAAAGCCACGACCGCCAAGTAAAGGCGAGTCGTGGCTATTTGTTTACAGTAAATGAATGTTAGCAGCTTCGCATTTGTCGATCATTTCTTGTGGCCAGAGGGAAGCTTGCACTTCGCCCACGTGAGCCTTACCCAGTAACAACATGCACAGCCGGGATTGGCCAATCCCACCACCGATAGTGAATGGGACTTCTTCGTTTAAGACCATTTGGTGATAAGGCAAGGTCAGCCGGTCCTCGGCGTCAGCTAACTTAAGTTGCTTACGCAGTGAGTCGGCGTCGACCCGAATCCCCATGCTGGAGATTTCCATGGCCTGGTTCAAAGGTTCGTACCAGAAGAGAATGTCACCGTTTAATTCCCAGTCATCGTAGTCAGGGGCCCGGCCATCATGACGTTTGCCACTCTTTAATTCGCCACCGATCTTCATTAAGAAGACACAGCCAAGTTCCTTGGTAATGGCGTTTTCCCGTTCCTTAGGGGTGAACTTAGGGTAACGGTCTTCCAATTCTTGCGTCGTGATGAAGTGAATTTCATCGGGTAAGTGGTGAACAGCTTGGGGGAACTTGTACCAAACTTCGTGTTCCATGTGCTTGATTACTTTGAAGATAGTCCGAACAGTCTGCTTCAACGTGTCAAGCGTCCGTTCTTCTCTGGTGATGACCTTTTCCCAATCCCATTGGTCAACGTAAGCGGAGTGGTAGTTGTCCAGGTCTTCGTCCTTACGAATGGCGTTCATGTTGGTGTAGAGGCCTTCGTGTAGGTCAAAGCCGTAACGCTTCAAGGCAACCCGTTTCCATTTGGCTAAAGAGTGGACGATTTCAATCTGAGCGTCGCCCATGTCAGCCATGGTAAAGGAGACTGGCTTTTCAACCCCGTTCAAGTTATCGTTCAGCCCAGTGGCCTTGTCGACAAACATAGGTGCGGACAGCCGTGACAGATTTAATTGGTCACCGAATTCGTCTTGGAAGGTTTCACGGATGTACCGGATAGCCTTTTGCGTTTCTTTAACCGACAGCTTTGGTTCGTATGATTCTGGAATAATTAAATGCATGGTCCATTTCTCCTTTACGTGTTGGATTAAGACAAAAGAAAAAGCCTTCCGTCCCCTCAGAAAATCAAGGGACGAAAGGCTACTTTCGCGGTACCACCCAAGTTGTCTATCTAAAATAGACCAGCTCAATTGGAGTACAATCATACTCCACCGATGGTAACGTATCGGTCACGGCTTAACTTACTTCAACCAAGGTTGGTTCGGTCAGCAACTAAGAAAGTGTTATTCGGATAGGTCAACGCTGATTGGGTTTTCACTAGCTCCCAACTCACTGGCAGGTTGACGAATCTTACTTGTCTTTCCTCCGTTTTTTATCTTGTGAAACCTATACTAGCATCTTTTTTTGATTTGTAAACAGGAAAATTAAAAAGAAATGAGTAATTTTCTTATGAAATCGTGACCAAAGTCCCGTTGTTCTAAGAGTTTTCACAGTTTGAAAAAAGTTTTTGAAAAATATGCGAAAAACTGGCGGCGGATTTCGTTAGTACTAGTAGGGGGAGTGACTTTCGATAGACAGTTAGAATTCATTATGTCGTAAATGAGGTTTAAGTCGGTCATCTTGAAGCAAGGCATGTTGATGGGTTTTAATAAATTCAGCGTTGTTAAAGGGATTAAGAACTTTAGGCAAATAGACAATGGCTTTGTTTCGACCGGAATAGACATCGTAGTAGTCAGCGTTAGCTTCAATTTCCTTAGGAATTGGCAGAACAGTTTCGCCAGTTAAGTTTTGCTTTTTTATGGATTTCATATGGCACCTCTTGTGCCAATATAAGGTGATTACAGTAATCTTACAAGAAAAACGCGTCACAGTCTGATGACCGCAACGCGTTAGAAATTCTGTTCAGTTAATCTTGTTTCCGGCGAACTACTAGAGTTTGGCTCAAAGCCAAGAGCACAAGCCCCAATTCAGTTAACCACGGTGTGTTCTGTTCACCAGTTTGTGGCAGCGTGTCGTTTTTAGCTAATTGACCAACAGTCGTCATCGCATGACCACCGGTCGGTTGAACGCCCTTTGCTGGTGCGGTACCCTTGGCCATTGGGTGTTCAACGAGTTGTTTGGGTACAGGTGTAACTTGAGGGGCGTGAACGGCCTTCAATATTGGCTTTGTGGGTGTCGTTGGTTTAGAAGGCATCGTCGGTTTACCTGGCTTTGTCGTGCCAGTACCCGTCGACCCGGGATCGGTTGCTGGATTGTCTGTGCCAGTGTTTCCTGTCGTGGTATTGCCACCATTATCGGGAATTGAGCGTGGGTTGACAGTCAGCGTAACCGCATCAGGGGTCACGACATTACCATTGGCATCCGTGTACGTGTAGGTCAGGGTATAAGTCCCCGGCGTGCTAGCGTCAAAGGTGGCTGGGTCGATCGTGTTGTTATCACTATCCGTGATAGTAACCGCAAGTTTAGAACCATCGGCTGCGGTGCCCATCGATGGCGTGGTAATGGCAGTCCCATCGACGGCCGTTTGGCCAGTGATGGCATCGGTTGGCGTCCATTTAGTGCCGGCTGTGATGGCTTGGTCCGCTACGGTTAAGGTGCTGGCAGCTGGTTTGACTGTGATTGTCGATGTGGCGCTGCTCGTGTTTCCTTGCGCGTCGTCATACTTGTATGTCACTGTGTATGTGCCGGAAATATTCAGCTCTGTGGTTTGGACGGTTTTCCCGTTTTGATCAGTGATGGTCATCACGATCGATCCCAAAGTTGGGGTATTACCTTTGATAGCTTGGGCAACGTCAAGTTCTGTCCCATCTGGGGCGGTCCCTCCGAGGGTGTCTTCAGGTTTCCAGGCGTTAGTGGTGCCAGCATAGTAAGTGGCATTGGTCGCAGAGAGTTTAGTCTTGATTCGTGAAACTTGGAAGGTGAAGATATTTCCGGTGATGTCCGAGCCGGTAGTGCTATCGGTCATATCTAGTTTACTTGGCTCAAGAGTAACAGTGTCCGGTAGTGTCTGCGGTGTCGGATTAGTCGAGTTGCCGACATACTGAATAGAAGGATACCAGTATGCGGAGTGACTCAATTTGCTCGACAAGAACGCATGAGTTAAATAATCACTAGGGTTGTAGGTCGTCCCGGGTTTCGTTGAAACTGAATCGGGAAGAAACTTGGTGTTTCCTATGATGGTCGCATTCGTGTCCGCCACGCGGATTGTATATTTTTCTGCAATACTAATGTTAACGTAGGTCAGAGTCTTGGCCCCATTGTCGGCGTAGATACCCACAACGTTATCATCGGGCCAATCACTTGTTCCAGAGATATCCGTGGCACTGTAAGCTTGGTAGTCGTTGCCGCCAGGGTAGGTTTGATCACCGATTCCCATGAACAGGATGTCTGAGGTTGGAATCTCACCGTTTTTTCCATTGGGATTGTTAATGACGACAGAAGTAGGTTCTGGACCCTCATCATCTGAATTGGCTGTTGAGACCAAGGTGTACATATGAACCTGACTACCGTAGCCGGTACGCTTGTCGGTGCCAGTACTGTTCAGTGGTTTTTTTTGAAACGAAGCACCCTTGTTTGGTTGGAAGTAGAAGACATAACGGCCGTCTTTCGTATTCTCCAAACGGTAGACCTTCAGTGTGTCGATACTGACATAAGGTTTCCCATCAGAATCGACATCAGCTTTTAAAGCAGAAACATAGGCATCTGCAGCGTCCTGAACATCAGTTAGTTTAGCCGTAATTGAGGCTGGTAGAACAACATAAAAGCCAAAAACATCTTGTGGAAAAGTATTCATATTTTCGGCATCATAGGGAACTAGTCCAACGTAGGCTTTTGAGTCATAGGGGATGACATTACTATCCCCTACGTTGACGTAGAAGTTTCCCAAACTAGGTACAGTTGAGATGGTAGTTCCAGCGATCGGCTTTCCATCGCTGTCCGAATCTGTTTGAATGGTTGGATCGGATGCCGGGAGTGGTGCGATCGCTGAAAGCGCCATCGGGGCAGCAAAGGCTGGTGTTGGTTCAGCGACAGACGAACCCAAACTAGCCACAGAATGAGCCGGTTCAGCGGCAGACGAAGCCAGACTAGCCACAGAATGAGCTGGTTCAGCGGCAGACGGAGCCGGACTAGCCACAGAATGGGCTGGCTCAGCAGTAGGTGTAGCCGGAGCAGCCACAGAGTGAGCTGGTTCAGCAGTAGATGTAGCCGGAGCCGCGGATGAAGTTACTAGCTTCACCGATTTCGCGGTAACTGTTCCTGAATCTGCTACTTCAGCAGCATCGTCACCGTCTTCATTTGTAGCGGCGTTGGCAGTGGTTGAGACACTTAATCCCGCAACGAGAACGCCTGATGCAATGGCGCCCACCAGCCATAATTTTCCTGCTTTATAAAGTTTGAAATGAAGCTTAGTGGTTTGTGAATGGTCCTCAAATTTGCGGATGTTCATCGTGATTTCTCCTCACTCATTTTAGCCGTGCAGCTGACGGTTGAAAAACCCGAGGAGAACGCTGCGGTCGAATGGTTTCTTATAGGGGTAATGTTACCACAAAACTATTTATTTACACATTGATTAAACCATAAAAGTAATCCCGTGTTTTACAGGCGTGGTGTCTATCGAACTGTTAAATAAGTGGGGGGATTTTAGCCGGATAACAAGACTTTAATACGGCGATTGAATAGGCTTCAACGGGCTAAAAACATCTTGCCTATATGGCGTTATTTACTAACTAAAAGTTTGTGAGTTAGCCCATGTCACAGGCCTTGACGGCTGTTACCGGCAAATAAAAAGACGAGCATCGCGTGCTCGCCTAAACTTCAGGTTTAATCTGGTAGGATTTTAACTTCTTGGAGGTGGTCTTCGCTCACGGTGAATTGGAACGGACTCGTGCCGTTGAAGCCATTGCCAGTGACCACTAGGTCGACGATCCAGGTTCGGGGATCAGTCTGACGAAAGTCGGCGAGTTCGAAGTGCGATTGTTTGCCAATATTGTCGGTCTGGTTCCAGGAAGCAATTCCGTCTGTGCCATGGTACTCGGTGCCCCAGTCATTTAAAACGGCATCGGCGGTAAATAAGGCGACAAACCCGGCAGAATCGCTGGCGTTCGTGGTGTTGATGAAGGCCGTAATCGCAGTAGGTAACGTTAAATCATCCATCAATAAGACTCCTTAGTGGTTCAAGATAGTCCTATCAAACCATCTCACCCTTGAAAAGTCAACGAATTGAGGCGTTAACTATGGGTCACCTCAATTGGGCGTCTGCGGTTGCCAGGGATTGCTTCGACTAAGTATGGGTATTAACTCATCATCGCCGATGTTGAAACCAGTAATGGTATTGGCGTAATGTAAGGCGTGTATGAAAGTATGCCAGTAGTTATCCAGTCCATTTTTCCTTTGGCGCTAGGCGATCGCAAGCGTATACTGAAAGGTAATCATTTCTATTTTACAGGAGGACACATGATTACTTTAAAATCAGACCGCGAAATCGCGGGAATGCAGGCTGCGGGCGACATTTTAGCTGGCCTGTTTCACGAACTAGAAGACTACATTAAGCCAGGGATGAGCACCTGGGACATCGACCATTTTTCCTACAAATACATCGTGGGTCACGGGGCCACACCCGGTGAACTGAACTTCGAAGGGTACAAATACTCGACCTGTATCAGCGTCAACGATGTCATCTGTCATGGTTGTCCCAGCAAGGACATCATCGTTAAAAATGGCGATCTCATCAAGCTCGACACGGTGATTGATTACAAAGGGTACCTGAGCGACGCTTGCCATGCCATCGTGGTGGGCAAGGCGTCTCCAGAGGTTCAGAAGTTGATGGACGTGACGCGCAAGGCCCTCTACCTAGGGATTGACCAAGCAGTCGTGGGTAATCGTATCGGGGATATTGGGTTTGCTATTCAAGACTATGCGGAAAACCAGTTGGGTTACGGCGTGGTTCGGGATTACATCGGCCATGGCATTGGACCGACGATGCACGAACGGCCTGATGTGCCACATTACGGTAAGGCCGGCCACGGCAAGCGTCTCAAGGCGGGGATGACCATTACCATTGAACCCATGATTAACGTAGGTTCCTATGAATGTTCCGGCCCGGATGACGATGGCTGGACGATTCACACGGTCGATGGCAGCCTGAGCTGTCAGTACGAGCACACCTTAGTTGTGACCGAAGATGGGCCAAAGATTTTGACGTCATTTGACCACGAACGCGACGCTAAATATTTGTTACCATAGGTCAGTTAAGAAAGTGGGGTTAGGAAAGATGAAACAACAGAGGACTTTAACGGAACTACTGGCGGATGCCCCACGGGTGTTCCTAGTCCCACACAATGTCCGCCAGGAGGTCCCGGTGCACGTGGCCGAGACCGATCTGACCATTGGCGTGGACGCTGTCGGTGGTGACAATGAAGATCCCTATGTCTGGGCGCCAAACTTTCTTTACACGTTCTGTCACGCCCACGGCAATCGCTATCAGGGATCGTTACTGGAGGATGTGCCAGTGGGGTCGGTGATCATTTTCCTGGCCTTACCGGCCCCAGAGAAGGGACGGCCGTCGTGGAAGAATGCCACTCACGTGCAGATTGATACCGTGATGACGGTTCAGGCCCAGGTGAAATGGCAGTTGGACAATCCACCGTTAACGTTGGCGGCCCTCCAGCAACAATTTCAGGAGACGCCAGCTTACTTAGGTGACGGACAGGCAATTGAAAATCACTTGCCATACATTGACACGCCAACGCGTCGGTTGTTGAGTAAGAATCCCGGGCATGATTGGCCGGTGCACAACGACTGGCAGAGCTATGTCACGTTGGTGGGTGATCCGGAGAATTCCTTCCTGCCTCTGGGTGCGAACAAGCACATCGTGGATATTCAAGGTGATCTGGCCAAGGCCTTGATTAACTATATCCAGATTAACAAACGTAATCGAGCGGCCGTGTTAGATTTGCCAGAATTAGTGGCACTTCAGCCGGCCAAGGGCGCGCGGGTTTACTTCCGGCGAACCGAACGGATCTTGGCGGATGGGTCGACCAATCCGCTGTGGGCGGAGATGATTGATCCGCTAGTTCGGACCATCGACGACCAGCTGGTCTATCGGTTTACTGGCAGTGAGATTGTTGATCAACGACCTTAATTAAATTGATAAATTGTATGGGGACGATGCCTGCGGGTGTCGCCCTTTTTGTAAATAGAAGGTTGAACTCGTTCATACCAGGTTCAAAAGTGTGGATGATAGAAAGTAAATTGAGGTAACTAGGACAGATCGATCGTCGGCGGTGAATAGGCCGATCAGCTAAAATCACGGTCTGAATCGATCTTGAATGAATCGCGTGATAGCAATGATGACAGGCCTTATTCGTGATAAAACGTTTAACCCAGGGACTAGTGAACCTGATTAACGATTAATCCTTGAAATGCCTTCCAGTTCAGTTATAATACAGTTGTAGAGACGATTATCCACATTTTAAAATATGTGGCGAATAAATGAATTAATAATGCATGTTGCTTGATGACTTAAATTAAATTGAAAGCGCATACACGGACGAACTGACTAGGGCAGGTTTTACTTCACGAGGAGGAAGCAATCATGAGAACATCAATGATGGGACAAGCCAAGGAACACTACAAGAGCTACAAGGCTGGCAAGCACTGGGTTTACGCTAGCATTACTGTTATTGCGTTGGGCTTAGGCTTGACAGGGATCACGACGGCGCAGGCGGATGTCATCCCAGTTGCTGACCCCACCACGACGGAGGTTGCTAAGGACCAACCTGATCAGCCGGAAGTTAAGGATGACGTTAAACCGGAGGCCACAAAGGATGACGACCAGGCAGGCAAACTAGCTGACGCTGACAAGTTACAACACCCATCCGAGACGCCAGGTCCTGTGCAGGATGTCAAGCCGGATGAACAACCGGGTCAAGCACCCCATCAATCTGTAGAAAAGTCCGATGTCGTTTCGGATGTTAAGGAACAAGACAAGGCGACCCACGACGAACAACCGACATCGCAGAAGCTAAAAAGTTCACGGATGATGGGTCCCAACGCATTGGTTAAAGAAGCCCCATCCATCGTAGGCAAGAATGCTGATGAGTGGATGCCAGACAAGGCAACTCAGGGTTGGGTGATCGCCGCAGTTAAACAGGCAGAACATAATCAATTTCTGACAATTGATGCCTCTAACCTTTACCAATATGTCAGTGCACCACTGTTCTTGAGTTATCAAAAGACCGACGTTAACACTTTCGGTGAAATTCATGATCTGACGGGGCTCCAGTATTTTACCAAGCTGACCGCCTTTGAGTGGGCCTACAATGTTCCCACCAATGGGCTGATCGATATGAGTTTTGCCCCAGACCTTGAGACTTACATGCTGATCGGGAGTGATTTTTCGGGGACCGTGAAGATTAATATGCAAATGAGTCCCGAGACTTTCATGAGCACTTATCTGGGCCAAAACACCAAGCTGACACAATTAGACTTAACCGATACCGGACTGACCGGTTCAGTGGACGGCTTCGCGGCCTACCAGGATTTGACGCAGTTGCGGGTCTCTGACAATCAATTGACGGGAGATCTTTCTTCGCTGACGCAATTGCCAAATTTGACCCAATTGTTTGTGGATGGTAATCAGTTAACGGGTAAGTTACCAGCGCCAGCAAACTGGACTAATTTGGCACAAGTCAACGTTCAAAATAATCAGTTGAGTGGTGATTTGCCAGACTTTACCGGGTTCACCGGGAGCTTCTGGGCAGATGATAATCACTTCAGTACGGGAACCTACAGTACCCAATCGGTTTTCTACCAGACAGTTGGCGGCAAGACTTACACGCTGACGCCAACTAAGACGAGCTTTGACCCCATCACAGATGTTGTCAATGGGGTTCAGGATGCCACCGGTCAGATGGACCCGGACAATACCTTTGCACTATCACGCTTTGGTAATGGCTGGACCATCGTTTCGGGAACGCCAACGGCTGACGTGAAGGGGTCCACCTTTGATGCTTGGGCGCAGACCCAGCAAGATGATTCATCATTGTTCACGGTTAGTGCCGACCCAGACAACGCCTTAGGTTTCAAGCTGACAGCCAATGGGGATGTCCCGGATGGCACTTACAGTATTTATGTTTACAGCTCCAAGTATGGTGCTGGACACACTTATCTAGGTTACGTGACGTTCAACATCGTTAATGGGCAAGACCCCGTCGATCCCGTTACCCCAGTGGATCCAACGCCGGGTATCACGACCGGAACCGTGACGGTAGTTAATGTTGATGAGAATGGCAATGTCATTAGCCAACACGTCGAGACCGGGACAGTCGGGGACAGCTACACAGTTACCGCGCCCAAATTGGATGGTTACGAATTAACGAGTCCAAGTTCAGTGACTGGGATTTACACGACAGCTGGCTCGACCGTTACCTTTACGTATAAAACGTCAGACCAGGATGGGGATAGTGCGGCGATTGGCGAGCCAGGCGCAAAGCCTGAAACTGGGCATGGCGTGATTACTAACGATGGGAACGCCGATAAGGTTGTCAAGCATGGCGGTCAAACCGCAAAGGCTCAAACTGGGCACGTCGCAACCTTAGCCAGCCATGAGAATTCGGCAGTTAGCCAACAGGCTATCCAGACGACTTTACCGCAAACTGATGAAGCTTCTTCTACGAGTTGGCTTGTTGCGGGGATGGCTGTCTTAGTTGCCACCATAGGGTTAGCTGGTTTTCGAAACAAACGTCATAATTAGGCGGGGAAACTCAGTGCGCGACTGAATTAAAACGACATAGTTGTTAGGGACGATACCGTTGGGCGTCGTCCCTTTTAATTTTTTGGTAGAATTAGATCTCATTTATACCCGGATAAAAGGTGAAAAGGGTGTCTTAAAAATAGAAAGTAAAGTGTCATAACTAGCTGACATCTATTTTTAGGATGTCCTTACCCATCGACACGAATGTGGATGGTATACGTTTCTATCGGTATCTAGGAATGATTGTTAATTGCCCGATATAAAAGGATTCTTTAAAGTAAAACGTTCAACTTCAGATTAGTCAACGTAATTGACGATTAGCCCTTGAAAAGCTTTCCTATTCAGTTATAATAGGTTTGTAAGAGAAATTACTCACATTGGAAAATGTGTGAGGATGCAACAACGAGATTTGTTTTTTATTTAGATGAAAGTGAAAACGAATACATAAAAGAATGACTAGGGCAGGTTTACTTCACAAGGAGGAAGCAATCATGAGAACACCAATGATGGGACAAGCCAAGGAACACTACAAGAGTTACAAGGCTGGCAAACGCTGGGTTTACGCTAGTATTACCGTTATTGCGTTGGGCTTAGGTCTGACGGGAATCACGACGGCACAGGCGGATGTCACACCAGCAGCAGATCCCGCAACGACTGAGGTTGCTAAGGATGATTCCAGTAAGCAGCCTGAAGTTAAGGAAAATGTTAAATCGGAAGTTGATAAAGATGACGTTCAGTCAGATAAGTTAAGTGACGTTGATCAGAATCAGAAACCCGAAGCTCCTGAGTCCGATGAACCTGATCCCGAAAAGGATGTTCAGCAGGATAAAGAACCCGTTCAAGACGACGTTCAATCTGGAAAAGAGAATGTTATTTCTGACGTCCAGACACCAGGTAAAACGAACCAAGACGAACAGTCAGCACAGACTTTACAGAAGTTACGGATGAGTCGAGCAAACTTGGTAAAGGAAGCCCCATCTATTGTGGGGCAAAGCGCTGATGAATGGATGCCAGACAAAGCGACTCAGAACTGGGTAATTTATGCGGTTAAACAATTTGAAGCGAATGTTAATCACAATGCTTATGCTTTTGTGACTCCTGCTAATCTCTATCAGTACGTTTCAGATGGTATTAACTTCGCGTATCTGAGTACTGATTCGGCCGGTTACGGTAAGATTCAAGATCTCACAGGACTACAGTACTTTACCAACATGAAGTCTTTTCACTGGGACAATGCCTTACCTGACAATGGCTTAATCGATATGAGCTTTGCCCCCAACTTGGTTGATTATCAGCTTGATAGCTCAGGTCATGCCATGAATCTCAACATGAGTCTGGCAACCTTCTTAAACACGTACTTGAAACAGAATCTTAAGTTACAAGAGTTAGTGGTTAGTCATGCCGGTCTCACTGGAACTTTGGATGGCATTGAAGCCTACCAAGATTTGAATGGATTGCATCTGATGGGGAACCAGCTGACAGGGGACTTGACGCCAGCAACGAAGCTGTCGAAATTAACTGGTTTGCATGTTTCTGATAACCAATTGACTGGGGAATTACCTGCTCCAAGTACCTGGGCTGGACTGACTCAGCTCGATGTTCAGGACAACCAGTTGAGTGGCGTTCTGCCAGACTTCAGTGGGTACAATGGAAAGTTCTGGGGAATGGAAAACCACTTTGGCAGTGGGTTAAGTTATGTGGCGGTTTATTATGAAACTGTTACTGGTAAGACCTACAAATTGACGCCAAAGGTTCAAAACTTCGATCCTCTGACGGATGTCGTGGTCGGGATCCAAGGTGCCGATGGCAAGCTGGATCAGACTGATGCGATTGTTCCACTGCGGTTCTCTTCTGGCGCGACGGTCGTTGCTGGGGCCCCAACACCTGGTATGAAAGGTGCCGCTGTTGATGGCTGGGCTCGGACACAGACCGATGCCTCTTCACTCTTTAAGTTCAGTGCCGACGCGGACAATCCATTAGGTTTTACCATGACAGCTGTTGGCGATGTTCCAGATGGGTCTTACACACTCTTCTTGGAAAATGCTAACTACAACACGAGTGACAATTGTTACTTCGGTTACCTGACCTTCAACATCGTCAATGGTGAGGATCCCGTCGACCCCGTCACACCAGTTGACCCAACCCCAGGTGTCACGACTGGGACGGTCACGGTGGTTAACGTCGATGAAGATGGAAATGTTATCAGTCAACACGTTGAAACTGGAACGGTCGGAGATAGCTACACGATCACCGCACCAGAATTAGATGGCTACCAATTGACGAGTCCAAGTTTCGTCACTGGAACTTACACGACGGCCGGATCAACGGTCACCTTCACCTACAGTTCATTGGCTCAAGGCGGAGATGGCGCAACGATTGAAGAACCAGCCGCAAAGCCTGAAACCGGACATGGTGAGATTGTTAACGGTGGTGACGGCGATAAGGTTGTTAATACTGTTGCCAACAAGGGTGGTCAAGCGGCGAAAGCTCAGGCTGGTCATGCCACGATGTTAGCTAGTCACGAGAACACGGCAGCTGCACAGCAGACGACCAAGACTACTTTGCCACAAACCAACGAAGCTTCTTCTACGAGCTGGATTGCCGCAGGGATGGCGGTCTTAGTTGCCACCTTAGGGTTAGCCGGATTCCGGAACAAGCGTCACAACTAAACAAGACATATGATTCAGCAGCACGTCTGCCAATTTCTTGGCGGCGTGCTGTTTTTGTGTAAGTAACAGGTTTGTTAATAGAAAATGGGTATTTGGACAAGAAAAGCCGCCACATCTTCAGTAATGAAAGTGTGGCGGCCAGGAGTGACCTAGAAGTTGAGAATTTCTGTTTCGTAACCGTCGGGCAACAGGGAAATGACGCGGGCACCCCGTGGGAGTGTCCCGTAGCTGTTGTATCCGGTCGGGTTACCGTAGTTCAAACCAATACCGCGGTAGTTGGCCGTGAAGTTGTTGTCGTGGTCGTGGCCGGCAAAGAGGGCCTTGACGTTTTGTGACTTCAACAGGGTGTAGAACAAACCTGAGTTGGTGACGGGTGAGCAGACAGCCTCACCTTGTTCACCCGTGAGAATCGCTTGACCAGCTTGCGTGTATTCCGGTAAGGGAATGTGTAGAAACCCAAGATCAGTTTGCGCCTGGGTCCGAGCGTAAGGCAAGCGGGTAAACCACTCAATTTGTTCCGGTTCAATGGCCGCGTACTGTTCGTCGGCTGGCCAGTGAGAATAGTCGCCGCTGTCCCAGACGTACAAGACGTGGGCGAGTTTACCATCTCGTGTCACCTCTAACGTGTAGCTTTCACGGTCGTCAACGACGGCCGCGTGATGCTTATCGGCGGGGTGGGCTAAGCCAGCTTCTAACTGACGTAAGCCGGCTCTGTCGAGGTTACCTTCGGCGTCGTGATTGCCATACGTGATGGCTACTGGAACCGGGTAGCGATTCAAGACGTCATACAGGGCACCCAGCGTTTCTGCTGGCTTCGAGGCTTGTTTGCCCCAGAGAAGGTCCCCGGTAATCATGATGAGGTCGAAGTCATTGGCTTGAAGCATCTTATCAATGGCCGTTAGGGATTTCTGACTAGCCTCGTTTAGGGGCGTGTCACTCAAATGAATATCCGTTAACTGGCAAATCTTAAAGGCCTTTTGGCCGGTCGTTTCGAGACGCATGACGCGGACTCCTTTCTAGGCATCGAAGTGATTTTCAAGATACGTGTTGTACCCTTGGTCAACGGCAGCGACACTGTGCGCATCAGCACCAAAGACCAACGGAATCTGGCGCTGTTGTGCGGCCTGAATCCACGGTAAGGTGGGGGTGAATTCCGTTTGGGTTGGCCGGAAGAGTCCCGCCATGTTGCAGTCTAGGAGGTCACCGCGATCGGCCACCGTATCTAGGATGTGGGTCAAGAGTGTTCGGGTAGTGGCATCTTCCCAAGCGGTAATCGCGGGGAAAGTGTTGCGCCACTTGCGGTACAACATGATGTGCCCGTAACGCGCAGGTTTGTTAGGGGTCTCCCAATCAATAGCCGCTTGGACGCGCTCCAGGTAGGCGTTAGCCACCGTCAAGGGTGAACCGTAAGCCGCCACCACGCCGTCTTTGAAGTCGGCTGCTGTGTCATCGATGGCCCGCAAGCCGGTCTTCGTTGGTAGGAAGTGCACGGAGAGGAGGGCGTCGTCAATCTGGTCACCGTAGTGAGCCAGTTGGGCGGCAGTCCAGTCTGCGTATTCCGGGAAGTAGTCGACCTCAAATCCTACGAGAATTCGAATTTGGTCGCGATACTTGTATTTGAGCCGTTCCATCTTTTCCAGATAGGCCGGCAGTTCAATCAAGCCAAATGAGGCGGTGTAGACAGCATGTCGGGACCCCGCTGGTCGGTCGTAGAAGGCCGGTGGCAGGGGGAAATGTTCCGTGATGGAATAGGTTTTGAAGCCACTCAGAATGGCCTGACGGATGAAGGCCTCGACGTCCTCACCGGAACCGTGGGGGCAAAACTCCGTGTGGTTGTGGCCACTCCAGGTGTGGCGGTCAATAGCACCAAGGCTCGTCTTACTCAGCATTGGCGGGACCTACTGGATGCACGGCGGCAGGGTCAAGGTAGAGCGTGAGGGGAACGCCAATTTTCAGCGGTTCCGAGTGGTTCAATAGCTCGACCTTGAGGGGTAACTTGGTGTCACTCATGAAGTGATATTGCACCCGGTCACCCAACATGCTGCAGGCTGTCATTTGACCGGCAATCGCCGTAGCTTCCGGCGTGGCTTCTGGCGAGAAGAGTTCCGGCCGAACGACGTAGTGGGTGTCGGCAACCAGGGTTTGACCACCAGCTGTGGTCAGTCCCAATTGTTGAAGTTGCGTGCCCATCAGGAGGTTGTGATTCCCGATGAACTGCGCCATGAAGACATTCTCTGGTTGGGCGTAGATGGCCATTGGTGAGCCCTGTTGTTGCACCTTACCTTCGTTCATGACCACGATATCATCGGAGATTGCCATGGCTTCACCTTGATCATGGGTGACGAAGAGCATGGTGATACCGAGCTTTTGTTGGTACTCGCGGATTTGTTCGCGCAAGCTAACTCGTATCTTCGCATCTAAGGCACTCAGTGGCTCATCAAGCAACAGGAGTTTCGGCTTGAGCACCATGGCTCGCGCAATGGCTACTCGTTGTTTCTGGCCCCCAGAGAGTTGGTCTGGGTAGGCATCCTTCTTGTTGGTCAGACTGACCGTTTGAAGCATCGCCATGACTTCCTTGTTGATGACGTCGTTACTCTTCTTTTGAACGCGTAACCCGTAGGCCACGTTGTCAAAGATGGACATGTTGGGAAAGAGCGCGTAGGACTGGAAGACCATGCCGATGTTTCGTTGGTTAGCGGAACGGCTTTGAATCTCTTCGCCATCCAGTAGAATTTTGCCGCTAACTTCAGTGTTGAGTCCGGCAATTGCCCGTAAAACGGTGGTCTTCCCGCTCCCGCTAGGGCCGAGAAAGGTTGTCAGGGTGTTCCGGCGAACCTTGAAGGACATGTCCTTGATGATGTTATTGCCGGAAAGGGTAATCCCTAAGCCTTGAATCTGTAAGAAGTCTGACTGCATTATTTCTTTGCGCCCTCCTTGGTGGATTTGTGTGGTGCCGAGTAGTGTTGCATGATGAGAATCAAGATCAATGAGATGAACGCGAGGAAGATGAAGTAGATGGTTGTCAGCACGCTGCTGGCCTGACCGTTACTACGCATCAACCGGTACATATAGATCTTGAGGGTCTCGAAGTTTCCCCCTAAGAGGAGGTTCGTCAGGACGTATTCTCCAAAGGCACTGGTGAAGGTCAAGAGCATGGCGACCAGGACACCGGCACGAATGTTGGGGATGATCACCTTGACGAAGGCTTTAAAAGGCGAGTCGCCTAAAACTAGCGCTTGTTCAAACATGGCCCGGAAGTCGCGACCGATGAACGCGTTGTCTAGTGCCTGGTAGGTGAGGGGCAGACTTAGCAACGAGATGGCCAACACTAGGATGATAATCTTAGGAATTGGCAGTTCTGCGTATAACTGAATCAGCCCCGTCACCAGGATGATCCCAGGAATCGTAAAGGGCAGCACCGTGATGAAACGCAGGTGCGACTTCACTTTGGGATTGTAGACGTTGGCATAGAACACAACGGGTAGGAAACAGGCCATGGCAATCAACGTCGTCAGTAAGCCAAGACAAAATGACCGTAACAGAACCGCCATGAACTCAGGACTAGCCACTAATTCGCTGTACCATTTTAGGGTCAGGCCGTTAGGTAAGATGGTCTTCACCCAAGAAGTCGAGAACGAATAAATCATGGTGACCACGATAGGCGTTGCCAGGTAGACAAAGAGAAAGGCAATGATCCCGCGAGCAACGCGGGTACTAGCTTTTGGACTCATTAGGCTTTCACCTCCCGTTTACTGCGGGTCACCCGGTTACCCAGCCAAACGATAGCCGTCATGACCAGAGCAAACAGGGTGGCGAAGGTACAAGCCAGTGGAACGTTGGCGGTCAATCCACCATCAATTAAGGTTCCAATCAGTGTTGGAATGGTGACCAGGCTGTTTCCAGTCAAAGCGAAGGTCGTTTCGTAAGTGCCCATGGCATTGGCGAAGAGTAAGGTAAAGACTTCGACGATGTTGGGTAACACGACCGGAAAGATGACTTTCTTAAAGAAAAACATGGGCTTGGCACCGAGGACGGAAGAGATTTCCTTCCATTCGGGATTCAGTTCCTCGAAGACTGGGAAAAGAAACATGATGCCCAGTGGAACTTCGAAGAAGGTGTAGGCCAAGGTAGTCCCGCTTAGAGAATAAATCTCAAACGTGCGGGGCAAGTGTAGGGCTGTCATCAAGGCCTGCCAGATACCGGCGTTCCCGAATAAGATGATTAACGAGAAAGCCAGGGGAACCCCAGCAAAACTGGAGGACATATTGAACAGTGAGATCAGGATATTCTTGGTCTTAGGAGCCAGACGCGTTAAGGCCCAGGCACCAATGATCGCAATGATTAGCGAGATGACAGAAGCAACCAGTGAGATTGCCAAACTGTTGCGAATGGCTTCGGTGTAGTAGCGCGTAGAGACGACTTGATGATAATTTTCAAGACTGAAGCTACCGTCGGCCGATTGAAAACTCGCAATAATCATAACCGTAATTGGCAACAAGAGAACTAAGACGACTAGCAAGCCAAGTGGAAAAAATACTTTCAGTCGCGTTTTCATGGCTGTTACTTAGCTCCAAGAACTTCATTTTGCCATTGTTGGCCTAACTTAACGGTTGCCTTGTTCCAAACGTCGTTGCTCTTCACGTGGAAGACCTTCTTGTAGTCACTTTGTGGCAGTAACTTCTTCTTCACATCTGCTGGTAACTTCACACTGCTACGGATTGGACGAGCATAACCCTTTGCCAGGTTGATTTGACCTTGGTCGGAAAGGATGAAGTCACGGGCCAACTTAGCAGCATTTGGATGAGCGGCGTTCTTGTTAATGATTTCAGCGTAACCACTGGTTACCGTCCCATCAGTTGGAACCGTCACCTTGAAACGCTTTGAATCAACTTGGTGAGCGTAGTTGAGGGCGTTGAAGTCCCACATAATTGAAACTTGAATTTCACCCTTTTGCAGGTTTTGAACGGATGGGTCAACCGTAGAAATCCGTTTTTGTTTTTGTAATTTAGCAAAGTACTTCAAACCTGGTTCCAGGTTGTCTTCGCTTCCGCCGTTAACGTAGGCCGCGTTCAGAACCGCGTATTGTGGTTGCGCCGCAATGGCAACGTCACCCAGGGAAATCTTGTAGTTACCCTTGGCCAAGTCAGCCCAAGACTTAGGAGCGTCAGCGGCTTTAACGTTCTTGGTGTCGGTGATGAAGACCATAGAACCAGAGTAACCAGCAGAGTAGTAACCCTTCTTATCCTTAGCCCAGCTAGGAATCTCGTTCCAGTACTTGGTCTTGTAAGAAGCCAGCAGGTTCTGTTGAACGGCGGTTGGCGCGACGTTCAGACCAACATCACCAATGTCAGGTGCGTCGTCACCCTTGGCAGTCTTGAACTTTTGGAGTTCCTGCGCACTAGACATGTCCGTATCAGTATGGGAGATGCCGTACTTGGACTTAATGTCTTGCCAGCTGCCAATCCAGTTGGCCCAGGTGTCAGGCATCCCTACGGAAGCAACCTTGCCTTCCTTCTTGGCTTGTTTTTCAATAGTCTTCCAGTCGTCGGAAGTTCCTTCAGCCTTCTTGGTTGAGCATCCTGCTAGAGTTGAGACCATTGTGAGGGCCGCAGCCGCTACCACCAAATTACGTTTGTTAAACATCAAATCAACACTCCTTCTGTTTTAGTTACGAGGTGTATATTAGCGGACTCATGTAAATCGCTCGCAAAAAAGGTATATAGATCGTGTAAAGATTGGATTTATTTAATTATGTAAACGTTTTGATGAAGCCGCGCCCGGACTGGGATTGGGCTGATGGTTGAATCGATTATTGGTCACGAGTATCGAATAAAGTAATTTCAGCTGTTGATCATCTGACGACTGATTTTTTTGCTTAAAGGGCAATTTGCTATTAAAAAATTGATGCCAAGTCATCGACCAGTTAGTTAACGAACCGCCGCAAAACGGTAAAACTGACGAATAATGGTGATTATCATTGACCCTAAATTACGGTTCTTCATATAAAGGCATAATATTGCGATGTTCGTCTATTATCTTTGTTCTTCCATTACTGATGACGATCTGTTATAGTCATGTTGAAACAGCTAACGATTAATTGTTGTTAGACTTATAATGTTCGTATTTTGAATAGGAGGGCTTAACCGTGGATCGATTTTTTAAGCTAAAGGAATCAGGAACTAACGTAGGCACCGAAATCGGTGCCGGCATCACGACCTTCTTTGCCATGTCGTATATCCTCTTCGTCAACCCGCAAATCTTAGGGCAAACGGGGATGCCCCAACAAGCTGTCTTCTTGGCCACCATCATTGCTTCTGTTGCTGGGACCTTGGTCATGGGACTCTTCGCTAATGTGCCCTATGCCTTGGCACCGGGGATGGGATTGAACGCCTTCTTCACATACACCGTTGTCTTGGGACTGGGCTTTAGCTGGCAAGAAGCGCTGGCTCTCGTGTTCTTCTGTGGCATTATTAATATCATCATTACGGCAACTAAGATTCGTAAAATGTTAATCTCGGCTATTCCAATGAATCTACAACTTGCCATTAGTGGGGGGATTGGGGCCTTCATCGCCTACGTTGGATTGAAGAATGCCAACTTCCTCGAATTCACGAGTAACGCCGGCAACATCCTTTCAGTGAATGGCAAAGCCTTCAATGCCACTCAGGAAACCTTTAAGCACGGGATTGGTACGGTGATGACTGGCGGGGGCATTACCCCAGCGCTGGCAATCTTCAACTCACCAGCCTTGGTGTTGGCCTTGATCGGTCTGGTCGTCACAGTCATCCTGAAGGTTCGTAAAATTCCTGGGGCTCTGTTGATTGGGATTTTACTGACGACGATTATTGGGATTCCGATGGGTGTCACCAACTTGCATCTAGCTAGTGATTACTCAATTGGGGCCTCGGTTCATCAGTTGGGGACGACGTTCCTCGCCGCCTTTTCCGCCCAGGGGATGGGGTCACTCTTCTCCGAGCACAACCGAATTATCTTGGTGCTGATGACGATTCTGTCGTTCAGTCTCTCTGACACCTTTGACTCGCTGGGAACCTTCATTGGAACCGGGCGTCAAACCGGGATCTTTGCCGGTGAAAAAGAATTGGCCTTAGAACAGGAACCGGGATTCAAATCCAAATTAGATAAGGCCTTGTTCGCCGATTCCATCGCCACCGGGGTGGGGTCCATCTTTGGGACCTCTAACCTGACCACCTATGTGGAAAGTTCGGCGGGGATCGGGGCCGGTGGTCGGACCGGCTTGACCAGTGTGGTTGTGGCCGTGCTCTTTGCTCTGAGCGCCTTGGCGTCACCACTGCTGTCGATTATTCCGACGGCTGCGATTGCGCCTTCCCTGATTCTGGTTGGGATTATGATGATGAGTTCCTTCAGTCAGATTCCTTGGCACGATCTGGACGAGGCTATTCCCGCGTTCATGACGTCCTTCATCATGGCTTTCGCCTACAATATTACCTACGGGATTGCCGCTGGGTTTATCTTCTACTGCATCGTCAAGACGGTTGCGGGCAAGGGTCGCGAGGTTCATCCGTTGATTTGGATTGTCTCGGCACTGTTCGTGATTAACTTCGCCGTATTGGCTTTCGTTTAAAACTTTCTGAAAAAAACACCCAACCAGGTGTTATTGCTGGTTGGGTGTTTTGAGTTGGGGGTCAACGGCCACGTGGCCTTCGATGACTTGCATGGCGGCGATGACCCGATGAGTTTCTGCCGGTGTCAAATCGACGAAGAGCCGTCGAATCTGGTCGTCCGCTCGTCGATTGATGAGAGCCAATTGGTCGCGACCGGCGGCGGTGAGTGAGAGAACCTTGGCCCGTTTGTCCCGTTTGTCGGGGGTTCGTTGCAGGAGGCCGTTAGTTTCCAGGCGCGTGATGAGTCGGCTGAGGTAACCTTTGTCTAAACGGAGTTCTTGAACTAACTGAATGGCGGTATTGCGGCCATTCTCGCCGATCTCCAGTAGGAGGCGGGCCTCGACTAAGGTCAGAGTTGTTTGCAGGTGATATTTATCGGTGAGGTGCAGGGTTTGGGTGTAGAAACGATCGAATGCTCTAATTTGATGGATGTCTTGACTATTCATGGGAATGCTCCTTCTATTGTTGACAAAAGCAACTATCGCTATTATGCTAATTACAGTTGCTTTTGTCAACTAAAATACATATTGAGGGTCGTTTGCCTGTCATGAATAAAAATCGTTTCTCCTTTGCCCTCATCATGGTGGGGGCTTTCCTCAGCGTATTAAACCAGACGTTGATGTCAACGGCCTTACCCGGCATTATGCGGGCGTTTCACATCACTACCGCTCAGGGACAGTGGCTCAATAACGGGTACCTGTTGATTAATGCGCTAATGATTCCCACGACGGCGTACCTGATCAAGCGGTTTACGACGCGTCAGTTGTATCTAACGGCGAGTCTCATCTTCATTGTGGGGTCGCTGATTGGCGCCATCGCCACCGTCTATCCCGTGCTGATTGTCGGGCGGATGATTCAAGCCCTGGGTGCGGGTATCGTGATTCCACTGGTTAATGTGGTTGTCATGATGTCCACCAAGCCCACTGAACGCGGGGCGGCCATGGGGGTCGTGGGTCTGGCATTAAACTTAGCGCCGGTCCTGGGGCCGACCGTATCAGGCGTGATTCTGGTTAAGTTGAGTTGGCGTTACCTATTTGGGTTAACGCTACCGTTGATGTTACTGGATGCCTTGTTAGCATGGCGTTTCCTAAAGGACGTCGGTGAACAGCGCCAACAACCCCTGGATCGGAAAGGCTTGGTGCTGTCTGGTTTAGGATTAGCGCTAGCACTCTATAGCTTCTCAAACGTTGGTGAGACGGCATTTCTGTCATTTAAGGGGATTGTCCCTTTGGTCGTGGGAGCGGTGTTGTTGGCCTGGTTCGTCAAGTGTCAGTGGACGCGTGACTACCCGCTACTTAACCTTCATGTCTTTCGTTACCGACAGTTCAATTTGCCACTGATCATCAACATGTTACTGATGGTGACGATGTATGGGAATTCCGTCATCATCCCGGTTCTCGTCCAAAATGTCTTCCATCGCAGTGCCGTGATTTCTGGCTTGACGCTACTTCCGGGGTCCGTGCTAACGGCCATCATTTCACCGCTAAGCGGCCGGTTCTATGACCGGTATAACTTCCGGCGGATGGTGATTAGTGGGCTGTGCATCGACATGACGGGGTCTCTACTGCTGAGTTCGACCGGACCAGGGGCGTCAATTGGGTTTGTCATTTTGGGTCAGACGATTCGGCAATTAGGACTTGTCTTGGTTCTGATCCCGATCCAGACCCACGCCTGGTCCATGTTGCCAACCCCGATGATTCCGGATGGGGTTGCGGTATACAACACGCTACGTCAGGTGGCGGCTTCCTTTGGGACAGCGCTGCTGGTGGCCATCATCAGCATCACGGCCAGTGGCCAATTTCATTGGTCGATGAACAGTCAGCTGGTGGGGATTAAGTTCAGTTACCTGTCGTCGACATTGATGGTGGGGATCTGTGTCATCTTGGGCCTTCAGCTGCATAAAAGTTACGCGGAACCCATTGCGACCGAGCACTACGCCACACCTGATCCATCAGAAAAAAAGGTCACGCCAGGGGTGCGGGGCCTGACTAGTCATTTCAAATAAAGCGACTATCCTGGGGAGGACTTAGCCATGCATGAGCAATATCGAACGGTGGCCTACAATGCGCCACTCCGACTTCGCCGTAAGGCATCCAACATGTTCCTTGGTAACCTGGTCACCGTAAACGCCGATGTCGATCTTGAGACGGGGCAAGTGACCTTCTTTGTGGATGACGCGTCTTTAGCGACGTTAAGGGCGGATTATCAGAAGAAAGTCGACCGTTTACATAAGAAATGAAAACAAGTGACCCCCTAACCAAAGACATTATCGTCTCTGGTTAGGGGGTCACTTGTTTTAAGTTTGATTAGTCAGATCGGAATTACCAACGACGTCGGAATCCAAGAACACTCGTGATCGACAGGAGGAGTGCACCTAATGCCGCCCACCAGGTTGACTGTTCGTTGGTCTGTGGCAGCGTATTTGTGGCTTTGGCCGTTGTCGAGGCCTTTGTAGACGATGACTTCACATAACCAGACGTCAGATGGCGTGGCGCTTTAGCCCGGATAGCCGGACGATAATGGGGCTTTAAGCTGATTGTTCCTGGTCTTTGACCAGTTGTCGGTTTGGTTACCGCTTGTGGTGTTTTGCCAGGTTGGGGATCAGTTGGACGAGTTGGTGGCGTCGTAGGGCCTGTTGGATCAGTCCCCGGATTAGGATTGGTTGGATTTGTTGTGCCAGTCCCGTTGCCTGGAGTCGTGCTTCCAGAACCATCCCCAGGATCGGTCGTTGCTGGGGCAGAAACGGTCACCGGGACCGTCGCAGTTACCGTATTTCCGAGATCATCGGTATACGTATAGGTGACGATGTAGGTGCCTGCTTTGGCAGAATCGATCGCGGTCACGGGTTGCCCATTGGCATCCTGAATCGTGGCGGTTAGTGCCTGGCGACTAACGGCATCCGACACCGAAATAGGTTGACCATCACTACCAGTTAAACCGGTGATACCAGTGCCTGTCGTCCAGGATGACCCGGAAGGTAAGGTTACGGGGGATGTATCCGTTTGAATCGCTAGTGGACTGAGATTCACGGTTATGGTGGCTGGCGCACTAGTCGTTGTGTTTCCTTGGGCATCGAGATAGCTGAAAGTGACCGTATACGTTCCGGGTTGTGTGGTATCGACCTTACCATTAATGGTGAGGTCACTGGCCTGTAGCGGCGTGCCATCGGGACCGATCGCACTTTCCAAGTTTGTGTTGGGATCCCACTTGGCTTTGGGACCAGCGACCAAAGTGCTGTTTTTCGGTGTCAGGGCCGTTTGAATGTGACTGACATAGACTGTATAGGCTTGACCACCAGTTGCGGTTAGCGCGGCACCGGCAGTTGGCGCCTTGTATTCAATCTGTGAGGCCGTCCGAGTGATCATACAAACTGGCGAGCCATCTGCCATTTTTAGGGATGGTTCCCAGTAGTCGGTAGTGCTCAGACCAAGATCGGCCAGGGTGACCTGATAGGAAGTTCCCGAGTGTCCAGTCACGGGAACCGGACTTGAAGTGAGTAGTTGATTTCCGTTGGATGAATCGTAAACCGTGTAGGTGTCGGTAATGTCGGACTCGACGTAGTTCACGACTCGTTTCATACTGGTTCCACCAGAAGTTAAGGCGATCCCTTCAATGTTTGCATCGGGTGCGCCAATGTTGTCTCCCAGTGAAGAAACAGGAATAGAGACGTAACCGCCGGATAGGGACTTGGTTAAGTCGCCAATACCGGCGAAGAGGACCCCAGTTTGCGACACTTCGTCGAGGTTACCCGCATTCGCAGAGACACTCGTATAGGAGCGGTCCGAGGTTGTCTTAATCGGCAAGATCATCTTAGTTTGATCCTTGTACTTTGCAGTGGAGTCCGCATAGGTGACTTTGGCGCCATCATTGGGCCGGAAGTAGAAGACCTGACGCCCGTCTAAAGTGTTCCCCAATTGGAAGACATCAAGTGATTGGATATCAGAATACTTTTGAATGGCCGTGACGTATTGTGCGGCCCCCGTTTTAAAATCATCGAGCGTAGCAGAAGTGCCAGCAGGCATCACCACGTAAAAGCCGTAGAGGGGATCGTTGACGGCTAATCCATTTGACCCACCGAAAAAGTAGGGCATCAGTAAGATTGGGGCGTAGGCACCATACGTTGTCACCATGCCGTTCGTAATATCAACGTAGAAGTTAGATACTTTGGGCACTATAGTTAGTGGCACCGCGGTTGGTGCGGTTGCTGCTACTTCACGTGCTTGGCGTGGCACGGTCATAGATAAGGCACTTATCTTATCGGTGTTGAGTTTTGAGTCATCTGGAACAGACTTCTCTATACTGTCGGAAGTAGTCTCCGTCGTTTCTTTTGGTTGTTCATCCGGTTTTTCTTCGTTCGACAAGTCGTTTGAATGCGTCTCTTCGTCAGTATCGCTTAACGGTTTATCTTGTTCAGAAAGGTCTTCGTCACTGTTAGACTGGTCATCATCAGTCGTTTCATCCGGTGGTGTCGACTCAGAGTTGGGTTCATTTTGCGTGGCGTTGTTATCACTTGTGTCAGTCACGACCGGTTGATTGGATTGTGATTTGTCGGCTGTTTCTGTCGCCTGTGGTGTTGAACCATCGGTCGGAGTTGTTGCGGCCTGAGCGGTCACAATAGCCCCACCAGTAATGGCAACGGTAGTGATGGCGGCTGTCAGCCAGAGCTTGCCAGCCTTGTAAAGCTTGTAGTGCGTGTGCGGTGTGGTTCGGTGGAACTGGTTTCCATGTCTAAACATGTGAATTGCTCCTGTCAGACTATCGGTTGGGTGAAACCTAGTATCCTAGTCCTAGTATGCTTACCAATCGAAGTCACGTTTACTATACTATTGATAGTAACACAAAATGATTTAAATATATATTGGTTGACTATACAAACTTACTAGCGCGATCACCAGCGCTGCTGTTCCTTTTCGAACAAGCAGATTGAAGGCAGAATTTCGGTAACTGTTGTATGATAGTGTCAGTTGTTAACGGATTTTGACTACCCCCACCGCTGAATAGCAGCGAAATTACCGAAAGGATGGGAGAAAATGACGACAGTTTACGATTTCACAGAAACCGAAATGAGTAACCAGCCCATTGATTTTAACGATTACAAGGGGAAGGTTGTTCTGATTGTGAACACCGCCAGCAAATGTGGGTTCACGCCGCAATTAACTGGCCTGGAAGCCCTTTACAAGCAGTACAAGGACAAGGGATTTGAAGTCCTGGGTCTGCCTTCCAATCAATTCAACCAAGAACTCGACTCCGATGAAGCGACCCACAACTTCTGCCAAATGCACTTTGGTGTGACCTTCCCGATGACCAAGCACGTTAAGGTCAACGGTGAGGGTGAAGACGGTTTGTACACGTATCTGAAGTCTCAAGCCGGCCACGGTCCAATCGAATGGAACTTCACTAAGTTCCTCGTAGGGCGTGACGGTGAAGTCTTGGGACGCTTCGCCCCAGGGACGCCACCAGAAAGTTTGGAACCAACGATTATTGCCGCATTAGGTAATGTCGCGGAAGACTAAAGATTGATAAATTAACGGAATATGTGTGAAGCGATTGGCCGTGACTAACTCCTGGCCAATCGCTTTTTAAGTGCCACAGATTCACCTGTTACGATTCAGTCGCCAGTGGTATACTGACCCACAATTAACACCTGAATAGGAGACGATTGGATGGCATTAACCACAGCGGAAGATTACTTATTGGTTACCGAACATATTGGGCAGAAGCCGGTCCTGCGAACGCGCTTCACGACACAGGCCTATTTTGTCTTTGGGGCAGTCCTTGATCTGCTTCAACAGGGTGGGTTACGGATAGTGGACGGCCGATTGGCATTGGCAGAGTCAGAGATTCTGACGACCCAGCCCCAATTCTTGAAACCGCTGTGTGATCGGTTACTGACAGATTTACCCAAAGCCGAGACAGCAGAAGACTCGCTAAAATTGGTGACCAGTTGGACGATTGCCAATGCACTATACGATGGCATCATGGCAAAACTCCAGAAACAAGGAGACGTCACCCCACAAGTCTTTCAAAACAACCTGAAGCCGCATGTGATCGCAGTGCCCCAACCGGCCAGCCGTCAGCGGGTCCTCGATGAGTTGATTGCGACGATTCGTGAGCGACAAGACAACCCAGGCTTGGTCAATCTCTGGTTGATCTTGGCCCAACAGGACGCGTTACATTGGCTTATCAGTGACCGTGAATTGCCCAGTTTGGAGGCAGTATTTGCTGATCGATTGGCTACCAACTCCGGCCTTAAAGCGACGCAACAGTTGGCAGCGACTGTGGGCGCGGTTATTCAGGCAAAGAAGTTTTGGATGGACAGCTGGTTGAGCTAAAAAAGTTTGGAATAAATTGAGTTAGCTCTCAATTTATTCCAAACTTTTTTCGTATCAGGTTATCTAGTTGAAACGTGCGTCACTAGACAACAGGCTCCGGTTAACCACCTGGTGCCCCACTCTTTATAAAAAGAGATAGTACAGTCCGCTCAATCCAATGAACAGGTAAATCAACCGTTTCACGGCGGACATATTCAAGCGATTGAGTAGGTGGGCGGCAATGACCGTGCCAACGAGTGCACCTACATGCCGATCAAGATAGCAGGAATGTTGCTGACAGTGAGAATGCCCTGACTAATGCGTAGGGTTGTGATGTAAAAAATATCAATTAGGAAGAAGGTCTGGACCGTTGCCACGTATTCTTCGGTTGTTGACGAGAGGGTTAAGAAGTACAGCGCCATCAGTGGGCCGCCGATCCCGAAGAGGCCATTGAAGAAGCCTGAGATGAGCATGAACCCAATCGCGACGAACAGTGGATAAGGATGGCTACCGGCTTTGGGTGCCAGGGTGAAGTAGAGGGCTAACGCGACCAACAGCATCCCTAACAAGTGGCGGAGGAGTTGAAGGTCCAAGTGCTGTCCCAGATGAACGGACCAGGTGGCCATGGCCGCGTAGACGATGAAAGGCAGGATGACACGTCGTAAATGAATGTCATGACGATAGCGAATGGTCAAGGTGACCACACTGGCCGCCATGATCAAAGTCGCCACCCCAGCTCCCTGAGCGATCGGCATCACCACTGGTAGCACAATCATCATAATAATCGCGGATCCAAAGCCAGTCAGGCCCTGAACCAGGCCGGCTAAGAGGCCAAAAGTCAAAATCAGTAACCAAGTCATCAAAACGTCTCCTCCGTTTGAGTTAAGTTAAGTGTGCCGGATACAGAAAAAGAAGTCAACGGGGGTTGCTAATACCCCAGGGTGATGTTATAGTAATAGTGTAATAGAGAAATAGAACACTAGTGAGGTGGGACGATATGCATTTCGACGATAAGATTCCAATCTATTATCAGATTAAGACCAACATTTATCACGAGATCATCATGGGGACGTTACAGCCGGGCGAGAAGCTGCCATCAGTTCGACAGCTGGCGCTGGACGTGACGGCCAACGTTAATACGGTTCAACGCGCGTTGAGTGAGATGATTGCGGCGGGGATAATTGACTCTAAACGAGGTAAGGGGAATTTTGTGACGATGGATGAAACCAAGATTACAGATTTAAAAACCCAATTGATTACGGAACAGGTGGCGCGAGCTTATCAACAGCTTCACGCCTTGAACTTGAGTGACGAAGAGATTCTAAACAGTCTTAAGCACTACATGACACAGAGGGGGAACGTGGAATGACTGTAGGATTAACTTTACAGGGCGTGCAGTACCGACACGGCATGAAGACGATTCTTCACGACGTTGACCTGACCATCACGCCGGGCAAGATCATTGGTTTGTTAGGGGAAAATGGGGCCGGTAAGACGACCCTGATGCGGCTCATTACGGGGAGTGCCAAGGGGAAAGGCACAATCGCCATTAATGACGCCACGGTGGTTGGCGATCGGAAACAACACGTGAGTTTCACGGAACAATTACGGGGATTTGCCCGTGAAACTCGCGTTGATCAGGTTGTACGTTTCTATCGCGACGTTTATGGGGACTTTGATTTTCAGCGTTACCAAGATATGGAAACCTTCTTACAGATTGATGGCTCGCTGAAGTTGACGAGCCTCTCCAAGGGGATGAAGGAGAAGCTGATCATCGCGCTGACCCTCTCACGGCGCACGGACCTTTACTTGTTGGACGAACCCTTCAGCGGGATCGACAGCATGAGTCGTAAGCGGATTATCAACAGTATTCTCCAGTGGAAGCCAGACGATGCCATCATGGTTATCAGTGACCACTACGTCTCAGAGGTTGCGGCCATTCTGGATGAAATCGTAGTCGTTAAGGACCAAACGATCTTTACCCATGAAGCGACTGACACGATTCGGGAGAAGTATGATGTGGGGATTGAAGCCTACTACGAGAGTTTATACGAAAAGGGGAACGACTATGACTAGCTTTGGGCGGATTTTCAAAGTCCTGACACGGAGCAAATTCCGTGAGGCAAATTTACTACTTTTAATTCAATTGATTGCCATTGCAGTAAGTCTGGTGTGGATTCTGATCACGGGGACGCTATCCACCACCAGCTTACTTCAGGCCGTCAGCAGTTGGGCCGGCGTAACCTACGTGGTTGGGTTTTACCTGATCGCCCGACGTTCGGAACAGGCCTACACGCAAGATACCTTTCGGCTGATTCCAGTGGAGGAGACCCGCTTGTACCTGGGCAACCTACTATCATCATTCGTGATGTTCTTTTACATAGTGGGCGTTGAAGTCCTTCTGCATCTGGCCGGCATCGGCATTGGCTGGAATGCGTTACGGAAGGACATGGGTAGTATCTTCAGTGCCCATCCGGTAGACCTGGGACCCAATAGTCCTTGGGACATTGCCAAGGTGGCCATGATTATTGCCTTACTCCTGTTGGTTGTGCTTATCCTGATGTGGACGACGATTACCTTCGTTCACCTGGTGGTCAGTGCGACCTCGAACTTCCTGCCAAGTGCTAGCAAGCGGCTGGTGAACTTCGTGCTCTACATCGTGGTTATCTTCCTCGTTGTGCGGGTCGCAGCCTTCCTGATTGTCTTGTTCTCGAAGGTCACGAGTTCGTTTTCAATTGGCGGTGGCCTGATGAACCTCTGGTTGCCCATCGCTGGCATGGTTTTGGTGATTGTCATCGAATCGGCTGCCAGTGTCTTCCTGCTAAAGAAGTGGGTCGAAACGGTACCAAATTAAATTAAAAAAACGGGAGCTGGCCGCTTGGTCAACTCCCGTTTTATTTTCTGACAAATTTAGACACAAAAAATGCCCTCATCAATCCGAGATGAGAGCAACCAGTTGATCCATAGGATGCATCTGGAATGTACAGAGCAACTGGGCAGGTGCAAACCTGCATTGCCTATCATACGCGACATTTAACAGAATAGCCAGCTAAATTTTGAATTGCTTTAATTAAGTAGCGTGGTAGGATGTGGATAACAACTAAATTATGGGGTGACGACGATGGAAAAGATGCGGACAATGTTGTATGTCGATGATGTGGAAGAGACGGCCCAGTGGTGGCAAGATAACCTCGGGGCAACGGTAGTTGAAGTGAATGTCCTGTCTGACGAGTCCAATAACATCGTTATCACTATTGCACCGGGGGCGGAGTTGTCATTTTTCAGCAAGGCTTACGTTCGGCAATACTCACCAGAAGTTTTAGGGAGTACGCCATCTCTCATGTTCTTCACTAAGGATTTTGAGGCCTTGCATGATCGCCTGATAACGGCCGGCGATATCGTTGATAACAATGGCACGCGCGCCTTTAATTTCCGTGATCCCGAAGGAAATTACTTTGCGGTGGGTCAAGCAAAATAGCGGGGTTATGCGGGTCAACGACCCAATTTAAATTGGGTGGTAAAAAATTCCTGAATTCGCTTTCCATCGGGGGTGGTCTGTGGTATAGTGACCCAAAAGGTGGCGATGCAACATGATGAGAATTTCGAGACCCACAATGAGTCTACACGATCGGTTTCAACGGGTGATCAATACGTTAATGGATGGTCAACCGCTCGTATTTACCAAGAATGGTTCCGCAAAGTGTGTGATGGTACAATTGGATGGCTGGGACGGTGCCTCTAAACGTTCCCAATCGGTCTCGAATAGTGCTTCGCAAGTGACGACACAAGTCGCCGCTACGGAACAGCATGATAATCTCAAGTGGCGCAGAACGCATGGCTGACTGACTAAGAGTTTGGCGACTGGCGTTGTATCCCAAGCAGCTTAGATTAATTTTTTGAAAATAGGTATCGGCTAGATCCTTTTAGGGGGTCTGGTCGATTTTTTTGTCTAATTGACGATTTTATGCGAAAAAATTCGGGTGAATTTCGTTAGTAAGAGTAATAGGAAAATTTAGATTGGTGAGACTTTACGAGTTTTTTGGTCTGCTGAATGGTTAAATAGACGTCCAAGTTGCTCTTTTTTAAAAATTGATTTTAACGTTGAAAAGCCGTGTCAACAAAGGGATTCACACAAGTACTCTTCAGCTGAAATAAAATAATTGGTTAGTTTTTAGTTAGTTTTAGTTTACAAAAGCTAACTAAGGTGCTAATCTTATCCCATCAAGAAAACAGGAGGAATTTGATATGACAGACGAAAGTCGCGACTTACTTCAGAGTTTTGGGAAATTGATGACAAATCGCATGTTCCTAATGGCAGTCGGTCCACATCCTGGAATGGGTGGCCGGGGCGGTCATCGGGGACAAGGACGCCTGCTAAAGATTTTGGCCCAATCGCCAGATGGCTTGACTAACGCGGAGATTGCTGAGATTTTGGACATTCGTCCCAGTTCGGTCAGCGCCACGATCAGCCGGTTGGTGGACGCCGGATTCGTTGAACGCGTGCCGAGTGCCACGGATAAGCGGGCCGTGATCGTTCGTTTGAGTGACCGTGGACGCGATTTATTTGCCCAATATGACGAGCGTAGCCATGAAGTCGCCGATCAATTATTTGGCGGCTTAACGGCGGCCGAACAGACACAACTTGAAGAACTACTAACGAAGTTAAATCACCAGATTGCTGATCTGGATTGGGATGACTTCATGCAACGCGGACACGGCTGGCCCCACCATGGGATGGGCCGCCCCCGCTTCTAATTTTGATTCACCGGAGGCATAAGAGATGGAACACAGATTAGCAACACCGCGGACCGCTGGGAAACGGTCCGCAGAGAAATTTGATTTTAAGGGCTTCTTGGCGTTGATTCGCCAAACCAAGCCGAAGTACTGGCAACTGTGGGTAGGTCTATTCCTAGGGATGCTGGCGACCGGCGCGCAACTGGCCGTGCCAAAGTTAGCCCAGTCCTTGATTAACGGGCTGGGACATGCGATGAACCAGCCGCTATTGATTATGGTTATCGCGTTATTTATTGTGAGTGCCCTAGTCAGTGCCGGGTCAGGGGCCTTACTGGGATTCTTCGGTGAAAATGTCGTGGCCCGTTTACGAGAAACGCTGTGGCAGAAGTTAATCCGGCTCCGTGTGAGTTATTTTGACAACGTCAAGACGGGTGAGATGACTTCTCGACTGGTCAACGACACCATGCAAATCAAGAATCTCTTGGCCAACTCGTTTCCGCAAATGGTTACGTCGTTGCTACAGTTGGCAGGGGCCTTGGTCATCATGCTCCTGATGGACTGGCGGATGACGATGATCATGTTTGTCGCGGTACCACTGGTGATGTTAGTCATGTTTCCAATCATGATTAAATCTCGGAAGATTGGTCGGCAACGGCAAGATGCCATGGCCACCTTCAGTGGGCAGACCGATGAAACGCTGAGTGAGATTCGCTTGGTGAAGTCTTCCAACGCCGAACATTACGAAACACAAACGGGTTCCGCCCAAATTCAGGATTTGTATCAGATTGGCCTCAAGGAAGCCATCTACGACTCTATTGCCGGTCCAGCCATGACCGCGAGCATGTTGGCCGTCTTCGTGGGGGTCTTGGCTTACGCGGCCGTACGAGTTTCTGCCGGGACTATGAGTCTAGGCATGATGTTCTCATTCCTGATGTATCTGTTCCAAATCATTGGACCCGCGGGGACGTTGGCGCGGTTCTTCACCGATACGGCGAAGGCTAGTGGCTCAACGGCTCGCGTTCGTGAACTGTTGGCCGAACCGGAAGAATTATTGGCACAAGGACCAACCCAATCCGTTACCGATCAGGCCTTAGCCATGGAACACGTGGACTTTGCCTATGAGGATGACGGGCAACCGGTCCTCCACGATGTGAACTTCACCGCAGAACCGAATACGGTGGTGGCCTTTGCCGGACCTTCTGGCGGTGGGAAGTCTACGATCTTCGGCCTTATCGAACGTTACTATCGCCCACAGAATGGTCGAGTGACGATTGGTGGCGAGGACGTTAACGACTTTAACCTCAGCGATTGGCGCTCCCAGATTGGTTATGTCAGTCAGGATTCCGCAATTATGGCGGGAACCATTCGTCACAACTTGACCTACGGCGCCGATCGCAGCTATTCAGATGACGAGCTGTGGCACGTCTTGAAATTAGCGTCAGCCGATGAGTTTGTGCACAACATGTCAGCTGGTCTGGACACCCAGGTTGGTGAACGTGGGGTCAAGGTCAGTGGAGGGCAACGCCAACGTTTGGCGATTGCTCGCGCCTTCCTCCGCGATCCTAAGATTCTCCTCTTGGATGAAGCCACGGCCAGCCTGGATTCCGAATCCGAAGCCATGGTTCAACAGGCACTCGGCGAGTTGATGAAGGGGCGGACAACCTTGATTATCGCGCATCGACTGAGTACTATCGTGGATGCCGACAACATTTACTTTATCGAAAATGGTCACGTTAGTGGAAATGGGAACCATCAAGAATTGATGGACAAATTGCCGCTGTACCGCGACTACGTCAAGATTCAATTCAAGGAATAAGTGCTATTCTCACAATCTCATAAGAACGCCAAAAAGGGCTGGAATCAGTAATTGATTCCAACCCTTTCTAGTAGCTAAGGCTACTTAGCTAATTTAAGCGCATGCTTCGTGTAAACGACGTGCCAACCCTTAGGCAGGCCGGAAACGTGACGGAACTTGCCACTGTGTTGCTTGTAGGTGATTAATTTGGCACCCTTCTTCAGGTCACCCTTAGTTAACTTCAGGGTACCGTTGAATTTGGCGTTCTTCTTAACCGTCAGATGACCGGCACGACTCATCGTCAGCTTACCAGCCTTGGCAGTTTCGAATCGACCTTTGACGGCAACCGTTTTGGCAGAAAGGGTAATGGTTCCCTTCTTAAGTTGTACGTTACCAGTTCCGAAGGCCGACTTGTTAGCGAGTTGGAGTGTCCCGCCTTGAACGACCGTTCCACCGGTGTAGCGGTTGGCCCCACTCAGCGTCAGGGCACCAGTTCCAGCCTTGGTGAACTTGCCGGCACCGGTGATCTTGTTACGCCAGTTATCTTTGGTGTTGAAGCCACCCTTCTTGGCATCCATGGTGACCTTGGTGTTGGTGAGGAAGGCCCCGTAACCATTGGCTGCGGAGAAGAGGTCGATTCGACCCCAACCCTCGGCGTCGTCCATCACAGGATAGCCAGAAGGCATCCCTGTCGTGAAGATGACGGCCCGACGTTGGTTGGCACTCAGGTAAGGCAGACGACTACCCAGGAGCGTCTCAGCGCCCTTAGGAACGCGCATTTCTTGGTGAGTGTCACCAGTTTGGTCAAAGCCGTAAGTCATCCGGTAACGGTAGGCGGCACGGTTGGTTTCGTAGTCACCGTAATCATCGTGAACGGAGGTGTCTTTGCTCCCTAATAAGGCACTGGAATGAGCGGCTGCTAAGGCATCCTTCATGAGCGATTGGTTATTGTGGTCGTAAAGTGTTGCGGCGGTAATGGCTGAACCAACCATACGGCCACCCATGACGGCGAGTGGTGAGTGGCGGCCGGCAATAACGCGGTCGTAGCCGACTTCAGAAGAACGCGTGGCGAGTTCTTGGAACCGTTCTGGGAAGGCGTAGGCCAGGGACAGACCACTTTCAAAGCCACCAGTGGTATGGCCACTTGGGAAGTCGTAGGAGTCCTTAGCGGCGGTTGCCATACTGTTCTTTAAGGCCGGTAATGGTAAGACTGAAGGGCTGATCCGATATGGCCGGACGAACTCGTAGTAGTGCTTGACGGTGTTGGTTCCAGAGTAAGGCATCTGTTTGGTGAGGTTCATTAATTGAACGACGGGGCCTAACGTTGACGTTGCGGACGCCCATTCAACGTGCTTCTTCTTGAAGCCAACGGGAAGTGGCTCACTTGGCATCGAATCTGTTTCGGTTTGCGCGTTGGCATTGCGGATAAATGCTGGCGCGTAAGGCCCGAGGGCTTGGATGACGGCGTAACGGTTATCCCGTTGGTCGGTCAGAAATGACCGTTCGGCGTCGACAGCAGTCCGGTTACGGGTAATCGCCGCGGACTTTTCAATGTTGAGGTCGAGCAGGGGCTTGTTGAGCGGTTCTTGATGGTGGGTCCAATATGTAGAGAATTCGTCAACCAGGCCGATCACGGGGTTGGTCGTGGGGGTCGTGAAGTCGCCAGTGTTTTGTTGATATTTGTCGACGAAGTAGCCGTAGCCAGCCTTATGCGGAGCGATGAGCTTGGCGAGGTCGGGCTGCTTAGCCTTGTGGCTGGCGTGAGCCGTGGTTACGGTCGTAACCAGGGGTAAGGTGACGGCAACCAGAGAAAGTGCCGTGGCCGCTTTACGGGCCCAATGACGATGTCTGTTTTTCATGAAAATAACCTACCTTTCAAAGTTGAGGTGCGTTTTCATAGCTGTTACATGACTATCATAAGGGAGTTTGATCCCCTTGTCAGCAGGCTTAGGCAAAGCAATACGGAAACCATACGAAACTATTACGTTCCGTTTTATTTCTCAATATTCATCATTGAAAAGCTAATAAGGACGCCGTTTTCATGATGATCGTAATAAAAAAGAGCTTTCTCAAGAAGGCTCCAAATGGTTAGATAGCTAAATTGTTAGTCAGTTCATGATTTCCCCAGGACTCGAAGTCGTGGAGAATACGGTGAAACATAGCGCCGTTGCTGGTAAGCTGGTAGTGGTAATTGTCGTCTTCAAAGGCGTCGACGAGGTCCCAGTCTTCCAGTTTGTGGAGGGTTGTAAAGAGGTTAAACGTGGAGATCCCGCGGATTGATTGGCGCAGGTCCATGAATTCAGTGGGGTCTTCGGTGAGTTGGTAGAGGACCAGGGCGTACCAACGGTGATGTAAAATTTCGACGCCGAGTTCGGAGCCAAGATTGAGTTGCGTTAAGGGCATAAGTTAAGTGCCGCCTTTCTATCGCTTAGAGTGGTTAGATTTACAAAAACGAAACGTGCGTGTTCCACAATCAAAGAGATTTATCATATCATGTGACGGGCGCGCTGTCCAGAAACGTCTTTTTCATAACATCTGTGTAAGCATAGATTATGGGGGCATCTCAGCGTGAGATTGGCGTATAATAAACCTAATTTTAGGTCGAGGAGGTTGGGATTATGAAAATTTTAGTTACGGGCTTCGATCCCTTTGGTGGGGAGACCACTAATCCAGCGATGTCTGCGGTCAAGCGTCTACCAGCCACGATTGCAGGTGCTCAGATCGTGCCATTGGTGGTACCGACTGAGTTCAAACGTTGTGCGACGGTCGTACGGTCAGCCATTGAAACAGAACATCCCGATGTGGTGCTCAGTATTGGTCAGGCTGGCGGTCGACTTGGCTTAACGCCGGAACGTGTGGCGATTAATCTCGCCGATGGCCGTATCGCAGACAATGCGGGTTACCAGCCGACAGACGAACTGATTGAACCGACCGGGGCGGCGGCCTATTTCACGCAATTACCAGTGAAAGCGATGGTTCACGCCATTCGAGCGGCAGGAATTCCGTCTCAGCTCTCGACGACTGCGGGAACCTACGTCTGCAACGACCTGATGTATCGGGTTCAGTATTTGCGGGCGACGGAATTTCCGGAGTTACGGGCCGGTTTTCTTCATATTCCATTCTTGCCTAGTCAGGTGGTTGGCAAGAATGGTCAGCCTTCGCTGTCCTTGGCCGACGATGTCAAGGGAATTACGGCAGCGATTACCGCGATTGTCACTGCCCCCGTCGAGAGCCAGTCAGACGCTCCTGCTTAGACGGTGAGTGAACTTTATCGAAATTAGTAAGGGGTAACAAGTCCTGATTTGACGGGCATTTTACTTAAAAAGGCGTCACGGCCTGTTTATAAATTTCATCATAATTAGTCCCATACGTGTCGGATTATTCTATAATAGGATTTGTATAATAGTGAAATTGATGGGAGGACTTATGATGCAAAAATATGCAGCAGAATTTATGGGCACTTTCATGTTGGTGTTCTTGGGAACCGGAGCCGTGACAGTGGCCGCCGGAAATACCCTGACAATTGGGTTGGCCTTCGGGTTAGCGATTACGATCTCGGCTTATGCCTTCGGTGGCATCTCGGGTGGGCATTTCAACCCAGCCGTTACGACAGCTATGTTGATTAATCGCCGGATTGACGGCCGTGATGCCGCGGGTTACATCGTCGCTCAGTTCTTAGGGGCTACGGTGGCTTCAGCTTGCATGCGACTCTTTGTGGGCGGTTTGGGCTTAGCAACCACGCAATTAGGCCAGACGGACTTTCCGAAGATCTCGACGGGGTTAGCCTTCGTTGTCGAGACTTTGGTCACGTTCCTCTTTTTGATGGTCATCTTAAATGTTACCAGCGACCGTCATGGTAATGGTGACTTTGCCGGTTTGACGATTGGGATTACCTTGGCCTTTCTGATCATTGTGGCCTTGAACCTGACTGGTGGTTCTTTGAACCCAGCACGGTCATTTGGCCCAGCCATCTTTGCTGGTGGGAGCGCCTTGTCACACCTGTGGCTCTACATTGTCGCACCCGAAGTTGGCGCTATTCTGGCAGCCTTTGTAGCTCGGTTAATGGGTAGCGAAGACTAAAAACAGATAGATCGTTGGCAGCGCCTCCGGGCTGGTGAAAATGAGGCCGGAACGCTGTGGGCGCACGCGCGGAGCCAAAGAGCGGTCTCCACGCTTAGGTTCGAGCCTCTGACGCGTCTCAAACCTAGCAGTTCCCTAAGCGACACAGACCGTCACTAAGGGAACTCCCACGGCTGGGCTCATTTTCACCAGCCCTGCGGCTGACATTAGCGTTTAGTGTTGATAGGTGTCATTCAGTTATTGGGTTTCGCAATTATGATCAATTTGAAGTTTAGCTAACAAATGAAAAGTGTCGAACAATTACCTTAGAGATAGTTGTTCGACACTTTTTAATGTTTTGAGAATGGTTGGGTTATGTTGTATTAAACCGACAGTCTTAGCCGGAGGAGGCCAGGGGTGGAGCCGGCCGTGGTGAGAATGTTAGACCGAGTGGTTTGTCTCGGCCTTACATTCTGGGCGACTTTGAAGACTCGTGTTTCTGACGAGGCTTCAAATCGAGCGAGAAGCCCAAAGGGCTGAAGCGTCCCCACAGCAGGCGGAATTCCTGACAGCCGTAGGCGACCAATAGCCCATTAATCCGACATTTCATCCAATCGGAATTTCACCATTTTCGTAATAAGGTCGACCGGAAGTGGCTGGTCGTAGGCAAATTGTACCGCGCCTTTGGAATACTTGTAGTGGCCCAGCAGATCGTCTTCGAACGCCTCAATAGGTCCCGGCGTGGGATAGAATCCCAGATGGTGTTTCATCGCCGCAAAGTAAACCACAGGCTTCTTCAGGGCAAATGCTGGCATGCCATAACTGAACTTCTCGGTGGCGTCGGGCAAGAGGCCTTTCAATAACTGATACATCGCCGTGAGTTGTGGCTGCGTCTCGGCCGGTGCCTGGTCAATATAATCGGTGATGAGGGTCATACGTAGGCCTCCTGTCTTAGTGAACGATCAACAGTTCGGAAACATTGCCACGGCCCTTGCTGCGTGCTGAAATCATGCGAGCCGCCGTGAGACGATTGATCGTGAAATCTTGATAAAGGGTATCGAAGAAATCATCGGTCGGATCACTCTGGTGGGGGTCCGAGTTACTGAGGGCAAAGTGAGCGCCAGCCGCGGCTAACACGTGGGTGAAGTCGGCCAGGGCCACCTGGGCATCATCGTTGAAACTGGATTTGGTATAGCTGGTGAAGCTAGCCGAATCCGTGAGGGGCCGATAGGGGGGATCAAAGTAGAAGAAGGTGCGGTCGCCAGCAAATTGCTGGGACTGATGGTAATCACCTTGTAAAATTGTCGTATTCTGTAAGAGATCGCTGAAGTTTTGTAGGTTGGTTTGGTCGACCAATGAGACGATCTTCCGACGGCCGAAGGGCACGTTGAAGGTGCCTTTGGCGTTGACTCGGTAGAGGCCATTAAAGTCGGTCTTGTTGAGAAAGACGAACAGGGCGGCTTGACGAACCAGCGTGGGAATCTCGGTCACGGCTTCGTCCGTCACCGACTGGGTAATGCCATTGTTGAAGGTCGTCCGCATGTCATAGAAGTAGGCCTTCTTGGCGGTAAAGTCATCGTCTTCAGGGAGTGTGTTATACGCCGTCTCCAGCTTCCCAAGTTCGGCGATGAGGTCTGCCAGGTGGTCTCTGACCTGAGTGTAGAGGTTGATAAGCTCGGCGTTTACGTCCATGATAACCTGATGCTTGAAGCGATAGCGCGTTGCCAGGTAGAGAAAGAAGGCGGCGCCCCCGGAAAAGGGTTCAACGTAGGTGTCGATATTTTCGAAGGCGACCTGTTGGGTGGTGAGGGCCTCGATGGTGGGTGCTAGGCGTTTCTTACCGCCCGCCCACTTGATGATTGGCGTGATTTGAATTGGATTTTCGATTTTTTCGGCCATGTGGTCAGGTCCTTCCATAACTGTCTTGAAGCATATTGTCTCAAGTATAAAGAAAACGACTCTAAAAGACCAATACTATTTCTGTAAAAGGCGCGCGGCCAGCAGGTGATTTGGTAAAATAGACCTAACTTAACTTCGGAGGGGAAGGACCACAATGGCCAAGGAAAACATTCGCGACCGTGTCTGGGAACAATTATTTGCCAAGTACGATATCTTGGCGGCCATCGAACGTGACGGCATCTTTGAAATTACGGCCAATCAGATCAAGGAATTCTATGAACCACTGTTGGTCACCAAGTATGACTGGTCGAGCAGTTTACCCCAGATTTTTCAGGCCCATAAGCTGGCCATTCTGCCAGACAGTCGGGGAACTTACAAGATTGGTCCATTCAAGGCCTACCAACCTTTGGTCCATCGGGAGTTGCGGCCAATTTTGAAACAGTTGCCTAATTTCGTTCATTCATTTGACCACTTTCCGATCACCTCAGAGAGTATGGCGTTGAATGTGGCCCAGGCGTCGGGGATGATCGATGACGTTCTGGACCGTCAGCCGGGTGATCCGGCGGCGGTGGACACCCTGACGGGACGAGTTAAAAGCGGGCATTTAACCTATCAGATTGCGACAACCAAGGGTCAGCAGTTCGATTTTGCGGTCGCTAACAGTCAGGTGGAAATTGATGCCGGTTACGAGAATCAGGATAAACTAGCGGTCATTGAAGCCAAACGCAAGTTGCCACAAGACTTCATGATTCGCCAGTTGTATTATCCTTATCGACTCTATCAGAGCTTACAAACAGGTAAGACGGTCGTTCCGATCTACTTTACTTATGTGGATCAGGTCTATGCCTTTCATATTTATGAATTCACGGATCCCATGAACTACTCGAGTATTCGCGAGGTGCGCCAGGTGAACTTTGTCCTGAATACAACCTGGGGGACGCCGGTGGCGGTGGCGCGGGAGATTGCGGCGCAGAGTCCCAATTCACCTGAGCAAGGTATTTATCCGCAAGCCAACAGTTTTAGTCGGGTCTTGGGTAGCCTGGCAAGCCTGGAAACACCCCTGACTGGCCCAGAATTGGCCGCTGAATTAGGATTAAATGCGCGGCAGGGGGACTACTACGGAAACGCCCTCGTGTACCTGGGACTGGCCACGAAGGTTGCCCACCAGTTCACGTTAACCGATCTTGGTCAGCACGTCCGGACGTTACCCAACGGTGATCAGCGAAACCAGTTACTCTTGAAACAGTTGTTGGCACATCGCACGTTTAAACTGATCTTTGAAGCCACGATGGCCAATGACCAACGGTTGGAGCTGGACGAAATTCGTCGAGTGATGCAGGCCAATATTCCCGATCTCAATGCCACCACGATCAATCGGCGCGTCAGTACCGTGCGGGCTTGGATGGAATGGGTTCTAAGCATTCTACAGTAGGAATCTCTGATCTCCGCCTGCTTAAACTGGTCTTTTCTATATAGATCCAGTAGAAAAATCGATAGACGTTGACTAGTAGTTGTCAGTGTCTATCGATTTTTGTCTGGACGACTAAAATTTAGGATCACAATGTTTAGGATTAAACAGCTTTACATATGTGGTCAAAGCTTAGTCGTCATCCTTTCTATCCTGACGCTTAACTTCTGCCAATCGTTGATACTCCTTGTCACCCAGCAGGTGATGCAAGGCCGTGTCGTTGTCTTGATGTTCCGAACGTCCTAGCCAATAGAAGAGTAGGCCAAGTCCAATCCAGACGGCCAGCATGATGTATTCCGTGGGCCAGGCCAGAGCGACCGGAGACTTGGGATACAGGGTCCCAATGGCAATAACCACCGCGAGGAAGCCACCGAGCATACTGGGCCACAGGCGATGTAGACGAAAGCCACCGTTGAGGTCGGGGTAGTCACGGCGGATACGCCACAGGGACATCGCCGTGATAGCCCAAGCCATCGCCACGAAGAAGCCCCCGAGATCGAGGAAGTAGGTCATGGCACCTTTCCCCAACCACCCGAAACCGATGGCGAAGAGGAGCACGAGAACCGTGGCGTTGAGAGGCGTTCCATGTTTTTCGCTCAAACGAGCGAATCGCGGTGGTAAGAGGCCGGCCCGGGCCAGCGAGAGAATCAGCCGAGGCGCTGCGGTGAAGAGGCCGATGAAGCTGGTAAAGAGTCCCAGAAAGGCAATGAGGAAGGCGGCTTGCCCCAGTAGCGGGAAGCCGGCCTTCGTAAATGCCGTAATCGACCCCATTTCGAAAGTCGCCGTCTTCTGCCAAGGATAAACCCAGGCACTGGCAAGGAGGACGATGATGTAGTAGCTGGCGGCGAGGACGATGGCCCCAACCACGGCCTTCCCAATTTTAGCCGGTGGCATGTCAGCCTCTTCTGCCAGGATGGTGACGACTTCCCAACCGGTTAAGAAGGTCATGGCGGGGAGCACGAATCGCACGATATTTAACAGGGGGTCACTGCCGGTGGCGAAGGCTGGCCAGAAGTTCTTCGGACTCCCTTGGGAGAAGCCGGTCACGATGAGGGCGCCACCCAAGATGACAAGACCGCCGAACAACACGGCTTGAACGCCAGCGGTGAGGCGGGTTCCCCGGATATTGAGGGCGAAGATAAAAAGGGTGAAGGCGACGCCAATTGCGAGTTCCATCAGCGAGACGTGGGCCCCGGCAATTGTGTAGCCCGGGCCTTGGCTGATCTGCGGCCAGATGGTGGCCAGGAGCATGCTACTGGCGGTGACGTAGAACGATAGGGCACTCAGGTAAGCTCCGAGAATGGCCCAGCCGGTCGCAAAGCCCCAACGTTTACCAAAGGCCAGGTAGCTGTAGACGACGGGTCCGCCACTTCGAGGAAAGATTGAGGAGAGCTCGGCGAAGGCCAGCGAAGCTAGGACGGTGATGGCCATGGCCAGAACAAAGCCGAAGATTTCGCCCCCAGCGCCGTACTTGGAGAAAAAAATCCCATTGGTATAAATCCAACTACTTCCAATGACACTTGAGGCCCCCAGAATCAGGAGCCGCGGAAATGAAATATGGCGGGTTAAATTCTGCATGATGATGGCTCACTTTCATTGAGTAGATTTTCGAATACTTGTGAAATTATGGTTCCCATTCTACTGAATGATAGCGTTTGCAACAATGAAAGTGACTCTGAAAATTCACAAGCGATTAGGGGAATAACCATTCAGGGGCAACATCAGCAACAGTCGGTAAAGATGGCCCATCAAAATGATTGCCCTGGCTCAATATTTCCACTATGGTTAGGGGAAAGAGTTGTGAAATGGAGGAGTGGCAATGACACCCTTGCGGTTTAACGAAAAGAAATTTGAACGCCAAACGGTGGTGGTGAGTGGTCGACGGGTCACATACCGGGCTTTTTTAGATCTGGACTATCTGATGATGCCTGTCGCGGAGGAGCAGCGACTCAATGTCTTTGTGCCGGAGCCATACTTTAATCAGGGTCGGGTTAACGGCTACAGTCGAGTCACGGCCCCCATCTTCATGCCCAATACCGTGGGGGGCTACTTGCCGGGACCCCGAGATTTTCCAGGCAACTCGGCACCATTTAGCCGCGGCGCAACGATTCTCCAGGCGTTAGCCCGCGGGTATGTCGTGGTTTCCGCCGGTGTTCGTGGGCGAACGACGCAGAATGGGGGCGAATTCGTTGGCAAGGCTCCGGCATTTATTGTGGATCTGAAGGCCGCCATTCGTTACGTGAAGTTCAATGCCGGCTGGATTCCCGGTGATACCGAAAAGATCATCACCAACGGAACCAGTGCCGGTGGGGCCGCCTCGGCGTTAGCGGGGGCTAGTGGCAACGCCGACTTCTTTGCGACCCCCTTAGCGGAACTCGGTGCGGTGCCGGCTACCGATGATGTTTTTGCCGTATCGACCTACTGCCCAATCTCTGACTTAGAACATGCCGATGCGGCTTATGAATGGCAGTTCAACGGTCTGAACACCTGGCACAGCCAACAGCTTACGCGAGTAGGGGATCGTATGCAGGTGACGCCGGTGGCTGGCAAGCTTACCGCCAAGGAACAGGCATTATCGGACCAGGTGAAGGCCACCTTTCCAGCTTATGTCAATTCGCTTCATTTACAGAACGACCAGAAAGCGCCATTGACGTTAGATGAGCAAGGACAGGGGCCTTTCCAGCAAGCCATTATCAATGAACTTAAGTGGTCGGCCCAGCAGGCCTTAGATGCCGGAGATGATGTGACTACCCAACGAGGGTTGACGATTCAGGCCGGCTATGTGACGCAGTTAGATTGGCGACAATACCTCAGGGGGCTTACACGACAGAAATCGGTTCCGGCGTTTGACGCTTTGGACCTCAGTAGTCCGGAGACCAGTCTGTTTGGGAGCCGGTTGTTTGCGGCCGGACACTTTACATCGTTTGCTCAGAAACACAGCACCGTAGCGGCGCGACAGGCCGATCCGGATCTCGTTGCCGCGGTCAATCCGGTGAGTTATTTACAGACCAACCAAAGTCAGGTTGCCCAACATTGGCGGATTCGGCATGGGGCCTCCGACCGAGAGACCTCATTTGCGATTCCCTTTATTCTGGCAACGTTACTTAAAAATCAGGGCCGAGATGTTGACCTAGCATTTCCTTGGGGACGGCCACACGACGGGGATTACGACCTGCCAGGCCTCTTTGACTGGATCGATCATATTTGCCAATAGAAGCAAAAAGGTTGCTCCGTTATACCTATTGGGGTATATTGAGAACATCAAAGGTCGCCACTGAAATTTTTTATGAATTTAACAGAGGGTTGGATTCGCTCTTAGCCGAGGGTGGCGACCCTAAATAATCCCTATGGGGAGTCTAGAGGAGAATGAGCATGATTAAGGAAATCCACGACCAGGACTTTGAAAAAGAAACGAATACTGGGGTCACCGTGGTCGACTTTCGCGCCGACTGGTGTCCACCTTGTAAGATGATGGATCCGATTTTACGGAAGCTTTCCGAGAGTGAAGACTTCAAGGACAAGGTGACGTTTACGTCGATCAACATCGACCATGACAAGCAGATCGCCAGTCAGTTCCAAGTTCAGGGAATTCCAACGTTCTTAATTAAGAAGGATGGCCAGGTCATCAACCGGTTGGTTGGCGCTCGGCCAAAACCACTTTTCGAGGCGGCTTTGAAGGAAGCCCTGGCTTAAAAGCAATCAAGATGAAGACAGTAAAGCGGCTCGAATTACCATTGGGGGTAAGTCGAGCCGCTTTTGTTTACCTTTCAGTTCTAACCGTCCTACAGTACGGGTGAAGTCAAAACGGGAGGTGAGGGCCATGCAGAAGCTCTACCGGTATGTGCCGATGTTGAGTGCGCTCACGAGTCTGTATTTTCTGTGGTTGATGTCGATGATGCCAACCACTACGGATCTTGACTTGGAATTGACGTGGCGGCCACGCGACCTGTGGCTTGTCGCTACCATTCTGGTGGTGATTGGGGTCACAGCTTTGGCTAAACACCGTCGGACCAAGGAGTGGGGGCTGGCTATCAATGGCTGCCTCGTGATTGGGATGGCCATCGACCTTTGGCAGACGCAGCGTTCCCCACTGATGGCGGATTTTCTTTGGCTCTGGGCGATTTTGATGATGCTAGATTTAGGACTGATTGTTTGGGGTGGGTATCGGCTTTGGTGGCGGCATCGGTAGTTAGCCTAGCTGATCTTACAGGCAAAAAAATTGAGCCCTCAAGGTTGGAAAAAATCCAACTTTGAGGGTTCAATTTATGGAACAAAGAGTTCAGTTTTATCCCTAACTTTATGGCCCCAGCGCGTAGGAAGGCGTCGCAAGATACTTATTGTAGAAATGGTTCTTAGCAACCTTACGGACAACTAACACGTCGACGTCCGCGCTATCTGTAGGGAAGGGCACATTGATTTGATAGTGCTGTTGCCGCTTACTCCCGCTGTAATCCTTAATTTCTGATTTAGAGAGTTTACTGGGACCGGACAAAAGCGCCGCAAATGGATGACCATTTTTCAGAATGCACAGTCTGACAGCATTACTGGGCACAAATGGTGTAAACGTGAGAAGCAATAGAAGTAAGACAAGTGTTGGCAAGAACCATTTCAGCCATTTTTTTGAACGATGAGTCATACTGCTCATCTACCTTTCCGATGCTCTTATGATAACACGATACAGCGTCGTGGATTCTCCGGGTTGGCTCAATCGACCTTAGAGAAGTTCCTGATGGAAATTGATGGCGTCTTCTTCAGTAATGGTTCGCAAGACGTGGCACGGATTCCCGACGGCAAGTGAGTTGTCAGGGATGTCCTTGGTGACGACGCTGCCGGCACCGATGACACAGCCACTCCCAATGGTCACACCGCCGATCACGGTCACGTTACTGCCAAACCAGCAGTTGTCGCCAATGGTGATTGGCCGGTCGTACTCAAGGTTGTATTTGCTGCCGTCTGCACGATAGCGGGCGTTGCGATCTTGGTAGCGGAGAGGATGCATCGGGGTGACCAACGTGACATTAGGACCGAACCAGCAGCTATTGCCGATAGTGACGGGGCCGCAGTCCAACACCGTAAAATTAGCGTTGGCATAGAAGTTCTCGCCAAAGGTGGTGTAACACCCATAGTCGAAGAAGATTGGTCCTTGCAAGTACATGCCAGGTTTCCGATTAGGGAGTAGTTTTTCCAGAATGGCTTCCCGTTTATCAGATTCATCATCAAAGGTTTGGCTGTACTCCTGGGATAAGTGATGCGCGTAGTGCAGGCGCGCGGTTAGTTTGGCGTCAGTCGGGTCGTAGAGCTTGCCGGCCAACATCTTTTCTTCTTCAGTCATGGCAAGATCTCCTAGATCAAAATTCCATTACAGTGGTCAACCTCATGTTGAATGGCTTGGGCGACCAGACCGGCAAAGACCTGTTCGTGAGGCTTGAAGTTCTGGTCCATGAAGCGAACGGTAATGGCTTTGTACCGCGTCGTTGGCCGAGTTCCCTTGAGTGACAGGCAACCTTCCTCAGTCTTGAATTCACCGGAAATCTTAACGATCTGTGGGTTGAGCATGGCAATTGGAATCATCCCCAGGTTAATCACGATGATGCGCTTGTTGACCCCAATCATGTTGGCAGCCATACCAATACCATTGACACTGTGGGCCTTCAGGGTATCGAGAAGGTCAGTCACCACTTGGCCATCGAGTTCGGTAGCGGGGGTCGACTGCGTTTGTAAGCGAGCTGGATCGTGAACTAAATTTCTAATCATGAGAATTCCTCCAAAATTTTTTTGAGTTTCGTTGTGGTATTGAAGTTACGGGCACTGGTCTGGCGATACAGGGGAGTCCCGAGAATCTTGCTATAAAATGACCGGCTGAAATGAACCTTGAGGGTGGACGTCCAAAAAATCAGATTGGGCGTTATAAGTATTCGGTCGTAGTCACTGGTGACATGCTCGGTTAGCCAGTTGTCGTTGCTGGGTTCGTAAGTATTGAGCTTGAACAAGGCGTTGTGACGCAATGCGGGGTCGGCTCCCCACCAGTTCGGAGCCAAGCCCAGATCGGCCAGAAATTCCGGGCGGCTGATCAAGCGAAAGTCGATCGGAAAATCGAATTCGGTGGCCAGTAATGCCTGGATTTTGGCCGCACAAGTCACAAATGGTTCCATACTGGTGACAAAGAGATTGCCACTGTTGATATAGGAACGGACATTCGTGAAGCCCGTTGCGGTGAGTTGGTCTCTGAGCTGAGCCATCGGCACGCGGTGATGACCGCCGACGTTGATCCCTCGTAAAAGAAGGAGATAGTCCATAAATCAATACCATCCTTTAATATAGAAATAACAACACCTCTAACGTTAAGCAAAAGGCTTACTTTTTGCAAGCGCTTTATGTTGGAAATTTGATTTTCCTGTTCAGAGTAGAGTGGGTGACCAATCAAACGAAGCCCGGTGAGAAGCAGTGGCCAGTTTCAAGTGGTACAATCCGGTCGATTCATTTGGAGGGATGTGAGTGCCATGCGCGTCAATATTTTGCAACACACACCGGAGGAAGGTCCCGGTGCGATTCGAATCTGGGCTCACGACCGGGGACACAAGGTCTTCGTCTACCATCCAGCGCAACACGGGAAGTTACCAACGGTGGATGAAACTGATTTGCTGGTCGTCTTAGGTGGGCCGATCAGTCCCAATGATTCGGCACCTTGGATTGCCGCGGAACGCGAGCTGATGCGACAGATGATGGCCGCCCACAAGCCGATCTTTGGCGCCTGTTTTGGGGCCCAACAGATTGCCAAGCTTATGGGAGCCAAGGTCAGTCCGGCCCCAGCAAAGGAAGTCGGTTGGGCGCCAGTCAGACGCTTGACGACGGTGATTCCGGGTATTCCCAAGAGTCTGACCGTGCTTCACTGGCACCAAGACCGTTTTGACCTCCCAGCTGGTGCAATTCGATTATTTGAAAGTGACCAGATCGATAATCAGGGGTTACTGGTCAATGGCAACGTCATCGGTCTCCAGTTCCACCTCGAGGTCATGGAGGACAACGTCTACACCATGGTCGTCAACGATGGCGACTACGTCCGGGGATCGGTTCTCAACCAAACGGCCCAAGACGTGGCAGACTTCCCGATTCCAGCCGAGAACTTTTTGGTTATGGCAAGGTTGTTGGACTTTATTAGTAGAAGAGTGTGAAAAAGGGCGGTTAGTCAGTGAGCATTAACGGTGATAGTCGGATAATCTCGGGCTTGGATTATTTGACTATCAGTGTTAAGCGGAGCTGACTGCCCTTTTTCACACGTTTCGACAATGTAAATACAAAGGAACCGTACCAAACCGGTACAGTTCCTTATTTTTGTAACGCCAGTCAAACCATCTGTAACGTTGTCCGCAAGGCCTTAAGACAGGCTTAAATAATGATGGATTAAACCGTTTAACCCAAGCCCGATGGTGGTATACTTAATTTAACTTCAAGTGGCTGAAACGTTGCAAGAAGTGGGGGGTTCGGAGGAGGAGTTAGAAGTGAATACATACAAACGCTTTGTGGCCTTAACTATGGTGGGCCTCACCTTAGGCGGTGGTGTCCTAGGAGTAGAGACAGCCAGCGCTAAATCTAAGGTTTACACAATTACTGACCGGACGAGTCAAACGACTACGCCGGGAACCACGCAGGTTGTGACAGACCGAGATGTTAACGCCCGATCGGCCACCACCGATGAGGTGGTCACAATTCCCAAGAATACAGCGTTGACGATCATGAGTCATCGTGAGGGCCACACTAAGGTTGCGGTGGGCGATAGTAACGAGCCCTTGTGGGTGAACAACTTAGCCGCAGTTACCTACAGCACCCAGAAAATCACGGTTTCCAAGCAGGTGAGAAAGAACCTGAATCGGCAGTCTCGCAAGTGGTATAAGACACTCAGTAAGCGGCAACACAAGGTACTCGGTCGCTATACCGGGGAGGGCTCAGACGCCATTAACAACGTTCTACGGAAGCCTAAGAAGCGGTCCACCACTAAGTCGCGGCAACGCGTTAAGGACCTGAGAGCGGCTCTCAAGACGTTTAAACTCAAGCAACCGATGACTGTCTACCGCGGCACCTCGGACTGGATTGTGAATCTGTCGCTAGGAGGAAAGAAGTTAAAGCCGGGAGCCGTTTACCGGGATCCAGGTTTTGCCTCGACCACGCTGAGTAAGTCCGTGGGAACTGACTTTATGTCGAAAGATTTATTGAAGATTAATATGCCGGCCGGCTACCACGGGGCGTATCTGGATCCAATCTCCGAATATGATGGGGAATACGAGTATCTCCTGAATCCGAATACCAAGTTAGTCGTGACCAAGATTCAGAAAGTCACGATTAAGGGGCGGCTAAAGGTTACGCTTAAATACGGTAAGCACAAACATACTTCAACGATCAATGAGGATCAGCGGTATCGCTTAATTACCATGAGTTTGATGAACAAATAGCAAGAATTGGTTCCTCGCTGAGGAACCAATTTTTTTGTGAGATTGTTGACTTTTTTTAAAAGCCTCAATTGTCAAATCAAGTGCAACACTAAGAATCTATTCTTAGAAGTGGT
>NZ_JQCA01000151.1 GCF_001437125.1 Levilactobacillus paucivorans | reverse complement strand
CTATCACTCGCCCATTCTGGCGCATTCTTTGGTGTCAAAATAAAGCTTTCTGGCATAACCGATCGGGCATAAAAATAACTTCGACCTTCTTTTTGATCGAATAATTTTTCGCCACTTCGATAACTTGCTCCAGCAATTGCACTTCTTCCTTTTCCAGCACTAATATTACTAAAGCTCATGTGAAAAATTGCCATGTCGGTCACCACCTTTCTTTGGGTTTATGGGTTTGATTTTGTTGTCGCCAACGGCGACTTCTAATACAAGTGTTTAGCACAATAACACAACCAAATTTAGTTGTTGTGTGTAAGTGCGCATTGACCTCATTTCACTCAGTCTGCTGATTCTCCTGAATTTACTTTTAGTGTATGACTTCCGCTTCGCTATTTCAACTTTTATCCTTTGACTTAACGTTTCCTATATGATATAGTTTCGGTGATTATTTCTAATATGATTGGAGGGATCGTTATGTCT
>NZ_JQCA01000150.1 GCF_001437125.1 Levilactobacillus paucivorans | reverse complement strand
AATAAAGAACTGGTCTAGTAGAGCAGGTGTTGCACTTCAATTTTAAATCGAGGAAGCAAAATGACTCCTCCTTCACAAAATTAGTTCTTATTTATATTTTTAACGATCTTATTATAAATTGCAACCAATATGCGGCGGTTAGCCCGCTGGCAGACAAGACTTTTGATAGAAGCCCATCCGAAACTATGGTAAAATGTAAGTGGTTTCAGAGCGAGATCGCCTTTTTTTGAAATCGGGAATCATAAATTGCCGTTTTCTACGCCGTTTCGCTTGCAATCGTTAGTAAAATCAACTATTATCAATTATTGATACATTTTAATCCGACCCGGGTTTCGGGCGATTGAAATGAAGAACGAGTAAATAGTCATTAGGAGGTGATTACCATGCTGAGTCGAACCAAGCAATTCTTACGGCAACATAACTATCGTTACGAAAAGTCGTATATTCGGCCATTGATGGCACCCGAAAGTGTGTACGTCTTCAAATTTGGTCGAGATTCGCTCAATAACCGGGTAATCATTCGTTATGGGCATACGTGGACCGGACGGCAGCGAATTAACGAAATTGATTTGCGGCTGCACAAACAGAAGCATCCGCGTGTATTCCAAAATGAGGCGGATATGTTAGATTACTTAGAAACACGTCTAGCCCAGCGGGATCACAAGGACGCTGAAAATCCGACCGATGCCGAAAAGATCTAAAGCGATATTTTTAAATGTTTTAGTGGTGAGCTAGAGACAATCTTTTGTCCTGGCTCTTTTTTTAAATTAATTTTTCAAGGAGGACGTCATTTATGGAATGGACAGCAGTTAGCGTGCTGACGACCAATGAAGCGGTCGAAGCCGTTAGTAACATCTTACAGGAAGCCGGGGCCAGCGGCGTCAAGATTGACGACGCAGCCGACTTCAAGAATTTAAAGGCCGGTAAATTCGGTGAAATCGTGGATCTCGCGACGATTCCACACCGCGATCACGGGGCCGAGATTACCGCTTACTATCCGGAAACCATTTTTATTGGGTCTAGAATTTTTGGTGTTGGAAAGTATTTCCATTCCAAAAGTACTAGGCCCT
>NZ_JQCA01000023.1 GCF_001437125.1 Levilactobacillus paucivorans | reverse complement strand
CAATGTGCCGTTAGATAAGTGGGATCAATGGAACGAACTAATTGCCAATTATTATCAGACTAATGACATGACTAAAATTAAACAGTGGACATATGATAATGGTATTCAAGGATTACAAATTCGAGCAAACAAAAAAATTAAGTGCTAATGAATTAAACCAGATGTACAAGCAACTAAAAAAAACGGATAAATTAGAACTTAAATTAGTTGAAGACGAGATTAGTAAAAGAACCCAAAACCATCTCAAAGACTTTGCTAAAAACAATCTAGAAGTTAAGCCAAAAAATAATCCTGAAAATAAAAACGATCGGCCTAGTTATTAGGTTGATCGTTTTTTAATTTA
>NZ_JQCA01000149.1 GCF_001437125.1 Levilactobacillus paucivorans | reverse complement strand
TGGCCATGGGCCATTCTTTATTTAATTAGTGTTGCACTTAAAGTGTAAATTCAAGGTTTATAAAAAGTTGTCTTTTAAGTCACCCGTGGTCGATGGTTATTCTGACAACCGAAATATTTCTGATTCCGGTTTCATGGTTGCCAGACGTGGTCGTTGCGTTTGTCGGTGAGGGGAGTCCCGATAGTCAAATCAGCCCAAACGAATAGAAAGAACGAATACCTGAATTAGTGAAAATTGATAGATGCTGGTCAAAATATTTTTTGATTGCACTTAGTATAGGGGGAAACTATCGAATTAGCCGGTTTGGCGAAGGCAAATTTACTGCTTGGTAAAGGGACTTCCAGAACAAACAACAGATGATCTAGTTTCAATAACTAGGTAATTGCGTTATAATTACGATTATTATCAAAGAACGATACTAGGAGAAACGAGGTAACAGTCATGTCACAAGAAAAGATTGCCATTTTGGTAGACTCATGTTCTGATGTTCCAGCCGACGTCCTTGAAGCGGCGGACATGGCCTTAATGCCCATGAACGTGATTTTCCGCGACCGGGCTTACGAGGATCGGGTCACCATCACCCCCACGGAATTCTATCGGCGCCAGGCCAACGAGAAGGCCACCACGGCGAGTCCGACTGGCAAGCACATCATGGAGGCCTTAGAACGGATTCAAGAATCCGGGTACACCCACGTGATTGCCGTCTGCATCTCGGCGGCACTGTCCGGGACCTACCAGGAAACGCAACTGTTGGCGGCGGATACCGATCTGACGGTGCACGTCATCAATACCCGGAGTGTGGGGATTGGGAGTGGCTTTGCGGCCATCTATGCGGCCCAGCTCCGCGATGCCGGTAAGTCCTTCGATGAGATTGTGGCGGAGGTGGAGCGGGTGACCGCTCAGACCAAGGTCTTCTTCTACGTGCCATCCCTGAAATACCTGCAGGCGGGTGGCCGAATCGGTAAGGTCGCCGGCATGGCCGGGACTCTATTAAATGTGAAACCAATTATTTCGTGTGATGAAGAGGGAATTTACTATCCCATCGCCAAGGTTCGCGGGACCAAGCGAACGCTAGGTAAGCTGTTAGACCTGGTTAACGACGCCATTGGCACCGCCAAACGGGTCAATGTGGCCGTCTGTGACGGGGCCGACCCGGACCTGCGAGAACGCGTTTTAACGGCCTTAAAAGCCGCCCACCCAAACGTGTTGGACTGGTATGCCGGGGATGTATCACCCGCACTTGGCGTGCACACTGGACCTGGGCTGATTGGTGTTGGGGTTCAGGTGTTGGACTAATTCTGGCTGGAGATGGTGAAGGCCGCCTCCTGGCGCCCAGCTAGGGGGCTGGAACGCGGTGGGCACCTCCGGCTACACTGGTGGCGAAATCAACACGGGTTTTGCCGTATCCTGGTTGCGGAGGTTAATTGCCTAACTGGACGCATGAGGCTGGTCTCGGCGGTGAAATGGTGACAGATGAATAGTCCCGTAAACCCAAAATAGCTGTCGGTCACAGGTGCCTTTAGTTAGGCTAAATCCGGTGGTTAGGGGCCTAGGTAGCTGACAGGCCCTGTTAGGCAGTCTTGCCAGCCGATCCCTGATTTCTGCGCCCCCTCTCCGATGGCACAAAAAAAGCCACGATATCGAGCTATCGCGGCTTGAGGGGGGATACGAGCAGGTTTCTTAGAAACTTTGGGGGAGTGCTAATTGCTGCTCGTAAAAAAGAGTAATAAGAATTGATGCAACTCAGCTAGTAGCGTCGTTGCTACTAACTTGCTTGTAGTGTAACCCCTGGCAAGATTAGGCGCAATTGATTGGTTTCATAAATTTACTAATAACTGGGAAGGGGCGTAATTAAGCCTCTTTGCGGACCTAAATTAGCGAGTTACTGAAAAATGTTGGGGCACACCTATTAGCGTAATTTGCGTAGGGTATAACTGAATTTAACGCCCATATGATAAGGGTTGACGGCCGCCAGAGAATAATCGGCGGTCGTTTTATCTGGAAAAATAGTCCCCGACTTTGTCGAAAATAACCGTATAATGGACCTGTGGGATAGAAAGGACGGCACTTAGCGACACTTTCGGCGCTGTGAGGCATGACCTGCCGCTGGATTTTACCAGTGGGGGTTGACCGTTGTTCGGAAATAGGTTTCATTACAGTCTGGTCACAGGCGGTAGGCTGACAAGGCCGTGTCACCTGACTTGATGAACCATAGAATTGTTTGGCGGCTTGACTATTATTGGTGACTTTGTCCCTAGAAAAGGTGAAAATTTGGCTATTTGTCGCGATTAAAGTTACAATAATCACCTGTTAATTGTTTATAGATATTCGGCTAATTTGGAGGAGTTGACCCCAGTTAGCGATGGAGGTTGTGACATGACGTTACTCGCTGAGATTTGGGCGATCATTTGGCATCCACTGAGTGTGCTGGTGCCCCTAACCAATCAGTTAGGGACCGGCATCTACCCGGTACTGTTTTTCTTAATATTTTTAGAGTCGGGGATGTTGATCTTTTCCTTTATCCCCGGCCAATCGCTCCTGTTTATGGCGGGGTCGATTGCGGCCGCGCCAGAGTCGCGATTAAATATCTGGTGGCTGATCGTGATGTTTACGATGGCCGCTACCTTGGGGTCGGTCATTAAGTATCTGAGTACCGTTCACTGGGGGAAGCGGCAAGCCAAAATGATTGCGCGACTTCCCAATCAGAAAGTCGAACAGGCCACCGCGGCTTTTACCAACAATGAAGGTGAAACCCTGTTAATTGGGCGTTTCATCCCCTTCGTGGGTCTCTTCGTCCCCATCATGGCGGGGACGGCAGACATGGCCTGGCGGCAGTTTCGGATCTACAACCTCATTGGCAGTTTCTTATGGGTCTTTAGTTGTTGTGCGGTCGGTTACTTCTTCGGCAATACTCCGTTTATTCGTCAGAACTTCACCTGGTTGTTCCTGGTGCTGATGGTGGTTCCCGTCGTGGTCAGACGCGGCGTGACTGCTTGGCATCAGCGGGCTTAGGCATCCTTTAGGGGTGTCTTTTTTATTGAAAAAAAGGCAAAAAGAAAAGCCCCAAGCAACATGCGGATTGCTCGGGGCCATATTTAGGAATCTGTTAATAAATCACTTGTTTTGGGGGGAGTGCATCTATAGACAGTGATTCCTAACTTCTATCACAGTGCTTAAGGTCAGAACGTATCACGAACTAACTAGTGTTAATCATAATCACCGGCCAGTTTGTTAGCAAGCGAAATGTAACTCTTTTTAAAAAATGGCTAGATAATTAACTTTGCCGGGAATTTAGGGGCGAACCTGTCTCAATTTAGGTGAGGTTGATTAACGGCGACAAACAGTTACTAATTGCTGTTATCACGTGATAAGTGGCAAGGATAAGTTGCGATGAAAGCGGTTGAAAAAGCCCCGTTTTGACAAGGGGGTAGATCGATCATGGTATCGACGGCCGGTGTGGGGGCCAAACATGAAGCTTGCAATACAAATATTCATGTAATTATGGCTAAACCGCGTCATACCGGGGTTTATAGCTAAAAAGGATCAGACCAATCCTCAGATTATAAGCTAAATTTTATGTGTAAGTTGCACATAATGCCGTCATTTTTAAAGAAGTGTGAGGAAATAACAGTTATTTTAATGTTTTTCAAGACGAAGTCATTTATCTTTCGCTAACTTTCAAGTAGACTAGCGGTAGAATCGTTTTTCGTGTAGGAGGGTAAACATGAAAGTCATCATTGTTGGTAGTACACACGCTGGTACGAATGCAGCGTTACAAATTTTACAAGATCATCCAGAGACGGAAGTTACCATTTATGAACGGCATACGAATGTTTCTTTTCTGTCTTGTGGGATGAGAGCGTAAAATATCTTGTGTAAATGCATAAAAGATTTCTGAATTGTATAGAA
>NZ_JQCA01000148.1 GCF_001437125.1 Levilactobacillus paucivorans | reverse complement strand
AGGTTCAAAATGTCTTAGTTGATGGTGGTTATTCAGGCGTTAATTTTCAGCTCGATATAGCCAGTAATTTAAACGCAACCGTGCAGGTTGCGAAGCGCAATGAGTTGCATCGATTCGAAGTCATGCCCCAACGTTGGGTAGTCGAACGATCTTTTAGTTGGCTAGAGAATTGTCGGCGACTTTGGAAAAATTGTGAGCGTCAATTAACCACCAGTCTG
>NZ_JQCA01000147.1 GCF_001437125.1 Levilactobacillus paucivorans | reverse complement strand
CCATTCACCACCCAGCCGTACAGATAACCTTGTTGTGGTATAGCCAGACTTATTGACGTCGCACTGGCAAACGTGTCCCCTTAATATTTATACTCTAGCTTGTCCCCTAGAATGGTCCGCGAGAAGCAATTGAATGTCAAGACTTGCAATTTGAGAGTCTATACCGTACAATTAATACATAAATTGGGTGTTGTTCCCGCGAAGGTAGATGGTCGCGGGGCTTCTTTTGTATATTCAGTTATTTTAGGTCTGGCTTAATTGCTAGGCCTTTTTTAATACAAGGATAATTGTAGCTCCTTATTAGGCGAGTGTCAACTTTTATTTTCACAGCACTACAGCACTAGGTTGTTCCAGAACTACTGCACTATAAGGCTACTGCACTATAAGGCTACTGCACTATGTAGTGTTGTAGGGCCTTGATATGTCGGTGATAAAATCACGTTTTTAATATGCTGTATAGCACTACAGAACTACAGAACTACAGCGCAACTGCACTATTGACATACAGAACTATGTAGTGCTATAATTATAAACAGAAATGGAGGCTAGAACAACATGACTCAAGTTATTACTTTTGGCAATTTTAAAGGTGGGGTAGGAAAAACTAGTAATTCTACAATGGTTGCTTTAGAACTTAGCAATCGTGATTTTAAGACTTTACTAGTAGATTTGGACCCTCAAGGTAACGCTACAAATTTGTACTTAAAAACAAAACTAAATATCAGCAATGAAGTTGGGCATTTCGACAGGACTTTAATGTCTAGTGTAGAAGATGGCAATCTAGATAGCTCAATCATCAACATCAAAGATAATTTGGACTTGCTAGCATCAGCACCTGACTTCTCGTTATATCCGAGATACATGGAAAAGCTCCATAATTATAATGATAGGGTGAAAGAATTTGATAGGCTTTTAACGCCTCTAAAAGCTAAATATGACTATGTAATCATTGACATACCGCCGACAATTAGTTTAATAACCGACAGCGCACTATATGCTTCGGACTATTGTCTTATTGTTATGCAGACACATGAACATAGTTTTGAAGGTGCTGAGGCATTTATCAAATACATTCAAGAAGAAGTCATTGACGAGTATCAAGCACCAAGACTTGAGTTAGTTGGAATCCTAGCTGTCTTACTGCAAGCGGGAGCACCAGTTGATGAAGCAACGGTAGCTAACGCAATCTCGGAATTTGGCGAAGATAACTTATTTAAAACTAGAATTCACTCAATGCAGCGTTTAAAGCGGTACGGGATTACAGGAATTACATTTAAATCAAAGTTTGATAAACGTGTATTTGCAGTTTATAAAGATGTAACTGATGAACTACTAAAACGAATTGAGGTAATTGAACATGGCTAACTCTCTTATTCGGTCTAACAGAAACAAAGCAACTGCCATTCCCAAGCCAACTAAGCAAGCTAAAGCATCAGATTTTGACAAAAGTGCTAGTGACAATAGAGCAGTCAGCTCAGTAACATTTGACACCAATTTAAAAATTAGCAACCACACTAGGAACAAACTCCAAGCGATGGCAATGATTGGATACGCTGAAAATCAGCGACTATCCGTTGATACTGCTATTCAGTCATTCTATGAGGAGCTGTCTACGAATGAACAACGTGAATTTGACTTACAGGTTAGCACACTAGAAACAAGAGATGTAAAACTGAAAAGTAGGAACAGCTAGCACATAATCATAATTTAGGTGGAATCGTTATACTATTATTGTAGAGATAAACAAGGAGGAATTAAAATGAGTTATTCAGAAGCAATGGCTAAACACTACTATTTAAAAGAGTTTGCTGATAAATTGGACTCTAATAAGCCTGATAAAATTGCTATTCAGCATGAGATAAACAGCCTAGAACTTAAAAAACAATGGTTGGAAGAGTTCTTAAACAGCGAGGACGATAAAGAAAAGAGATAATTAAAAATGTTCGGAAGTTTATTACAATTATTGGGACTATCAAGGTGGTATCACCATGAACAGCACGCAGATAGGTCGAATGCTCGTAAAGCTAGTGGTAAATCAGTCTTTAGTTATGATGACCTCAAAGGATTACGCAAGTTGGCATTCTGGCTATTTGTATTCAGCATATTCCTAAATTGGGGCATGTTCGGTGCTATTATGCTAATTGCATGGCTAGCAATGTGGGCAATAAGTATAATCTTTTAGTTTTGTTGTAAGGTAGATTGTAAAATTAATCCGAACGCTGTTCGGATTAATTTTACAATCTACCAAATATCCTTTTTCATGATCTTTCACCTGTCCTAGATTTTAGAAGTATCACTTGGTTTCTCAATTAACTTAAACCGTCGCTGCTGCGTGCGTTTACTAATCCCCGTCTTTCGTTCAATCATCTTGTAGGTCATGCCTTGTTTTCGCAGCTCATAAGCAAATCTGATTTGTTCATCAGAATACGTTTTCGGTCGTCCTTCCCGAAACAACGGATCATGTTGCTTGGCATACACTTTACCTTCTTGTGTGCGCGTGACAATCATATCGCGTTCAAACTGCGCAAAGGCGCTAAATATTGTAAAGACTAATTGGCCAGTCGGCGTATTGTCAATTAAGCCCATATTCAAAATGTTGACTTTGACATTTTCTTTAAACAACTCTTGGATAATGGCTAATGCCTCGCGCGTGTTCCGCGCAAACCGATCCAGCTTAGTGACAATCAAAGTATCACCTGTTTTTAGAGCGCGCAACAGTTTTTGAAACTCCGGTCGTTCAGTAGTTGTGCCGGTAAACTTTTCTTGAAAGATTTTTTCTGCTCCTGCAAATTTTAGTAACTCAATTTGATTTGCTAATTTTTGATCAGTGGTACTGACCCGCGCATAGCCATATTTCATCTTTTTATCTCCTTACTTATGTCATTAAGTAATGACACGGTTCTAACCCTTTAATTATACAGTATCAAAAAAGAGGCCACAACTGTTAAGTTGTGACCTGGTTCGTTCCATTTAAACACTTTAATTATCACATATTCAAAACGTCAAAAAATTTGTATCTAAATATATCTCCTCAATTGTCAAATCAAGTGCAACACTAAGAATCTATTCTTAGAAGTGGTC
>NZ_JQCA01000022.1 GCF_001437125.1 Levilactobacillus paucivorans | reverse complement strand
AATAAAGAACTGGTCTAGTAGAGCAGGTGTTGCACTTCAATTTTAAATCGAGGAAAGGAAGATAGTCGTTAATGTCCGATAATTATTTGGAACTTTGATTTTCTTTAAGTACTTAACGGCGAATCCGGCCATGATACCACCGATAATCCCACCGATAAACCCGGCATGAATCTGAGTCGCTAAGTATGCGGTAATGAAACCAGGTGCTAAACCAGGACGGTCGGCCATACTGAAGGCGATGTAACCACCTAAAGCGGGGATAAACAATGCCAACCCGGCGGAACCAATTGAAGCTAATTTTCCAAGGTTCCCTGTGGTTGGAACTGATGGTTTCCCACTCAGCATTACGGCAAGTGCGAAGATAATACCACCGGCAACAACGAAGGGAATCATGTACCCGGTCGCGGTCATCAAGTGCTTTTGCGCTGGTGCCCACCAACTCTGCTTTTTCTTGCTTGCATTTTCAGCCATGTTATTCACTCCTGTGAGGGTTTTGACTAGCCATTAACAAATCTCGAACCTCTGTTTCAGATGTGCTCCGAAGTTTGTCTCGAAAGTCATCATGCATCAGTAACCGTGAAAGATTTGCTAAGATTTTAAGATGCGTATTTTCTTTTCCACCATAAGGTACGGCAATCAGAAAAATAAAATCGGCTTTCTTTCCGTCATTCCACTCTACCGGGTGGGTTAGTTTCCCAATTCCGATTGTAGCGTCCTTAACGTAATCACTCTGAGAATGTGGTAACCCAAATCCAAAACCAATATAAGTAGGTAATTCCGCTTCCCGAGCAAAGACGTCGGCTTGAAACTTTTCTTTATCCAATAACTTACCAGCTGCGTCCAGTTTAGTAATTACGGCTTTGATGGCTTCTTCCTTAGAATCTGCATCGATATCAAACGCTGTAACTACGTCAACAAAATTAGCGACATTGTTCATCCCTGTTCACCTCGTTCCTTTCTACAAGAACAATGATAGCGCTTACACGAAAATGCAAAAAGGCAAGTTGATTCACCTGGAAAGTGCAAAAATTGGACAAGCTCACTCTTTTTTAATCTTCACTGAATGGTATGCTATTGGTATCGTTTACATTAAGGAGGTACAACTGTTGATCGTTATTAGCCATAAAAAGAGAATCAATTTACTTGCGACGTATTTCATTGAACACGACTACATTAATATCAAAGACATTGAAATGGAGTTCAAGATCTCCAGAAGAAGTGCCTTCTACTGGATTACGAGTTTTAACAAGCAGCTCGATGAAATGCAACTCGACCGCATCGCCAAACTCGCGCAGAGTCAGTATTTCTTGCCGCCCGAGACTAAGGAAGCTCTGCGACATTACGACAACCTCGAGGAAGATGATTATCCCATTGCCTACTCGAATAAATATTCGCGACGCGACCTCATCATTTGGTTCCTCATTCAAAACAAGGACCACGTTTCACTAATAAAACTCGCAAAATATTTTCGGGTTTCAAAGAACACGGTCATCAATGATATTCAAGGGGTCCGTGAACATTTACCCGAAAATTTTGAAATTATCAATGACAAAAATGGTAAGCGCTTAATCGGTAATGAAAGAGAAAAGCGTTTATGGGTCTGTGAACAGGTCAGTTTGCATAATAATCCATTGATTATTAACGAGATGCATGGGGCCCATTACCGTTACTTAATCGGTGAGCTCATTACCCTACAGCGCGCAAGCCGGGTGATCTTCAGCGACAACTCTCTCGAATTACTCGCTACCTTCCTGTCGTGGTGCTTGAAGCGAATTCAGCTCAATCCCACATTGACTCTGACTAGTTCTCCAGACCACGTGACACCTGGCGACAAGGTCGTCAACGACTGGATTACCAACCTGATGACGCACTATGAGATCCCCGTTTCAATTGATGAGGTTACCTTCTTCCGCGATATCATTTATAGTGCGCAAACCAAGAGCGTGGCCCACTGGGCATTCACGGAGAACTTCCCCGCCGACATCTTAGTTAATGAAATTATCAGCCGCTTCAATAGCATCTCTGGTGCCGAGGTAAGCACGCCTAACCTCAGAAACGGATTGAAAGCTCACCTGATTACGACCTACCAGCGAGTCATGGCCGGAATTCCTTATCGCGCAGCCAACCTTGAAGATATCAAACGTGACTATCAAGAACTGATGACCTTAACCAGTTATGCAGTTCAACCTTTTGAAGACTTCATGCATAAAACATTATCGAGTGATGAGTTAGCCCTCTTAACCACCTACTTTGGTGGCCAGACCAGCTACCTTAGCAACACGTCAACCTTCAATCCCAACGTCGATGTTTTCCTCATTTGTTCCAGCGGCGTGGGCACCTCCTACTTTCTTCAGCAAACCTTAAAGCGCAAGTACAGCCAGATTAGATTCTCTCATCCCCTGAGCCTAAGAGAATTTGATCGGCTTGAACCACTAGTTCATGCCAAGCTCATCATTTCAACAATTGACGTAGAGACTACACAAGATACCCCTAAGCTCACGGTTCAAAGTATTCCAACGGATAATGACTTCGCCCAAATCGACAAGGCGCTTCATAAAGTCGGGCTACTGGGTACCCTGGATGCCACCAAAATGACAAATGATGTCATGGACATTATCTCTAACGACGTCATGATTCCGAACCCTCGCGCACTTTCACGTAAGCTCCAGGCTTACTTTAGCGGCGACACTGCTGCAAACGATCCCCAAGATGTCGTAGATAGCAATCATCGGCCATCCATTCAAGAACTTCTGACACCAGATCACATCCACGTCACCTCGCGGATCTTGACTTGGAAACAAGCGATTCAACGATCCTTCCTTCCGCTTCTGAGTGGTGACTACGTCGACAAGAGTTACGTCACTGAAATCATCCGGAAACTAGAAAAGAATGGTCCCTTCATGATTGTCAAAGGCGGCGTCTTGTTAGCTCACTCCGCCCCATCTAGCAAGATTCACAAGCTGGGGATGTCCCTCTTAGAACTACAACACCCAGTCAAGATGGGAGACAAAACCATTACCACCATCATCTGCCTAGCGCCGAAGCGTGAAAAGCAACATTTAAAGGCACTCAGCGATTTACTTGATATTCTCGAAGATGACGACAAGTATGAAACCTTGATCCATTCAGAACGCAAGTCTGAACTCGTGACCTTAATGGCTGAAGCCTAATCAAAAACAACCGCGATCCCTCGAGTCAATTCTCGATAGGATCACGGTTGTTTTTTCTATTTAGCTGCGACCGACTGAAATACCGGCAACAAAATCTCATCAACAATGGCCACTTGAGCCGCCACGGTCAATTGCCGTTGGCCGATCACCTCGTTAATCAGCAACACTCCGGGAAGCGTCACGACCCGTTCTGGTTGGTCGGCACTGGCAATTTCGCCGCGGGCCGCGGCCCGATCCAACATGGGGTGAATGAGCTCCTTCACCGTATGACTGGTATTCGCCTTACCCATGAGTTGCCCTAAATCCAGTTTATCCAACCGATCGGCTAAGATCCCCCGTAACGTTCCCATTCGCAGCTTTGCCAGCACGGCCGCCATCTGGCCGAAGAGATCGAGCAGATCGCCACGGAGGCTCCCAGTATCCACTCCCTGGTAGCTGGGCATCTCACCAAACTTACTCAGCGCAGCAATCACCAGACGCGCCTTATCCGGCCAACGCCGGTATAGGACCGTCTTAGTCGTCGCGGCTGCGGCCGCTACGCCCTCAATGGTTAGGTCACGATACCCCTTAGCCTGTAATTGATCCCAAGCCGCCGTTAAAATCGCCGCTTCAAGTTCGGCGCCACGACGTCGTTTCTTCTTTTCCGCCATAATCGACTTGCTCTCCCTTGTTTTTTGGTTAAAAGGCGTGTACCATCTTTAAATATAAGATACGTCCGTATCTAATTTGAAATGTAGGTGACCATCATGAATTCACAAACTTCAACTAAAAGAATCATTCAAGTCGCGCTATTCCTGGTCGTTGGGGCCATTGCTCCACTTCTCGATACCACCATGACCAACGTTGCTCTAGACACCATTATGAAGTCGTTAAACGTTTCCGTCAACGCCATTCAGTGGATCACCACGAGCTACGTTCTCGCCATGGGCATCGCCGTCCCGGTCGCTGGTTGGGCCAGCAACTGGTTCAATGGTAAGCACCTCTACCTGTGGGCCTTGGTGGTTTTTCTTCTGGGGTCCATCGTCTCCAGCTGGGCCACTACGTTGCCACTGCTGATTGTCGGCCGCGTCATCCAAGGTGCCGCAGCCGGCTTCATTGTCCCTCTGATTACCACCCTCATCGTTCAGGTTGCCGGGGGGAATGGTCTCGGCAAGCTCATGGCCATCGTGGGCATGCCAGCCGTCCTGATTCCCATCTTGGGCCCCACTGTTGGAGGTTATCTGATTCAAACGTTGAACTGGCACTGGATCTTCCTGATTAATATTCCATTGGTTCTCATCTCATTAGTTCTCCTGGCTTGGAAGATGCCAAGTTTCCCGGCCGTTCGTCGTGGCAAGCACCTCGACATCCCCAGTCTCGTCCTGTTAGCCGGCCTCTTCACGTCTTCCATTATTGGGATCACGCGTTTCAGCACCGGTGATAGTTTCACCTCTCTGAAGGTCCTGACGCCCCTATTACTGGCGTTGGCCTTTCTGATCGGCTACGTGCTCTACGCTTTCTTCCTGCCTCAAAAGGCCTTGGTCAGCCTCCAACTCTTCAAGTCGCCGACCTTTGACGCCTCCGCCATTATCCTAATGCTTTCGGGTATCGCAGTTAACGGCGCCATGTTCCTTCTGCCCCTCTATCTTCAAAACAGCCGGGGCTTAAGCGTCGTCTGGTCCGGAACCTACCTGATCGCGCAAGGTATCGGGTTGCTCGTCGTTCGAGGGCAGATTGGTAAACTCACCGACAGCATTGGGGCCCGCTGGGTCGTCCTAGCTGCCATCGCCATTGCTATCGTGGGAACCTTACCCTTCGTCTTCTTTACCGCCAAGACCAGCACCTGGCTGGTTCTGTTGACTCTCTTCGTCCGGGGGATCGGCCAAGGTGGCCTGACGATTCCGGTCATGGCTGACAGCTATACCGGGGTACCACAAGCCTTAGTTGCCGAAGCCACTACCGCCACCCGGATGCTGCAAAACATCGGTGGGGCCATGGGAACCGCGGTCCTCGCCACCATTATCCAACACGAATTACCCAAGGTGGGCCTGACCGCGGCCTACCAGACCGCCTTCCTGTGGTCCGTGGGTTTCATTGCTGTGACGGCTATTCCAGCTTGGTTCCTGAGTCACCGCAAGATCGCCAAATAACTAAAAAGAGCACCCGAATCAGCCATTTCTCATGACCGATCCAGGTGCTCTTAACATTATTGCTGATTGTAGATAAGTTTCAAACTTTTCACGTCACTCGGAGCCAACTTCGTTTGCCCGTGAGTCAGTGGGTACATCACCGAATGCTTGGACTTGCTGTGGGCTAACCCCAACGCGTGTCCCAGTTCGTGCACCGCAACATCGTCATTAAAAGCCGCATCATAGTCCCCGTTAAGACTGGCCTCCGCGTGATTGACGGTCTTCGTGCCGAGAAAGTCACTGGTCTGGATGATCTTCGGACCCCCATGACCCAACTCAAGCATTTCGGCATGTTTTTTCATCCGCTTATGATAGATGGAAAAGGTAATCCGATTGTGACCCGCCCCGGACCAGCCGGAGTTGGCGACCAGGTGAACGGTCCCCGTCTGATTATAAATGCTAACGGCATCGGCAAACGCTTGTTTACCCCCGGCCGGCATATTATCACTGAACCTGTAATAGTAAGTTTTCGACAAGTCCATCCCCTGGACGATATCCACGACCGGTGTATCGGACTTGGGCACATCGAGTGAGGAAGCCTTCGTCGTCACCCGTTTTCGCTGTTGAAAGGGCATCTCCGCTCTGGCATGGTCGACGGCTGCCGACAACTGTGGAAATTGACCACTGCGGTACCCAAGTCCCACTAATAAAGCGCCTACTAAAACGATTAATACAATTGCGCGTCCCCAACGCATCTCCTCGTCCCCCATCGTTTTCCTCTAATGGTTTAGTTATACCACACCCGCACAATCAATCATAGGATAAAAAGAAGCCGTGTCCCCCAACTGGGCCACGACTTCCAACGTTTCATTTTCACTTATTCTGGTTGATCGGCAGAAATGGAAAGATCGCGTTCTGCCTTGAATTCACCCAAGGACTTTTCGTACTTGGCAATCGCCGTATCTGAGGCAAACTTACCCAATGGCAAGTGCAGTGGCAGGTCAGCGGCATGGTTCGTCACTTGATCGTAAATAATTGCCGCAGCCTTATCGGGATCGCCGGCCTCATGGTGAGCATCACTGGCACTACCTTCGATGTTCGCCGTGAATTGCTTGTAGGCGTCGATCGTTGGCATGGCCTTCTGGGAAGAACGCCCCGCCCAGTCGGTCCGGAAACCACTAGGTTCGATCAGCATGAGCTTAATCCCTTGGTCCGCCACTTCTTGAGCCATGGCATCCGTGATCCCTTCAACCGCATGCTTCGTCCCATTGTAGAAGGACAGCGTTGGGAAGGAAGCCAAGCCAGCGATGGAGGAGAAGTTAATCACAATCCCTGACTTTTGCGCCCGCATCGTTGGTAAGACGGCACGGGTCATATCAACCAAACCCCAGACGTTCACGTCAAACATGTAACGAACGGCGTCGCGGTCACTTTCTTCAAAGGTTCCAAAGTAGCCGAGACCGGCGTTATTAATCAAAACGTCGAGAGTGCCGAACTTTTCCGTGGTCGCCTTGACCGCGGCCGCAATCTCATCGGCCTTGGTCACGTCCAAGGTCTGCTTTAAAATTTGGCCGTGATCGTATTGGTCCAGGTAACTCAATTGATCCGTGTGACGAGCTGTCGCCACCAAGTTCACGTCAGCTTGTTGGGCTAAGTAAATCGACAAAGATTTTCCGAAGCCAGTGGAAGTCCCCGTAATTAACCATGTTTTTGTCATCCAAAATCACGCTCCTAATTTTATTAACAAGTTCAGTCTACTACCTAGAGTCGGCTTTAGGTCAACTGAAAAGGATCGTGATTCTAACAATTTTTATGATTAAGCCAATTTAACCGGGTAAAGTTGACCGATTATACCTTATTTCGGGTCAGCCATTCCTCGCGCAGACACCCATACTTCACAGAATCCCAGTACCGACCCTGCCAGTAACGCACCTGACGCACCCGGGCCTCTTCCTTGAGGCCCAGCCGAGATGCCAGCCGACACATGCGTGCATTCCCCGACCAGGTCGTCAGGCCAATGTGTGGCAAGTCCGTCTGCGTCCACAGCCAGTCTAGCCACTGGGTCAGGGCCTGCCGCCCGATCCCCCGATGCCACTCATCCGAGCGATAGATAACAATGCCGACATCCAGCCAGCGCTGTAAGGCCCCATCTTCAAAGTTGTAGGAAACCATCCCCGCCATCTGACCATCCACCCAGATCACCTGACGTTCCGGATGACCAATGAACTTCTCTGCGGCAATCTGCTCAATAAAGGCCGAACGACTCGGCAACTCGTCTCGAAAATAAGGGCCATTCCACTTCGTCCATTCTGCCTGCGGATCACTGTAAGCCAGTTTCCAGAAGTCTGGGACGTCTGCCGTTGTTAACGGCTTAATCTCTACGTGCATGCCACTCACCTCAGTTTTTACTCAGTATAGCAGGTACTCAACTGACCGGCAGAAAAAATGAATTTCAATTTTTCAACTTCAGCTTACTAGTGGCCAGTTCGAGATTGCACGGTAGCCGACTTTGATCGCTATTTTGAATCAGGCATCTACCTAGCCGGAGGAGGTCAGGGATGCAGCCGGCCGTGGCGGTGATGTAAGACCGAGCGGGTTTCTCGGCCTTACATCACGGGCGACTTTGAAGACCCGCGCCTCTGGCGGGGCTTCAAATCGAGCGAGAAGCCCAGAGGGCTGAAGCGTCCCCACAGCAGGCGGAATCCCTGACAGCCGCAGGCGGTCAATTTCAATGAGTTTAAAAAAGAGCCTGCATTCAACAAAGAATGCAGGCTCCCAGTCCCATCAATCGCAATTGATGATGACCTTATTAATCAAGTTTTACTTGAGAGGCTTCCATTGCCAAGCGTTAACTTCTGGCAAATCAGTCCCGACTTCACGGATGTAAGCAGTGTGCTTAGCAACCATGTCGTCCATACGTTGTGCAAAGTAGGCACCCTTTACGGCGTAGCTAGGAATGTCGTCAACGGCTTCCTTGGCTAAGTGGTAACGGTCCATGTGGTTCAAGACACGCATGTCAAATGGCGTGGTGATATCCCCGTTTTCACGGTAACCATGCACGTGTAAGTTGTGGTTGTGACGGTCGAAGAAGATATCCTTAACCAATCCTTCAAAGCCATGGAAGGCAAAGACAACTGGCTTGTCGGTCGTGAACAGACGATCGAACTCTTCATCGGAAATCCCACGAGGGTCAATCTTAGGAGAACGCAACTTCAACAGGTCAACGACGTTGATGAAGCGCATCTTCATTTCTGGGAATTCGTCATGCAATAATGAAATTGCAGCTAAAGCTTCCCAAGTTGGTTCAGTACCAGCTGCGGCGAAGACGACGTCAGGTTCTTGACCTTGGTCAGTCGAAGCCCAGTCAATGTAGCCCAAACCATTGTGAACCAGGTTAGTGGCTTCATCAATGGAGAACCATTGTGGACGTGGATGCTTGGACGTTACGATCAAGTTGATCTTTTGACGACTCCGGAAGGCTACATCACCAACGGCTAACAAGGTGTTAGCATCGGCTGGCAGGTATTCACGGATGAATTCAGGCTTCTTTTCAGCTAAGTGGGTCAGCATACCTGGATCTTGGTGGGTGTACCCGTTGTGGTCTTGCTGGAAGACAGTTGACGTGTCAACGAAGTTCAAGGATGGGTAATCATGACGCCAGTCTTGTTCCGTTGCCTTACGTAACCACTTCATGTGTTGCGTCAACATCGAGTCAACGACACGGCCGAAGGATTCGTAGGTGGCGAAGAAACCATGACGACCAGTCAGAACATAACCTTCCAACCAACCTTCAGCTTGGTGTTCGGAGAGTTGCGAGTCAATGACCCGGCCTTCGTGAGCCATGTTTTCATCGTTTGGTTCGTGGATACCTTCCATCCATTGACGCTTACCATAGTCCAGCATAGCGTAAAGCCGGTTAGACTTGGATTCGTCAGGACCAAAGGCACGGAAGTTCGTTGGATTCAACTTCATGGTGTCAGCCAGGTATTGTGACCAAACCAGCATGTCTTGCGCAATCGTCTTCCCGTGTTCAGTCGTGTCCACGGCGTACTTCTTGTAGTCAGGTAACTTCAATGGTTCTGGCTTGATCCCACCATTAGTGATAGGGTTCATAGCCATCCGTTGATCGCCCTTAGGGGCCATGTCGCGGACTTCTTGCTTAACAGAACCGTCTTCATTGAAGAGTTCTTCTGGCTTGTAAGACTTCATCCAGTCGATCAACATGTCCTTGTGTTCCATGTCGCCAGCGGCAACAGGAATTGGGACTTGGTGAGCACGGAATGAACCTTCGATTGGGTTACCATCTAAGTCAGCCTTTGGACCAGTCCAGCCCTTAGGAGAACGGAAGATGATCATTGGCCAGTTAGGTAAGGATTCATCGTTGTTTTCACGGGCATTCTTTTGAATGGCCTTGATCTTTTCGATGGATTCGTCCATAACCTTAGCCATGTCCTTGTGAACCCGCATGAAGTCAGTGTCACCGGCTTCAATTTCAACAAAGTGAGGATCCCAGCCCATACCTTCGAAGTACTTGGTTAAGTCTTCGTCGGACATCCGTGACAGGATGGTTGGGTTAGAAATCTTGAACCCATTCATGTTGATGATTGGTAATACAGCACCATCTTTGACTGGGTTGATAAATTTGTCAGAGAACCATGAAGCGGCCAATGGACCAGTTTCAGATTCCCCATCACCGATTTCTACAGCGGCGATCACGTCTGGGTTATCTAAGATAGCACCAGTCCCATGTGACAAGCTGTAACCAAGTTCCCCACCTTCGTGGATAGAACCTGGGGTTTCAGGTGCGGCATGAGAAGCAACCCCACCTGGGAAGGAGAATTGCTTGAACAAGCGCTTCATACCCTCTTCATCTTGAGAGATGTTAGGGTAGATTTCACTGTAGCTACCATCAAGATATGAGTTCGAAACCATAACTTGACCACCGTGACCTGAACCTTCGATATAGAACATGTTCAAATCATACTTTAAGATAGCTCGGTTTAAATGAGCGTAAATAAAGTTTTGAGAAACAATTGTCCCCCAGTGACCAATAGGCTTGATCTTAACGTCGTCAGATGTTAAGTCACGCTTCAATAATGGATTGTCACGCAGGAATAACTGACCAACGGACAGGTAGTTCGCTGCACGGAAATACTTGTCAACGCCTTCCAAGTAAGACTTGGAGTCGAATTTTGCATCTGCTGCCATGTAATTAACACTCCTTCTTTGAAATCGTAACTGCATAATCTAGTTGATAGATAGTTGTAAAACCACCCTCGTTAATGTTTACCCGGAGGCTTTTTTACAACTCCATCATAGCTTCTTTTATAGAAAAGTCAACTTTTATGTAAATTGGATCGTATCAATTTCAGGGTGACCTAACGCCTATAACCACGCGGATAACCGGCCTTCACCTTGCCGAATCCGTTGGCTTAACCGATGACGATTCTATAAACATTTGCTTATTATTTTGCAAATAAATACTAGACCAATTTTAAAGTTCGTCTACCATCACTGGTAACACTGGCTAGACCAATTGCACATAAAAAAAGACGACCGCCATTTGGCAGTCGTCGTAAAAGACTTATTCCTCGTCCAATGAAACGAACGTGTTGTAATTCAGATATTTGTAGTGCAACCGCATGTTAGAAACTTCAAACGGCGTCCCGTCGTCCAGGAAGAAAATTCCTTCCATGATGCCCACGGGTTCTACCGGTTTCAAGTTCAGTAGCTCTTGGTCTTCCGCCGTCGATGGCTGGGCCTGAATCGACATGAAGGACTTGGTGACGACTTTCCCTTGGCCTTCCAAATAATTAAAGATGGAGTCCGACACCGTCTTTTGTGACAGGTTTGGCGCAATCTTAATGGGAATATAGCCGGTTTCAATCATGAACGGCTGGTCGTTAAATAACCGTAACCGCTTAATCTCGTAAACAAAATCACCCTCCGCCAGGAACAAGTCCTGTTGGATTTCCTTGCTGGCCGGTACCACGTCAAACTTCAGAAGACGGATTCCGGGCGTCGATCCGGCAGCCTTCATACTGTCGGTAATCCCTAAATTTGACCCCTCATATTGAAAAATCGATTGGTTTTTCATATATAATGGGTTAATGAAGGTCCCCGCACCACGCTTCTTAAAGATGATGCCCTGGGTAGCGAGCACACTGAGCGCCCGCTTAACCGAACTACGGCTGACCCCATAGGATTCGCTCAGGCTCCGTTCGTCTGGCAACCGCTTATTGGGGAATTCATTTTGATGGATTCGTTGTTTTAAGTCCCGCATCACGCGTCGATAGACTAAATCTGCCATGATATCTCCTCATAACTCTTCAACTAGACTTCTACAGGTATCGAGTATAACAGGTTTTTCAAGTGCTGTCTGCTTTTTAGCAAAAAACAACCGATCCAGTTCAGAGTAAAGTGCGATCCAATTTATAAAAACACTTATTGTTTTCCCTTAGTCGGCGGCTTCAAAACGGTTCCCGCCGGTGTTTCTGATTGAAACTTACCGCCATTTACGCTAGTGTATATTTTATGACAACGGGTTCACTTGGGCCCATCGGTAACCGCGGCCATCATACGGCTAAATGCGGACGGTGGCAACCAGAAGGAACCTGAACTACTTTAACCATGAAAGGTGACCCACATGTCAAAAAAGAAAAAGGGCAAACGTCTTCACAAGACGCTCGTCGAACAGATTCTCGATAAAAATAAAATTGCCTATAAACAAGTTGAATTTGCCACCCACATTCAGGGCGATGTCGCTCAAATGGACGTGGACCACGCCGATGTCGACGAACACCACATCTATAAGACCCTGGTGCTCAGTGGGAATGTCACCGGCCCTGTCGTGGGCGTTCTTCCCATCGACGAACACCTCGACGAAAAGAAACTCGCCAAAGCCTCTGGTAATAAAAAAGTTAATATGGTGCCACTAAAGGACTTGGTGAAGACCACTGGTTATGAGCATGGCGCCAATACACCCGTTGGGATTTGGGAAAAGAATCAGTTCCCGATCTACCTCGACAATACCGCTCAGGAACAGGGCCAGATTCTGGTCTCATCCGGGCAAATCGGACGGTCGGTAGAACTCGATGCCACCGACCTGGCCGGGTTGGTGCACGGCACCTTCACCGACCTGCTGGAATAGCAGATGGTAACTGACCTCCCACTCATTTTCAAGAATCTGGGAATTGCCGGCCTTGATCTCGTGGCCATCCCCTTCTTCTTGATCGCGGTTCTCACCTACCTGAACCGCAATACCAAGCAACATCTAGCTGGCGGATTCGGCATGATCAGCCAACTCTATTTGGGATTCATTGGAATTTTTCTCCATGAATTAAGTCACCTGCTGACGGCGATCTTCTTTGGTCACCGCATCGTGGCCTTCCGCCTCTTAAAGCGGCCCCATCCCGATCAACCGGGTGTGACCGGCGACTCTGACATGACGTTGGGTTACGTGAACCACACCTGGAATCGCCGGAACTGGTACCAAACGATGGGCAATCTCTTTATCGGAATTGCCCCCATCTTCGGTTGTGCTCTGGCCCTCTTCGGCCTCACGGCACTGCTGCTGCCAGGCGTGTGTCACGGACTCCTAACGCTCATGGCCGATCCCTTTAATCTTGATTGGTCAGGCTTCGGTCAACCCGTCGGCGCCAACTGGTGGCGCTGGCTTCTGATGATCGTGCTGTCCCTCAATATCAGCATCGGCGGCTTCGACCTCAGTAATGCCGACTTCGCCAACTCTAAGATTGGTGTGATCAGCTTCATTATGGCGGTGACTGCCGTCACGGTCCTCTTGACTATGGCAAACGCGGCCACAGGGTATCTGCGCGCCATCACCGCCCTAGCCATCTGGTTGGTGCTAATGCTGGGGTACGCCCTGGTGATCTCGTTATTGACTAATTTGGTGGTACGGCTGATCTTGCGACGATAAATTTTAATTGGAATTGTCGGCCTCAATCTGTGGATTGGGGCTTTTTGTTTTATCTTATAAAAAGTTTGATTAACGGGTATAATAAGGATATATGTAACCGTTTACACAAGGAGGATAACCATGCGACTTACTAAATTCTTCATCACCACTTTGGCAACACTCAGTCTCTCGCTACTTGGTAGTTTTGCCCTGCCGACGATTTCAAATAACTCTGAGACTGTCGCACGGGCCGACGACACGGGTCAAAACGTTTCTGTAGACCTGATATTGAATAAGCAGGTTTTGCTTTCTATCGGTTCCGCCTACGTTCAAAATCAAACAACTGTCAATGATATCTTTGCGGCTAACGAATCCACCGCAGGCGCAACCAAAGGAAGTCTTGCATTAGAAATTCAGCTTGCTAGCTACGTGGCAAACCACATATGGACAGCAAAGCAGGCCGGAGTTTTCCTAAGTAATTTTTCTCAAAATGGCCTGACTTCCGATCGTGCCGAACAAGAAATTTCATATTTTTCTTCTTACTATGACTATGAAGCAAGCCACTTTATGCTCGATATGCCTACTTTTGAATCCATGCTGAACGAACCTATCGCCTCAGACGATCAGACGCAAGATTTCACAATTAAACGTGACATTCCAATTAATCCTGCTCCGCTGACCATGGCGATCACCTACAAAATTAATGATGGTACAGCCTTACCAGCTGAAACATTCAAGGATATCGAGGCCACAACTGATGACCAATCAAAGTCATTTTCCAAATCAATTACCGGTGCCGACAAACAAGTCTACACAGATACCGATCACATGCTAATTCCTAAAGTTCCGGGATACACCGCCAACAAATCCAGCGTGACCTTCGACGAAAGCAAGGTCGATGCATCATCCGGTGTACAACCGGTCACTGTTACATACATCAAAAACAGTAGCACGCCAGTCACACCGGCTCCAACACCAAGCACACCCGCTACCTTTCAAGTCTATGGCAAACAGAAATTCTATAGCTACCAAAATGTTGACTTCAAGAAGAGCGAGCGTGTCAAAAAATACGCTAAGAAACCGAGTGTCTACGCCCCAGTATTTACGGTGGTTAAGACGACACAATCTAAAGCCGGAACCCCCCGTTACCAACTGAGTGATGGCACCTACATCACGGCGAAGTCCGCTTATGTTGGCAAGCTCTTCCTACGAAAGAATGTCAAAACGTTATACGTCACGAATCCTAGAGGCACTTGGACTCATGGAACAGTGATGTTTTACTATCCGACGCAACTCCTTCATCACCTCAATCAAGGCACGAAGGTCACCGTCACCCATCTTATCAAGAACGGTCCGGTAACCCGGTATATGTTAGCCGATGGCACCTTCATTACTGGGAACAAAAGTTACGTAACCACGACTAAACCTAAGAAAGTCATTCACGTTAAAGCTAGAGATGGACGGAATCTGTACAGCGATGTCAACCTCACCCACCGCCTCAAACACTACCGTAAAGGTCATATCTTCACAGTTAAAAGCTGGGATTACTCCCACGGTCATAACCTGAGTGTCAGTGGTACCAAGCGTTACAAGGTCGCTGGCGGCTACATTACCGGGAACCCCAAACTCGTTAAAATCGTTAAATAGGTCAATATCGTTGAGATCCACAACAAAAGTGTTGTGGGTCGTTTTGTTTTATCCGATAAAATACTTAATTAACGGTTATACTGAGGATAGATGCATCCGTTAACTCGGAGGGGGATAATTATGAAACTCACAAAAGTATTTATCAGTTGCTTAGCTGTATTGGGACTTCTAATAATTGATGGCACAACTTCGTCGCCATCATTTCTAAATAGCCACATGGTGGTTGCACATGCAGATGACACAGATGACAACAGCAACGCACAATTAACTATAACGATGCCAGGTATGCCAACAAGCAAGAGTGAACTTCATGTGGACTATATTAATAATCAGACAACCCTGCGAGCTATGACTAATGATATGGACAAGTGGCAACGCTTACCCGATGGATCCAACCTGCTTCAAGTGCAATTAATTAGTGACATGGCTAACCATATCTTGACTGCAGACCAAGCCGCCCTTACCCTCCTCCAGTTTGAAGGACAAGAGGCGACAATGCTTTCCACCTACACCAAAGCGTTTAGCAACTTGGATCAGACTCCTAATTGGCAGGACATTAAAGGGAAAACAATTGATCAACAAAACCTTCAATATCAACTAGACTTACCGATTAATTACGATGGCAAATCCGATCCCTTCTTGGTGAGTTACATAATCCCAACTGAAGCAGCGGATATTAAAATGGCAATTACCTACCAAACAAATGATGGAACGGCGCTCCCTACCGACACCTTCAAAACTATTGACGCGACAATGACTGGCCAAACAGCCACGAAGACCATTACCGGTGCCGACAAGCAAGTCTTCACAGATTCCAATCACATGCTAATTCCCAAAGTTCCGGGATACACTGCCAACAAATCCAGCGTAACCTTTGATAAGAACAAGGTCGATGCATCTGGTGTGCAACCGGTCACCGTTACGTATGTCAAAGATGGTAGTACGCCAGTCGCACCAGCTGCCTTCCAAGTCTACGGCAAACAAAAGTTTTACCGTTACCAGCACGTCGACTTCAAGAAGAACGAGCGGATTCGCAAATACGCAACGAAGCCTAGTGCCTATGCCCCGGTATTTACCGTCGTGAACACGACGCAATCTAAGGCCGGCAATCCACGTTACCAGTTAAGTGACGGCAGTTATATCACGGCTAAATCGGCTTACGTGGGCAAACTCTTCCTTGAAGATGAAACGGCCAAGACTCTCTACGTTACTAATCCTAAGGGAATCTGGACCCACACCTCCACGGCATTTAGCGATCAACTCACCCATCTCAAACAAGGATCAAAAGTGGCTGTAACTAAACTCGTCAAGGATGGCGACACGACGCGCTACCAACTCGCCGATGGCACCTTTGTTACCGGCAACCAGCGTTATATCACGACTGATAAACCGCAATGGGTCACACGGGTTAAAGCCGTGAGCGGTCGTAACCTTTACAGTGACGTTGATCTCACCAACCGTCTCAAGCATTATCGTAAAGGTCATATCTTCACAGTAAAGGGTTGGGACTATTCTTATGGTCACAACCAACTCATCCCTGGTACCAAGCGTTACAAGGTCGCTGGGGGCTACATTACTGGGAACCCTAAGCTTGTTAAAATTGTCAAATAAGTCAACATCATTTAGACCCACAACATTTTTGTTGTGGGTCTTTTTCCACTAGTTCCGGCTACGTTCACGCCTTCAAAATTGTCTCATAGCGTTATTTAATATCTCAAGGTATAATAGATTTATAAATGTGAATATTTTCACAAAAAGAAGGTTCCCTCATGAAATTTCTTCAAAAAATAATGACCACTCTCATCGCCTGTAGCCTATTACTAGTCAGTAGTTTCTTGTTACCTGAATCCTTATTAGACAGCCATATTCCCGTTGCTCAAGCTGCTAACACTGAAGACAGCTACGAAACAAATGTCTTCATTTATATCGCAGACCATGAAGTTGACATGACAACCGAAACACCCGCGGTCACCAGTCAAATGACTGGTCGAGACATCTTTTCAAGCGTAGATACCAACTTCCAAGGCCAACAACCCGGCTTCGAAGCCTTAATACTAACTGCACAAATTAATATTGCAAATAATCTCTGGTCTCCCGAACAAGGCGCCGCATTTATCACGTCATTTATTGGGGGTGGCCCCGAAGAGCAGGCTGAACTTCTCTCGGAACTTATGGCACAGAGTCCCGCTTTCAAGGGTCATGCTCTTGATGAACCGGCCTTCCAGTCTGCTTTGGACGCGCCACTCTCCCAATTTTCCTACGATGAAGCATCGAATTCTTTCCGCGTAGACTTCACCATGCCAATGAAACCGGTCGATACCCATATGAAGATCACGTATAAAACCAGCGACGGTAGTGCCCTCCCCGCAAGTACCTTTACCGATACCGGCATCACTCTCGCTAATGGTATTGGGACAAAGGTCGTGACTGGTTTCAGCGGTCAGACCTACACCGACACTCGCCACGCTCTCATCCCCGAAGTCCCAGGATATACGGCTAGTGCCAACAGCATCACCTTCAACAATAACGACGATCCCGACAAAGAACAGAACGTCACCATTACCTACCGGCGACCGGCACCAGCCTTTCAAACTTTCCAAGTTTACGGTAAGCAAAAGCTTTATCGCTACCAGCACGTCGACTTCAAGAAGAGCGAACGGATTCGCAAGTATGCCACGAAGCCAAGTGCCTATGCGCCAGTATTCACCGTCGTTAACACGACGCAATCTAAGGCCGGCAATCCGCGTTATCAGCTGAGTGATGGGAGTTATATCACGGCTAAATCGGCTTACGTGGGTAAACTCTTCCTCGGAGATGAAACGGCCAAAACCCTTTACGTCACTAGCCCTAAGGGAATCTGGACCCACACTGACACTGCGTTTAGCGATCAGCTCACCCACCTCAAACAAGGATCAAAAGTGACCGTAACCAAGCTTGTTAGGGACAGGTCAACAACACGGTACCAACTTGCTGATGGTACCTTCGTGACCGGGAATCAACGTTACGTCACCACCGCCAAGCCCCAATGGGTCACTCGCGTTAAAGCCAAGGGCGGTCGGAATCTTTATAGTGACGTGACCCTCATCCATCGCCTCAAGCACTACCGTAAAGGCCATATTTTCAATGTGACGGGTTGGGATTACTCTTATGGTCACAACCAGCTGATCTCTGGCACCAAACGTTACAAGGTCGCTGGCGGCTACATTACCGGGAACCCCAAACTCGTTAAGATTGTTGACTAATTTAATTCTGTTTTCATTGAGAAACACCAAGCCTGATCCCTGCTAAAAATTCAAGATTTAACTCGCTAAATTTTTTAGCTTGTGTATATAATAGGGACATATGTAACCGTTTGCCCAAACTAGAAGGCGACAGCCTCGAATGGCCACAACTTGTATAGCGACGTTACCTTCGGGCAGGTCCGTGAGAACGATAGCACTGCACACTATTGTAGGTGTGCGACCACATTTCTCCAGGCGTACACGTTACAACGTTGTTAGGATGTCCAACTCATCCAAAGCGGTCGTCGCTTTGAATGCCCAGCAACCAGACCTAATTTTTGGCAAGGGAGTCTAATTATGAAAACCTCAAAAATATTTATCTTTAGTTTGGCCTTATTTGGCACTTTAATCATTGGTGGACCGGCACTATCGCCGGCGCTCAGTCACGGCGGAGGGATTGCTCAGGCGGCTGATACCACCATTACAATCCCTACAACCGTGCATATATTTGCAATGCCCGATGCTCCTTCCTCCAACTACTACAATGTGCCTATTTCCTACACTAACAACCAAACAACGATGTAAGCTATTATGGACGCAGTAGAAAAAAATACTCAGCCAAGCTTTTCACCGATAATGAATATTCAATTAATTAATGATGTTGCCAACAATATCTGTACCCCCGAACAAGCCGAACAAATCTACAGCCAATATATGAGCGGGTATCCTAATTTTAATGTTCCCGATTTCGAAGCACTAGCTGGAGCTTTTGGGAACAACGTGATTGATCAGGAACTCCTCCAAGAACGATTAGCAGCCACAGTCCCTTATGATGGTACGTCAGAATCTGTCAATGTATCTTTAGAAGTCCCGCTTAGAGACGTAGATGCCCATATGACGATTACCTACCGTACAAGTGATGGGACCGCACTACCTACCGCTCCTTTTACGGCTATTGGGGCCACAGTATCTGGTCAAACGGCAACTAAGAAAATCACAGGATACCAAGGACAAGTAATTACAGATGCACAGCACACGTTGATCCCTGAAATTCCAGGGTACACAGCTAGTGCCAACAGCGTCACCTTCGATAAAAGCGATGACTCCACAAAAAACAGCGATTCTATAAAAGAGCAACCCGTTACGATTACCTATACCAAGAACAGCAGTCCGGCCCCATCGTCACCAAATACTTCTCAAAGTTTCCGGGTCTACGGCAAACAAAAGCTTTACCGCTACCAACACGTCGACTTCAAGAAGAGCGAACGGATTCGCAAATACGCCACAAAGCCGAGTGCTTATGCGCCAGTATTCACTGTTGTTAACACGACGCAATCTAAGGCCGGCAATCCGCGTTACCAGCTGAGTGACGGCAGTTATATCACGGCTAAATCAGCTTATGTGGGCAAACTTTTCCTCGAAGATGAAACAGCCAAGACCTTATACGTGACTAATCCTAAGGTAATCTGGACCCACACTACCACGACCTTTAGCGATCAACTCACCCACCTCAAACAAGGATCACAAGTGGCTGTAACTAAACTTGTCAAAGATGGCGACACAACACGCTACCAACTCGCCGATGGCACCTTCGTTACCGGGAACCAACGTTACGTGACCACCGACAAACCCCAATGGGTCACCCACGTCAAAGCCAAGGGTGGTCGGAATCTTTACAGCGACGTGACTCTCACCCATCGCCTCAAGCACTACCGCAAGGGTCACATCTTCACGGTAAAGGGTTGGGATTACTCCTATGGCCACAACCAACTCATCTCTGGCACCAAGCGCTACAAGGTCGCCGGTGGCTACATTACCGGGAACCCTAAGCTCGTTAAAATCATCAAATAAAAACACATACTTTGGACCCCCAATGTTTCCGTTGGGGGTCTTTTTCGTGTCACCAAGTTTTCTTAAAATGAGACGAGTTGTCTGAATTAACTAATACAAGTCGCCCTATTTCATCGTAAAACGGTAAACCAGTAATTTTTAACATAGTCATTAGCCGATCGGTGAAAGTTCCCGTTCCATCACATTTTCACAAGCTTACAACGCACGACAATCCATTGATGTTACACCGCGCCATCAATTTTATTATTAATTTGTGAATTCCCACAATCCGCATGATTCCTGATTTTTCACGGTTCTCAATAATTGATCCCAGTCATCATTTTTAAATACAACGTTGTATTATTTAAGACGACGTTGTATACTCCGTGTAAGCGCTATTATAAATTTCAAAGGAGTTCTTATGCTCATGCCAAATACAACTCAAACCAAACGTCCCGTCATCATCAGTACCGACCCCGGCATTGACGACGCTGTGGCCATTGCCATCGCCCTCTTCAGTGATCAACTCGAGGTTAAACTCATCAGTCCCTTGGCCGGTAACGTCAGCCTTGAAAAAACAACGTTCAATACGCAACGCTTATTGAGCTTCTTGGAAAAACCCGTGGCCATCGTTCCCGGAAGTCGAAAGCCGCTGCTGTATCCCGTACGTGACGCCAGTGGTGTCCACGGCAAGACCGGGATGGACGGCTATCCTTTCCCTGAACCCACGGTATTCCCCGACACCTCAAAGACAGCCGTTGAGGCCATGCACGACGTGGTCGCTCACAGCGACGCTAAGGTCACGCTGGTCGGCATCGGCCCACTGACCGATATTGCCCTGTTCATCCACCTCTACCCCCAAGATCTCGCCAATATCGACGAGTTGGTCTTGATGGGTGGTGCCTTGGGCCGCGGTAACTTCGGTGTCCTGACCGAATTCAACTTTGGGTCCGACCCCGAAGCCGCCAAGATTGTCATGGACAGTGGCCTAAAGATTCGGATTGCCCCCATGGAAGTTGGCCGCCAAGCCAAAGTCATGCCCGAAACCTCAGCTAAGATCAAAGAATTTGGTAAAGTCGGCGACATGTTCTACGACCTCTTCTCCCGCTACCGTGGTGGTAGCTTCAAGACCGGGCTTCACATGTATGATGCCTTATCCATGGGCCTCATCTTGAATCCGGCGATGTTTACCGAAGTTGAGACCCACGTTGCGATCGAGACGCAAGGCGCAATGACCGCCGGAGCCTCACTCATGGACCTCCGCGGCTACTTGAACCTGCCAAATAACGCCACGGTCGCAACCGATGTTGATTCAGAACAATTCAGTGACTGGCTGGTAGCCGCTATCAGTCAAACCAACCAACCCTAGGAGGGACTATTCATGAATGCGATTTTAATTTCTGTCATTGGTATCCTTGCCGTTGCCGTATTGGTTTACATGCTTTTGAAGAAAAACGACATCAAGATGGCCCTGTTATCCTTAGGGTTAATCCTGATGTACGTCGCCATCATCCTGGGCAATAAGATCGACGTTTCCGCAACTACCGGGCTGACCTGGCTCAATCCCTTCCAGGCAATCGTCGACCAATTCTCAAACACCTTAATCGGTCCCGGATTCGTCATTTTAATCCTGGGTGGTTACAGTGCCTACATGAATCACATCGGTGCTAACCAAGTCACGGTTCACGCCCTGACGAAGCCGATTGCTAAAATCAAATCCGTCTACATCTTGGTGCCAATCGTGTTCTTATTAGGGAACTTACTCTCCCTGGTTGTGCCAAGTGCTTCCAACTTAGCTATTATCTTATTAGCAACTTTATATCCCGTCCTGCGGGCCACTGGGATGTCACGTTTAACGGCGGCCGCCATCATCGGGACCTCCGCAACCATTGTCCCCACCCCATTGGGCTCTGACAACGTCGCCGTGGCCGCTCAGCTCCACATGTCCGTCACCGACTACGTCTTCCAAAAACATGCGCTGGTTTCCATTCCAACGTTGATTGCCATCGCGTTAGTGCACTACTTCTGGCAGAAATACCAGGATAAGAAGCACCCTGAAGAACTCACTTACGAACAAGAACTGCTGCAAAGTGACGACAAGGAAGCCCAAAAGGCAACCGAGGATCTGCATTACACCGGCTTCAAGGGATTTGTTTACGGCCTCTTACCCCTGTTACCAATCGTGCTGTTACTGGTGGTCTTCTTCACCAATATCTTTGCCGGCACCAAGTTCGAAATCAGTGTCCAAGTGGTCAGTCTGATTAGTTTCGTCATTGCCGTTATTGTCGAACTCTCCTACAAGCACCAGGTTCGCCAGGTCTTGAAGGAAACCAACGCCTTCTTCGATGGGATGGGGGCCGTCATGGGCATCGTCGCCCTGCTGGTCTCGGCGCAGGTCTTCGTTCAAGGTTTAACGTCCATCGGAATTATTAACCTGGTCCAAGATACCATGCAACACATGAGTAGCTCTGGGATTGTCTTACCAATCGTCATGGTGCTCTTCACCGCTGTCATCGTCTTGCTCAGTGGGAGTGGGACTGCCCTGATCTTTGCCATGATTCCTCTGATTATCCCCCTGTCTAAGGCTGCCGGGATTTCACCAGTTGCGTTGTCCGTTCCCATGCAATTGGCAGGGAACCTCCTGCGGGCCGTGTCTCCAGTCGCTGCCGTGGTCTTGATCGTTGCCGGAACCACGAAACTTTCTCCGGTTCAGATTGTTAAACGGACCTCGGTACCCATGGTCTTTGGGGTGATCATGATGCTTGTGATGTCCCTCATGATCTTCTAAGGGTGGCGAGATAGGCATGATTGCAACCCTGAATAAACGTCTCGCCCAAACCAGTGACTTGCCTGGCCTAACGGAACTCCTGGCCGATGCCCAACGCCAAATGCAACAGGCGGGTATCACCCAGTGGAATCCACGTTATCCCAATCCAGATACCCTGCGGGCCGATATCGACCAACAACTCCTGTGGTTATACGGTCGGGACCAACGCGCGGCGATCACCCTGACCCTGGCAGACAACACGCTCCAGCTCCATCGCCTGATGGTGCACTCCGAATGCCGGGGCCATGGTCTGGCAACCCAGATCTTACAAGACCTGATCGCCGTTGCCGCCAGTCGCGACCTATCTGGCCTCCAAATCACTACCAATCATACGAACCGGCCCATGATGCACCTACTCGAAAAGGCTGATTTCCAACTCACTCGTGAGTTTCTCATGCCCGACCGGACGGCCTATGGCGCCTTCTATGAATATAATTATGCTCTCAACTAAACCCATGCTAAAATGAGTTTGTAATGAAATAGATTGCGAGGGCTTATGAATGCACCGTTCACCCAAATATGTTCAAGTTTATAATCAGATATTAAAAATGATTAAGCAGGGCCAACTCATCCCCGGGGAAAAACTCCCGTCCGAGGAGGTCCTCCGCACTGAATTTGACGTTAGCCGCGTCACGCTCCGTACCGCCCTCTCCCTACTCAAGGAAGACGGCGTGCTCGTCAGCGTTCACGGTAAGGGTCACTTCATCAAGCGGGAAAACAATTTCAGTGAGCGGGGCATCGAGTCCCTCGACTCACCGATCTTCAAGAGCCTAACGACGCCTGTCACCGACCGCGAAGTCTACTACCATGAGAACCTGCCGAGCGCCTTCACCGACCAGCTCTTCCATCGGTCCGATGAACCCTACTACACGCTCAACATCTGGTATCAAAATGACGATGGCAACCTGGCCAACAACCTGGCCATTATCATGCCAGACACGGTTACGGCCTTCGATATCGATCTGGAAGACTCGGCCAGCATCACACAGTTTCTGGAGAAAGATCTCTACCAACACGCCGCCAGCTCTCAGCTGACAATCACCGTGTCGGAGCGTGATCGATCAACCTTCCGCCGCGCCTTTGTCGGTCGGGGACCCTTGGTACTCATGACCGAGGACGTCTTCGGCCTCAACGGCCAACGGCTGGCTCAAAACAAGTATTACGTCCCGAGTGACGTGTTTCGCACCACACTCAATCGCTACCCAATTAAGTTTCAAAATCGTGAGCGATAGCGTGTGACATTGCCGCCTCCGGCAACCAGCCAGAACCCCCATGAGGCAGACCTGAAGCCTGAGAAACGGTCTTCAGGGCAACCTTGAACCTCGCTAAAACCGCGAGTTTCAAAGTTGGCCGTGCTCTAAGCCGAGACAAAGCCTCGGCTAAGACCACCGACACGGGGGTTCTGGCTAGTTGTCTTCGGCTATGTTCACAGCGCTCCGTTTATTTAATCCTCGCGTCGACTTAATTTGTCATAACTTTTCCATCTGAGTATCCGAACTAACCTTCGGATACTTTTTTTCTCGACACGGGTAGCCGCCATGGTTATACTGAAGCTTGGTAGAAGCCCTTCGGAGTGGGCTTCTAAAACATTATTCGGGGAGGTAACAACATGACCAACAACCACCCTTTTCATGACAAATTCAGCATCTGGTTCTATGGTGTCAACGGAGAATTCGATGACACCAAACGCCTAGCGGCCAAGCGGATCGAGGACAAGGCGCTCCTCTGGGGGGCCATCTACGTTTTCCTGGCCCCAATTATCACGAGTTTCTTTGCCCAACGCCATCCCACCACCGCACTCTCCTGGTTAGCCCTCACCAGCCTCTTCTTTCTAACCGGAGTCGTTGTGTACCTGCTAGGCGCGGGTTACGTGCTTGGTATCGGAAACCGTAAGCAACAACGGTTGAGCCGCCAGCAACCGGTCTGGCTTCAGGCGATTAGCACGGGGATCAGCGCTGGCAGCCTTTATGGTGGCCTGACCTACCTGTACTTTGCCGCCATTGATGCCATTGACTCTAAGACTAGTATCTGGTCTAACTTGATCCTGCTCAGTAACATCGGGGATGCTCTCGTACGGATCGCCGAATTTAGCCCTGCGATGATTTTCCTTTACTGGCTGTATCTTAGATTCCATCACTAAATTAATAAGGACGACCGGCAAATGCCAGTCGTCCATATTTTTTACTTATCAGTCTTTTGGTGCTTGAACACAATCATATATAGGCCAAAGTTAAGAATACTCAGAACCAGAATCAAGCCAAAGGCCAACTGACTTCCTCGCGCCGTCTGTTGCGCATTGGACAATCCTGGCGTCTTGACTGAGGACATCAAGGCCGCCAGAATCGTGGTCCCTAAGGACCCAGCGAACTGTTGCCCCGTGTTATAAATGGCATTGGCATCGGCTCGCTGTGTCAGCGCAACCTCTTTCAACCCATTTGTCAGGGTATTACTGAAAGCCATTGACCGGCCAATACTGAATAAAACGTAAAGGATCGCAATGATCAGCACGCTCAAGTGTTGCCCCAATACGGTGAAGAAGACCGCCGCTAAGGTAAAGAGACTGCTCCCCAGTAAGATTGGCAACCGCGCTCCGTGCGCATCCAACAAGTGGCCAAACCAAGGTTGGAGCAAGGCCGTCACCAGGCTTCCGGGAAGTAACATCATCCCGCCGGCTAATGAACTCGCAGCCACGACAATTTGGGCGTAGTTAGGGAGCGCGAAGTTAATCCCAATGTTGCAGAATTGCAGGCTCACGTAGGCTAAGAAGCTAAACGTGAAGACGGGATTCTTGAAGATTTCTAGTTTGAGAAGTTGATGCTCGCTGTGCTTGGATAGGTGAATGTAGCCCCAAATCATCACAAGAGCCAGGCCAACGCCACCCAGGAATTCCCAGCTCAGGAGACCCGCGGTACTGAGACTATTGACCCCCATCGTAAAGCTGACAAAGGCGATGGCGAGTAGGATAAATTGAAGCCAATCGAAGTGAACCTTCGACACGGGATCGAACTGCTTAATGGCCCGGAAACCCAGGAGTAAGACCAGGGCTTCCACCGGAATCGTGGACCAAAAAATCATCCGCCAATCGGCTAAGGAAACCATGACTCCCCCGAAGGTTGGGCCACTGGCCGGCGCGATCATGAGGATTAACCCGGCCATCCCCATGTAGAATCCAAGGCGCGAGCGGGGCACACTTTCCATGACCACATTAAACATCAACGGAATGGCAATCCCAGCACAACCGGCTTGGATGATCCGACCGAATAATAAGATTCCAAAACTGGGTGCGAGCGCACAAATCGAAGCGCCCAAAATAAAAGCGGTCGCGGCCGCCACGAAGAGTTGTCGATTCGTAAAGCGTTGTTTGAGGAAGGCCGAGGTAATCATCAGTAGCGATACCGTCAACAGGTACCCCGTGGTAATCCACTGCACGGTACTGAGGGATACGTGCATGGTTTTCATTAACGTTGGGAACGTCACATTCATCGAGGTTTCCACTAGAATTCCCAGGAAGGCCATCAGCGCTACCGCAAAGATGGCGATTAAGTTGCTCCGCGAGACCTTGTCTGGGTCAGAATTTACTTGCGTCATTTTAACATCTCTCTTTCAAATTAGCGTCACTGTTTACTATCATACGCACATTTTCTGAAAAATGCATGGGTGAATTTATATTCCTTATTAATTACGCCACCTACGGTGGGTGAGGGAGACGTCCTATGGGGCACGCCCGAAGCCAAAACCCGGTCTTCGGACTCGCCTTCGAGCCCCACAAGGGGCGTGGGTCCCAAAGACGTCCCGTGCTGTAGAACCGGAAGTTCACCGGTTTAACACCACCGACACAGGACGTCTCCCTCGCCCACCTCCGGCTCCGAATACTGGTTAAATTCAAGTCCCTAAAAGATTGCCACTAGTATTTTCAGACATAACGGCCTATTAAAAATTTTCTCCCAGCGTTCCAAACGCAAATCGCATCTGGCTCTCCTCAATAGTGATTTTGACACAAGAAAAAAGGGACCAGCATCATTGCCAGTCCCTCCATAAAATTCAATTTTAAAGTTTACTTCTTAGCCTTGTCAACCGCGTGACCACCGAAGCCGTTCCGTAAGGCGGCAACGACTTTACCCGTCATGGTGTCGGTTTCCATTGAACGGTAACGCATCATCAGGGAAAGCCCGATAACTGGCGTTGCCACTTGTTGGTCCAGGGCTTCTTGTAAGGTCCACTTACCTTCGCCAGAGCTGTGCATAACACCCTTGATGTCATCCAACTTCTCGTCATCCGCAAAGGCTTCTTGAATCAATTCCATCAGCCATGAACGAACCACAGAACCCGAATTCCAGAGCTTGGCAACGGCTTCGTTATCGTAATCGAAGTCACTGTGAGCCAGGACATCGAACCCTTCACCGATGGCTTCCATCATCCCATATTCGATCCCGTTGTGGACCATCTTCAGGTAGTGACCGGAACCGGCAGCGCCGGTGTAGAGGTAACCATTCTTGTCGGAAATGCCTTCGAAAAGTGGCTTCAGGGTTTCAAAGGCCTTGGCACTCGTCCCACCGATCATGAAGTTACCATTTTCGCGGGCACCGGCTTGACCACCGGAAGTCCCACAGTCGAAGAAGTTGATACCTTGGGCTTCCGCTACCTTAGCAGCGGCCGCCGAATCCTTCCAGAAAGAATTCCCACCATCGATAATGAAATCGCCCGCATTCAACTTTTCCGTCAGCGTGGTGATGGTCGAGTCAGTTGGCTTACCGGCCGGCAACATCAACCAAACAATCTTGGGCGTGGTCAACTTGCTTAACAAGTCTTCGAGTGAGGTTGCGGGTTGTGCACCAAATCCGGCAGCTTCATTAACGAAGTCCTGGTTCAAATCGAATGCCACAACTTCATTTCCATGGTCCATCATGTTTTGAGCTAAGTTACTACCCATTTTTCCTAATCCAACTAATCCAATCTTCATGGTTTAAGTTCCTTCCTTTAATCGAAAATTCGCATCAACCTAACGACTCCTAGTATATGTAAAAAAGTTACAAATTTCAAGCTATTTTTGTAAATAATATACAAAACAAACTAAGAAACCCGTTATACTGGGATTTTGCATTTGTCATTTTGTGAAGAAAATAACTGAAAAAATGACTAATCACCACGCATTTTTTATGCCTGGGCGTTCCACTCGGCCTTATATTCTGCCAGGAAGTCGAGCATCACCTGTTGCCGGTGTTCGGCCACCCGCTTAGCGGCGTCGGTGTTCATCAGGTCCTTCAGTTTGAGTAATTTTTCGTAGAAGTGGTTAATAATGGTTTCGTTGTCCAGGTTCCGGTACTCGGCATGCGTCATGCTTGTTCGGGGCTTAACAGCTGGATCGTAGATCTTTTCACCGAAATGACCGCCAAAATAAATCGCCCGAGAAATCCCAATTGCCCCAATCGCATCCAGCCGATCGGCATCTTGGACGATTTGACCTTCCAATGGCAGTGGCTTGGCAGTCCCATCAATCGTCTTGTGATAAGACATGTTGTCCATAATCAGAAAAACCGTGTCACTGTCGGCGGCGCTGAAGCCCTGCTGGGTCAAAAAGTCACGCACCTCGGCACTGGCTGCGGCGGTATCTTCAACCAGCTTCTCATCAATGACATCGTGGAGGTAGGCGGCGGTGACCGTCAACACGCGGTTAGCGGCGGGATATTCCCGCACTAACTTATCGGCGAGACTGACGACGCGTTGAATGTGATCAAAGCCATGACCGGTCTCGTCATCCCCCATTTTGCTCTGCGAAAAGGCTCGAACTGCTGCTAAAACATCATTTTCCGTCATGTTTACGCTCCTTAGAAGTTTTTCCTTCCACCGTGTCCGGGGCAAGCCCCACGAACCCATAGAAGAATAAGTGCATTAATTGGTCAATCAGTTGCCGATACTCGGGAATATCGTGGTCCGGTGAACTGAAGTAATCGACATACATGTCCAAATACATCGTCAAAGCTGCGTTGGAGATATCCGGATTAATCATCCCCGCGTCTCTGCCGCGCTGAATGACGGCATCCCAGAAGGATTGTTTTCCAGCATCGTACGTGGCCTTAGCCTCACCGTTACCGAACTTTCCTTGCATGTCCGCGACCGTGAAGTTGTAGAAGTCCTGGCTCATGCCGGCGGAGACTTTCACCTTGGTCTTCATCATGAACTGAACGACCTCACGGAAGGACTTCTTGGGGTCATCGACCACCGTTCGGTACTGGGCATAGCCACCCACGATGAGATCCAAGACGACCTGGTGAGCCAAATCATACTTACTATCAAAGTACTTGTATAGGGTGACCTGCGACACGTTGGCCTCATCCGCCACGCCCTTCACGTGTGTGGGTTTATAGCCATCGCGTAGAAATAACTTGGTCGCGGCGGCCAAAATTTTACGCCGCTGTTGGTCCTTTCTCTCTTGGTTCGTTGCCACTTGGTTCACGTCCCCTTGCCTGTTTTTTAAAATGTCAGCGGTTTCTTCTTAGCTGTTATTATTTTAGCACATTCATCCCCAGCGTATTTAAATTTTGTGAACTATTTTAGATAAATAGTTCACCTTTCTATTGACTTCCCCCAAACCAAGGCTTACGATGATAGCGATTTAATAACCGTGAGGAGGGGATTCAAATGGCAACACAGCCTATTTTACAAATTCATCAGTTACAGAAAAAGTTTGGCCGTTTTCAAGCATTAAAAGATATCACCTTCAGTGTGAATGCCGGTGAGGTGTTCGGGTTCATTGGACCTAACGGTGCTGGTAAATCAACCACGATCCGAGTACTCCTGGGGTTGATCCGCGCAACTGGCGGATCGGCCACCATTTTCGGTCAGGACGTCTGGCACGATAGCGTCACGATCCACCAACGTCTGGCCTATGTGCCCGGCGACGTATACCTCTGGCCAAATCTGACCGGGGGCGAAATCATTGATCTGTTACTCAAAATGAACGGCACGGCCCATTCCGACAAGACCGATGCCCTAATCAAACAGTTCGGGCTTGATCCGACCAAGAAGGCGCGGACCTACTCCAAAGGGAATCGCCAGAAGGTGGCGCTGATTGCCGCCTTCTCCCAAGATGCCGATTTCTACATCTTTGACGAACCAACCTCTGGGCTCGATCCACTCAACGAACGGGTCTTCCAGGAAGCCGTCTTAGACTTAAAGCAACGTGGCAAGGCCGTCCTGCTTTCAAGTCATATTCTCTCTGAAGTGGAACGCATGTGTGACCGCATCGGGATCATCCGTGAGGGACAAATCATCGAGACCGGGAGTCTCGCTGAGATGCGCCACCTGACGCGCACCATGGTTACTGTTACGCTGGGCGATGACTTTGACGTGACCACCCTGCCCGGGGTTCACGGTGTCACCGCTGGCCATCAAGCCCACGAGTGGCAATTTGCCGTCGAAGATTCGCAATTAGCCACCATCATGGCTACCCTGGCGCAACACCAGGTCATGGCCCTACAGAGTACGCCACCAACTCTTGAAGATCTCTTCATGCACTACTACACGGGAAAGGAGTGATCGCCATGTCACGTTATGGACGTACCGGTCAACTGATCCGGTTAGCCTTTCGCCGCGATCGCTTCCGGATTCTCATGTGGATTGTCATTCTAGCTGCCCTGATGGCCAGTGTGGCTTGGAAGTTTGAAGACATCTACGGCACGCAATCCGAGATTGCCGCCATCAAGGGGACCCTCGCTAGCCCGGGGATCGTCGCCATGTTTGGGGCCTTCTCCTTTAAGGGAAAGGTCACAACCGCCGAAATTTTTGCCAATGAAATGCTCTTATTCATGGCGCTGATTCAAGTCGTCATGAACCTTGCCCTCAGCGTCCACGCCACGCGTGGTGAGGAAGACCTGGGCATTACCGAACTCGTGCGGTCTCACGCCGTCGGCACGGCCGCCCCATTGGCCGCCGCGGCCTGGGAACTAGTCATCGTCAATGGCCTCCTGGGCATCCTCTACAGTGTCGGTTTAACCGCCGCTAACATGCCTGGTGCTTCGCTTGAAGGGAACTGGTTAATCGGGATTGGCTTGGCCACTACCGGCCTCCTATTCGGTTTCTTAGGCCTCTTGACGGCCCAGGTGGCCGATCACTCGGCCAGTGCCACCGGAATTGCTTACACGCTTTTTGGCATCAGCTATTTAGCCCGGATGATCACCGATGTTCAGCATCCACGACTCACCTGGTGGTCGCCATTGGGTTGGGTGGAAAAGTTAGCGCCATACAACGACGCCAATTGGCTACCTGTTTGGTTGAGTCTGGCTACCGCCCTGATTCTCTTCGGTCTGGCCGTCATGGCCAACAATCGCCGAGACCTTGGTGCCGGTGCGCTGACGACACGACCGGGTAAGCGTCGCGCCTCTGCCTTTCTACGGGGCCCACTTTCCCTATTATGGCGGCGCCAACGCAACGTCATTATCGCGTGGATCCTCGCAGTCATCATCTTCGGAGTTGCCTACGGAACGGTCTTCAACACCATCGGTGACATCCTTAAGACCAACCCGACGATGCAACAGGTCTTCGGCGCGGCCATGGTCCACGAGGCTAACCACAAAGTCCTGTTAAGCTTCACGTCACTCCTGGCCGTCGTCATGGCCGCCGTGGCCACCATCCCTGGCATTCAGCTAATCTTAAAGGCCCACACCGACGAAACTCGGGGCTGGTTGGAAGCCGTTTACGCGCGGCCAGTGAGCCGCACCCGCCTCTTCTTCAGCTACGTGGGTCCCGCCTTTCTGACCAGCACTCTGGCCTACATTGGCGGTCTGGGTGGGATCGTCGTCATGGGGGATGCCAGTCTGGATCACGTGAAGGACGGCATCAGTGCCCACGAATTCTGGCAAGGTATTGCCGGACAACTTCCCGAAATCTGGGTCTTCCTGGGCATTGCCGTGTTACTCGTCGGCTGCTGGCCACGGATCAAGACCTTTACCTGGCTCTACCTGGCATTGGGCTTTGTCTCCGTCTACATGGGGAGCCTACTCAAGCTGCCTAGCTGGGTTAAGAATGTCACCCCTGCTGGCTGGATGCCCCGGATTCCGCAACACGCGGTCGACTGGACGACCTTTAGCTGGATGATTGGTTTAGCTATCGTTCTGGTTATCGTCGGTTGGCTGGGTTACCGCCGTCGGGATCTTCAGATGCGGTAATTTCCGTCTGATGACAAACCACAATACCAGATTGGCCACTACCGTTCTAACAATGAGGTCCAATCCGAACCAGTATGTTTGTCTGTTATCTTGACCCGCAAGCAATCTCACTTATGCTTTAAAAATCGCAACAATTGTAAAGCCCTCAACCATGCTAACCAGCGCGGTTGAGGGCTTTTTTGACTGTTAAATTTGTGATACCAGCAGAAGACTTCGATAACTCCCAAACCTAGACCGCCATGACTCACCACCTGAGCCGGAGGAGGCCAGGGGTGGAGCCAGCCGTGACGAGTCTGTAAGACCGAGCGCTTTTCTCGGCCTTACAGACTGGGACGACTTGGGAGACTCGCGGTTCTCAGCGGGGCTTCCAAGCGAGCCGGAAGCCCGCCCTTTGGCTGCAGGCGGTCCCCACAGCAGGCGTAACCCCTGGCAGCCGCAGGCGGCCCAGTTTCACAAGGCGGCCTATCGGCCTTTTTTAACAGAATTTAATGGGACAAACGGTCCACGTCGCGGACAATCATAAGTTCCTCGTTGGTTGGCACGACCAGAACCTGAACAGCTGCGTTGTCCGGGCTCACGATATGTTCTTCACCCCGGAAGTCATTCTTAGCGGGATCGATGGCAACACCGAAGACTCCCAATTTATCAGCAATGGCCTGGCGCATGGCGATCCCATTCTCACCGGAACCAGCCGTGAAGACAATGGCATCCAAACCACCGAGTTCGGCCACATAGCTCCCCACATAGCGGACTACGCGGTTAACGAACATATCCAAAGCCAGCTTGGACTTGGGTCGCTCGTCTTGGGTGTCTTCCAGGTCACGTTGATCGGGTGACAATTCGGACACCCCTAACAGCCCAGACTTGTGGTTTAAAATATCCACCATGGCTGGCATATCAATCTGGAGTTTCTCCGCCAGGAAGGCGACCAGGGAAGCGTCGATATCCCCCGAACGTGTCCCCATCATGACCCCTGCGAGGGGCGTGAAACCCATCGAGGTATCGAGGGCCTGACCGTGGTCAAACGCCGTGACCGAGGAACCAGAGCCCAAATGCAGGGTGATCAGTTTCAGGTCTTCTAGGGGTTTGCCGAGAAGTTCTGCGGTTCGGTGCGCCACGTAACGGTGGCTAGTCCCGTGAGCCCCGTACTTACGGGCCCCAAACTTTTCGTAGTATTCGTAAGGCAGGCTATACATGTAGTTCACGGCCGGCATATCCGTATACAGGGAGGTGTCGAAGACCGCAACCTGTTGGGCATCAGGCAATAACTGCTGGAAGACCTCGATGTAATAGGCCTGAACCGGATTGTGGAGCGGTGCATAGTCCTTTAAAGACTTGATCTGGTCCAAGACTTCCGGCGTAATCAGCGCAGAATCCTTGAAGATTTCACCCCCGGCGACGATTCGATGACCGACACCGGTGATTTCACTCAAGTGGTCCAAAATCCCGTAGGACTTGAGGCGTGTCAATACCATGGCCGCCGCTTCTTGATTGGTGATGTTGTCCTGGGTATCCGTAAATTTTTCGCCGTTGGCCAGCTTGACCTTAAAGATTGAGCCAGGCAGATTTAAACGATCGACCAAACCAGATGCGATGACCGTCTCCTCAGGCATTTCAAAGAGCTTCCACTTCAGTGTTGAACTTCCCGCGTTAATTGCCAATGTTTTTCCCATAATTTCCTCCTACGCTTTTTTCTCAGTTAATTACTAGTGTAATCAACTTTGTATCCGCTTTCAAGAATTATTTGAAAAGCTTTCATTGTCACCGACTAATTGTTGGGGTGAAAGCGTCCGTGTTACCTTGAAAATCGCGTAGGCTCGCTGCGGAGATAAAACCACGTCACGCGTCAACCAATAACGAATGAAGTCGAGAACTCCCTGGACCACGATCTCCTGCGCAATGTCTTGTGGAATCGCAGCTTCACCATCGACTGGAACCGCCACAATCATCACAATGAGTGCCTTGAGGCGGGGGCCAATCTTTGACGCCGGACACCGCAATAATGCGGCACTCAAAGCCCGTTGGTGATACAAATATTGAAACAATTGCCAAAAAGCATCCCGCTGATCCGGTACCATTTTCCCCATTGGCTTGGGATACTGTGTAAAAATTCCCTGCACGGCTCCCACCAGCTCATTCTCATAGCTCGTTAGTAAATCAAATTTATCCAAATAGTGCTGGTAAAAGGTTCCGCGATTAATCGTGGCTTCACGAGCTAAATCTCGAACTGTGAGACGGTCAAATCCCTTGTCTGCAAGCAATTTAACGAAAGCCCGCTGCAACTTAACCTCCGTTGTCAGAACCCGCGTATCTGTCTCCATGCCATCATCTCCTCACTGAATCACGCCATTTTAAATCAATTAGATAACTTTTCTTTAACAGCGTCAATCAACACTTCCGGTAAACCTGTTGTTGGCCTTTTCAGTTAATCAAGCCAGCCTTTTATGGGAAAACTCACGACAATGTTGGTCATTTTTACCCAACACTTCCACCTATATTGTCGATTGCACCACTTGGCCGGTGGCCTTACGCTAAGGGTGTTTTAGAGCAACGCAACAGCTCCTCGAAAGGTGGGATTTTCATGTTAAAGAGTGAATGGCACGCTTTATGGCAACACAAATCTCTGATTCTAGTTCTACTCATGATTGCCCTAATCCCGGCAATCTACTGCTACCTTTACCTATCGTCCATGTGGAACACTTATGGTCATACCGATGATATTCCCGTAGCCATCGTGGATCACGACCGACCAGCAACGACCCATGGTAAAACGATTGCGATTGGCCGACAACTCACCCACAACCTCATTCGATCTGACAGCCTCGACTTCCACCATCTCTCGGCAACCACAGCAGAGCGACAACTAAAATCCGGGAAAGTTTATCTCGTCGTCACGGTTCCCCGCGACTTCTCTCAGGACGCGACGACCTTACTCACGACTCATCCCCAGCAAATGCAACTTCACTACACCCAAAACTCCGGCCAGAACTTCATTGTTTCCAAGATTACTAGCGGAATGGCCACCAGCATTACGACCAAAGTCAGCCGAGAAGTCACACAGTTGAACGTTCAAGCCCTCTTAACCGCTGTCCACGGCGCATCTGCCGGCATGGCTGCCGCGGCCAAGGGAACGACTGCTCTCTCAGCTGGGAGCCAGCAACTTGGTCTGGGAACGCAAAGACTTCTGACCGCCACGACACCGATTCACAATCAAGCGTTGACCATGGGCCTAACCGCCTCGCAGCAAGGTATTCAGCGCCTCCAGCAAGGATCCGTTACGATGGGGCAGGCTCTCACTAATGGCCATCAACAACTCGCAACAATTGCCGATACCACGGCAACAGCAATGGCTTTAGCGCAACCCGTGGCAGTTCAAAGCCACGATATTGCCAAGGTTCCCAATAATGGTACCGGGATGGCACCATTTGCCATTGCAATTGGCCTTTACGTCGGTGGGATTGCCCTGGGAACCATGTATGACGGGGCGATATTTTACCGCAAGCCACGCTTAGCCCTCACTTGGTGGGGAAGCAAAGCCAGTGTCGTCGGGGTGGTTGCACTCATTCAAAGCGGCCTACTCTTCTTTACGCTACGACAAGCTAACGGCCTAACCGTCCGCTCGGAGTCCGCCCTCTTCTGGGCCATTCTCCTGGGATCAGTTCTATTTCTTTCCCTCATCTTTTGCCTTCGCCTCCTACTCGGTGGTTTCGGCACCTGGCTCATCTCGATCGTCTTGGTTCTACAACTCGCAAGTTCTGGCGGCTTATACCCGACGCCATTGGTCAGCTCCTTTGCTCAACGGCTCAATCCATGGCTACCGATGACCTACCTGATCGATCTCTTACGGTCAGCCATCTCTACGAATACCGGCACCAATACCGCTTGGGGAATTCTCCTGACTATGATCGTGGGATTCAACCTACTAATCGTTCTCAAGTTCCACCTGCTTATGAAACAAGAACCACTCGCCGAATCCTAATTAAAAATGGCGTCAAATTCAGCGTAAATACTGAATTTGACGCCATTTTTCTTTATTGGCAAACGCCAAAATAAAAAGCCCAGGAAAATCCCGAGCCGCTACTCATCATGATTTAGAACCAGCCACAAGCCAACCAGTGGCGCTTAGCCTTGACCCAGGTACCATAACGGCTATGGGCGTATCGATCCGCCGTCTTCTCCTGGTTAGCCTTACTGTAGTCCCCTTTTAAGTAGGACCGGGTGAGCTGGTAACGACCATAGTAAAGACCGTTCGTGGCCTTGTAGTTTCCACCGGATTCCTTCATGGCAATCCACTTCTTTGCCTGCCGCTCTTGCTTGGAAAGCTTGCAAACGTAAGTGACCTTGGCTTCGGCTGTGGTGGTTGACCCCACCAACGTCGTCACGCCAGACAGAACCAACGTCCCCATCATTAACATCGTCATCAACAGTGCCTTTAATTTCAAGCCGGTTCCTCCTTGTCTGGTTGTTCTTCAGTAACCCCAGCATAAGCTTCGACTGTTACAGGCAAATTGAGTAAATGTTACAAAATGATGACAACCAATTCTAGTTTGAATCGTTTACACCGACAAACCCCGTCACAACGGGATTCCGCGTACGCAAAAATGACGGCTCCCCCAAAGAGGAACCGCCACCGTTATTACCTTCAGTTAATTAAGTTGGCTAATTTTAGTACCAGCCGTTTGCTTGCCAGAATGACTTGGCAGCGGACCATGAACCGTAACGAGAGGTCACGTAGTTGTTGGCAACCTTTTCTTGGTTAGCGGCAGAGTAATCCCCATGCAAGTAAGAAGCGCTCAATTGGTACTTCCCAACGTATTGGCCGTTACGAGCTGAGTATGAGCCACCAGACTCCTTGTTGGCAATCCATGCCTTAGCGGATGAACTGTTACCGGAAGTTGACGTCGTTGAAGCAGAGCTAGTCGTCCCAGTAGAAGCGGATTGACTGCTGTAGTTATTAGTGCCAGTGTAGTTGGCAGAGTTGTTAGTATTAGCAGAATAAGTCGAAGTCGTGGTTTGGCTAGGCGTTGAAACTTGGCTGCTAGTCGTAGTCGTGCTGGTTGACGAAGCTGATGGCACAACCAGAGATTCACCCACGTAGATGACGTTAACGTTCTTTAAGTTGTTAGCCTTTTCGATTGATGACACACTGGAGTTGTATTGGTTTGCAATCTTAGAAACCGTGTCTCCGGACTTAACCGACACCCGGACGTCGGCGTTAGCGGAAGTGGTGCTGGCAAAGAACCCGGCACCTAATACTGCGGCAGTACCTAATGTAGAAACTAAAGCTTTTTTGATATTCATAAAATGAATGTCCTCCTTTGATTAGTGAAGCGGTCTGTGTCTCAATTACTTAACGAGACCTATCATAACCTGTGGAGGTTACACGGTGGTTGATACTGAGTTACACGCTGATTAAGAAAAATCGCCTTACATGACAAACCGTAACATGGTTAACCACGCCGCAACATACGGGGACTTTCTAGGGCTTATGTTGCTGTGGTGTGACGGTTTAGCGAGAAAAAGTGGAGTTTCGGCGGTCATCTTCGCTGTTCTTTTCTGCAATATACCGCGATCTTTCGCCAAAAAAGTGGAAATTTTGGTGCTTTTTAACCATTTCGCAGAACGTTTCTTCCTAAATATAAGTAAAAGACAGTGTGCCAAGTCATTCCTAGCGAAAGAAAATTGGCCGTTATCCAGTCTCTTCACAGACAACTTTGCGCCACGCTGTCAGGTAAGTTAGCCGTAAGAGTCCTTACATCGGAAACTTATTCGCAATGACCTATTTTCACGCAACGGTCCATGTTCAACTCAAACAGCTATCCCATCTCCGTCCATTTCATTTTCAGCGCAACAAAAAAGCACAGCGGACCTGCATCCGCTGTGCTTACTTGAATTTAAACGTTAAATGAGCTGAGTTTTAGTACCAGCCGTTTGCTTGCCAAAATGATTGGGCAGCAGACCATGAACCGTAACGGGAAGCAACGTAGCTGTTGGCAACCTTTTCTTGGTTGGCAGCAGAGTAGTCACCGTTCAAGTAAGAAGCACTCAATTGGTACTTCCCAACGTATTGACCGTTACGTGCTGAGTAAGAACCGCCAGATTCTTTACCAGCAATCCAAGCTTTGGCACTGGCTTCTGAACCAGACACACCAGTAGAAGCAGCAGTGTTGCTGCTAGTCGTGGTTTGTTGTTGGGTAGAAGTCGTGTTTTGCGTTTGGCTAGCGGTGTTGTAGTTTTGGCTAGCAACGTTAGCTGAACTAGTCGAAGTCGTTTGCGTGCTGTTTGGCACGTTCAACTTTTGGCCAACAAAGATCAAGCTACTGTTAGCCAGGCTGTTTGCCTTTTCGATAGCATTTACAGATGAGTCATACTTGTTAGCTAGTGACCAAACAGAATCCCCCTGCTTGACCGTAACCTTAACATCGGCATTTGCCGTGTCGCTAGTGGCGAAGAAACCGGCACCGACAACGGCAACCGTTCCAAGAGTCGTAACTAAAGCTTTTTTGATATTCATAATAAATGAATGTCCTCCTTTGTTTGCTTAACGGCTATTAGAATAACTGATGGTTATGTCAGTGAGATTGGTGTTAGGTTACACCAGCGTTAAGAAAAATATTACAGTATGACATTCCGTAATATTTGTTACCCTGTTGTAATATAAACCGCTTTAATCGCCCAATTTTTACCCATTTTAGCCAAAAAGAGACCTTTTTTCCCGTGTCTTTTGCACCGAAAAATCGAAAAAAACGGTCATTTTTCATGATAATTTGATGAAATTCTGACTCTTTCGCGACAATTTCACGCAAAATCATGCAAATTTCACGTTCGATCACCCCCATTTTTGTCAAAATTAGGGAGCGGGTCCCGGCTTATTTTATAAAATTGCTTGTTTTTGAGCTATCATCCTCCAAATAAGCCCTCGGCAACAAACTCCGAACAGCGACTCACCCATTCACCGAGATGTTAACTTCTAGCGGTTACTATTATAGTAGAAAACCGATCCTTTTGGAGACAATATCACTTAAAACATAGCTACCCAGTCGACGTCTCGCACCGATTACCATTAACCATCTTGGTATGTCGACCATCGTCTCATCCTAACCATCGGCTACCGTCACACCATTTCATGGCAACTCACAACCGTAGCCGGAGGAGGCCAGGGGTGAAGCCAGCCGTGACGGTGGTGTTAGACCGAGTGGGCTTCTCGGCCTTACACCACGGGCGACTTTGAAGACCCGCGCCTCTTAGCGGGGCTTCAAATCGAGCGAGAAGCCTGATCCTCAGGCTGAAGCGTCCCCACAGCAGGCGTAACCCCTGGCAGCCGCATGCGGCCCTCTAGCACTTTGCCCCTACCACATGCATAAAAAAGGCGGTACCCTCGCTGGAGTACCGCCCGGTGTTGCTTATTCTTCGACGTTCTTGCCGTCGTATTCATCAATCATAATTTGCTTCAGTTCAGACACGAGTGGTTCCCGTGGGTTGGCCGTCGTACATTGGTCCTGGAAGGCCAATTCAGCTAACTTGTCCACGGTCCGGTCGAAGTGCGCCTTGTCCACGCCGTTAGCCTTCAGGCTCAAGGTCACGCCAACTGAGTGTGCCAAGTCAATGACTTTAGCGACGAGGGCTTCCTTCAATTCTTCCTTAGTCGTCCCGGCTAACCCCAAGTAACGGGCAATCTGAGCGTAATCTTCATCGGCTCTGAAGGTTTCGTACTTAGGCCACATCGCCAGCTTCGTTGGTTCCTGGAAGTTGTACCGGATAACGTGTGGCAAAGTGATCGCGATAGCCAAACCATGAGGCAAGCCGAATTCTCCACCTAATTTGTGAGCAATCGAGTGGTCAACCCCGAGGAAGGCGTTGGCAAAGGCCATCCCGGCTAACGTTGAGGCGTTGTGCATTTCCTCTTTAGCCGTGACATCCCCATTGTAAGAAGCCGTCAGATTTTCCATAACCAACTTGATGGCTTGCAGCGACCATGGCCGCGTGTAGTCGGAAGCCATGGCGGAAACATAGGATTCAATGGCGTGGGTTAATACGTCTAATCCGGAGTAAGCCACCGTCTTCTTTGGCACCGTTTGGATAAATTGTGAATCCACAATGGCCACGTCAGGCGTCAAAGCATAGTCAGCCAGTGGGTATTTCACGTGCGTCTTGGAGTCAGTAATGACGGAGAATGGCGTCACTTCTGAACCAGTCCCAGATGTCGTTGGAATGGCCACGAATTGGGCCTTGTGTGGCTTGTGGAACTTGTAAGTCCGCTTCCGAATATCCAAGAATTTCTGCTTAGCGCCGAAGAAACTAGCGTTAGGATCTTCGTAGAATAACCACATGTTCTTCGCAGCATCGATTGGTGATCCCCCACCTAAAGCAATAATGGTATCTGGCTTAAAGGTCCGCATCTGCGCTACCCCACGTTCAACCGTGTCGGTTGTTGGGTCGGGTTCCACGTCAGAGAACAAGGAGTATTCGATCCCATTTGGTTGACGCTTCAATTCATTTAAGACGGTGTCGATGTAACCCAGTTCAACCATTGATGGGCTGGTAACCAGGAAGACCCGCTTGATGCCAGGCATGTCGTCGAGGTAACGAACGGATGTCTTTTCAAAGTAAACGCGAGGTAATTTAATCCACTGCATGTTATTTCGCCGCTTTGCAATAGTTTTGATGTTCAACAGGTCAAATGAGGAAACGTTATGAGACACGGAGTTCTTACCCCATGACCCGGTTCCTAACGTCAATGAAGGAATCATTTCGTTGTAGAGGTTCCCAATCCCACCGATAGCGGAAGGCGTGTTGACGAGGACCCGGCTGGCCTTCATCTTAATCCCAAATTCCGTGGCGAGATCGTCGTTAGTCGTGTGGATACCAGCCGTGTGACCCAGCCCACCGAAGTGGAGGAGGTCATCACAGATTTGGAAGGCATCCGCTTTGTCTTTTGCCTTGTAAACGGAAATCACTGGCGATAACTTTTCTTGAGAGAGTGGGAACTTTGGTCCGACACCCTTCAATTCAGCTGCCAGGACCTTGGTGTTAGCGGGCACTTCAATCCCAGCTAATGCCGCAATCTTAACCGCAGCCATCCCGGCGATTGGGCCCTTGACGCCACCCTCTGGTCGGAACATCGCATCAGCCAGAGCCTTTTCGTCGGCCTTCTTAATGAAGAAGACACCACGATCTTGCATCTCTTGCTTAACAGCGGTATAGATTTCTTGGTCAATGACCGCACTGTTTTCAGAAGCACAGACCATCCCGTTATCAAATGTCTTGGAAAGGACGATGTCGTAGACGGCCCGCTTGATCTTCGCCGTTTTTTCAATGTAGGCTGGACCATTACCAGGGCCAACCCCTAAGGCTGGCTTACCGGTTGAGTAGGCCGCTTTGACCATGCCGGGACCACCGGTGGCCAAGACACTGGCAACCATTGGGTGATTCATCAGCGCCGTCGTGGCATCCAAGCTAGGCTTATCGATCCACTGGATCACGCCTTCTGGCGCACCGGCAGCGATCGCGGCGTCGCGAACGACCTTGGCCGCCATCACAGAAGACTTCTGGGCCTGTGGGTGAAAGGCAAAGATGATTGGATTCCGCGTCTTCACGGCAATCAATGACTTGAAGAGTGTCGTTGACGTTGGGTTCGTCACAGGCGTAACCCCGGCCAGAATCCCTAAAGGTTCGGCAACGGTAATCAATTGACGTTCACGGTCGTCCTTGATGATGCCGACGGTCTTGTCATGTTTGATCGAGTGCCAAATTTCTTCGGTGGCAAACATGTTCTTAATGGCCTTGTCTTCCATGACCCCACGGCCAGTTTCTTCGAAGGCCGCCTTGGCTAATGTCATGTTTTGGTCGAGACCGGCAATCGCCATCTGGTGGACGATGTGGTCGACCTTTTCTTGGGTAAAGTCGTCCATGGCACACAGGGCGTCGTGGGCTTTAGCCGTTAACCGGTCAATCATCTGGTCAACGGTTTCGGTTTTTTCAGTTGATTTTAATTTTGGATTTTCTTCCTCAATTGTCAAATCAAGTGCAACACTAAGAATCTATTCTTAGAAGTGG
>NZ_JQCA01000146.1 GCF_001437125.1 Levilactobacillus paucivorans | reverse complement strand
CCGAAGTGAATGTGCCGTTCAAAATCTCCACCAATACGATTTGACAGAGACCCAAATAATCTTGATTACCAACAACAGTCTCTTAGAGTTCTATTTTCTACCAGTTAATTTGAGCTTCTGAATTCATACCCTGGTAAATTTTAATCGTGCTCTCTATATAACTCTGTAAGTCAGTTGTACTGGACACCAGACTACCATAGAACTGCTGGACTAAGAACATGCCAATCAACGAAAGAGTTTCATCAGTTGTCATGTCTTTACCCTTAGCGTAAACCTCGCCACTTCCTGTGTCGACACCAACTTCAAGCGTTCTTGTATGCCCGGACTGCTCGACACTGGGGCCGTCAGCATTTATCTTTTCAAGCGTACTCCCAATGCTGCTAACTCTTGTTTGCGTCTTAGTCAGAAAGTTGCAATATGACATTCCTAGCATAGCCAGCGAAACGTCGTCTTGTACCGGTTGCTTTTTTACCTTAATTTGCATGTCTGGTTCTACTTCAACAATGAAAATGGGTGCTTTTGTCATAGTTTCTCCTAACTCACTAAAATGATATTTCCCTGACAACGCATTAGAATATGGGGCAAGCAATCTAGCCTTTATAATCAGGGACACCTTTAAATGCTTAATATAGTTTAATTTCGAACCAACGAATTGTCAAACCGAGCACAAGGAATTTTTTCAGGGGTACCGTATTCTAGAATCTTTCTCGGACGGTGATTTAGCTGTCATTGGCAGCTCTTAACTTTCTCGTCTGTTGGCGATTCCAGACTTTTATTTTAGAACCGTCATTGTACCCGCTATGGCGCTTTTTATTCAATTCGGGTTGCACTTCAATTGTGAATTTGTCGGCCAGTTCGCCCCGTTTCTTACGACAATGGAAAGTTCCAAGAGAATGACTAGGCAGTCAAACGGTTTTCGTTTATAATGGTTAAGATTAATCATTGAGAGGAGAAGTACGGTGAGTGTCCAGTTCTATATCATCCTAAATGAACACGCAGGTAGTGGCCACGCCAAAGAGGTCTGGCCAGCTATCAAACAACAACTCGACGCCGCTGCGGTCTCCTACGAAGTGGCTGTTTCAGAGTACCCTAACCACGCCGTGCTGCTGAGCGAACAATTTGCCAAGCAGTTGCCGGACACCCCTCATCAAGATTGGGTAGTCCTCGCGGTTGGTGGCGATGGGACGCTCCATCAAGCCCTCAATGGGCTCACGCGTTTGCCCCGCCATTACCGCATCCCCGTTGCCTACATTCCGATCGGTTCGGGGAACGACTTCGCCAGAGGCGTCGGCATGGCGCTTGATTGGAAAACAGCGTTGAACCAAGTGATTCAGTGTACCCATGCAACCGATATTGATATCGGCAGCTACGATGAAACCATTAAACAGGAACGTGGCGTCTTTACCAATAACCTGGGAATCGGCTTCGATGCCGCCATTATCGCCCAGGCCAATCAATCCAAGGCCAAGGTGTGGCTGAACAAGCATCACCTGGGTTCCCTCTCCTATCTGGCTTCGGCACTGAGTGTCTACTACAACCAGACAGGATTCACCCTGACAGTACACGTCGGCAACCAACGAGACATTTACCCGAATGCCTTCCTGGTGACGACCACCAACCATCCCTACTTTGGGGGAGGCGTGGGTATCGCGCCAGGCGCCACGGTTCATGACCACAAGCTCCATTTGGTCGTCATTGAGAAACCGAATTTCTTTAAATTGATGTGGTTAGCTCTGCGGCTCGTATTTAAGCGTCATTTGACGTCTAAGGCCGTTCATTACTATCAGGCATCCAATGTCCACCTCACCGTTCCATCCATCGAATACGGCCAATTAGACGGTGAGGAGATGGGGGGACGCTTCTTCGACGTTTACGTCGGCGTCACACAGTACCCCTTCTGGTTTGATATTACCATCTAACGAAACCACGAAAAAAGGTCAGGACATGATGTCCTGACCTTTTTTCGGTTCTAAAATAACTGTTGTTGGTAATCAAGATTATTTCTTGATTACTAACAACA
>NZ_JQCA01000145.1 GCF_001437125.1 Levilactobacillus paucivorans | reverse complement strand
CCGCAACAGATGCGTCGCTTCGTTGGTATTATCTTAAATGCTAAGTACCGAGTTGAGAAGGATCATAAAGATATTGGCGTCATAATCCCACTGGACGACGAAGAACTTAAATTTTTAATGACTAAAGCCTTGAGACGTTACTTTAACGCCCTAAGAAGCAATGAGAAGCACATCAAGAACGTGGAAAACTACCTGTACGGCACCATGCAAAATCTATTTGGTGTTTGGTGGAATAAACAAGCGGCTAGAGAATACGCGGCCAAACACCCCGAAAAAGAAAAGCCGGCCGACAACGACAACAGTGGGTTGTACTGCTAGTCCTAAAAGGCTACAAAATCCTTTCTAAGCAGTTTTAAGACTTACTGACCCTTTATACTTAAGTTAGATTTAAATGGATTAAACAGAAGAATAGGGGCTTTTAAATGAGCGCCAGAGCTAACCAGGCTAACCAGCTCAAAAGTTCAGCCTTTAGATCAATGCCAACCTCAAGTGGCCTGAGGCCAGGGTTTTATCCGTTGATCAGATACTCAAAAGGTAGTATAATGGTAGTAGAAAATGAAAGGAGATGAGACAATCATGGCAGTTAAGGAAAAGAAACGGGTCCAAGTCAAGATTGATAAAGATTTGGCCGATGATACCGAAGCAGTTTTAAGCGAATTGGGCTTAAATCCAACTACGGCCATTAACATGTTTTACAAGCGGATTGTTGCTAATGGTGCTTTACCTTTTAATGCGTCTTTAAGCGAAGAAGAAAAAGCTAATTTACGCTTTTTAAAGGCGACCGAAGGGACACCAGTCACCGAGTTCAAAGACGCTAAAGAGGTCTCTGATTGGCTCAACGATCCAGATGAGGACTAATGACTTAGTCAGCCTATACGTTAGTTTTGTAGAAACTAACGGTGGCAAGTCTCGGCCAGTTTTAATTCGTCGGGTATTAGAACAGACGGTCGAGGCTTTTAAAATTACTAGTCAGTATGAAAAGAAGTCGGCTTATATCAAGCAACAATATTATCCGATTCAAGATTGGCAATCCGCTGGGTTGAAGAAACCTTCCTGGGTCGATCTTGGTAATATTTATCGCTTTCCCAAAGCCGGTTTAAACTTTAAAGAAATCGGTCATTTAAGTAAGCTAGATCAAAATAAAATTTCAGATTTTACGCTTGACCTAAAATCAAAAAGAAGAGGTAAGGGTCAAAAGATAATTCAACAGCGATCAAGTAAAAGGAAGCACAAAGAAAGTAAAGCAGAGCTTACACAAAGAATTCAAAAACAGTTAAAAGACTTTGCTAAATACAATCCAGAAATTAAGCCAAAAAACAATCCTGAAAATAAAAACGATCGGCCTAGT
>NZ_JQCA01000144.1 GCF_001437125.1 Levilactobacillus paucivorans | reverse complement strand
AGATACATATTATATGTACGAAGGCATTTCATTTACACAAGATTCTTGACGCTACCATCAAAACACATAAGGCGACCAAATATTCGTATGCGGATTTTGATACGTGGTACTGTACATTAACTAAAAAGCAACGTAACCGGTATTATCAACTCGTTCGTGATGGTGATAATACAGATGCTGAAGGTGAACTATTGCCATTTTCAAGTGGGTATTTTCTATAAAGATTAATCAGTTCATACAAGTAAACTCAAACCAACTTGTTTTAACTTCATACTTTATAAAAGGGCGGTCTTTTAGGACTACACCGGGTCAAAATCAAAGGAGTTTCTAAAATGAAAAAAGTGGATCGACTTTTAGTAGCCATTGCCATGGCCTTTACTATGCTGGGTGGCACCGTGATGCCTAGTGTCACTGCGGTTGCTTCAAGCAAAACTGGATACAGTCGGATTAGAAAGGTAAATACATGGAATCATGCTAAGTATTGGGTTAAGAATACTAAGGGTAAAACCTACAAGATGACTGGCACGACCAAGAATGTAAAATTGAAGACCAATCATTATTTGAAGAATTATAAGAAGAACAAGTGGATGCGAACCAAGATTACCCAAATCCAGCATAAGGGTAGTTGGATGGTCTATTACTATATGACCCCAATCACGAAGAAGAAACACGCTGGTGGCTGGGTTAAATTAACGGATATGAAGCCTGTGAAGACTTATAAGGCAACCAAGCATACTGAGGCCGATTTTGATACATGGTATCGATCCTTTAATAAAAAGGGTCGCAACCAGTATGCACACAGTACTGATGGTGCAGCTCTTGGTGCATTAGGGAACCCTTCTCAAACTGTTTATTTGTCTATGTTTTTTAAATAAGTCTACTGTAATTTAAGCAGTCGACCAAAAGGAAGTTTTTAAAATCTTGAATTGTCAAATTAAGTGCAACACTACATTAAAGAATATTTCATAAGGCGTT
>NZ_JQCA01000021.1 GCF_001437125.1 Levilactobacillus paucivorans | reverse complement strand
CTATATGCTCGTGATGAAGATTACCAACGGCAAAAACAAGAACGCGGCTTAAAAGAAACCGAGTGGGAAATGACGAAAAAGCAGCGGCAACACCAAACTCGAAACCGGCATGAAGATGGGGGCATGCACTTGTAATCACAAAATTAGCGATTGGCTAATTGGAATGAATGGCAGCCCTTTATACACCTTGCTATTAAGACAAAACGGGGTGCGTGGGGTGTACTCGATTGGTCGAGTACAGACGCCAACTTTGTATATGGTTTATCAAAGAGACCAGGCAATCAAAAACTTTAAGCCGGAACCCTATTTTGAACTAAATGCTGAAATTCTTGCTAATCAGCAAAAATTCGTCGCAAAATTAGACCCCTATCAGCGATTTAAAGATGAAGCAGGACTAATAACATTCATGCAAGCTAAGCACGTTCAGAAAGGCTCGCAGGCCGGTTTAATCAAGGACGTCCAAAAACAAGACAAAAAGCGTGCTAGTCCACAACTATTCTCACTATCCAGTCTGCAAAGTGCCATGAATAAACGGTATCATGCCAGTGCCGGCCAAACCTTAGCCGCCATTCAGAGTTTATACGAAGCTAAGTTCCTTAGCTATCTCCGAACCGATTGTGCTTATATCACTGATGAAGAATTTGAGTATTTAGTGGCTAATCTGACGAAGTATCTGGGGTTAGTCTCTAAGCAAGTCGCTTTAACCAATACCACGCCAAATAAGCGTTATGTTAATGGAAAAAAAGTTGAAGAACACTACGCCATTATCATGACAAAAGTTGTCCCGACGAAAGATCAATTAGCTGCCTTACCTAAATTACAGCAACAGGTCTATGATTTGGTTTTAAGAACCACATTAGCCATGTTTTCTGATCCGTACGAGTACGAGGAAACCACCATTATTACCCAAGTTGGTGACGCCAATTTTAAAGCAACGGGTAAGGTCCCAACTAAGCAAGGTTGGCAAGCTTTATTTGATGATCACAAAGCCGAACAGCAAGAGGCAGCCACCCTACCGCTCGTTCACCAAGGCGATCAAGTCCAAGCAAATCTGCAAACGCCGCAAAAAGAAACGACCCCGCCGGTACCATTTACCGAAGGTACCCTGATTACGGCCATGAAGACGGCCGGTAAAACGCTTGATGATGAAGCAGCCCAGGCGATTCTCAAAGACGTGCAAGGCATTGGAACAAGTGCGACCCGGGCAAATGTACTGGAAATATTAAAAAAACGCGGCTATCTCGTCACTGAAAAAAATAAGCTGCACGTCAGTGAAGCCGGGATAACATTATGTAAAGCGGTCGAACTCGAACCCTTGCTAACTAGTCCAGAAATGACGGCTAA
>NZ_JQCA01000143.1 GCF_001437125.1 Levilactobacillus paucivorans | reverse complement strand
GTTGATCAAGGTCTACTAGAAAAGTATTCACCAACCGAGCAGCAAAAGATTACTCGAGCAGTCAAAGATCTACGGGCAATCATGGCCGTTAAGCAAGTCATTAAAACGCAATACCATGAAGTATTGAAAAGGGCCTTTCCCAAAGGCGATTTAGATGGATTGCCATTGATTAAACAGGAACAAGCCTATACAGCCGTGATGTACTATGATCCTGTTTTAAAG
>NZ_JQCA01000142.1 GCF_001437125.1 Levilactobacillus paucivorans | reverse complement strand
CCGCCCTACACATATTTGGTTTGTCGAAACAATGTTCAGTTTTCAAAGGTCTACCTGGTTGCTTGCCTGAACAAGCAACTCATAAAGCATATCATTCTATTGGTTTGCTGTCAACAACTAAATTCAATCTTTTAAATTGGTCTAGTTGGTATTTCGTAACAGCAACGTATACAACTATACCAACCAGCGCCTAAATCGTCAACTAAAAAATGACAATTAACCAATCTTTTTTCAAAGCCGAACCGCACAAGAAAAGCGCCCAAAATTGCACCGTAAAAGCCGCACAATTTCGAACGCTAGATCAATTCCGTCCGTTGTCATTTCGCACGTCGCCGTAAGAGTGGGGCGACACCCATAACAAATCCGGCCGCAACGATGAAATCAACAATCGCACACAAGAAGAACAAGAACTTAAATGACGTAAACTGACCGATCACGACACCCCCGAGAACAGGACCCAGGGCCTTCCCCACCGACGAGAAGGAATTGACCAGTCCCTGGTACTTTCCTTCATTCCCTACGGTGTACGCGTTAATCAGGGCCGGAACCCCTGGGACATAGACGGCTTCCCCAACGGTTAAGAGTGTCATCGCCATAAAGAGCACTACGATACCAGAAGTTGTCGTCATTAATAGAAAAGAAAAGGCAATCGCAAGGAGTCCAAATAGAATCTGCCACGGAATAATCCGCACGTGGCTGGCCTTGGTCATCAGTGCCTGTACAATAATCAACAGAATCCCATTGTAGACCCAGAGATAACTGTAGAGTTTGATTCCCAACCCTTCGTTCTGAATGTAAACCGAGACGTTACTCATCCACTGTGCGTAGGTAATCCACATGAAGACCAACGTTAAGAGGATAATTATGAGACTCGCAACAGGGAGTTTCTTACTATTAGTTGTCGTACTTGGCTGTGTCGTGGTTGTGACTGCCTCATCCGTGCCGCTGGCCTCGAATTCAGCTGCCTTCCAACGCCAAAGGGCAAAGGCCCCCAGGTAGCAGACAATCAGCAAGGTAAAGATTGGCCGCAGACTGTGATGGAAGAGTACCCCAATACTAGCCGTGCCGACGACCAACCCGACGTTAATGAATATATATAGTAGATTAAAGAGTTTACTGTCGTTGTGACTGAGCTGGGCCGTAAGTGCTGTAATCAGGGTTAACATACCCCCAGTGAGGAGCCCAAAGACAATCAAGACAATTGGATAGGCAATAATCCCATTCCAGATAAACCCGAAGCCAGCATCAATCACCAGTGCTGCGAGCATGCCCAACCCAACCGTTTTCGCCGAGTAGCGATCCGAGAGGACCCCACCTAGATATCCCCCCAAGACATTACAGCCAGAGTAGGCTGCTAGAATCAGTCCACTCTGAACCAAATCTAAATGGAGGTTACCGTGAAGATAGATGGTTGTTAACGGCCACATCACACTGTACGCCGTGTTCACCAAGAACCCCAGCACCAGCAACGGCCACATTCTACGAATCGTTTTTAACATATGTCGTTTCCCGCCCTTCAATACTAATTCCATTCTATCATCACCCGTCACTGACCGAAACACCCGAATCGATTATTTAGCCCCGTCACTTGTCTGATCTCTCCGTGGCTTTATTACAAAAGTTCTAATAATTCAAGCTATACATAAATTGTTCCAGACCAATTTGCTAATTCGGTTTACAAAAGCCGCCAAAGTCATGTTTGCCATACTAGCACCCCCAAAATATTTATACATTTTTCTAAATAAAATTAACTTTTTTAGCGATTTCCCTTGCTTATTTGGGCAAAATAAATTAGATTTAAGTTAGATTTGGATTTGATTTACCGAATCAATACTTATCAGGAGGCCACATATATGAGCAATAATCATACAAACAGTTCCACGCAACCCGACTTAAACGATCAAATGCAGGTTCGGCGGGACAAAATGAACAAGCTCAGTGAACAAGGCATCGCGCCATTTGGACACCGGTTTGACAGAACCGATACTAGCAAGACACTTAACGACAAGTACGGTCAAAGCACTAAAGAAGAGTTGGCCGAAGATAAGCATAATGTGACTCTTGCCGGGCGGGTAACCGCTAAGCGTGGTAGTGGGAAGGCCGGATTCGTCGATATTCTCGACCGTTTCGGTACTATCCAAGGCTACGCACGGCAAGATGAACTCGGTGAATCTGCCTACGACTTATATACTTCTTTGGACTTAGGTGACTTTATTGGTATTCATGGTTACGTCATTAAGACTGATACCGATGAATTAACGATTCGAATTACGCAACTCGAATTCTTATCAAAGGCGTTACGTCCGTTACCTGACAAGTTCCACGGTTTAACGAACCAAGAATCTATCTACCGTAAGAGATACTTGGACTTAATTGCTAACCGCGATAGCTTTAACCGCTTTATGCAGGTTACCCAGATCAAGCGCGCTGTGCGTGAATACCTGGATAACCAAGGCTACATTGAAGTCGACACGCCTGTCTTACAGACGCAAGCCGGTGGTGCGGAAGCACGGCCATTCATCACTTCATCTAACGCCCTCGACATTCCTTTATATCTCCGGATTGCCACGGAACTTTACCTGAAGCGCTTGATTGTCGGTGGATTCGAAAAGGTTTACGAATTAGGCAAGGACTTCCGGAACGAAGGGATTGACACCCGTCATAACCCTGAATTCAACATGATCGAAGTTTATACCGCGTATACGGACTATAACGACGTCATGGACTTAACGGAAAACATTTTCCGTTACACTGCCCGTAAGCTTCACGGCGATGGCCACATCACTTACCAAGGCACCCCTATTGACCTGGAATCTCCATACAAGCGGATTCACATGGTTGATGCTGTTAAGGAAGTTACTGGTATCGACTTCTGGAAGAAGATGTCCGTTGAAGATGCTCGTAAGTTAGCTGACGAAAATGATGTTGAATATGAAGATTACTGGACTGTTGGTCACTTCATCAACGCCTTCTTCGAAGACAAGGTTCAAGACACCTTAGTTGACCCAACCTTCATTTACGGTCACCCAGTTGAAATTTCACCATTAGCTAAGAAGAACCCTAAGGACGGCCGATTCACTGACCGCTTCGAGTTATACATTAATGGTAACGAATATGGGAACGCCTTTACCGAATTAAACGACCCTGTCGACCAACGTCAACGTTTCGAAGCACAAGATGCTGAACGTGACGCCGGTAACGAAGAAGCCCATGGTATTGACGAAGATTACCTGGAAGCCATGGAATACGGTATGCCACCTACTGGTGGACTTGGTATCGGGATTGACCGGATGACCATGCTGTTAACGGATGCTCCTTCAATCCGAGACGTCATGCTATTCCCAACGATGCGTCCTAACGAGTAATCTTTGAAAAGAGGCAATTGCATGAAAGCATTCCAACTGATTGCGTTACTACAAGAACATGATTTGTACCAAAGTAATTCGCTAAAATCAGACGACGTTTCCTTCGAATCATTAGCTTATGATTCTCGCAACGTCAGTGAGAATGGCCTCTTCATCTGCAAAGGCAAGAACTTTTCAGTTGATTACCTAAAGCAAGCCATTGCTAATGGGGCCACTAGTTATCTCGCTGAAACTGATTATAGTGACGTGTTTTCCGTTCCGGGGATTATCGTCAACGACGTGCGTAAAGCTATGTCTTTAGCCGCCCAACTATTCTTCGGCTTCCCCCAAAATGATTTATTTCTGATTGGGTACACGGGAACCAAGGGTAAAACCACTTCCACTTACTTCACTCACAACATCCTTGAACATGCTCACCCAGGTGAGGTTGCCATGTTCTCGACTATCGACCGGATTGTTGGCCAGGGTGCTAAGAACCAATTCAAAGCCCACCTGACCACCGCAGAATCCTTCGATCTATTCAAGGAAATGCGAGAAGCCGTGGACAACGGCGCGAAGTACCTGGTGATGGAAGTTGCCTCCCAGGCTTACCTACTCGACCGAGTTTACGGGTTACAATTTGACGTCGGTATCTTCCTTGATATCACGCCAGACCATATCGGCATTAACGAACATCCTAACTTTGCGAACTATCTGTTCTGCAAACAACAGTTATTGCTGAATTCCCGTAACGTGGTGATTAACGCGGACACTGACCACTTCGATGAAGTGCTTGCTGCCGCTCAAGTCTCCACCGCACCCGACCACATCTTCACCTATGGGATGAATTCAGACTCAGCCAGCGTTTCGATCACTGATAACCAAGCTAGCTTGACGGCAAGTACCTTCAACTTAGTCGTTAACAGTGACAACCCAATGCTCGCCAGTCTCGCACAAACGTACAACGTCTCCGTTCCTGGTGACTTTAACCAAAGTAATGCTTCCGCAGCCATTCTGGCCACCGCAATTGCGGGTGCCTCTGCTGACGATATGCAATACGGGTTGGCTAACACCAAGGTTCCTGGCCGGATGCAATTCACTCGGACTAAGAATCACGGAACCATTTACGTGGACTATGCCCACGATTGGGGCAGTATGAATGCGTTACTGGGCTTCCTGAGTACCCAATTCCCCGATCAACGGGTCATTGCCGTTCTCGGCAGTACCGGTGATAAGGGTGAAGACCGGCGAGAAGGTTTCGCCCGCGCCTTGAACGATTTCGCTGATGTCGCCTACTTGACGGCCGATGATCCGGGTCACGAAGACCCCATCAAGATTGCCGAGGAAATCGACAGTCATATCGACCACTCGAAGGTTGATACCACGATCGTACCAAAGCGTGAAGACGCTATTCGCCAAGCCATTACCGGTGCATCCAATACGGATCTCGTGGTTTTGGCTGGTAAAGGTGAAGACAAGTATCAAAAGGTTAATGGTGTGGATACACCTTATCCTTCCGATCCAGTCGTTGCCGCTAACGTCTTAGAATCGTTAGCTGACGAAGCCTAACACTTTCAAGGATAATGAGTCATATTTAAACGTAAACAGCACGACAGATGATTTTAATCACCTGTCGTGCTGTTTTTTTGCTATTCTATTGAAACTCAGTGGTACTTTGGCGATCCCATCTGACTGTGAGAACTCTCCCTATCCACTCCCAGATATGGCGCCATCCATGGATCCCAAGCCCGGCCAACAGAAAAAGTCGTCAGCCCACTCACGTGGACCAACGACTTTCTTTTAACTGACTAATATTAGTTAGCTTCAGCTTCAGTAGCTGCGGCTTCCTTGTTAGCCTTGTCAATTTCCTTTTGGTCTAAGTCAAACTTAGGCGAAACGAAACCGTACATAGTCCAACCAAAGAAGGTAACTAATGAACCTAAGACCATGGCTTCGGCACCTGAAGCGTACATTGCATACAATGAGTAGATTGCAGCAACGACAGCTAAGGCGTTCGTAACCTTAAAGGTCATGTTGTGCTTGCTGATCCCGGCACTCAATTGAATGGTCTTGGAAGCACCCATTGAAAGAATGTAAGGAACCAAGTTAGTGATAACGGCCAAGTTAACCAGCACGTTGAATTGCTTGTTCAAGTCAGGACTGATAGTCATGAATGACAACAGAATTTGAACAACCAATAAGATAGTCATACCGGCAATTGGGGCACCATTCTTAGAAACTTTGGAGAAGATTGCTGGGAAGTAACCTTCATCAGCAGATGACTTAAACACTTGGGCGATGGTAAATTGCCAACCCAATAATGAACCAAGACATGCAAGAACCATGACACCTTCAACGACTTTACCAGCCCAGCCACCGAACATGGTTGAGAAGGTCAAACCGAATGGGGCGTTAGAAGTCAGCAATGCTGAGTTCTTAACGATCCCGGCCATAACGTTGGTGGAGAGGATGTAAATGATCCCGGCACCAATCGTCCCAGCCATAACGGCGATAGGAACGTTCTTTTGTGGATTTTCAACGGCGTCCATGTTGGCAACCGCAGATTCAAGTCCTAAGAAAGCCCATAACGTAATTGGAATTGATGAAGCAATCCCGTCGAAGATTCCAACATTGTGTGGATTCCATGAAGCAGCGTACATTGATGGTGAGAACCAGAACCAGCCTAATACGGCCAAGATAACAACTGGGAGAATAACACCCCAGACAGTTACGGAACCAATCCGACCAGTCAACTTGGAACCACCGAAGTTAAGTAACGTGGTTACGATAACAGTACCGATAACCCAGAAAGTAACTTCAATTGGTTTCAAGGTGATGTCCAAGAACACCGCCAAGTAACCAACAGCGGAAACCGCGATGGCAACGTTGGCGATAACCAGTGATAACCCGTAGGTAAAGTTACTCATGAAACTACCGTCTTTACCATATGAGTATTCGGCGTATCCACCCATACCACCGGACTTTTTACTAAACATACCGTTTCTGGCGAAAACCCAAGCCAGACAGAGGGCCCCACCTAAAGTTACAACCCAAGACAGAACGGACATCGTCCCGACTTGTGCTAACTTAGATGGCAACATAATAATCCCGGAACCAAGCATGTTGACAACAGTAATGATGGTTAACTGCACAACACCCATTTTCGTGCTATTTTCTGCCATTTTTCTAACCTCAATTGAATAAAATTTTGAAACGAACAATTGCTAGAATGCCGGCCCAAAAAGGGCCGACATTCATTAGTATAAAACTAGAATCTCTTAAAGTCTAGGTTATTTTGCGGCATCCTTGTCGTAAACGTAGCCGTAAGCCTTAACACGGCCGTCTTCTTGAGGTTCCATGTAGACACCTTGGATTTCAGGGTCAAATCCAGGGAAGTTGTTGATACCTTCCTGGAGAATCGTGAAGTAAGTTGCGGCTTCTTGATTCCAAACTTCACCTGGGGCAACACATAAGATACCAGGAGGGTATGGAAGTGCACCTTCAAGGGCAGTTTCACCAACAATCTTGTCAAGTGGAACTAACTTAGCATTGTTAGCAACTAACGCCTTGTCAGCATCGTATGGGGTCATGCTTGGCTTTGGCCAAGTCTTTTCCCGGAACAATGCACGTTGATATGCCTTGGCATTCGACTTCTTGTAGAAGTTGTGAATTTCTTGGCAAAGTTGACGGATCGTGTAACCACGGTAACGGTCAATGTTTTCAGCGTAAATCTTAGGTAAGACATCACTAAGTGGTGCGTCTTCCTTAATCAACTTTTCAAGTTGAAGAATGAAGTTAACCAAGTTGTCCATCTTAGCCTTAGTTTCAGCAGGGGTCAACAAGAACAGAATTGAGTTCAAGTCAGACTTTTCAGGGATAATCCCATGCTCACGCAAGTAGCTGGAAATCAGCGTTGCAGGAACACCGAAGTCTTCATATTCACCCGTTTCCATGTTGATACCTGGTGTCTTCAACATGAACTTCAGAGGGTCAACGAAGTACTGGTTGTCAGCATAGCCGGCAAATGAGTGCCACTTTTCACCCTTACCAAAGCGCCAGTAATCGATGTCGTTAGCAATCGTATCAGTGTCAACGTCTTCCCACTTCTTACCATGAACAGTGGTAGGAATGAATGGCGTAAACATCGTTGATTCCTTGAGCATCCGCTTACGAGCTTCGATACCTAACTTAACCGTGTCGATCCACATCTTGGCACCGGCAGGGCCTTCCATCATCTTGGCGTTAACGTCAAGTGTGGAGTAGATTGGGTAGAATGGTGAAGTAGACGTGTACTTCATGTAGGCGTTGTTAAACCGTTTGTGGTCAATGTAACGCTTCTGACCCTTGATGTGCTTATCTTTCTTGTGAATCTGAGAAGCTTGTGATAAACCACCCATTTGCTTGTGGACGGATTGGGTAACGAAGATACCTGGATCTTCTGGCCCTAAGTCGTCAATAAGTAATGGTGAGCTATCCTTCATCATAGGAATGAATTGTTCGTATCCAACCCATGCGGAGTCAAAGAGGATGTAGTCACAGAGGCGACCGATCCGCTTGATAACTTGGCGTGCGTTGTAGATACTACCATCGTAAGTCCCTAATTCAATGATAGCTAATCGGAATGGACGCTTTTCTTTAGCTTTTTCTGGATCCACCTTAGCAGCTTGTGCACGGATGTAATCTTCATCGCAAGCAGCGTCATCGATACCACCGATGAAACCGAATGGGTTCCGTTCAGTTTCGAGGTAAACTGGTAAACCACCAGCTTGTACCAAGGCAGCGTTGTAGTTAGACTTGTGGTTGTTCCGGTCGAACAATACCAGGTCGCCTGGCTTTACAGCTGCGATATCAACGATTGCGTTAGAAGTCGTCGTACCATTCATAACGAAGTAAGTCTTGTCAGCGTTGAAGACACGTGCGGCATGCTTTTCACCATCAAGGGCAGCACCACCGTGGGTCAACAAGTCACCAACTTCGACGTCAGAACTACTTACGTCAGAACGGAACAAGTTTTCTCCGTAGAAGTTGTACAGTGCACGACCAGCTGGGTGACGTAAGAAGAATTGTCCACCATGGTGCCCTGGCGTATCAAAGTTCAGGTTACCTTCTTCAACGTAATGTACCATTTCCTTGAAGAATGGAGGAATCATTTTGTCTTCATACGTAGCAGCAGCGGTTTCAATTTCACTGTCGTAGATGTTCCGGTAACTCTCGTCGTTGTTGTCCAAGAAATGGAAGACCATTTCACGAACGCTTGCATCGAGGGCTGCGGAGTCAGCAGTTAACATGAATACAGGAATATCGAACTTCGTTGCATTAATTAACTTAACGCTGGCAATGTCTTCGTCAGAATCAGTGACGACGGCAGCAGCAATATCGGTGAAGTCAGTCTTACCTACGAGATCAACGATCTCACGGTCAGTACTGAAGAATTTAAGAGCTCCTTCAGAGCTAGCTATTTTCAAAGGCTCAGCCATTTTCGATAATTTCCTTTCTATTTCCGAATGAGTTTACTTTTTGCTTGAATCGTAAACGTACCCGTAAGCAACGGTCTTGCCGTCTTCTTGCTTGAAGTAAACACCTTGGATTTCTGGTGCGAAACCAGGGAACTTGTTAATACCTTCTTCAAGAATTGAGAAGTAGGTTTGAGCAACCTTGGTCCACTTTTCACCTGGGGCAACACAGAAGATACCAGGAGGATATGGTAAAGCACCTTCAAGGGCAGTTTCCCCTTCGATATCACTCAACTTAACTAACTTAGCATTGTTGTGTAACAATTCAACGTTAGCATCGTATGGAGTCATAGCTTGTTCTGGGAAGTAGTCAGCTAAGAACATCTTCTTTTGGTATTCCTTAGCGTTGTTACCCTTGTAGAAGTTGTGTAATTCTTGGCAAAGTTGCTTGATAGTGTAGCCGGCGTAACGGTCTTTGTTACGTGCGTACAGACGAGGCAATACCTTAGATAATGGGGCATCGGCCTTGATCAAGCTTTCGAAGTTAACAATTTGGGTTACCAAGTTGTTCATCTTAGCAGGAGTTTCGGCAGGAGTCATCAAGAATAAGATAGAGTTCAAGTCATTCTTTTCTGGGATGATCCCGTGTTCACGTAAGTAGTTAGCTAAGATAACGGCTGGAACACCGAAGTCTTCGTATTCACCGGTTTCAACGTTGATACCAGGAGTCGTTAACAAGAACTTGTTAGGGTCAACGAAGTATTGGTTGTCTTCGTAGCCGTCAAATCCATGCCACTTAGCTCCCTTTTCAAAGCGCCAGTAGTCGATGTCGTTAACGATCTTTTCAGTGTCAGCATCTTCCCAGTTCTTACCATTAACAACTGGTGGGACGAATGGACGAATCATGGTTGCGTTCTTTAACAGACTCTTACGAGCGTTAACAGAAGTTACCAATGCATCATGCCATAACTTCTTCCCAGCTTCCCCTTCTTGCATCTGAGCGTTAACGTCCAGAGTAGCGAATAATGGGTAGAATGGTGAAGTAGAAGCATATTGGTTGTAAGCGTTGTTGAACCGTTTGTGGTCGATGTAACGCTTCTGACCCTTAATGTGCTTATCCTTCTTGTGGATTTGTGATGCTTGTGAGAACCCAGCTTGTTGCTTGTGGGTTGATTGAGTTACTAAGATACCTGGATCTTCTGGTCCGAGGTCTAACAGTAATGGAGAACTGTTCTTCATCATAGGAATGAATTGTTCGTATCCAACCCAAGCAGCGTCGAATAAGATGTAGTCACAAAGGTGACCGATCTTTTCAACAACTTGCTTTGCGTTGTAGATAGTCCCATCGTAAGTCCCTAATTGAATAACAGCTAAACGGAATGGGCGCTTTTGCTTGGCCTTTTCTGGGTCAACCTTAGCAGCTTGCTTCCGGATGTAGTCTTCATCGAAGTCGCGGGCGTAAATCCCACCGATGAAGCCGTAAGGGTCACGGGAAGTTTCTAAGTAAACTGGGCGGCCACTATCTTTAACGAGGGCAGCGTTGTAAATGGACTTGTGGTTGTTCCGGTCGAACAGAACCAAGTCACCGGGAGCAACAGCAGCACCAACAGCGATGTTGTTAGAAGTTGAAGTCCCGTTCATTACGAAGTATGTCTTGTCAGCGTTGAAGACTTGTGCGGCATGCTTTTCAGCATCCATAGCTGGACCTTCGTGAATTAACAAGTCACCTAAGTCAACATCGGCGTTACAGATGTCGGCACGGAAGACGTTTTCACCGAAGAAGTTGTAGAACTCACGACCAGCTGGGTGCTTAGCGAAGTATTGCCCACCTTGGTGTCCTGGACAGTCGAACTGGATGTTACCCCGTTCAACATATGACTTAAGGGCTTTGAAGAATGGTGGTAATACACTATCTTCGTACTTTGCGGCAGCCGATTCAATTTCACGATCAACCAATTTACCATCTGACTTACTGTTTAAGTCAACAATGTGGTAAATCTTTGCCATCAAATCGCCCTGGATCTTTGAACTGTCTTTACTGAGAACAAAGACTGGCACACCAAACTTAGTTTCATCAACCGCATTGATAGGATCAAGTTCATCATCCATAACAACGACGGCAGCTGAATCAACGAAATCAGTGTTGTTAGCATCGACGATTTCACGAGTAGTGGTGAAATACTGCCGAGCTTCCTCAGTAGACGCAATCTTTAAATTATCCATGAGAGCCTCCTTATAAAATTTACAATTTTTACCACGATCCCCGGATGAGGGAATCGAAGTAAGACTTACACTCTTATTTTTACTACATTTTGAAAGTGCTGACAAGGGGGTCTTCCATTTCAAACGGCCCTTTACGCCTCATTAGAAGATGATGGGAATTCTCTTTTTATCAATAAATATACTCATCCGTTGGATTGATTACCCGTTCACTAGACCAGACCAATCCCACTAAAAGCCGCGTGACAGCGCCATCTTTGCTAAGTAAGACTTTTCACGAACGCAACTAATAATATTCATTTTAAATGTATATTGTGGCCAAAAAAACGTCAAAATTAGCGACTTCTTTTCATTCAAAAATAATTTTTACTTTTTTTTACTAGCCCCACCAAAAATCGATTTATGTGGTCACTTTTGCCTACTAGTTGATCGGCCCATAGCCTAGAACATATCTGTTTTCAATAGTTTATAGTCTCTTTTTACTTTGTTTTCGCAAGGCGTTTTCATTTACCTGAAATGGGCCGTTTTGGATGGCAACCGGTTGCCCTATTTAAGCGGTTTCATTTCCATTCATGATTTTTTAATTTTTTATGCACTTGAATTGTCAAATTAAGTGCAACACTACATTAAAGAATATTTCATAAGGCGTTT
>NZ_JQCA01000141.1 GCF_001437125.1 Levilactobacillus paucivorans | reverse complement strand
TCACTCATTTTTTCAAAGCATGCTAGTCGACTTAGGTTGGAAATCGTACGATTTCTCTTAACGATTGGCGTTTCTGCCAAGAAATACTGTTCACATTCTTTGCACTTGAAATATCGCTTTTTGAGCTTTAATAAAACTTCCCGTTCAGACGTTCGAGGTAACCTAACATTTGTCCACCGCCAACCGTAATTGATAATGCTCTTGCGATTTAAAACGCCACACTTTGGACAAGCTTTTGGACGATAGTTCAAAACACCTTGGACTTCAAGCGGTCCCTTATTGATGTAGGGATTACTGATCTTTACATTTTTTATGTTTGGGTCTTCAATACCTAGGATAAATTTAGTATCATTGGACATGGGATGTAGTCACTTCTTTCTCTTGAAATGTGGTAGTGGATGGATATAAGTCTGTGACTATATCCTTTTTTTGTGTTTTCTTGAATTTCATTATATAAAGAAAACTGCTGTTAGTAATCAAGAAATAATCTTGATTACCAACAACAGTTATTTTAGAACCATTTTTAGAAGCTTTTTTGTTGTTTCTATATACACGTAGAAAGGATCTTTGGTACTCTTATAAGAATCAAGTGAATAAGAAAATATAAATCATTCCAATACAAATAAGTTATAACAGCTAGTAAATCACGTGACTAAAAATAGTATGATTCTTTCTGAACTATTAAATAGAATTAATGTTACCTTGTGAAAAGGCTGATTTGTATTGGCATCGGATTCATATTTTTGACTGATGTCAACCCGATACAAAGTATTTAAAAGTTCGTTCTTCTCTTTGACAAGTGGCATGTAATATCTTAGATGTTTATTAGTGTTGCAATGTTGGTGCTTACCAAAATGAAGAAAAAAAACGAACTGGTTTTTGCCTAATTTTTGCCTAATAATTAATCATAAGGAGGCCGATAGAATGTTGAATGAAAGGAGCAAGGTCTTACTTAGTATGCTGTGTGAGAAAGGGGCGGTATCACAAGAAGATATTCAGGGACTGTTCGGTGTATCGAAACGTACAATTCATAATGATTTGGTGGAAATTGTTGATTTCCTATTAGAATCGAAATTTACACCCGTTAAGAAGAAGGTTGTCACCAGCTATGAGATTTCCGGTGATCGCTCTGAGATAGCTCATGCATTGAAGCTTGCAGGTAACGGTGATCGAGAGAAAGTTAATTACTGGGAAGAACCGAACTTTAGGATTGGATTTGAGTATAGCAAAATTTTTTGGCATGATACGCGGTTAACGATCGACGATTTTACAAAAATGCTCTCAGTTAGTCGAAGCACAATCAATGCTGATTTAAAACGGCTGAAGAAAGAATTGCGGACACATCATATTGATGTTCAGTTTGATAAGCAATTCGGGCTCTTTGTCAAATGGTGTTGAAGGATAGTTTCTATCCTTTGGAGATCTCCTCG
>NZ_JQCA01000140.1 GCF_001437125.1 Levilactobacillus paucivorans | reverse complement strand
GTCGTTTAGAAATCATCGTTAAACTTCCCAATTACCATGCCGACACTTGCTTGAAATCCCTCCAGAATACCTTATATGACTATGGAACTGAGTACTTCAAAACCATTACTTTTGATAACGGTGCCGAGTTCTCAAGTTTGAGCCAAATCGAGGGAACGGACATCTACTTTGCCCATCCTTATTCACCATGGGAACGCGGAACC
>NZ_JQCA01000139.1 GCF_001437125.1 Levilactobacillus paucivorans | reverse complement strand
CAGAAATTAAGCCAAAAAACAATCCTGAAAATAAAAACGATCGGCCTAGTTATTAGAAGCTGTCTAGAATCTCTTAAGAAGCTGTTTAGTATCTTTGATTTTGACCCAATAATTTGATAAACTACTGTCAAAAAAGTTGGTGATCATATGCAACATTTTAGTCATCATTACCAAAGCGATATTTCTCGGCAACAATTCGATTTGATCCGTCAGGATCTGGAAGCTTCAAGAAAACGAACTCACCCAAAACACATTGATCCTTATGATATCTTCTGTGCCATGCTCTATGTCCTTAAAAATGGCTGTACTTGGCGTGATTTGCCGGCTGATTATCCAAAGTGGTCCACCGTTTACTACTATTGGATGAGTTGGTCAAAAGCCCCCACCCCTGATAAACCAGCTTTATTAACTCAGGTTTTAAAAAAATTGTCGCTGATCGACGATTAAGGCAAGGGCGGTCAGCCCGAACTTCGTTCGTCATTTTAGATGCCCAAAGCATTAAGAACACCGCTACCGCTGAAAATAAGGGTTACGATGGTGGCAAGAAAATTTCCGGCATTAAGCGCCATTTAGCCGTTGACATCAATGGATTCCCGCAAGCTATCCATATTACCCGGGCTAACATCACTGATCGTGACGGGGCGATTGCACTCGTCACCCTTAATTTAGAGCAGTTTAAATTGGTTCGAACCATGATGGTTGATAGTGGTTATACCGGCCAAAATTTTGCCAATGAGATTAGCAGTTTAACCTCAGCCAAGGTAATCGTCGTTAAAGAAATGAGTTACACCAATTTTCGGTTATCCCCCAACGGTGGCTCATTGAACGTTCATTTAGTTGGTTGGGAAATTATCATCGTTTATGGCGTAACTGTGAGCGTAAGCTCAACACTAGTCTCATGATGGTTTCGTTAGCTTTTATCAGGTTACTTCTCAAAAGATACTAAACAGTTTCTCACACCAGTTTTGATCTTTGCCATTTACTATCATGGCAATGAGGCTAAGATTGAAGGATTACTGACGGCATCACAAGTGTTCCTGAGTATTGCTTTACCGTTTGCCATCATCCCACTGGTCATGTTCACCAGTAACAAGAAGTTGATGGGTGAGTTCGCCAATCATACTTGGGTCAAGTACGCTGCTTGGTTTGCCACCATTGTGCTGGTAACCTTGAACATCTACTTGATTCTCCAGACGGTTGACTTGCTGAAATAACCGTTTAAAGACCTTTATAAAAAATAAGTAGGTTTCCGTTATATTCTTTATAAAAGTGTTTAGCAGTTGGGAGTCGTTGACAATTTAAAAATTTGTCTGCGCCTTCTTTTTTTTTAGTCTAAAATAGAGGTTAATAACTAACAGGGGGATTACTAAATGATCAAACCCGAAAAGACAATCAATGGAACCAAATGGATTGAAACGATTCAAATCAATGCCGAAGAACGGGCAACCCTCGAAGATCAGTATGGCATCGATGAAGATATTATTGAGTACGTCACTGATAATGATGAAAGTACTAATTATGTTTATGATATCAATGAGGACGACCAATTATTCATCTTTCTGGCGCCGTATGCCCTCGACAAAGATGCGCTGAGATACATTACCCAGCCATTTGGCATGTTGCTCCATAAGGGCGTTTTATTCACGTTTAATCAAAGCCACATACCTGAAGTCAACACGGCACTTTCCTCGGCATTGGATAATCCCGCGGTTAAGAGCGTCGATGCATTTATTCTGGAAACACTGTTTACAGTTGTTGACAGCTTTATCCCAATTTCTCGCGGCATTACCAAGAAACGCAACTATTTGGATAAAATTTTGAACCGGAAGACGAAGAACAGTGACTTGGTTTCACTTTCATATCTTCAACAGACGTTGACCTTTTTGTCCAGCGCGGTCCAAACCAATCTCAGTGAACTCGATCGTTTGCCAAAGACCCATTTTGGTGTCGGTGCTGACCAAGATAAAATTGATTTATTCGAAGACGTGCAAATTGAAGGAGAACAGGTCCAACGGATGTTTGAGATTGAAACCCAAGTCGTTGACCGAATCGATCATACCTTCAACAGCCTTGCTAATAACAACCTGAACGATACAATGAAATTTTTGACAATTTGGTCACTGACCATGGCTGTGCCAACGATCATTACCGGATTCTATGGGATGAACGTGAAACTCCCGTTAGCCGGGATGCAATATGCTTGGATGCTGACTTTGGGGATTTCTGTCGCCTTGATTGTGGCGATGCTGATTATGCTGAAGGTCTGGCGGAAGATGTGATGGGTGAGTGACTTGCTGCTGGGTGGGGGACTTTTTTGGAATATGTATAGTTGAGCAGTTATGCTATTTTGAGCACCCTTCGGCTTCTGAAATACGCTCCGACGACCCTGACCCCGGCCACATAAGACAAAAAATCCAGTAACGAACAAAAACCGTTCGCTACTGGATTTTCTGCCTTATGCTCTGGGGTCAACCCGGGTCTTGTCGCGCTCTTATTTTTTACCATTTCTTTACCCAATCAATACCAAGCAAAAACATTACCCTTCTATACTAAAAGTGTTAGAAGCTGTCTAAAATCTCTTAAGTAATAGTGCTAAAAACGCCAAAACGACCATTT
>NZ_JQCA01000138.1 GCF_001437125.1 Levilactobacillus paucivorans | reverse complement strand
AATTATCTTAATAATTAAAGGAAAATAATTGATAATATCTAGTTTTCAAAGAACAAATTCCGACGCTCTCGCGCCAATGGAGAATAGCGGGATCGAACCGCTGACCCCCTGCTTGCAAAGCAGGTGCTCTCCCATCTGAGCTAATTCCCCAAAATGCATTGTGACCTTTCGGTCAATGGGCATAAATGGACTCGAACCATCGACCTCACGCTTATCAGGCGTGCGCTCTAAACCAGCTGAGCTATACGCCCAAAACGCATCAGTATTAAATTGAGAGGTAAGCCCCTCAAAACTGAACA
>NZ_JQCA01000137.1 GCF_001437125.1 Levilactobacillus paucivorans | reverse complement strand
CAAAAACGATCAACCTAATAACTAGGCCGATCGTTTTTATTTTCTGGATCATTTTTAGGCTTTACTTCTGGGTTTTGATCTGCAAAATTTTGTAACTGCTTTTGCACCTTTTCTGGATAAGTAATATTTTGGTTTATCCAAGGAAAATGCCTCAAATCATTCTTAAAAACTTGTCCCTTCTCTCTTGCATAAACAGAGGTAAACTTTTCGCTATTATCATATATCATGACCTTATCAGATTTAAAGGCCACTAATGGCAAATTATGTTTGGATTGCTGATAACGTTTCTTGATCGTTGCTACTGGAACACCGTGGCCACCTTTTTGTACCCGTTCGTTGACCCTTTGGATAGCTAAATTTTCATCTCGCAAAGCAACATATAATAAAGTCACTTCAAAGCCATTTTTGTGAGCTTTGCCTCTACCTGCCAGTGTTGTTTCTACGTGAATACTTTGCTGGTGATCTAAAGCATAGTGTAGTTGTTTGATTTCTTCTTTCATGACTTTTAAGTTGTCACTATCTTTATGCCAATCGCCACCCATTTGTCTTAAAAGTTCATCAGCGTTAATCCGTTTTGTTTTGTCAAACAAGATGGGAAATGTATCGTATAGCGTACTTTTTCCTGCTCCGTTAATACCAGCAACAATTATATATTGGGGTTTATCTATCAACGGACAAAGTCCTTTCGCTTAATAACCTCATCTTGCCTTTTATCTAAAAAGTAGGTATATAAAGCGTCATATACTTTGCGCTTTTCTGGATCTGGCTCATGTAATGACTTATCAAGTAAATCTTTTAAATCAGTTTCTTTGGCAATTTCAAAAAAGTCATTAATTGTGATTGTATCTTTCATGTTCATCACACTTCCAAGTTATTAATTTATTTAATCTGATAAGCCATTAGTCCTCATCTGGATCATTGAGCCAATCAGCGACTTCTTTAGCGTCTTTGAACTCTGTTACTGGTGTCTCTTTGGTAGCCTTTAAAAGGCTTAAATTAGCTCTTTCGGCTTCGCTCAGGGCTGGTTTAAACGGTAATGATGCGTCAGCTACGATCCGCTTATAAAACATATTGATCGCGGTAGTTGGGTTTAGACCTAACTGGCTTAAAACGGCTTCGGTATTATCTGCCAATTCTTTGTCAATCTGGACTTGTACGCGTTTCTTTTCCTTAACTACCATGATTTTCTCGCCCCCCTTTATTACTACTCACATTATACTAATCTTTGAGTACCATCTCAATTAGCCTGCTTCTTTAAAAGTTGTGAATTTAAGTTTGCTGTCCTTTCCGCAATGGCGCTTATACAACGTTCCTAAAGTGCCCGTAAGCGCATTTTAAAACTCGTTTAATATAGTTATGCTCTATCTGTTTAAAACAGTTTAAACGGCCTTATATAGCTTTTTAGTTTTAAGCACGCTCATCGTTAGGGTGTTTGGCCGCATATTCTCTAGCCGCTTGTTTATTCCACCAAACGCCAAATAG
>NZ_JQCA01000136.1 GCF_001437125.1 Levilactobacillus paucivorans | reverse complement strand
CTTTAAAACAGGATCATAGTACATCACGGCTGTATAGGCTTGTTCCTGTTTAATCATTGGTAATTCATTAAAATTGCCGTTAGGAAAGGCTCTCCTTAAAACTTCCTGGTATTGGGTTTGAATAACTTGCTTAACAGCCATGATTGTTCGCAAATCTTTGACTGCGCGAGTAATCTTTTGCTGCTCGGTTGGTGAATACTTTTCTAGTAGACCTTGATCAAC
>NZ_JQCA01000135.1 GCF_001437125.1 Levilactobacillus paucivorans | reverse complement strand
GAACAAGCCTATACAGCCGTGATGTACTATGATCCTGTTTTAAAGCCATGTCAGGCTGAAACAATTGAACAGTGGCAAGCAAATCCACCACAGGTGTTCAGTCCCCAAGAACATCAACAAGGACTAGCTTATTTATCGGGACAGCTTAGCTTAGATCAGTTAGAAAATCATCACTTACAACGGGTTTTAAAGCATGATGGCACTAAACAACTCTTTTTTGGCGAATGCAAAGCCGATCCGACGATTAAGAACAGTCAGATCGAGAAAATCCAAAAGCAGTTAAAAGGGCAACAAGCCAAGGACGACCAGTATAGAAAAGTAAATATTGGACATTATCAACCGCTAAATTACAAGCCAGTTAGTCCAAGCTACTACTTAAAGACGGCCTTTAGTAACGCAATCATGACTGTTCTATATGCTCGTGATGAAGATTACCAACGGCAAAAACAAGAACG
>NZ_JQCA01000134.1 GCF_001437125.1 Levilactobacillus paucivorans | reverse complement strand
ACTCGCTTTTTACATAGAAGTATATCAAAAATCATAGATCTTGGACAGCTTCTAAAGCCGCCAACTGTCGATCTAAATGTTGCTCCTTGGAACTCACGCGCGCATAACCGATTTTAGCCATTTCCAGCTCTCCTTTTGGACAGTTCTAATGAACATTTGTAATTCCTAGTATAGCACAGAATCAAAAAAGACCACTAGGGTATACCCTAGTG
>NZ_JQCA01000133.1 GCF_001437125.1 Levilactobacillus paucivorans | reverse complement strand
CCGGCCATGATATAATAGTCATTAAACTAGATGACTTTTTTGTGGCGCTCACCGATGCCAGTCGGTGGGTGTTTTTTTTTATGCAGTTTTTTAGGTATTACTTCTTTTGAACTACTGACAGTGTCCCCCATGATTCACAGTTAGTACAGCAAACGGTGGAAATAATGTTAAAAACACATCATATAATAGGACTGTCAATACCAATGATTATAGCCCTTTCATAGGATATCTGTCAACAATTATATTTAATTTACCTTTTTCCCTTTATCTATTTTTCCCTAAATAGAATTATCCCTAAATGGAATTATCCCTATATCCCTTTTTCTATTTAGGGATATTTTTAATTCCCATTCTAACAGTGTTCTCAGTCGATAAGTATCCCTTTTTCCCTTTATCCCAATTTCTATATATCCCTAATTCTATATATCTAAATAACTATTTAGGGAAATTTCCCTTTTGCTATTAAATTGTGGTATACTAATTAAAAATCAATTGGAGGTCGTTGTTATGGATATTCCAGACGTAGTAAAGGCTATACAGTCTCGTGATGAGGCATTAACCATTGTGATTGGTAATCAAAAGGGTGGCGTGGGAAAAACAACTAACACGTATCTCATCGCTTATACCTTAGCTAAAATGGGAATACATACGTTGGTTGCAGACTTAGACCCACAAGCCAACGCCACTAAAACACTAATGTTAACGAAAAGTCAGCAGGAAGATACCGTGTACTCAATTAAAAAAACTCTGATGGTAGGCGTACAGGAGAAAGATCTAACAGACTTACCAGTTAAGATAATGGATAACCTTGACCTAATTCCTTCATATATTGATTTCCAAGATTTCACGAAATATTTATATCAGAATACGAATAATGAGTACGAAGAAACACATCTGTTGGAACCCTTGTTTAATCCATTGAAGAAGAAATATGATGTAATTCTGTTGGATGTGCCACCATTTAGTATTGAGATTACCCGTAATGCTGTTATCTTCTCAGACTTTGCACTTATCAGCTTGCAAACACACGATGATAGTCTATCCGGTGCAGAAGAGTATGTGAATACCCTTTCTAAACTTCAGCAAGAGTATCAGCTAGATATAGAGGTAATTGGTATCTTGCCAATGCTTCACGATGCCCGTAACGGTGTCGATCAGACAATCATACAATCTGCTAAGGATGAGTTTGGAGAAGAAAATGTATTCACAAATATTGTTACTCAAATGGCCCGGATTAAACGATTCCCAATTAATGGAATTACCGATAAGGACCGCTTCGATAAGCGAGTGTTAGACAAGTACCAGCAAGTTACCGATGAGTTATTAAGCCGGATTGGCTTATTTATAGATGATAAGGAGGCCAAGTAAGATGCCAAGTAAAAAGCCTAATATTCTTCAACGAAGGGTTACCGGAGCGGTAAAGCCATCAGAAGAGTACCATGCAACAGATAATGCTACGAAAAAAGAGAATAAATCTTCCTCTATGCCAAAAAATCAGAAAAAATCCCTTAAGGTATCCGCAGAGACTTACAAGGATATGAAAGTCCTGAAGACAATTGAACATGTTAGCTTCGACTACGAGATTATCCAGCTTCTTATTGACCAGTATTACAAGGATATGACCGAGGAACAACAGCGCAGGTATACCGTATTGCGGGAGAATATGTAAGCAGTGCTACATTAAAATAAAAGAAAGAGGTAGATTGTAAAATTAATCCGAACGCTGTTCGGACAAAAAAGATCAGCTTCCTT
>NZ_JQCA01000132.1 GCF_001437125.1 Levilactobacillus paucivorans | reverse complement strand
GTCGCCGTCCTTTTGTTCCCGTCCCAAAAGATTTGTTGGCGCATATTATGATACATAACAGTCAATGCTTTATCAGTGGTCGTTGTTTGCGGATCAGCCAAAATTTTTTGTAAAAAGGATTGTTCTTGTTTTTCGTTAATTAAGGGTGGTTCAAAAAAGTCTTCACTGCCTAAATCAACTCCTCCTTTTCCTTGCCGTAATTCTCCTGGTACTAAGGCGTCTTCCGCGGCCACAATCTTGTTAATTTGTTTTTCCATGGTTAACGTTAAGGAGGAATTTTGATCAGTGATATATTGCCACCCACGCTTTAAGTTAACAATTGTCAAAATATCTTCAACAGGAACGCCTGCCACACTCATGCCGTCCATAATGGTTTGTGTTTGCGGCAAAGTGGTATTTACGCCTTCAAAGCGGGCACTAGTGTGTACTAGCTTGGTAAAATTTGTTCGAGCAAACCGTTTGTTTTCTGCAACTGTAAATTGATACTTGTCCATATATGCTTGTGTCTTAGTCATATTTTGTGCCTCCTTTTCATTCCAACCACTGATTCTTTGACTCGTCCATGTTAAATCACGAAATGCTTTTCGTTGATAATTTTTTTCTTGCCGTTTATCTAAGAGGTAAGTGTGTAACGCGTCAAACAACTTGCGCTTATCAGGGTCTGGATTATGTGCCGCTTGTTCCCAAATGCCTTAAATATTGACTGTCCAGGGGTCAGCCAACAATTGCTCTATTTTTTCGACTTCTTTGCTTGGTTTGATTATTTAAAAAGCTCCCTTCACTTTCACTTAGTTCAGTCATCACCTGTTCAACCACTTAAGGCACCTATTTTTGCTTCTAAACGATTTTAAAGCAGTTTTAATATAATTATGCATGCAACACTTAAAACGGCTTAAATGAGTCCATATGACGTTTAATTTCAAGAACGCTCATTGTCAGTGTTCTGTTCTTCGGGGTG
>NZ_JQCA01000131.1 GCF_001437125.1 Levilactobacillus paucivorans | reverse complement strand
TTTTATCTTCGTAGCTTTTACTTGGGTGCTGTAACATGATGAATACTGCTTAGTTTCTGGTGCCGCACTCCGCAACAAATGCGGCGTTTCATTGGCATTATCTTAAATGCTAAGTACCGAGTTGAGAAAGATCACAAAGATATTGGTGTCATAATCCCACTTGATGATGAAGAACTTAAACCTTTGATGACTAAAGCCTTGAGACGCTACTTTAACGCCCTTAGAAGCAATGAGACGCACATCAAGAACGTGGAAAACTACTTGTACGGCACCATGCAAAACCTATTTGGCGTTTG
>NZ_JQCA01000130.1 GCF_001437125.1 Levilactobacillus paucivorans | reverse complement strand
ATGAATGGTCTTAAAATCGCTAGAAACGAAAAATAAGACCCTTAAAAACGAACATAGCAGCTAAGATCTTTTTGAGATTCAAAAAACTAACTGTTTGCTGTCAATGGTAGCGGACGAGCGCAGCGTGGGAGCATAAGGAATTGACAGCTCTAAACCAGTCTTAACACTGAAATGGCGAAAGCCAAAGTTTCTATAAAACTTTGCTTTCCTGCCTAACGGCGAGTGAAA
>NZ_JQCA01000020.1 GCF_001437125.1 Levilactobacillus paucivorans | reverse complement strand
CGAGGAGATCTCCAAAGGATAGAAACTATCCTTCAACACCATTTGACAAAGAGCCTCAATAGTTGCAATCATATTTTCAATCATTCTATATCCCCCCCAATAGAATTTACGTCTAATCTTGTCGGTTGACCCCCAACGATTAGAATTCGTTATAGATAAACGTGGAATTATTTAACCCACTGTATCCATATAAATAAACTAGTACCATCAAAATAACAAAGTAAAACGCTGTCCAGCCAATAAAGGCGACCACTGGCTGATGCCAAAACGCTAGCCACTTTGCTCTCATGAAATTCACCCCCAGGTTCTGCTGATTGATTCGTCCCCCAAATCAGCTTCCGTTCGCACCTACACAACCTATCTTTTCCCCGACGAATTCATGCTGTGTAGGGAGGAATTCCGTGGCCCCAGCCACGTTCCTTATGTTTTGAGATTAGCATTGCCAAAACCGGATTGCAATCAACACTACTCAAGCTTAACACTTTCTTTTTCTTTCATAATTTTTGATGTAGTTAGCGGGGCACAAAAAAAGCCGCTGAAAACCTTCAGCGGCCTTGATAGATTAGCTATTTGAGCAGGTTGCCCCCACAACTAATTCTCATTAAATTTATCTCTCATTTTGTTAAATAAGTTACCTTTGCCCGAGCCGGAGACACTCTCGCCACTAGCCTTAGCAAAGTCACGTAAGGCGTCCCGTTGCCCCTTATTTAAGTTCTTAGGGGTTAAGACTTTGATCGTGACGTGTTCATCACCATTGCCATTACCACGCAGGCGAGGTGCCCCCTTGCCGCGTAGACGGAAGATGGTGCCGCCCTGCGTTCCAGCAGGAATCTTCAACTTCACATCCCCGTGAACGGTCTTCACCGTCACATCGTCACCCATCGCCGCTTGGACGAAGGAAATTGGTTGGTTGAAGAAGATTTCGGTACCATCGCGCCGGAAGTCCTTGCTAGGCGTCACTTCAAAGATAATGAAGAGATCCCCATAAGGGCCGCCGTTTTGACCGGCTTCACCTTGACCTTGTAACCGCATTTGTTGACCATCATCCACTCCGGCTGGAATGGTGACTTCAACTTCGTGCTTTTCTTCTTCATGACCGGATCCACCACAGGTTGGGCACTTTTCCTTGATTTCTTGACCCGTCCCATGACAAACAGGACATGGTTGTTGGCGACGCATCCGCCCTAATGGCGTGTTGGTCTCCGTCGTCACGTAACCGGAACCGCCACATTGGTGACAAGTCTCAGGTGACGTGCCAGGCTTGGCCCCGTTACCGCCACAGGTGTGACATTGGGCCTCACGCGTGTACTTGATCTTGGTCTTCTTCCCAAAGATGGCTTCTTCAAACTTCAAGTCCATCTGGTACTGCAGGTCACGACCCGGACGAGGCGCGTTGGGATTCCGTTGGGCACCGCCGCCAAACATTTGGCTAAAGATGTCACTAAAGTCACCGGCGCCACCACCGAAGCCGCCGAAACCACCAGCGTCGCCGCCACCGAAGCCCCCAAAGCCTTGGGGACCGTCGGCAGAACCGTACTGATCGTAGTTAGCTCGTTTGTCCTTATCGCCTAAAACGTCGTAAGCATCCTGAACTTCCTTAAACTTGTCCGCCGCATCCGGGGCCTTGTTTAAGTCTGGATGATACTTCTTTGATAACTTGCGATAGGCCTTCTTAATTTCATCTTGGCTGGCATCCTTGGAGACACCTAATACGCCATAAAAGTCCGTTTGCGCCATCGTTTTCCTCCCAATCAATTCCGAAATTTTTCGCTACTAGTAAGAATAGCATACTCGAAACAAAAAGCCAAAGCCCAGCGGACTCTGACTTTTTGCCCGATTATTGACAACTTAACCGCTGACCTTACTTCTTGTCTTGGTCATCGTCGTCGTGAACTTCGTGGAAGTCACCGTCGACAGTGTCGCCGTCTTTACTATCGGTCTTGGCACCATCAGCACCCGCAGCTTGGCCGGCGCCGGCAGCGTCACCTTGTGCTTGTTGGGCTTGTTGGTACAACTTGACGGAGAGGTCCTGGATAATCTTAGTCAGGTCATCCTTCTTGGTCTTCATGTCGTCCAAGTTGTTGGCTTCTTGGGCCTTCTTTAAGGCATCGCGAGCGTCTTCGGCCTTCTTGATTTCATCATCTGAAACCTTGCCCTTAACGTCCTTCAACGTCTTATCGGTCTGGAAGAGTAATTGGTCGACTTCGTTCTTGGTGTCGACTTCTTCCTTACGCTTCTTGTCGGCAGCTTCGTTTTCCTTAGCTTCCTTCATCATCTTATCAATTTCTTCGTCGGATAAACCACCGGAACTCTTGATGGTAATCTTTTGTTCCTTGTTGGTTCCCATATCCTTAGCAGAAACGTTAACAATACCGTTCTTATCGATATCGAACGTTACTTGGATTTGAGGAACACCACGTGGTGCGGCTGGAATGTCGGCAAGTTGGAAGTTACCCAACGTCTTGTTGTCAGCAGCCATTGGCCGTTCACCTTGTAAGACGTGGATATCAACGGCTGGTTGGTTATCAGCAGCGGTTGAGAAGACTTGTGACTTGCTGGTAGGAATCGTGGTATTACGGTCAATCAACTTCGTGAAGACCCCACCCATGGTTTCGATACCTAAGGACAATGGCGTGACATCAAGTAACACAACGTCCTTAACATCACCGGTGATGACCCCACCTTGAACAGCGGCACCTAAGGCAACAGCTTCATCAGGGTTGATGGAGTGGTTAGATTCCTTACCCGTCCACTTTTCAACGGCTTCTTGAACAGCTGGAATCCGAGTGGACCCACCGTTTAAGATCACAACGTCAATGTCGCCAGCCTTCAAGTCAGCATCCTTCAACGCATTTTCAACTGGGATCCGAGTCTTTTCAACCAGGTCGGCGGTCAATTCGTTGAACTTAGCCCGGCTCAATGACTTCTGCAAGTGCAGTGGACCATTGTCGCCGGCAGAGATAAATGGCAAGCTGATTTGGGCTTCAGTAACCCCAGAGAGGTCCTTCTTAGCCTTTTCAGCGGCATCCTTCAAACGTTGTAAGGCCATCTTGTCCTTGGATAAGTCGACGCCATTTTCTTGCTTGAAGTCGTCAATTAACCAGTCCATGATCTTCTTATCGAAGTCATCCCCACCTAAGTGCGTGTCACCATTCGTTGAGAGAACGTCGAAGACACCGTCACCTAAGTCCAGTACGGAAACATCAAAGGTCCCACCACCAAGGTCGTAGACCATGATCTTTTCGTCCTTGTCTTGCTTGTCCAGACCATAAGCCAGGGCAGCAGCCGTAGGTTCGTTAATGATCCGTTCAACGTTTAAGCCAGCAATCTTACCGGCATCCTTAGTCGCTTGACGTTGCGCATCGTTGAAGTAAGCTGGCACCGTGATAACGGCCTTGTCAACCGTGTCACCAATGTAGTCTTCAGCGAAAGACTTCAAGTGTTGTAAAATCATCGCAGAAATCTGTTGTGGGGTGTAATCCTTCCCATCAACGGAAACCTTGTACCCTGCTTCACCCATGTGACTCTTGATAGATGAAATGGTGTTGGGGTTCGTGATGGCTTGGCGCTTGGCAACTTCACCAACTTGAGTTTCGCCATCTTTAAATGCGACAACGGATGGCGTCGTCCGAGCGCCTTCCTTATTTGCGATAATCTTAGGGGTACTACCTTCAAGAACGGCAACGGCTGAGTTGGTCGTCCCTAAGTCAATCCCGATAATCTTGTTACTTGCCATCAAAAATTCCCTCTTTTTTAGTTTTTTGTTTGTAAATTTATTGTGCCACGACAACCATGGCGGGCCGGAGAACCCGGTCTTTTAACTGGTAGCCCTTTTGGAGCACATTGACCACCGTATCGGCCGTTTGACCTTTTTCAACCGGAACCGATTGAACCGCTTTATGTTGCGTTGGGTCAAACTTCTGGCCGAGTGCGGCAATTTCGGTGACGTGGTTTCGCTTCAAAGCATCTTCCAAATGATCATAGGTCATCTGGACACCATTCTTCAGCTGTTCACCGGCCTCATCGCTGGCTTCAACGGCCAAGGCACGTTCCAAGTTATCAATCACCGGCAAGATATCTTTGGCGAGCTGTTGCCCGTCATACTTGATTAACGTTGCCTGTTCCTTTTGGAAACGTGCCTGAACGTTTTGCACTTCAGCCTCGGCGCGCAGGTACTTGTCTTCGAAGTCATCGGCGCGCTTGTTTAGCTTGGCGACTTCTTCGGCACTGGCAACGAGTTTTGGCTTAGGCTTTACAGCCTTGGCTTCTGCTTGCTTAGGTGCATCCGTTGCTTTCTTGGCGGCCTTTGCCGCGGTTTGGTCATCTGTGGACGGTTGTTGCTTGTCAGCCACGATAAAAAACCTCCCTTTCTTTACTCGTCATAAAACCGGTAATAATCCAGTAGTTTTTTCGCGAGCTCTTCACGAAAAGCCCCGACAATTCCCAACATCCGCGAATAAGGCATCCGTGTCGGCCCCAGGATGGCAATCATCCCTTTACCATGTTGGTCAACGTCATAAGTTGCGGTAATCAAACTGAAGTTACGTAGCGCATCATTGGTCATTTCATTCCCAATCCGGACGGAAATCTTGTCACTGGGTTGCCCCAGCACATCGGCAATATCATCCGTCTTGTCGAGCATCGCGTACAGCGACTTCAGTGAATCGACGTCGCTGTCCTGTGAGAAGTTCAACAGGTTCAAACGACCGCCGACGTAGAAGCGCTCTTGCGCGGCTCGGGTGAGCACGTCGCCAAAGATATCGAGGAATCCCTCGGGACTCTGGAGATAATTGGCGATCTTCAGCGGAATATCCTGCTGAAGTTTCTTCAGGACCTCTGGCAAGGTTAACCCCACCAGTTGGTCGTTGATTAAGCGCACGACGGCTTCCAGCTGTTCACCGGTAACCTTCTCGTTGACGTCAAACGTCTGATTCTCAACATCACCGCTGTCGGTAACCAGAATGGCCATGACTTGCCGCTTACCCAATGGGATTAAACGGAAGCCACTCAAGCGGCTATCCTTAAGTTCCGGCTTCAGCGTAAATGCCGTGTAACTCGTCAGATTTGACAGGATCGTCGCAGATTGTGAAATGATTTCGTCAATCTTATGGAAATCACCGCCCAATGAGGACTGAATCACGTCCATATCGTTTGGCCGCAACGGGTCTGGCTTGACCAAGTGGTCAACGTAGTACCGGTAACCTTCGCCAGAAGGAATCCGGCCGGAAGAAGAGTGGGTCTTCTCGATGAGTCCCTGCTCCTCCAACGCCGCCAGCTCATTACGAATTGTCGCCGAGCTTACGTGGATGGGTAACTGCTTGGCTAATGTCTTGGACCCCACCGGCACGCCGGTGTTAGTGAAGTCGCGGACAACGGCTCGCAGAATCATCATTTGTCTTTCTGAAAGCATCACAATCACCCCTTTTTTAGCACTCAAACTAATCAAGTGCTAAGACACATATATAATGTAGCAAAACCAGGTTTTGAAGTCAAGAAATCTGGTAGGATTTTTAGCAATCAGTAGGATCAAGTGCTAATTTCACTTTATTCGGCCGCAACTTGGGCAAAATACGCGCGGGTGTCGACCTCGTCTTTTTTCAGTTGGGTGACCAGCTCATCGGCTCCGGCAAACTTAACTTGCCCGCGCAAACGATGATGCCACTCAATTTCCACGGGTTCCCCATAGAGGTTGCCTTGAAAATCAAGCAGATTCATTTCGACGGTCACGGGACGGTTATCTCCAAAGGTATCGTTATGCCCCACGGACATCATGCCGGGATACCAGATGGCTCCGACCTTGAGCCGCGCCGTGTAGACCCCGATCCCGGGTAACCATTCGTCGTTAGGCGTCAGGATGTTTGCTGTTGGAAACCCAATGGTTCGGCCTCGGGCCTCGCCATGGACCACCGTGCCTGTCGTCCGATAGAGGTAACCGAGGAGGTCATTCACCTCGTCAATCTGCCCCTGCTTCATGGCCGTGCGAATTCGCGTTGAGCTAATCTTATCGGCTTCACTGTCTTGTTCAGACACCGTTTCAACCTCAAAACGCCCTTGCGCGTATTGTGGCAGACGGGCCATCGTGGCCACGTCCTTTTTGCCGTAAGTGTGGTCAAAGCCGGCTACAGCCACGACCGTGTGAAAGGCCACCAGGTAGTTGTCGACAAAGGCCTGCGGCGATTGTGCCGAAAATTCCCCAGTATAGTTAACCAGGAAGACGCGGTCAACGCCCATCCGGTCCAGCTGATTAAGCTTCCGGTCGGTGGGACTGAGGTACTTCTGGTCATCCCCGGTTAAGGCCCGGTAGACGATCGCTGGATGATGGTCGTAGGTCAGGACCGCCAGCTTGACGTGTCGTTCTTGGGCCAAGGCCTTGGCCCGCCGAATTACGGCTTGGTGTCCACGATGCAAGCCATCAAAGAACCCCATCGCAAGTACCACGGGATCTGCCGGAATTTGGCGTGGGTCCAGTGGATGGTGAATCCGAATAATTTCCATGTTTGACACCTCTTTCCAAAAATCTTAGTCCACTGCAAACATTTTGAGTGGTTTATATTGCTGCTTTTCGGGTAAAAATTGATACAGACATTTCGTTGCCCCCGCATAACTCAGGGCCACGATTGGTTCGGTACTGCCAACTTGAGCCTGATCGAGGAACACCCCGTTCTTGACCAATCCCCACAGACGCTCTGAGAGAGCCACGTGCGGGTACTGGGTCAAGGCGTAGTCAATCGGCCGTAAGATTGGTGACAAGTCCTCAGCGGCCATCGCAGCGGCCACCTCGTCCAAGGTAACGGCTTGGTCCAGGGTGAACCCGCCGCTCTTGATCCGAGTGAGTGAGGCCATGACGGCTGGGACCCCTAACTGGCGACCCAAGTCAACGGCTAAGGTGCGCACGTAGGTTCCTTTGGAACAAGCAATCTCAAATGCGACGGTCTGGGTCCCCTGTTCGGCATCGAAGTCACCGGGCGTGGTGAGGTCAAAACGGGTAACCGTAATCGTCCGCGTCGGCCGTTCCACCGTCTCACCCGCGCGGGCATACTCGTAGAGCTTACGGCCATTGACCTTAACCGCGGAGTACATCGGTGGTGTCTGTTGAATGGTGCCCGTCAAGGCTGCGGCGGCCTGAATCAATTGGTCAGCCGTAAAAGCTGTGGTCAATGGTTGCCGGTCGATCACGTCCCCATCTAAGTCTTCGGTCGTCGTGGCCAGACCCAGGGTTAAGGTGCCACGATAAATTTTCCCAGAACCCATGAGGTAGGGAACCACCTTCGTCGCACTACCGATGCAGATGGGAAGGACCCCATCTACGCTCGGGTCCAGCGTCCCGCTGTGCCCCACCTTCTTGGTATGCAGGATGTGGCGTAACTTTGCCACACAGTCAAAGCTTGTGAGTCCTCGTTCTTTATACAGGGGAATAATGCCATTCATAATGTCTTCCTCCATTTCAACGCTATCATTTGGGGCAAAAAAAGGCGTTGGCCCAATTGGACCAACGCCTTCCTGTTCTCTACAACCCGTGTTACTTTTCTTGGTGGTGGAGATCATTAAGCAATTCATCGATCCGACTACCGTAACGAACAGATGCGTCTTGTTCGAACGTTAATTCCGGCGTCTTGTAGATGCTCAGCCGCGAACCAAGTTCGGAACGAATCAGTCCCGTAGCCTTCTTCAAGCCCTCTGCCGTCTTTTCGGCGGAAGAAGCCTTGTCCGATAAAATACTGTAGTAAATCGTCGCCTGTTGTAAATCACCGGTAACTTCGACACCGGTAACGGTGACGCCATCAACCCGTGGGTCGCGAACACGTTTTAGTAAAATATCCGTAACTTCCCGTTGGATTTCTTGTTCCAACCGGCCAACTCGATATTGTGCCATGACTGTTTGCCTCCGATTTTTATTTAACAGGAACTTCCTTCATCACGTAGGCTTCGATCACATCGTCCACCTTAACGTCATTGTAGTTCTCAATCGTTAATCCTAATTCAAAGCCTTGCTTAACTTCCTTAGCGTCATCCTTGAACCGCTTGAGGGAGCCCAGCTTACCTTCGTAAATCACAACGCCGTCACGGATTAACCGGACGTCACTGTCGGACGTTACCTTACCATCCGTAACCATCCCACCAACGATCGTGCCGACCTTGGATGCATGGTAGATTTGACGAACTTCAACTTGACCAATAACTTCTTCCTTGTACGTTGGTTCAAGCAGACCCTTCATAGCCGTTTCGATCTCATCGATGGCATTGTAAATGACATTGTGCAAGCGAATATCAACCTTGTCGGAATCAGCCTGTGAACGTGCTTGTGGCGTAGGACGAACGTTGAACCCGATGATGATCGCGTCTGAGGCTTCGGCCAAGGTCACATCACTTTCGTTAATGGCCCCAACGGCGGAGTGAATGATATTTACCCGCACACCGGAAACTTCGATCTTCTTCAAGCTACCTGCCAAGGCTTCAACGGAACCTTGAACATCGGCCTTGATGATCACGTCAACTTCCTTCATTTCGCCTTCCTTGAGGGAGTCGAAGAGGTTGTCCAACGTGACGTGGCTGGTGTTCTTCCGGTCTTGAATCAAGGCTTCCTTAGCCCGTTCTTCACCGGCAGCTCTGGCCGTCTTTTCGTCGTCGAAGACCACGAAACGGTCCCCGGCTTCTGGCACATCGCTCAACCCAGTAATTTCCACTGGCGTTGCTGGAACGGCGTCCTTGATACGACGACCCCGTTCGTTAACCATGGTCCGGACACGCCCGAAGGTGTTCCCAACCACGATTGGGTCCCCAACGTGTAAGGTCCCTTGTTGCACCAGCAAGGTGGCAACGGAACCCTTACCTTGGTCCAAACGTGCTTCGATAACAGAACCGGCCCCATTTTGTTCTGGGTTAGCCTTTAATTCCAGCACTTCAGCTTGGAGCAAGATCATGTCGAGTAATTCATCGATGTTCTTCCCAAACTTCGCTGAGATCTCAACGAAGATGGTATCGCCACCCCAGTCTTCAGGAATCAATTCGTATTCCGTCAACTGTTCCATCACGTGGTTCGGGTTAGCACCTGGCTTATCGATCTTGTTAACAGCAACGATAATTGGTGTGCCGGCAGCCTTCGCATGGTGAATGGCTTCGATAGTTTGTGGCATGACACCATCATCGGCGGCAACCACCAGCACGGTGATATCGGTGATTTCAGCACCACGGGCCCGCATTTCGGTAAAGGCCGCATGTCCTGGGGTATCCAAGAACGTGATGGTCTTATCGTTGTAGTGGACTTGGTAAGCCCCGATGGCTTGCGTGATCCCACCGGCTTCACCAGCCGTGATGTGGGAGTGACGTAAGTGGTCCAATAATGTGGTCTTACCATGGTCAACGTGTCCCATGATCGTGACAACTGGTGCCCGTGGCGCCAAGTGGTCCGTGTTAGCCATTTCGGCATCGAAGAACTTGTCGATATCGGTCACGTCAACTTGAACCTTTTCTTGGGCTTCGATACCGTAGTCGTCAGCCAAGATTTCAATCGTATCCTTGTCGAGGGATTGGTTTTGGTTAACCATAACGCCCAACATGAATAACTTCTTGACGATTTCAGCAGATGAACGGTGTAAGATCTTGGCCAGGTCTTGGGCGTTCATCCCATCGGAGTATACCAGAACATCTGGCAATGCCTTGTTCTTACGTTCTGGTGCACCCTTGTGTTGGTTCACATCTTTAATCCGTTGGTTCTTCTTGTAACGGTTATTGTTGTTCCGCCGCCGGTTATTGTTCCGGTTGTTGCGGTTATTACGGCCGCCGCGGCTGTTGCTGGAACGGCGTCCATTACTATTATTCGTATTATTATTCAAACTTCCACCAAATCTGCCGGTGCCGGAATTGTGTTGCTCTTGACGGTGACTTCCAGACTGGCTGTTATTTTTATTAGTATTGTGTTGCTGACCTTGCGGCTTGTTCTGACCGGACCGTTGGCTGGTCGTCTGTGACTTCGGACGACTGTTGCCATTGGCCTGGTGAGAGGCGTTGGCTTGGCCGTGGCTTTGTCCCGCTGACTTGCCATTTTGGCTCGTCTTGTTTGCTGGCTTAGCGGCCCCAGTCGTCGACCGATGTTGCGCTGGTCGTGCGGCTTGGGTCTTAGCAGGCTTAGCTTGGGATGCCACTGGCTGCTTCTTAGAAAAAGCAGCCCGTAGCTGACGTTCTTCGTTCTCGCCGAGCGTTGACATGTGGTTTTTCACCGGAAAGCCTTTTTCTTCGGCCTTCGCAATGATTTGTTTACTGGAGACATTAATTTCTTTGGCGAGTTCATAAATTCGCTTTTTCCCCATATCTTCACACTCCTTTAATTTCTGTCGATCACGAGAACGTCAGGCGGCTACTTAGCAAGTAATGTTTGTAACTTCCGGACGAATCCCGGATCTGTAATTGCGATGACCGTGCGCGCTGACCCAATGGCCGTGCTCAACTGGTCTTTCGTAAAGTCTTCGTTTAATGGAACATCGTAACTCGTGGTCTTGTCGCGAAATTGTTTTTGGCTACTCTGACCCGCATCACTCGCGAGTAAGACCAATTTGGCTGAGCCATCACGCACTGCGGCCAAGACAAAGGTTTCGCCGGTGGTCAGCTTACCTGCCCGCCGAACCAAACCTAAGAGTTGTAAGGCACGCTCGGAATTAGTCATGATCGAATAATTCTCGTCGTGCTTGTTGGTGGTCAACGTAAGCGATCAAATCGTCATAGAACTGGTCATCGATCTTAACGTCAAACACGTGGTCAAAAGTCCGTTCCGCCTTAGCCCGTTTTGCAACGGCAACATCTAAGGCGATGTAGGCCCCACGGCCGGATTGCTTCCCGGTTGGGTCAATGCTGACCTCTTGCTGTTGGTTGCGAACCACACGAACCAACTGCTTCTTGGGTGCCATTTCTCCCGTTACAATGTCTTTGCGTAACGGAACCTTACGTTGTTTCATAAGCCCCAAACCTCCTTGAGATGGGTATTATTCTGCCGTCGTTGAATCGTCGCTGGCGTCTTCAGGGGCGTCTGACGGGGTTGCATCGTCGGCTGGTGTCACATCAGATGCAACATCTTCACTGTCAGCAACCGGTGCTTCTTGGTCTGCAGCCGCCGTGGCTTCTTCGTCAGCGGGAGTTGCATCAGCAGTCGTTTCCTGATCAGCTTCCATTATAGCAGACGCTTCGGATTCTGATTTGATATCAATCTTGTAACCTGTCAACTTAGCGGCTAACCGGGCATTTTGCCCACGCTTACCGATCGCTAATGACAATTGATAGTCGGGCACGATAACTTCACAAGCCCGTTCGTTGTTCGGGTCAAAGATGACGTCGAGCACTTCGGCTGGGTTCAAGGCGTTCGCAATGAACTTAGCCTCGTCATCGGTCCATTCAACGATATCCATGTTTTCGCCACCGAGTTCGTTAACGATCGTCTGAACCCGTTGTCCACGAGGGCCAACACTGGTTCCGACGGGGTCGATGTCAGGGTTGTTCGAACGAACGGCAACCTTGGCTCTGTCGCCGGCTTCACGGGCAATCGCCATGATTTCAACGGTCCCATCATAGATTTCAGGCACTTCTTCTTCGAACAAACGCTTCAATAAATCGGCGTGGGTCCGGCTAACGAAGACCTGGGGACCCTTGGTGGCATTTTCCACGCGGGTCACGTAAACCTTGATACGGTCGTGAATCCGGTAGGTTTCGTTAGGCATCTGGTCTTGACGACCCATGACGGCTTCGACCTTACCCAGGCTCACATAAACGAAACGCGAGTCCTGACGTTCAACTTCACCCGTTACGATTTCATTTTCGTATTGGCTGTATTGATCGAAGATGATGTTCCGTTCAGCTTCACGGACCCGTTGCAAGATCACTTGCTTGGCGGTCTGTGCCGCGATCCGGCCAAAGTTCTTCGGCGTCACTTCAAACTTGATGTCATCGCCTAATTCGTAACCCTTGTTGATGGCCAAGGCTTCATCCAAACCGACTTCCAAACGGGAATCGTAGACTTGGTCCACGACCTTCTTCACAGCAAAGACGTGAATGTTCCCCTTCTTCTGGTCGAATTCGACTTCAACGTTTTGTGCTTGGTCATAGTTACGCTTGTAAGCAGACACTAAGGCTGCTTCTAAGGCGTCGATAACCACTGACTTTGCGATCCCTTTTTCCGTCTCAAGGACGTCTAAGGCACCCAATAATTCTTTACTCATGTTGTGTTTCGCTCCTTAATTAAGTTAGAACTTGACAGCTAACCGGGCTTGGGCAATCGCATCACGTGGAATGGTTAACGTCTTGATGCGTCCCTTGAGGTTGACCTTAAGGTCTAGGGATTCTGCCTCTAATTTCTCCAAGGTTCCCTCGTAAACCTTGCTCTGACCAATCTTTTGATACAGGGAAACGTGGATGTAATCACCCACGGCCCGTTCAAAATCGGCCGGCTTCTTCAATGGCCGCTCGGCACCCGGAGAGGATACTTCGAGAAAATAGGCCTGAGGAATTGGATCTGGATCCAAGCTATCCAGCTTCTCGGATAGTTCATCACTGACCATTGCACATTCCTCAATATTAATGCCTCCGGGCTTGTCAATGTAGACCAGTAGGTACCAGCTCTTACCTTCTTTGACAAACTCCACGTCAACTAATTCAAACTGATGATGCGCCACAATTGGCTGGGCTAGGGCCGTCACACTCTCGACGACAGTACTCAAAGAATTCCGCCTCCTACATTTTTCCATTAAAAAGAGTGAGCATAAACTGCTCACTCATTTAAAAACGAGTTTAACTACAACCATTACTTTACTACACATGCCGCGGGATTGCAACCGATCCGCTGGTGACTAAAACTCCGTTACCAGCAGGATCACAAATCCCACAATCGTGATAAATTCAAATACCAATAAATTAAGTCGATTCAGTGCCATTTCCTTTAAACTAAAAGCCTTAATGGCGGTCAACACGAACGCTATCAGGAAATAACCCACCACGACCGTCAGAAACGGGACAGCCGTGACGCTAGCTACTAGTCCACACAGAATGTAACCCAAACCAATCAGACAATAACCTGCCAGAAAAATCCACCCATCTGGTAACCTCGTAAAGTGCCGGAGCATGGTGAACACCCGCTTTCGTTAAAGTGATCAAAGTTCTCTATTCCTCACTTTCATTGTAACACACTTGACGGGTATTGTAAGCGTTACCATGGTGTCTAAGCCGGTTATTTGCGGGTTGGGAAGGTCTACATCATATCGTCGAATAAACTGAGCTGATTTTCATCAGGTAACCCGGTCAAAACGCCGTTCTCGGTCATGAAGTCAATGATGGTCTTGGAAACCTTGCCTCGTTTGGCCAGGTCTTCCTTGGAAATGAATGGCCGGTCATTACGTGCGGCCACGATCTGCTTGGCCACGTTCAACCCCAAGCCAGGAGCGGCTTGGAATGGCGCAATCAGCGTGTCACCATCGATAATCCAGTCAGCAGCATCGGACTTTTCCAGATCAATCATCTTGAAGTTGTAACCCCGTTCCAACATTTCATTGGCGAGTTCCAACACGGTCAGGAGATTCTTATCCTTGGTAGAGGCGTCCATCCCCTGGTCATTGATGGCCTTCATCGCAGCCTTTACCGCCGTCTTGCCTTGTGACATGGCGACAACGTCGAAGTCGTCGGCCCGCACGGAGAAGTAAGCGGCGTAGTAAATGATTGGGAAGTAGACCTTGAAGTACGCTACCCGGAGCGCCATCAGCACGTAGGCTGCGGCATGGGCTCGCGGGAACATGTACTTGATCTTCAAACAAGAATCAATGTACCAGTCGGGACAGTCGGTTGCCTTCATCTTCTCTTGCCATTCGTCGGGAATCCCCCGCCCCTTCCGCACATGTTCCATGACTTGGAAGGAAGTCTCAGAGTCCAACCCGAAGTTAATCAAGTCGGTCATGATGTTATCCCGACAACCAATAACGTTGGCGATGGTGGCGGTGCCGTTCTTAATCAGTTCTTCGGCATTCCCCAACCACACGTCGGTCCCGTGAGACAGTCCAGAAATTTGTAGGAGTTGCGAGTAATTTTGTGGATGGGTTTCTTCCAGCATACCGCGAACAAACCGCGTCCCGAATTCTGGCACACCCAACGTCCCCGTCTTGGACTGAATCTGCTCAGGGGTAACGCCGAGCGAATCGGTCCCGGAGAACAACGCCATGACACCCGGATCATCCATTGGAATCGTCTGCGGATCAACCCCAGACAAATCTTGTAGGGTCCGGATCATCGTGGGATCATCATGCCCCAGGATATCGATCTTCAAAATGTTATCGTGAATCGAATGGAAATCGAAGTGGGTCGTTTGCCAAGCCGCGTTCTGGTCGTCGGCCGGATACTGGATCGGCGTAAAGTCGTAGATATCCATATAGTCTGGCACAACGATAATCCCCGCGGGATGTTGCCCGGTGTTGCGTTTAACTCCGGTCACACCCTTGGCTAGACGGTCAATCTCGGCTCCCCTGAAGGTCTGTTCGGTGTCACGTTCGTAGGCCTTGACGTACCCATAACCGGTCTTGTCGGCCACGGTACCGATAGTTCCGGCCCGATAAACATTCTTTTCCCCGAACAATACCTTGGTGTAGTTGTGGGCAATGGGTTGATAGTCCCCAGAGAAGTTCAAATCGATATCGGGCACCTTGTTCCCCTTGAAACCTAAGAAGGTTTCGAATGGGATATTGTGGCCATCCCCGATCATCAACGTCCCACACTTGGGACAGTTCTTTTCTGGTAAATCGTACCCTGAGCTGTATTCACCCTTGGTATAGAAGTGTGAATACTGACAGTTGGGGCAACGGTAGTGTGGCGGCAACGGGTTCACTTCAGTAATCCCGGTGAACGTCGCCACGACACTGGATCCAACGGACCCCCGGGACCCAACCAAGTACCCGTCCTTATTGGACTTGGCTACCAGTCGTTGCGCAATCAGGTAAATCACGGAGAACCCGTTCCCAATGATCGACTTTAATTCCCGGTCGACCCGGTGTTGCACCACCTCAGGAAGGGGATCGCCATACCACGCGTGCGCGGTATCCATGGTCCGTTGCCGAATTTCATCTTCGGCCCCTTCCATCCGCGGCGTGTAAAGCTTGTCTTTCAACGGGTGAACCTCATCCACGTCGTTGGCAATCTTCTGGGTGTTGGTCACCACGATTTCCTTAGCGGTCTCGGCTCCCAGATAGGCAAAGTCGTCCAACATCTCGTTGGTTGACATGAAATGAGCATCCGGTAATTCCTGCCGATTCAGCGGGTTCGCCCCACCTTGTGAGTGAATTAAAATTTTACGATAAATGTAATCTTCGGGATCAAGGTAATGGACATCCCCCGTGGCCACCACTGGCTTATTGAGGTCATGCCCCAACTTCACCATGTTTTTGACAATTTCTTCGAGATTCGCCTCATCGGCAATCAAGCCCGAATCAATCAGCGGCTGGTAGGCGGCCTTAGGTTGAACCTCCAGGTAGTCGTAATACTTAGCCTTGGCGGCGGCTTCGACCTGACCCTTTTGCATCATGGCCGTGAACACTTCACCCGATGAACAAGCGGATCCGACAATAATGCCATCGCGGTACTTGTCTAACAGACTCCGCGGCACCCGTGGAACCCGGTAGAAGTAATCCACGTTAGAGGCGGACACCAGACGGAACATATTCTTCAACCCGTCTTGCGTCTTGGCAATCAGAATCGCATGGCTGGGACGCGCGTGCTTATAGGCATCGTTGTCCGTCATGTGATCGTTGAGCTGGTCGTGGTACTGGATGTCATAGCGGTCCTCGGCATCCTTCAAGAAGAGATAATTCAGATGACCGGTGGACTCGGCATCGTAGACGGCCCGGTGATGGTGCTCCAGGCTGACGTGGAAGCGCTTGGCCAACGTGTTCAACCGGTAACTCTTCAACGTCGGGTAGAGGAAACGGGCCAACGTCAACGTATCAATGATGGGATTGGGAATTTCCGGCATCCCGTGACGCTGATATCCGGTATTCATGAACCCCACATCGAAAGTTACGTTATGACCAACGATGATGGCGTCCCCACAGAATTCGCGGAAGAGTTTGAAGACCTCTTCTTCAGACTTGGATCCAGCCACCATATCATCCGTGATACTGGTCAGGTTGGTCGTCTGTTCTGACAGGGGGAATCCCGGATCGATAAACTCTTCGAACTGAGCGATGACATTCTTATGCTCCATCTTCACCGCGGAAAGTTCGATCACCTTGTCATAAATGGCAGAGAGTCCCGTGGTTTCCACGTCAAAGACGACATAGGTTGCGCCGTCTAACGGCACGTGCGCACTGTTATAACCGATTGGGACCCCATCGTCTACCAGGTTGGCTTCAACCCCATAGAGCATCTTAATCCCGGCCTTGGTCCCAGCATTAAAGGCTGCGGGGAAGCCTTGGACGTCGGCATGGTCCGTAATGGCCATGGCCGGCATCCCCCACTTTTTGGCCCGACTGACGTAATCGCCAATCGGATTGGTGGCATCCATCTGACTCATGGACGTGTGTAAGTGGAGTTCCACGCGCTTCTCATCGGCGGGTGCCGTGTCTTGGCGCGTCGCATGCTTCACTTCGTTGATATCATAGGCATTTAAGGCCAGGTCACGCATGTAGCTATCCTCTTGGACGCTCCCGCGAACCTTTACCCAGGCGCCTTCATCGACACCAGCAAATTGGGCCTCATCTTCGGCCCCCCGGGAGAACTTCTTGACCACAATTGACGAGGTGTAATCGGTAATCTTCAACGTCAAGAGTTGCCGACCAGAACGGAGTTTACGCACTTCCTTGTCGAAGACGTAACCTTCGACCACGACAGAACGTTCTTCTTGGGTGATATCCACCATCCGGGTGATCGGTTGATCCCCCTTGATGGCCTTCCCAATTTGAGTCGGTCCGCTGGCAGCTACAACGTCGCCTTGACTCTGACGCTTCTGATTGGCCTTCTCGATGGCCGCGGCGGCCTGTTGGGCCAACTGGACATCGGTCTTCTCTTGTCGGGCCTTAAATTCTTCGATCTTGGCCTGTGACTTGGACTCGTCGACCTTCACCTGAATGTTAAATTTCGGGAAGCCGACTTGTCGGTAAGTAGCCTCGAGCGGCCCTAAGGCCTGATTACTGAGAAAGTTCTTAACGACTTCATTTTGAGCGTATAGCAACACGCGGCCATCGGGATCAAGTTGCGGCACCTGCGATTGGCAGAGTTCCTGAACCAAGCTCCCGGTAAGCTGACTATTTTTAACGACCCACTCCCAGTAATCTCCCAACACGCGGTTGGTGAGTTCCGGTTGGTCGACCAGAAAAGTCGCATCGACGGTGGCAATGTCACGAAACGCCACCTGCAAATGATTCTGAAAATCAACGAATGCCGTGAACGGAAGTAACTGGTCGAACTTGAGATAGAATTGCCACCGACGGGACTGTTCGTGCACCGTCAGACGGTCAATACTGGCCGTGGCAAAGTAAGGCTGCACGGCTTCACCAGCCAAGTCCAGTTGTTGTAATAATTTTTCGAATAATGCATGGCGATCTTCGTCCACAAGCGAACTCCTTTCATCCTGTCTAAAAAGGAGCCAGGACAATTGTCCCAGCCCCCTTGGATTCGGTCACAGACGTCAATTGACGCCTGTCGTTTTAGTTATTAATCAATATCCTTGAAGAGAATTTCAACGGTGCTAGCAACTTCATCCTTGATGACTTCGACTGTTTCACCAGTCTTACGAATCTTAATTTCAACGATGCCTTCGCCAGCCTTCTTCCCAATGGTAATCCGCACAGGGATCCCCATCAGATCGGAATCGGCAAACTTCACCCCAGGACGTTCCTTACGGTCATCGGTCAGGACCCGGTAACCCGCAGCGGTCAGCTGTTGGTCCAGTTCTTCGGTCAGATCGGCTTGGTCGGCCTTCTTCAAGTTAACCGGAATCAAGTGAATATCAAACGGCGCAATGTTCCGTGGCCAAACCAGCCCATTCTCATCAGCTTGTTGTTCGGCAACAGCGGACAGCAACCGGCTGACCCCGATTCCGTAGGAGCCCATGACAACTGGCTTCTGTCGACCATTGGCGTCGAGGACCGTGGCCCCCAATGAATCGGAGTAACGGGTCCCTAACTTAAAGATATGCCCGATTTCAATTCCCTTGGTAAACTTCAAGACCCCGGCACCATCTGGTGACAAGTCACCAGGTTGAACAGCCCGCAAGTCGGCGTAAGCATCCACCCGGAAGTCACGGTCGGCGTTAGCGTTCACGTAGTGGTAGCCATCCTCATCGGCACCAACCACCACGTTAACCATGTCACCCACGTATTGGTCGGCCAGGATCTTAACGTCCTCACCGACACCTACGGGACCCAGGGAACCAAAGTTGGCCCCTAAGAAGTGTTGCGCTTGTTCTGGCGTTGCTGGGTCCAAGAAGTCAGCGTTCAAGTAGTTCTTCAGCTTGGTCTCGTTAACTTCGTGATCCCCACGAACCAAGACCATCACTGGTTGTTCCTTATCGGCAACGTATAACATACTCTTAACCAGGGTGTTTGGTTGAACATCGAGCAACGTGGCAACCTCATCAATGCTGTGAGCCCCTGGTGTCGCAATCTTCTTGAGTTCGGCCAATGGCGCATGGGACTTCTTACTGATGAAGAGGCTCCGTGCCATTTCAAGGTTAGCAGCGTAGTCGGAAGAATCGGAGTAGACGATCGTGTCTTCCCCAACGGGCGCAATAGCAGAGAACTCTTTGGAGTCACTCCCGCCCATGGCACCACCATCCCCAACGATGGCCCGGTAGTTCAAACCGATCCGGTTGAAGATGTTTTCGTAAGCCGTTTCCATTTGGTCATAGATGCGGTCGAGGTCTTCATCGTCGATTGAGAAGGAGTAAGCATCCTTCATGATGAATTCCCGTCCCCGTAAAAGGCCGTAACGTGGGCGGTCTTCGTCACGATACTTGGGTTGGATTTGGTACATGACCAGTGGTAATTTCTTGTAAGACTTGATGGCATCTCTGACCAACATCGTGAAGGTTTCTTCATGCGTTGGGGCCAAGATAAAGTCACTGTCGTGGCGGTTCTTAAACTTAAATAAGTTGGGACCGTACGTTTCGTAACGGCCAGATTCTTGCCACAGTGAGGCTGGCAGAACGGCTGGCATCAACATTTCAACGGCGTCGATCTTTTCCATTTCCTCACGGATAATTTTTTCAATATTGGTTAAGACCCGGTAGGCCAATGGTAGGTAGGCGTACATCCCCGCCGTGACCTGCCGAATGTAACCGGCCCGCAACATCATCTGATGGCTCAGGGCTTCGGCGTCATTCGGCACCTCCTTTAGGGTTGGAATCAATAGTTTAGATTGTTTCATCGTCTTGTATTCCCTTCTCGTTACAACGTTAAATCTTTAGTGAATAAAGTAGCGCTCGATATCATTCCAAGTAACCAATAGCATCAGTAAGACCAGGAATGCGACCCCCACCAGCGTAATTCCCGCCTCAACATTTTCTGAGAGTGGTTTGCGCCGGATGGCTTCAATAAAGTTCAATAATATTTTACCACCATCGAGGGCCGGAATTGGCAGTAAATTGACAATTGCCAGGTTAATTGACAGAAAGGCCAGGAAATTCAGGATTCCCACTAGACCAAATTTAGTGGCTTGAGAGGTCGTGGCAAAGATGGCCACGGGTCCACCTAAATCATTTAGGCTGAAGTGACCGGAAACCATGTTCCACAGGGCGCCAAACAACGCTTTGGTCATCGACCAGGTCTGGGTAAATCCAGACGCTAGGATGGCCCCAATGTGCTTATTCTGGGCCTGCGTGATGCCGATCATGCCGACCGTCTTGCCATTGGACTTCTGGCCCTCTGGCGTCAGCGTTAGGGTCTTCTTACTCTGACCACGTTGAATGGTCAAAGTGGTCTTCTTGTTAGCCCGCGGCTGGATCGCCGTACTCAACGCCGTCCAGTCCTTGGTCGTCTTGCCATTGACTGTGAGAATCTTGTCGTTGGTCTTCAGGCCCGCCTTCTTGGCGACGGAGACCGGTGAACTTGCCACTTGAACCTGGTTGGTTCCCATGGCAACCCCACCCTGAACAAAGGACATCAACATGAAGGTCACAATGGCCAGGAAAATATTATTCATGGGTCCGGCAAAATTGGTCATTAACCGCCGACCCAGTGAGGCTGACTGAAACTGAACGTCCTTAGGCGCAATCTGAAGTTCGGTCCCATCACTCTCAATGATCGTGGCTTCATGGGCAACCGGATAACGCTTAACGGCGGATTCATCCCCGTTTTCGTAACCTTCGATCCACAATTCATCCTCGAGATCGGTCGCGGTGACCTCTAAGGGAATCCCGTTGAAGAGACTCGACTTCTTGGAGGTGTTAATCCGTTCAACCAGATCGTTCTTACCAAGGTAGAGACTCACCGGCGTTCCGGGTTGGAGTTCTTCCTCATCATCTTCGGCACCGGCCATGCGGACGTATCCGCCGACTGGCAGTAACCGCACCGTATACGTGGTTCCGTCTTTACCCCGATGATAGAAGAGTTTGGGACCCATTCCGATTGAGAACTCACGGACCAGAATCCCACCGCGTTTGGCAAAGTAAAAGTGCCCGAATTCGTGCACGATGACCAAAATTCCAAACACGATAATAAAGGTAATAATGGTTGTAATCACAGCTGTCGTCCCTTCTCCTGTTGGCTTCGCTTACTTTTTTCTGCTGTCTAGCATACCGTAAGCAATAGTCGTGGTGCAAGTGACTTGCGGTCGTTAGATCAGTCCGAAGAGATGAATCACGGGCAGAACCAACAGTAGACTATCAAACCGGTCGAGAATCCCACCGTGTCCCGGTAGGATCTTGCCGGAATCCTTGACGCCGTAGTACCGCTTGAGAGCCGATTCCACGAGATCCCCGAACTGACCTACGATCGAGAAGACCAGGGTTAAAAGAATCATGACGCCCAGACTGAAATGACCCGTAGGGAAGAAATACCAGAAGACACTCCCAACAATCGTGGCCACCAGTGAGCCCCCAATGGAGCCCTCCCAGGTCTTGTTCGGACTGATATGTGGGGCGAGCTTGTGCTTCCCTAATTTTCGGCCAATCATGTAGGCACCGGAATCCGTCGTCCAGACAATGAACAACGCGTATAGCAGGGCCACTAGACTGACATCCCGTGCGGCAATAAAGAAGTGGAACCCAATCCCGATGTACAGCATGCTCAGCGTAATCACCCCAGCATCGTCGAACGAGAACCGGTTACGAGAAACCACCGTCCGCATCAATAATAGCAGGACAAATAAGTAAACAATGTACCAGGGATCGAGAAAGTGAGGCAGATCCTGCCACCAACCCATGGGGGCGATGACTGCTAAGATACCTAAACCAGAGATAAAGGCTTCTGGGCTCACCAAAAGCTTCTTACGCATGATCAGGACTTCCGATAAGGCCACTAAACCTAAGACGAAGCCGGCCACATCCACCCAGATACCCCCCGCAATGATGATGGGGATAAATATAATTAAGGCGACAACCGCCGTAATAACCCGTTGTTTCATTCTACATGCTCCTCAATGTCGTTATTTTTGTTCCGTCGTTTCCAGACCGCCAAAGCGGCGATGACGTTGCTGATAAGTATAGATTGCCGATTCTAGGGCTGCTTGGTCAAAGTCTGGCCAATGTTCTTGGACGAAGACAAACTCACTGTAGGCAGCCTCCCACAGCATGAAATTAGAGAGGCGTTGCTCCCCACTGGTTCGAATCATCAGATCGGGATCGGCCAGGTCACCCAGGTCACCCGTCATGAGTTCGCGGTCCATCTGGGCTTCATCGATAGCCTCGGGAGCCAGATCACCCGCCTGAACGCGTTTAGCCAGGGCTTGCACCGCGGTAATAATTTCCGCGCGACCGCCGTAGTTGAGGGCAAAGTTCAGCACCATCCCCGTACAGTCAGCGGTATCGGCAACGGCATCTTGCACCGCCTTTTGCGTCGCCTTAGGCAGTTGATCCACGTAGCCCATCACCTTGACGCGAATATTATTCTTGATGAGTTCGGGGACAAATGTGCTAAAGAAATCAACCGGCAACTTCATCAGATAGTTCACTTCCGTTGAAGGCCGCGACCAGTTCTCCGTTGAAAAGGCATATAACGTGAGGACCTTGACACCCAAGTGACTGGCAGCCTTTGCCACCGTTTTGACCGTATTCATACCTTGTTTGTGACCAGCGATCCGTGGTAAATGACGTTGTTGGGCCCACCGACCGTTGCCATCCATGATAATGGCGATGTGGGCGGGAATGTTGGTTTCATCCAATTGCCGTTCCGTGACTTCGCCCGTCGCCTGATCTTTATTTAAAAATGAAAACACAGCGCACCTCCATTAAGTCTTTACAACCTCTCATCATAACAAAAAAAGAGCCGGGAAACTATCCCAGCTCTCAAATTGAGCGAAAACTTTAAGGTTTCGCGCTATTCGATTAACCGCCAGTCACCGCGCTTAGCGTCAGCCAACGTTCCGAAGTAGCTCAGAAGGTTGTTGGCATCATCGGCACTGACCTGTCCCAACAGGTTCAGACCTTCACCAGTTGGCATTGGGTCAGACAAGTCGGTAATTTCGTTACCGTGTTCGATGGTTGCCTTAGAGAAGGCCACGATCCAGTCGTCGCCAATCAGTTGGGTAACGACGAAGAACAAGTTGAAATCATCGCTAACAAAGGCGGGTTGAGCATATACCCCTTCTTGAATTTCTTCAAGTTCCGCACCATTGTAGTTTAAGATTGACACGTTTTCAGCATTGACCGCGTTGTTTAACCGAAAGACCATTTTCCCGAATTCCTTAGAACCGGGGGTGATTTCGATGTCGTCTTGGTTATTTTGATTCTCTTCTGCCATAATAAAACGCTCCTTCCCCAAAAGGGTTAGTCTAGTCTGTTAAGATTTCCTTTTCCTTGTCCGCTGAGATGGCGTCAATGCCCTTGATGGCCTTATCCGTCACCTTTTGAACTTGGTCTTCCATGTTGTGCAGGTCGTCGTCGGTGTAGTCCCCGTTCTTGTGGCCCTTCTTGACGTCATCCATGGCGTCACGACGAACGTTACGAACGGCAACCTTACCTTGTTCGGCGGTAGCCTTCACTTGCTTAGCTAATTCCTTACGCCGTTCCTCAGTCAGTTGTGGAATCACTAACCGCAGAGCGCTCCCATCATTAGCTGGCGTGATCCCAACGTCGGATTCCAAGATCCCCTTCTCAACATCTTCGAGAGCGGACTTGTCGTACGGCGTTACCATCAAGATCCGTGGTTCTGGAATAGTGATGGATGCCACTTGGTTCAGTGGCGTATCCACCCCATAGTATTGCACCATCACACGGTTTAAAATGCTGGCGTTGGCCCGACCGGCCCGAATTGTTCCCAATTCACGCTTGAGTGCTTCCTCTGCCTTTTTCATACGATCCTGTGCATCTGTAATGATCTGATCTGCCATGTCTATTTACCCCTTACTGTAGTTCCGATGTTCTCTCCCTCAACCACCTTGCGAATGTTGCCACTCTCATTGAGATTGAAGACGACAAACGGAATATCATTATCCATCGAAAGCGAACTAGCCGTCGTATCCATCACGTGGAGACCCTTGTTAATAATGTCCAATTGCGTCAACTGGTCAAATTTAACTGCATCCGGGTCCTTCTTCGGGTCGGCGGAGTAAATCCCGTCAACACCGTTCTTAGCCATGAGGATGGCGTCGGCATTAATTTCCGCTGCCCGCAGTGCGGCCGTCGTATCGGTTGAGAAGTATGGTGAACCCGTACCCCCAGCAAAGATAACGACGCGTTCCTTTTCGAGATGACGAATTGCCTTACGCCAAATGTAGGGTTCCGCAATCTGCCGCATCTCAATAGAAGTTTGAACTCGGGTTGGCACCCCAATTGATTCCAAATTATCCTGGAGCGCTAAAGCGTTCATGATGGTTGCTAACATGCCGATGTAATCGGCTTGGGCCCGTTCCATCCCCATTTGTTCTCCGGAGACGCCACGCCACATGTTACCGCCACCTACCACAATAGCGATCTGAATGCCCAACTCATAGACACTCTTAACCTCTTCTGCTACGGTTTTAATTACCGGCGGATTAATACCAAAGCCCTTGTCACCGGCTAAAGCCTCACCACTGAGCTTCAGCATAATCCGTTTATACTTTACGTCCGCCATTGTGTTTCCTCCTATTGTATTCTGACAATAATTCTATCATATTCCCGCCACTAGTGATAGTCACGGGTCAGCGATTTAACCGTTTTGCCGCATTAACTTAATAAAAAAGCGTAGTCCCCGAACGGAAACTACGCTTTTCGGTCAAAATTAACCGTTGATTTGGTCTTGGACTTCTTGCGCTAAGTCAGACTTAGGCTTTTCGATTCCTTCACCAACTTCGTAACGGACGAAGCTTACCAACTTACCACCCTTGCTGGCAACGAATTGGCCAACAGTTTGGTCGCCATCCTTAACGAATGGTTGGTCAGCTAAACTGATTTCTGACAAGAACTTGTGGAGACGGCCTTCGACCATCTTTTCAACGATCTTTTCAGGCTTGCCTTCGTTCAAGGCTTCTTGCTTCAAGACTTCACGTTCGTGAGCCAAACGGTCAGCAGGAATGTCATCCTTGGAAACGAATTCTGGGTTGATGGCGGCAACGTGCATCGCCACATCCTTGGCAGTAGCTTCATCGGCACCGTCTAAAACAACGACAGCGGCGATTTGGCCACCTTGGTGTAAGTAAGCACCGAATACTTGGCCGTCAGTCTTGTTAACAACGGCAAAACGACGTAACTTAACGTTTTCACTCGTGACTTGAGTCGTCTTGATGATGGCTTCGTTTAACGTTTCGCCATCGTCAGCCTTCAAGGCTAAGGCAGCATCCATGTCAGCTGGTTGCTTGGCAGCAATCGTGTTGGCAACCTTGTCAACCAAGGCATTGAACGTGTCGTTAGTTGCAACGAAGTCCGTTTCAGAGTTAACTTCGATGATGGCAGCGGTGTTACCGCTAACCATAACGCGAGCTAAACCGTTAGCCGCAACGTTGCCACTCTTCTTCTTAGCCTTAGCGATACCCTTTTCACGAAGAAAATCGATCGCCTTGTCCATGTCACCTTCAGAAGCAACAAGGGCCTTCTTAGCATCCATCATCCCAACTTGGGTTTTGTCACGTAATTCTTTAACTTGTGCTGCAGTGATTTTGCTTGCCATGTTTAATGGCCTCCTTTATCAATGTTAAGCATATAGTCGCAAAAAAGACTGACTCAATCTCAGGCCATGAACGGTCCTAAACATTAAGCCAGCCTAAGGTGCTTTTAAATCTAGTATTTGGAAAGTAGCGGTTGCCCGTTACCTTGCATTAAATTACTTGTTGTCGCCTTCAACGGCGTTAACGATGTCTTCCATCGAGTTGTCAGAAGGCTTTGCGCTCTTCTTGTCAGCTGATTTCTTACCTTCGAAAGTCTTTTCGTCAACTTGGTCTTCACCTTGACGACCTTCAACAATGGCATCAGCCATCTTAGAAGTAATCAGACGAACGGCACGGATAGCGTCATCGTTAGATGGGATAACCACGTCAATTTCATCTGGGTCAGTGTTCGTATCAACCATGGCAACGATCGGAATGTTCAACTTTTGTGCTTCGTGAACAGCGATTTGTTCCTTGCGAGGGTCAACGATGAACATAACGTCAGGGAGCTTAGGCATATCTTCGATACCGCCTAAGAAACGTTCCAACTTGTCTTGTGACTTCTTAAGTAAGGAAACTTCCTTCTTAGGAAGAACGTCAAAAGTACCGTCAGTAGCCATCTTCTTCAAATCTTTAAGACGCTTGATCCGAGTTTGGATGGTTTCCCAGTTGGTCAAAGTCCCACCTAACCAACGGTGGTTAACGTAGTATTGACCGGCACGGGTAGCTTCTTCTTCGATAGAATCTTGAGCTTGCTTCTTAGTCCCAACAAACAGAACAACGGCGCCCTTAGCAGCTTCGTCCTTCATGTAGTTGTAAGCAACGTCAATTAACTTCACCGTCTTTTGTAAGTCGATGATGTAGATACCGTTACGTTCCGTAAAGATGTATTGCTTCATCTTAGGGTTCCAACGACGGGTTTGGTGACCAAAGTGGACACCGGCTTCGAGCAGTTGTTTCATTGAAATAACAGCCATGATAAAATGCCTCCAAATAGTTTTTGATTTCCTCCCCCACGATCTCACAGCCGAAGAACTCTTGCGAGCACCCCTTCAGCCATCACGCGAGGTGTGAATTGGTGCATAAGCACCGACAATCATTATACAAAACAACTGGGATGAACACAAGCTAAATCGACAGCATTTTTGAGAAAATTGGCATTTATTCCTGGGTATGGTACACTGCTTAGGCACTACTGAGGAGGAAACGAACATGATTAAAGCGGTCGTCTTCGATGTCGATGACACGCTCTATGATCAAAAGGCTCCCTTTGAGGCCGCCCTCGCGCCAATCCTAGGATTGCCGTCAGAGGTTGATCTGAATACCACGTTTCAAGCGTACCGCCAGCAGAGTCACCAGGCGTATGCTCACGTCATTAACGGGCACTGGTCCGAACAAGAGATGGCCGTCAAGCGGTTAAACACCGCCTTACTGGCTCAACACCTGCCCGCCGTCGATGCCCAAAGCGCGTTGAATTTTGAAGAAGCTTACACCGCTGGGTTGGCTGATATTAAACTCTTCCCCGGCCTATCAACGGCCCTCGATAGCCTCAGCCAACAATACCAGCTGGGTATTCTGACCAATGGTAACACTCAATTTCAATTGGCAAAAGTGATGCAACTTCAAATGCATCGGTGGATCGACAGAGAGGCCATTGTGACCTCGGAAGAAGTCGGTCTGGCCAAACCTGATCCCCAAATTTTCACCCTAATGAATCGTCGGCTAAATCTGCGAGCTAGTGAAGTCGCCTACGTTGGTGACTGCTACAGCATGGATGTCAGAGCGTCCAAACAAGCCGGCTGGCAGTCCTTCTGGTTTAACCACCGTGATTTAGAGGAGCCTGATGGCCAATGGGTCCCCGACCAAACGGTTACCGACCCTCTCGAGCTACAGGACTTACTCCTGGCACTCACCACAATTCCAGAGGCTTAGGCCGTAAAAAAGCGTCGCCAGCAGGCAACGCTTTTTGTTTGTCCTCAGTTTTAGAATTGAACTTCATTCTTGGCATGACCGGTCGCAATCAAGTCTCGGTTGTTATTCAAGGCATATTGCACCATGTTCTTCACGGCCGTCCGTGTATAGAACGCAATGTGGGGGCTAACTAACACGTTGTCCCGTTCCATCAAGTTCTTCAGGCGTTCGTCTGGAATCGAGGCAAAGCTCCCGAAGTCGGTGTTAAAGATTCCCACTTCGTCCTCATAGACGTCCAGTGCCGCACCAGCGACCTGACCACTGTCTAAGGCTCTGATCAGGGCATCCGTGTCAATCAGAGCCCCCCGTGCTGGATTTAAAATCCACACACCGGGCTTCATCTTGGCAAAGGCCGCGTCATTCAACATCTTCTCATTGTCCTTGGTGGCAGGGGCATGCAAGGAGATCACATCTGCCTGCGCGTAGAGGTCATCGAGCGTGTCGACATAGATCCCCTGCTTCTCCAGTTCGGGATTGTGGTAAACATCATAGGCAATCACCTTGGCGCCAAATCCCTGGTAGATTTTCATGGCAGCGCGGCCAATCCGGCCGGTCGCGACAATCCCCACCGTCATCGTGTTGAGTTCATCGGCAATGTCGGGCGCCCAACGTAGGTCACCTAAGGCCTGTTCCCGATCAAAGGTTGGGGTCCGCCGCAGCAATTGCATGAGCCGCGTCACCGTAAATTCGGCGATGGCCGCTGGTGAATAAGCCGGCACGTTAGTCACCTTAAACCCATGGCGTTTCACCGCATCCGCATCCACGTTATCGACCCCAACGTTACGTAACGAGAGGTTTGTCACGCCATTGGCGGCTAATCGATCTAAAATTGCCCCAGAGTATGGCTTCTGTTGGTAAACCACCGCCCCATCATAACCCTTGGCTAGATCGGCTGTCTGTTCATCCAATAGTTCTCGAACGACACGGACCTCAATTCCTTGGTCCTGCGCCCATTCTTCTAAGTAAGGCCGTTCATCTTCTCGAATGCCATAAGCAATAATTTTCACGGTCAGTTCCTCCTTCACAAATCTTAAAATAGTCTGTTGATGTGTTTAGAGTGTACCATAGAGTAAGTCATTTATCGACCAAATTGCTTAGTTGAGTTAACCACTTGCCTGGGCCTTGACAATTAGGGTCCGAACGCTAATCAATCATAACCCCTTGGTCGGCCAAAAAGGCTAATTTCTTTTGCCGCGATTGGTGTTTGAAGGCCCATTCAGCATGGAGGGCATCGTGTTTATTATCGAAGGCTTGACTGAATAACACCTTAATCGGTCGGTGTAACCGGGTGTATTTCGCCCCCTTACCAGCTCGATGCGTGGCAAAACGCTCTCCCACGTCCGTGGTAAATCCACCGTAGAGCGACTGATCATCGCATAACAACACGTAAAAATAGTAGATTTTATGACTGGCCATAGAGCAACGCCTGCACTTCCGCCGTATATTTTCCGGCTTGATCGTACACCATCAACGGGGCTAAGAAACGAAGACCCCCGGGCTTGCCATCCTTAATGGCCTCGACCAAGACCATGTTGGCTTCTTTACCTGGCTTGGGGTGAACCAAGCGAATCCGTTTGGGAGCCAAACGATTGGCGGCCATCAGATCTAACAATTGCAGCAATCGATCCGGCCGATGAACAAAGTAGGCCTTGCCACCCATCTTCAAAAGGCCACTGGTGGTGGCGACAACCGTTGCTAAATTCGTGGTAATCTCGTGCCGAGCAATTGCCAAGTATTCATTCGGGTTCTTCTGACTATCTGGCAGATCGGCGAAATATGGTGGATTACACGTCACCACATCCACCGAATCCTTGGGAATCCAGTCCGTGACGTTGGCCAGATCCCCTTCGTAGACCGTCATGCGATCATCGAGGTGATTGAGCGTCACACTCCGCCGGGCCATGTCAGCCAGTCGCGGTTGAATCTCAACCTCGGCAATTTTTCCACGGGTTTTGGAACTCATAAAGAGACCAACCGCCCCGTTGCCGGCACACAGATCCACCGTTTGGCTACTGGCCTTGGCTAAAGGTTTGGCAAAATCCGCCAATAACACGGCATCTAAGGAGAAGGCAAAGACCTCGGGACTCTGGATGATCTGAATATTTTGGCTATAAAGTTGGTCGATCCGTTCCCCCGATTTTAAATTAGTTGCTGTCATTTCCTGTTCGTCACCCTTTGTTTTTTATTAAGATCGCTTGCAACCCCGTGACTTTTTTTGCATACTAGATTCATTAGTAACATTGAGAGAGGAGTGCGACCCATGTTCTATTCGTTCCTACGCGTGGTTATCCGCATAATTTTATTTATTGTTAATGGTAAGGCGACCTATTTGAATCGCGACCGCCTACCCGAAGGCCCCTACATTCTGGTTGGCCCGCATCGAACTTGGTTCGACCCCGTTTACTTCGCCTTAGCAGCGAGTCCGCGGAAGTTTAGCTTTATGGCTAAGGAAGAACTCTTCCAGAATTCCATTTTCCGATGGTTACTCCACCATGTCAATGGTTTTCCAGTGAATCGGGACAATCCCGGGCCTTCTGCTATCAAGACGCCGGTCCGCATGCTCCGGCGCGGTGACCTGTCGCTGATCATGTTCCCTTCTGGATCGCGTCATTCCTCCGAATTAAAAGGTGGGGCTGCTTTGATTGCCAAGATGGCCAAGGTGCCATTGGTCCCCGCTGTCTATCAAGGGCCACTGACCTTCAAACGACTCTTTTCACGTAAACGCGTCACCGTAGCCTTCGGTGAACCGATCACCATCGACCGTCACCTCAAACTTGACGAGGACGGCCAGGCAACGATTGAACAACAAATGCAAGCGGCCTTCGACGCGCTGGACCAACAGATCGATCCAGATTTCCACTACGTTGATGTTACCGCGGAACATGCCGAAAAGAAATAGCCTAAGCGTGCGACAACAGGCGGTTATCTGGTGAGCATTGAGGCTGATGACCGAAGAATCCTTGGCTTGGATTGTTTGGTTATCAGGTTTAAGTTGAACCAGCTGCCTGTTGTCGCACGTTTCGATCATATAACTTTGAGAATGCAAAAAGTCTGGGAAAATCCCAGACTTTTTTGATCCGCCGCTTAATCTTTAGCGGTATTTTGAAGTTGAATCATATCGTAGTAATAACCGTGCTGTTGCATCAGTTCGTCGTTGGTTCCACGTTCCACAATCTTCCCCTGATGAAGGACCAGGATGAGATCGGCGTTTTGAATCGTTGATAACCGGTGCGCAATCGCAATGGTCGTCCGGTTTTCTTGAATCCGTGACAACCCCGTTTGAATCATATTTTCTGTTTCGGTATCCACGTTGGCCGTGGCTTCATCGAGGATCAGAATTTTCGGATCGGTGACTACCGTTCTGGCAAATGTAATCAATTGCCGTTGCCCGGCAGAATATTCGGTCCCCCGTTCCAAAACCGGTGTCGCATAACCCTGTGGTAACTGTTCGATGAAATCATCGGCTTGAACAAAGTGAGCCGCCCGTTCAACCTGAGCATCCGAAATATCCGGATTAAACATCCGAATATTGGTCTGGATATCCCCGTAAAAGAGTTGCGGTTCCTGGAGCACGAGCCCCATCTTCTGCCGTAACTCCTCGGCCGGATATTCCCGAATGTCACGGTCATCGATTAACACTTGGCCGGACTGGAATTCGTAGAAGCGCATGAGGACGTTAATCGTCGAGGTCTTCCCGGATCCCGTTTGCCCAACCAAGGCCACGGTCTGTCCCGGTTCCGCGACGAATGACACGTCCTTTAACACCGGATGTTCCTGGTCATAAGCAAATGTCACGTGGCGAAATTCAATCTTCCCTTGCGTGATCTTGGCATCGGCCACCGGATGTTGCTGTGGCGCCAGTGTCTGGTCATCCACAACGCGGAGCACCCGCGAGCCAGCCACCATCCCATTTTGGAAGTCACTCAGACTATCCATCATATTACTCATAGGACTGTAAAAGTTGTTGAGGTACGTAATGAAGGCGTAAATGACCCCGGCTGCGACGACCTCATGCAGGCCCCGCATACCGAAAATCCCCAAAACAATAACGGTGCCTAACGCATAAAGTAAATTGATGATGGGACTTAACAGTAAGGAGTTCGTCCGAATCATATCTTTACGCGTATCGTAATACGCCGCATTTGTCTTCTGAAAGTTTTTGGATGTCCGCTTCTCTTGCCGGAACTCCTGAATTACGGTAATCCCAGTAATGGCCTCGGCGAGCTTCGTGTTGAGTTCACTCAGTCGTTCCCGCATTCGCCGGTAGACCCGTGAGCTGAACCGTTGGTAGTACCAGATAGTCAGTAACAAGAACGGCACCAACGCGAGCGTCCACAGTGCTACCTTAACATCGGTTGCATACATCGCCGCAAAGGATGACACCACCGCGAAGAAAGCCAGAACTAACGTATTGAGTAACGCCCAAAAGTTTGAAAACGTCATGGTATCATTCATTAACCGTGACAGGATCGATCCACCTGGCGTCTGGTCGAAGTAACGCATTCCTTTTTGATGCAGTTCACTGAAGAGTTTCCGGCGAACATTTTCAAGCATGTACTCGGCCCCCATGGTACTGGTATAGTTCTGCCAAAATTGCATGATCGCTCGTGTCAACATTCCCAAAAAGTAAATGCCGGCAAAGGTCCACATGATCACAAGCGTGGCGTTATTTGTTCGCAGATACTTATCCATGTAAGTTTGAAGAATCCATGGGAGAAAGACGTTCACCGCACTGATCAACGCCGACAAGACGACGGAACCGATGAAGAACCATTTGTAAGGAGCAGCGAACTTTAACAGTCGCTTGACGACCGTCCACTGTTCCTTGGTAGTCATGCTGTGCGCCCATGCTGATTGTTGGGGCTTATCTGCCATCGCCGTTCCCTCCTCTCACTTGTGTTTCTAATTGCTGTTCAATAAACATGCGGTGATACCACCCATCGTTGGCCATCAATTCGGCATGATTGCCCCGTTCGACCACGTGGCCGTCGTTAAGCACCAGAATTTCATCGGCGTTCATCACTGAACTCAACCGGTGCGCCGAAATCACGGTGGTCTTGTTGGCCCGTTCGGCCTTCAGGTTGGCTAAGATTTCTGTCTCGGTTTCGGCATCCACCGCGGACAAGGCATCATCCAGAATTAACAATTCCGGACTGATGAGTAAGGCCCTGGCAATGGCCAGTCGTTGCCGTTGCCCACCGGACAACGAAATCCCTTCCTCACCAACTTCGGTGTCGTAGCCTGCCGGTAACTGCGCAATTTGCCCGGCTAAATCACTCTTGGCCGCCGCAGCCTCAACCTCAGCTTGCGTTGCGTTGGGATTGGCAAAGCGGATATTTTCAAAAATGTTGGAAGAGAATAGGAAACTTTCTTGAGGCACGTACCCAATGGCTGGCAGATAGCTGTCCAGCGCATAATCCTTGATGTCGTGACCACCGAAACTGATCGTTCCTTCATAATTGTCGAATTCCCGCAGAATTAATTTCATAATCGTGGACTTTCCGGCTCCGACCCGACCGACAATGCCTAAGGTGTGCCCAGCTGGAAGATCGAAATCAACCCGCTGAAGACTGGCACCTGCGTCGTCCGGATAGTCAAAACGGTTCACGTGATAACTCAGCGTCCCGGTTGGGCGCGTCGTGATACCATCCTGACGATCAATGATGTGGGTCTTCTGTTCCAATAATTCCATGACCCGATCGTAACTGGCATTCCCACGTTCCATGGTGTTAAAGAGCATCCCCACGGCAAACATGGGCCAGACCATCATGGCCAGGTAGCTGATAAACGACACCAGATTACCAATGGTAATGGTGTGGTTGACCACGAAGAGGCCCCCCAACACAATCGTCGCAATATAAGAAACCGAGATTACCAAGGTAATCATGGGATCAAACAACGAATCCAACCGGTTCACCCGTCGGTTAATCTTAATGGTTCGATCGACCTGGCTGTTGAAATCCGCCACATCGGCGTCCTCTTGGCCCAGAGCCTTGATGACCTTGATGCCGCTAATACTTTCCTGGGCCTTGTTATTAAGCCGGGAGAAAGCCTCCTGAGAGGCCCCAAAGGCTTTGTGAATCTTATGACCCAAGTACCACGAGATCAGGGCTAAGAATGGGAATGGAATAATGGCCAGTAACGTTAGCCGCCAATCGATCAGCGCCATCATGGCGATCAGAGTGGTTCCCCCGGTGATAATGGCATCCGCAAACTCCAGGATCCCCCCACCGGCCACCCGTTGAATCGCCTCCAAGTCATTGGTGGCATGGGCCATCAAATCCCCGGTACGATAGCGCTGGTAGAACACGCGGTCCATCCGCATAAAATGATCGAACAGCCGATTTCTAAGTAACTGTTCTAGCTTGGCTGCGCCACCCCAAATGGCATTTCGCCAAAGATAACGGGTCGCATACTGAGCCAAGGCGGCCACTGTAATAAGGGTGAGATCAATGACCAAGAGTTTCCCCGTCATGGTTTGTCCGTGGATGCCATCCACCATGTTCCCAATGATCCGTGGAGGAATTATGGCAATAATCGCAGTCAATAAGAGCCCCACGATTCCCGTCAGATACACCCGCCATTCCTGGCGAAAGTACCATGCTAATTTCCGAAATATACTCACGAACGTCCCTCCTAAGATTAGAATATGATTATAATATGATTAAAACATGATTAAATTATAACAGACCTTATAATTCTAGCGGAATAAATTTTTATTGCAATCAAAAAGCTCGCCCCAGTTAGCCTGGAAGCGAGCCATCGATTAACCCAATTTACTTTTTAGAAGATGATTGTTGTTTCATCGCATTCATCATTTGATGTAACTTACGTTGTGATGGTTTTTGACCCATCTGCAACATCATCGCGCGTAATTGGTCTTCGTTAATTGGTGGATTATCTTTCAGATAGTTTTCCATGTACTTACGGGCAGCGTAAAAGCCCCCAACAGCACCGGCGATTCCGACGATAATTACGATTAAAATCCAGATCCAGGTTGCCAAGCTGATTCCCCTCCTTCATGACGTCATTCAATAAACAATTCTACACAACCTTAACGCAAAATAAAAGAGCGAATCGCTGAAAATGACCCGCTCTCCTGATTAATTGTCGCGGAGACCCTTTTTACGTTGGATATCGCGAACCTTTTCAGGTGTAACTTCTTTGCCTTCCTTATCATAAACCTGGAGCATTTCCACTTGACTCTTAAAACTAGCCCGGAATAACTTCAGATAACGTTGACGCAGTTCGGCACGTTCCGCCTTCTCGGCATCGTTGAGGCCGCTAGCCTTCGCCTTGTGGGCGAGTTCGTTGATACGGACCAATAAGGTGTCCATTGTTTCCTCTGCCATGAACAACCCTCCTTATTCAATAAAATCTGTAAAACGTCTTGGCATTGCTGCCCCGTCTTTTTAAAACCAATCCCTATCTTATCAGGCTTAATTTTAGAATTCAACTAATCTACCCGAACATCTGTTTGAAATGCCGGTCTACCTATGCTACACTAACACTAAACTATACTACGAATGACGAACGAGGTGGCATTACATGACGAAAGCATCAGAAAGCAAACAACTTGCCGTTCTACGTTTCATTTGGGAACGGGTAAACGAAAAAGGGTATCCGCCAACCGTCCGTGAAATTGGCGAGGCCGTTGCCCTCTCCTCTACCTCGACGGTACACGGTCACATCGCCCGCCTAGAAAAGAAGGGACTCCTGACAAAGGACCCCACTAAGCCACGGGCTTTGGAAGTCACGCCTGCCGGATTAGAAGAACTTGGTGTTCACGAGAAACAAACACGGATCCCGGTTCTGGGAACCGTGACTGCCGGTGAACCAATCTTGGCCGTTCAAGAAGCCACGGATTACTTCCCGGTTCCACCTGAATTCGAACGCGACGACGATCAGCTCTTCATGTTGACCATCCGCGGGGAAAGTATGATTAACATCGGAATTTTAAACGGTGACCAAGTCATCGTCCGGCGGCAACAATCTGCGGACAACGGTGACATTGTCATTGCGATGACCGAAGAAAACGAAGCGACTTGCAAGCGATTCTTCAAGGAAGCCGACCATTTCCGGTTACAGCCCGAAAATGATACCATGGCCCCAATCATCTTGAACCATGTCAGCATTCTGGGTAAAGTCGTTGGTTTGTTCCGTGACGATGTTCACTAAACCTAACTAACAGTAAAGGCGCGTGCCAATTGGCACGCGCCTTTCTTTCGGGCAATGACACCCTGATTTTCTATTTAGAATACTTTACCGTGATAATGACTTTCAGGTAAGGAATTGAAGTCGTATTCGGCCAAGTCCTTGGCCGTCTTGAGGTAGGCATGCAGGCTCTCAGCCAGCATCAAGTTCAATACCGTGTCCTTTTCATGGAATAGCACCACGGGCTTCTTGCTGTGGAACGCATAGCCAATTTCAAAGGCGGTACCGGAGTCCACTTGGTCATCGACAAAGTCAGAAACGGCCACCACAACATCGGCGTGGTCAATCTGCGACACATCCATTTGGAAGGTCTGTGTGGCCCATTCGGGGGTCCCCACGGTTAAGCCAGGAATTTCGTCCTTCCGGGGGCTAAATACATTATCGACCTGCGGATTTTGCTCTAAAGCTGCTTCTACCCGTTCAATTCGAGCAATCTGTTCGTCATCGAAGAAGGGGCCTGCTAAATAAACGTTGGTCACACTAATCTCCTCTTTTCTCTAGAATATCGTTATTATACCGGAAAACCGATCACTTGGCGACTGAATTTTAATTAGTATTCGGTTATAATTTACTAATAACCACTATTTACGACCAAATGCCGAACATTATTCGAGTTTATCCGGTTTTAGGCTGAGCCTTTCGGCATTGAAATGATTCATGCTATACTGAACCTAATAACTCTTCAAGGAGGCACCATTATGTTCCTCGGATTTGCCATTCTCGGTGGCCTAGTGTCACTAATCGCCATATTTTCATTAATTACCGCGTTTCACCAAAGAAGTTCCAAGGTGGGCGCAAGTGCCTTACTCATCATTGCTTTACTCCTAACCGGCTGGTCCGTTTGGAAGTTGCCCTACTGGTCACACCAGAAAGCCGCGGATAATCCCACGACCGAGTCAACCAAAAAGATCAGCTCGAATTCCGGTCAAGCCTTCGACTCACAGACCAGTCAAACCACGCGAGCCGACAATGAAAAGAGCGTTAATAAGCAACTGGGTAAGTCCCTGCAAAAGATTGGCACGATGAGCTTTGATGCCAAGACCAAGACCTACACGTTGACCGTGACCAATAAGGACCTCCAGTCAACGATTCGGGGACTGACCAAGCATCCTGAACAAGCCAAGCAGGCCAAGTGGCCCCGCTTCGTGAACAGTTTCAGTAAGACCAGTGCCTCGCTGAAGAAGGCTCTGGGAACCGGCTACACCTTCCAGATTGGCCTCAAGAATCAGAAGCCAGTCTTAATCTACAAGGACGGTTACGTCACCCACAATAAATTTGAATAGATCATAAAGGCCGCGAAACCTCGTCGTCTCGCAGCCTTTTTTTATCGTTTTTGATAGAGACGTTGTTCGCCCTGACGACCGGTTAAGCGGTATTCAGCAGGATCATTCCCCACGGCTAAGTGGGCATCACTGCCGTCACCGCTGAGCCGTTGCATGAAGATGTCTTCATACTCAGCAACTGTGACCCGCTGACGGCGATCCAACAACTGGTCAATAGCTGTCGAATCAAAGCCCTGCTGATAACCTGCTTGCACGGTTCCGCTGAAAAACTCACCCTCAGCCCCGGAACCATAACTGAAGAGACCGATGCGCTCGCCCGCCGCCATCGTCTGATGCCGGAGTAAGGACAATAGGCTCAGGTAAAGGGCCCCCGTGTAAAGGTTCCCCACGTTGCGATTATCCGCCTGGCTGGCTTCAAAGGCTGCCGTGAGTTCCGCCTGATGGGGCTCGGTTGCCGACGGTAGGATCTGTCGAAGTCCCTTACGCCCCATCTTCGTGAATGGTAGGTGGAAGACAAAGGCAGAAAAATCGGCAATGGTCAGGTCCGTTTGGTCTTGGTAGCCGCGCCAAACACGCTTGAAGAAATCCAAATAAACATTGGTGGAGTACTTACCATCAACTAAGGCTTCTGTCCGGTACGTTGGCCGCCAAAAGTCCATGACATCTTCGTTGTGATAGCTCGTGACGGGATCCAATGCCAGGATCTGCGGATTAGCACTAACCAACATGGCAACTGCACCACCGCCTTGCGTCACCTCACCGGCCGTCCGCAGGCCATAACGGGCAATGTCTGCCCCGATGACCAAGACCTTAGCCGTAGGTCGTACCCGCACGAAATCAGCGGCTAATTGGAGGCCAGCAGTGGCGCCGTAGCAGGCTTGTTTCAACTCAACCGCGCGAGTCTCGGCTGGCAGTTCCAACAGATGGGCTAAGTAAATCGCTGTGGACTTAGAATTGTCGATACCAGATTCCGTCCCAAACAGCACCATGCCAATCTCAGCCTTTAACGCTGGCGTCAGAAATTGTTCCGCTGCATTGGCCGCCATTGTCACGACGTCTTGAGTTGGCGGAATCACGGCCTGTTTTGATTGGCCGATCCCAATTAAATACTTGTTCGGATCCTCGTTTCTTGCGGCCGCTAAGTCGCGCATGTCCAAATAAAGATTGGGGGTAAAGAACCCCATTTTATCAATTCCGACAGTTACGGTCATGCCCTGATTCCTCCTAATTTATGAAACATTCTGCGAGTCATCATACCACAACCGCAAATAAGTTGGCTAATTGCATCCTACATTTACATTTAATTTAAAAGATCTTCATTGCTGTTCTAATGCTTTTTGCCTATTACAATTTGCCATTTTTAAGCTGTTCCAGTGTCGACTTCAATTGACGTTTCACATTTGGATCAACCGTCGGATATTCCAACTGTAACGCTTGGAAGCGTTGAATCAAGATGTTAGATACAATAAGCCGTGCAATGCCTTTATCGTCGGCTGGAATCAGGTACCAAGGCGACCGTTTTGTCGCCGTATTCTCAAGCATCTTGGTATAGGCGACCCGGTAATCATCCCAGTAAGCCCGTTCGCTGACGTCACTTGGTGAGAATTTCCAATTTTTACTTGGCACCTCAATCCGCTTCTCAAAACGCCGCGTCTGTTCTTCCTTGGACAAATGTAAGTAGAATTTGATGGTAACAAAGCCCTGATGACGTAAGTACTTTTCATAATGCTTGAGATCCTGATAACGTCGATCAAAGAACGCATCGTCGGCGTCCGAAGCCTGGTCAATTCCCGGGAGATTTTGTTTCGTTAACATCTCGGGATGAACACGACTGATCAAGACATCCTCATATTGTGACCGATTGAAGATGCGAATCTCCCCCCGAGGTGGAAGTTCCTGATTGATCCGCCAGAGAAAGTCATGGTCCAACTGCACCGATGTTGGCTGTTTGAAACTGACGACACTGGTTCCTGACGGATTGAGGCCGCTGAAGACATGGCGAATGAGACCGTCCTTACCGGCCGTGTCCATCCCCTGCAAAATGATAATCACACCGTACTTCTTCTGCGAGTACAGCCGCGTCTGTAAGTCCCCTAGCGCCAAAACGTTGGCCGTCAACCGATTCTCAATGGCCGTAGCGTCCGGACCCTTCTCCACCCGCGTGGCTAACTCATCGAGGTCTAAGTCCAGATCACCCGTATAACGATAACTACTTTCAATGCTCATCCACATCATCTCCTGTATGCTAATAACATAGCATGTTTTAACCAACAATAACCGTCTAACGCCTTAAAAATTTGCCGAGTTTAACCTGCCATGCAAAAATCTTCGCGTTCTTTCACAAAGCTTGCTATACTAAAGATGTAACCACTTACCTGAAAGATGGAGGGGTCTAAAATTATGAAAAAGATTACGGCTTACTTCGTGCGACACGGTCAAACGATGTTGAACCATTATAACAAGGTTCAAGGGTGGATCGACTCACCTCTGACGGCCAAGGGACGGGCTGACGCGCAACGTGCGGGTCGCCAACTCAAAAATGTTCCCCTGACTGCCGCTTACAGTAGCGACTCAGGACGGGCCATTGAGACGGCTAGAATCGCCTTGCGCGAAATTCCCGACTCTCAAAATCTCGTATCTTACCAATATCCAGAATTCCGGGAACAATGCCACGGCTATTTTGAAGGCAATGACCTGAATCAGATGTGGCAATTCGTCGGGGTTCAAGTGGGCTTGGATTCCGAATCCAAGGTGCTAGGCACTTATGGGTTGGAAAAGGCCCGTGACCTGATTCATCAGGCCGACCTCTATGGTGATGCCGAAAGTAATGACATGTTCTGGGAACGTTTGGACCGCGGGTTCGATAAGCTACGGGCCAACTCCAAGGATGGCGACCAAGTCGTTGTCGTTTCCCATGGGGTCACCATTCGTTCCATCGTTGACCGCTACGCCCCAGAATTGGACGAGGGTATCGCCACGATCAACGGCAGTATTACCAAGCTAGAGATTACCGATGACGACATCCACGTCGACTTCTTCAATAAAATTGATTTCCAATCTTAATTTTTAGGAGGCTGTTATCATGAAAGACTTTCACCGTTCCGCAACTAATCGGGTGTTCGCCGGTGTCATTGGCGGACTTGCCGAACGCTTCGACTGGAACGTCGGAGTTGCCCGTATCCTATTTCTCGTCCTATCAGCGACGCCCGTCTTCCCAGGCCTCATCGTCTACCTCATTCTTTGGATGGTTATGGGCGATCCAGCCTAATCATATCTTAAAGGCATGCAGGTTGACTGTGGGAACCGTTTAGCCTAATATCTAAGTTAGTAACTTGTTAATGAGTGAGCAACTGTTTCTTGACTGTTTCAAAAACTTCAAGGAGGCACTACCATGGCAAATTCAGAAAAAACTTTATTGTTAGTTAAACCCGATGGCGTTGAAGAAGGTCACATTGGTGAAATCATCACCCGACTCGAACGTAAACGTTATGAAATCGTGGCGTTAAAGGTCGTTAGAGCCACTAGCGCGCAACTTCAACAACATTACCGTGATCAGGTCGGCAAACCTTATTTCCACGAAATTGAAACCTATATGCAGGAAGGCCCACTGGTCGCCATTATTGTAACCGGGACCGACGTGGTGAAAGCCGTCCACAACCTGGCTGGTAAGACCCGTCCTAATGACGCTCAGCCCGGGACCATCCGTGGGGACTTTGCCCATGAATATCCAGATGGTATTCTCAGAAACATCGTCCACACCTCGGACAGCCGTGAGAACGCGCACCATGAAATCGCCATTTGGTTCCCAGAATTAGCTGTTGCCGCCCACAAGGCACCCGCAATTAAAGTGAAGCAAACCAATTAAACACGCTTAAGCAATCCCCCACCTCGCGTGAGGGATTTTTTATATCCTCGGTTCGAACAATTAGTACCATTACTAACTTAGCCCCTTGGCTGTCGTTCGCTTCCTCAGTCAGGTAGACTTAAGTCAGTAACTTTGTATTAGGATTGTCATATTAATTTCATAAGATGCCAATCTGGTTGTCACCCCGTTGTCGCAACCATCCGTTAGAATGAACCTCATAAAGAAAGGAGTGTCCCCCATGAGTGAACTTTTTATCAGTTGTCAGTCGGCCGATCCCTTGGCCCATTCGTTTCGCCAGCAGCTTGAAGATTGGTCAGAACAAGACTGGGAGTTTCCAACCGTGAGTTTCCATGAGCAACACCTGCCGATTCGTTTTACCGGCTTCCATGCTGCAAAGATTAAGCGTCAGCTCAAGCGGGACATCAAACGGGCTCACCGCCTTCTGGTCATCGTCAGTCGTGAAACCTGGCAATCCGAGTGGACCGACTGGGAAATTGCGACCGCTATTCAAGCGGGTAAGACCGTGTTGGCAACTAAGCTAGACAGCACTAACATTGCCCCCCTGGCTCTAATCGCTGGTCCCTCAACCTGGGTGCCACCTTTCGACCGCTCCGTTTTCACCCAACAACGAAATTAATCCAAACTTGGCTTGCATTTATATGCATTATTGGTAAAATGTATTAGTAGTCACATGGAGAGTTGGCAGAGTGGTAATGCAACGGACTCGAAATCCGTCGAACCGGCGAATACCCGGCGCGCAGGTTCAATTCCTGTACTCTCCTTAAATAATTGGAAGATTTAGAAAAAACGGAAAGCCTGCTTTGAAGGCTTTCCGTTTTTTTCTTGTAACAATTTGTGATGAATAATCACTTTAACGAAGCCAAAAACGTATCCATCCCATTGATTTAATTAACTGAGACACTGTACAAAGAAGCACATCCCCAAATATTATTACATTTCGAACCACAACTTCAGCGTCACCTTACCCAAACTAGATTATCGTACTATACTGAAGTGCTGTTACCGACTCTTTCTTAATTAATTTTTTCGATGAAGGCACAGCAAAAAAATGGTACTGAGATTCGATAGAAAGGTTAGAACATCGCGACAACATAGTATTTTTTAAAATCATTAGCCTTTGCCATTTTAAACAATGCCATTCCAATCCCATTGTGATACATCCGTGGTGATTCCTCAATAATCGTATCTAAGAATTTAAATCCCTTATGCGTTCGACTATAAGTTACTTGGCCCTTCTTCTCTTCATTCTCAACCTGATACTGATACAGTACAACATCGCCGTCATCTGACAATAACCACAGTCTCGCCACAGCAATCCCTCCTCTTTAAGCTTTTCATTTCAGTATACACTTTATTCGTCGTCGAATAATTTCAAGCGACTGCAATACCAAGCTGCTAAAAAGACACCCCCAGCCAATCAGCCAGAGGTGTCTCCATTCATATCATCAAAAATTAAATTAGTAAGTCATCAAGCTAAAGACATCGTAGCCCTTCAGCTTGTCGCGACCATGCAGGTCCTTCAATTCAATCAAGAAGGCCGTACCCACGACGATCCCACCGAGGTCTTCAACCAATTGAATGGTTGCCCCGATCGTCCCACCGGTTGCCAGCAAGTCGTCAGTTACCAAAACCTTTTGGCCTGGCTTGATGGCGTCCTTGTGCAGGTAAAGGGCTGAGGTGCCATATTCGAGGTCGTAAGACGCCTTAACGGTTGGCCGGGGTAATTTACCTTCCTTACGCGCTGGTGCGAATCCAATGCCCATTTGGTAGGCTACAGGACAGCCCACGATGAACCCACGGGCCTCCGGACCAACGACCATTTCGACACCCTTGTTTTGGGCGTAAGCGACGATTTCATCCGTTGCCGCATGAAAGGCCTCACCGTCCGCCATCAGCGGGGAAATGTCCCGGAACATGACACCCTTTTCAGGGTAGTCGGGAACCGTTGCGATATATTTCGTAAAATCAGTTGCCATAAGTGTAAGTAGCTCCTTTATTTTATATCAATGGGGCGTGAAGACGCGTCGTCAGTGCCGCAGTCGAACAGGCGAGAAGATCTTTCTCTGTCTGAATCTGCTGCAGACGTAGCTGGTAGCTCGGTGCGGTTGAGAGATCCTTTGATTCCGGCTGAGGGACCCCATTCATGATCCCATGATCAATCGTGATGAACCCACATTCAAAGAAAACCTGAATCATAAAGACTAATTGCGTCCGTGGAATCTCCAAGAACGAGACGAGCTGAGACAGCTGGTGCCCCACATCGACTTGCTGGTGCATCGCAATGAACTTAAATAGTTTAGCATATTGCGGGCGAGTTGGCATCCCTAATTGTGAAAGACTTTCTTTCTTATAGAGATAAGCCGTCACTGTCGCCGGTTTGAGTTGCCCCAAAACCGTCTCCAAATCAGCCGTGGCATCCGGACAATCCACCACAAACACCCGGGATTCTGGAGGTAAGGTCGACTGAACGGAACCGTCATACAATACCGCTGTCGAATCCTTCGGGAGTTGACTTAACAATTGGTCATAAATCCCCCGATGGAAGAACAGGTAGACGCCTGCGTCCTTAAACATGGCCTGGTGTAACCGGGTCGTTCGTTCGTCGATGACAGGTTGTTCATTGCCATCAGCTTGGGTATTAATCCCAACTTGTTCATCATCACCGGGTTTCTCGGCCAGCCGAAGATCTTTGACCATCAACTGCAATGAATGACGGCCTTGCCAAACGTTATCCTCGATAGCCCCCAGCACATCGGCTTGGTCTGGCGCCGCAGTCAATGCCGCAACCTCGTTACCGGCCCCAAACTGGATGGCATTCAGCTGGTGCTGACCTTCCTGTAATTGGAACTTCAGGTGTGTATGATCCTTACCAATTGCCTTGATCTGGGTCAATGTCGCCGACTCAAAGGCAAACAGTGGCTGCTGGTTATCCGTCCCAAATGGCGCCAATTGGGCCAGTTCACGGTACAGATCCGGCGTGACCGTGGCGACATCCAAGCTGGCGGCAACAGCTACCTCACTTGGACCACTCTCGGTCAACTTCTGATTCTGAGCCTCAACATCTAATGCGTCGGCTAAGGCCTCTAGCTTGTCCGCTGGGACCGTTAAACCCACAGCCATGTGATGACCACCAAAAGCTGTCATCAGGTCTCTATGGCCATCTAAGGCCGTAAATAAGTTGAATGCCGCGACGCTTCGACCCGAGCCCTTGGCATGGCCATCATCGGCCACGTTTAGAACTAAGGCAGGCTTACCGGTCGTCTCGACGACCTTGCTGGCCACGATCCCCAGCACCCCTTCGTGCCAACCGTGACCACTGATGATCAGCGTTGGTCGATTCTGATGGGCCTCATCGGTCGCCTGGGCTAAAGCCTCTGAACTAATCTGGCGAACCAATTCCTGGCGCTTGTGGTTTTGCGATTCAGTCTGTTGGGCCAATTGACTGGCCTGGGTCTCGTCTAGGGTCGTCAAGAATTCAACGGCGGGTGCCGCGTCCTCCAAGCGCCCTAAGGCATTGAGCCGGGGTGCGAGGCCAAACCCGATCGATTGCTCGGTCAACTCGTCTGGCTTCAACCCGGCCGTCTTCATCAAGGCCTGCAAACCTGGCCGCTCGTCTTGTTTCAAGAGTTGTAGGCCAAAGTGTACCAGCACGCGATTCTCATCCACCAGTGGGACCAAGTCCGCAACCGTGCCGATGGCCGCTAAGTCCAAGAGATCTTGCGGAATCTCTTCACGCAAAGCCTGAGCAACCTTGAACGCCACCCCGGCACCGGACAGTCCCCCAAAGGGATATTCGGCTCCCGGATAGCGGGGATGAATGATGGCATAGGCTTCCGGTAACGTCTCTGGTAACTCATGATGGTCGGTAACCACCACGTCCACCCCAGCCGCCTTAGCCGCCGCGATAGCATCGTTACCCGCTACCCCATTATCGACGGTAACGAACAACTCCGTCCCAGCCGCAATCAGCCGTTTGAAGGCGTCAACGTTAGGACCATAGCCATCCTTGAACCGATTTGGAATATAGTAGTTAACCTTTGCACCCATTTCGTTCAAGGTTTCATACAGGATCGAGGTACTCGTGACCCCATCAGCATCGTAATCCCCATAAATGGTGATCTGCTGGTCGGCGCCAATCGCGTCCTCAATCCGATCGATCCCCCGTTGCATATCATGCAACGCAAAGGGATCATGCAGCTGTTCTGGACCCGGGTTCAGGAAGGCGTGCGCGGTTTCCGTGGTCTGATACCCCCGGTTCCAAAGAATCTGTGCCACAATCGGTGAAATTTTCTCCGCCGCGGCCAGCTCTTGGGCTTCGGCCGACGGTTGATCCACGTTCTTAATCTGCCATTGGTATTGTGCAGGAATCACCAGCAAATCATCCTTTCTAAATGGTTAAAGAGCGGTGTCACTGGCACCACTCTTCTTCCTACCTGTCCTTATTTAGCTGCTAACTGAGCCTTCAAATCGGTAATCTCGGTCTGAAGCGCCTTAATTTCTTTGGCCTGTTGGCCAGAAGCTTGTTTGCTCTGTGAGTTTTGAATCCGTTTGTTAAGTTGGGCGTTTTCCGCCTGCAACTTGGTAATCTTCTCGGTCGTGCTCTGTTCGAGCTCCTTGTAAGCCCGCTTCTTCTGAACCGACGAGATGGTTGAGAATAAAATCATCAGGACGGCACCAATTAAGATGGACACCAACAGGAGCAAGATGAGGGGCCAACGAACCGTGGCAAACCCGAAGGAAACGGGCACACTGCCCCGATTGAGGAGGGCAAAGACCGCCACAATAATGACTAATAAGAGACTAACGACGATTCGCCATTGATTTTTCATGAGTGCGTCCCTTCTGGTGCCACCTTCTGAAATGGCACATTGATCTCGTCAAAGTCCTTGACGACCCGCGTGTTATGGAACACGTCACGGGCCTGACTCTGGAGTTCCAACGCCATCTTTCCGGTATAACGCGCGGAGATATGGTTTAACAGAAGCATCTTGACGTGCGTCCGTTTAGCCAATTCTGCCGCCTGGATATTCGTCGAATGGTAGTAGGCCCGGGCGAGCTTACTCTCCCCCTTGGCAAACGTACTCTCGTGAACCAAGACATCGGCATTCTCAGCCAATTTGGCGGCGTTAGGTGTCTGACGCGTATCACCTAGCAATGCCACGATTCGCCCTGGTTGGCTTGGCCCCAGATAGTCCTGACCATTGATGGTCCGGCCATCCGGTAAGGTCACGGTCTCACCCGACTTCATTTGACCATACACTGGCCCCGCTGGAATCTGATCGGCCCGTAATTTCTCCACGTTAAGTTCACCGGCGTGGTCCTTTTCTTCGACCCGATAGCCGAAACAAAGAATCTTGTGATCCAACCGCCGTGCGGATACCCGAAACTTGGAGTCTTCAAAAACCAACCCATCAGTCGTGAGTTCTTGGTAGTGAATCTTGTAAGACAGCTTGGTCTCAGAAACCCGCAGGCTGGTCTCGACGTACTGTCGAATCCCCCTGGGGCCGTAAATGGTCAATGGGCCATCGCCGCCCTGGAACGACCGGCTACTCAGGAGTCCTGGCAGGCCGAAAATATGGTCGCCATGCAAATGCGTGATAAAAATCTTATCGATCTTGCGCGGCTTCAGTGTCGTCCGTAAGATCTGATGCTGCGTGGCTTCTCCCACGTCGAACAGCCACACCGAGTTACGTTCATCGAGTAACCGCAATGCCGTACTCGTGACATTCCGGAACTTACCTGGCGACCCGGCGCCCGTTCCTAAAAATTGAATTTCCATATTTTTTTCGTTCCTATCTATAATTAAAGTCCGTCCACTATTTTAGGGGATTTTCACCCAAACCGCAACTCTCAATACCTCGTCACGGCGACTAACGACTATTTTTGCTAGGGTTCTGTGCTTAAATTCGGTATAATCGAGGTAAGTTTTGGACAAGGAGGCTCTCCCGATGCGACTCAACGATTTTAACCTTTCCACCATCGACTTGCATCCCGCATTAACACTCTACTGGGAACAGGCCGATCGGAACCTCCCCGTCTGCAATCTGCAAACGCGTGACCACAGCCTCTTCCTAATTACGGGAACGGGTCGGCCGCTGACCCTGGATCAGTTTCGAACTCGAACCCAGCAGGTCGCCCCAAACGTTGGTCTCTTCGTGCAGGCCACCCCACCCACGCGTCTCTATGGGTATCGGCTGGTGCCCCATCAAATCTTGTTTGGTTGAAAGGAGTTTTCACTTATGCGTCACGTCAAATTACCACTGCTCGTCGGTCTAGCAGTCCTCACACTAGGATTGACCGCTTGCCAGTCGGCAGATCAGAAGAGCACCGCAAGTTTCAAGAACTCCAGTGCTTCTAGTAAAAAGTACAGCGCCCCTAAACCGGATGCGGCCGTGTCCTCCTCTGGATCCAAGAAGGTTGCCACTTACCATCCCTCGGCCAGTCAGACCAAGAGCCCGAACTACGTCAAGTCTGGTAACCTCAAGTCAACCGGCCAGTATACCTTTGACAAGGTCGGCACGGAACTCAACCTTCGTCAAGTTAAGCATCCCCAAACGACCATTAAGTCCGGCAAGCTGACCTACCGCATCACCACGATTCGGATCATTAAGAACACCGCTAAGACCGCCGCCGCGAAGCAAATGGCAGCGGACGCCCTCGATGTTCCCAACATTAAGAGTCCCTATTACACACTCCAAGTTAAGTTTACCATTTCTAACCGGGGAAAACAGGCCGTGACCACCGATGGCATCAAAGCCATTCGGTTGACCAAGACCCAACGGTTAACCGCCATGGCGCAACTTAGCGATGCCAGTGCCGGCAAGACGATTCCGGCCGGTAGCAAGCTCGATACCTTCGCCACCGGGTTAGCTAGTGAAAAACAAAAGCCAACCTTCAAGTCGGTGAAGATCGCCTTTAACGGGGCCTACGTCGACCAGAAGCAAGTCATTGCCCCAACCGGCTGGCTCAAGGTGGCTCTCTAAAATTGCCCACAAAGAAAGACCTCAGGATCAAAATTCCTGAGGCCTTTTTCGCGGCTAAATTAAGCCATGTATTCAAAGACAAAGTCGTCGATTTGAACACTGTCACCATTCTTGGCACCATGTTCACGCAGACTGTCATCGACACCCATCCCCCGCATTTGCCGAGCAAAGCGTAGGAGACTTTCGTCGTGATTGATATCGGTCATCTGGAAGAGTTTCTCCAACTTGGCCCCACTCAAGATCCAAGTACCATCGGCATCTTGGGTAATCTTAAATTCTGGTTCTGGCTGGAAGTCGTATTCGGCCGTCTTGACCGTTTCTTCCTGCTTGACTGGGAACTTCGGCGTTTCCGCCAAAATGTCCGCTGTCCGTTGGAGAAGTGGCGTTAAGCCCTTGTGCGTCAGCGCCGAAACCGCATAGATTTCAGGCTTATTCGCCAACAGCTTGTCTTGCGCCAAATCTTCCTTGAACTGTGCCAAGTTATCTTCGGAATCGGGCATATCCATCTTATTTGCCACGACAATTTGTGGTCGTTTCAAGATATCTGGATCATACGCCTTTAATTCTTCATTAATCTTCTCAAAGTCATCGTAAGGGTTACGTCCCTCCAAGCCACTCATGTCGATCAGATGCAGGATCACCCGCGTCCGTTCAACGTGACGAAGGAACTGGAAGCCTAAACCGACACCCTTGGCAGCTCCTTCAATCAGACCTGGTAAATCGGCCATCACAAAGTCACGGCCATCGGGTAACCGAACCATCCCCAAGTTGGGAACCAACGTGGTAAAGTGGTACTCGGCAATCTTCGGCTTGGCACTGGTAACCGTGGACAATAACGTCGACTTCCCAACGGATGGGAACCCAACTAACCCCACATCGGCCAACACCTTTAATTCCAAACGAATGTCAAACTCTTGGCCAGGTTCACCGTTTTCGGCAATTTCTGGGGCCGGATTCTTAGGCGAGGCAAAGTGGATATTGCCCCGGCCACCCCGACCACCATGCGCGATGATAACCGAATCATCACTGGCAACCAGGTCACCCATCACGGCACCGGTCTCATCATTCATGATCGTGGTTCCTTGCGGCACACTGATAATGGTGTCCTCGGCGCCACGGCCGGTCATGGACTTAATCGCCCCGTTGCCACCGTTCTTCGCCTTGAACTTCCGTTGGTAACGGAAATCCATCAGGGTCCGCAGGCCTTCGTCAACTTTGAACACGATGTTGCCACCGCGTCCGCCATCACCGCCGGCTGGTCCCCCATTGGGCACAAATTTTTCCCGGCGGAAGGCGACCATACCGTCGCCACCCTTACCGGCTTTTACACTAATTTTTACTTGATCTACAAACATATTTGTTTTCCTCGTTTTCTAAACCAGCCAACGCTGCTTTTCGTCGTCTCCTGCTAGCCAGTATACCGGCAAACCACCATTCCGTCAAAGCTGAGTTGGTGTGCGGGGACTTTTAATTTCGGCCGTATCCGCCTGAAGGGTCAGCCGGATGGTCTGGGCCACCGTTTCACTGATGCCCAGGGCCCGTAAATCATCGACACTCGCCGTGCCAATCTTCTTCATGGAACCAAACTTTCGGAGTAATTTATTTCGCGTCTTCGGCCCGACGCCGGGAATGCGGTCCAACCGTGAACTCAGCGAGTGCTTGCTGTGAACCTGCCGGTGGAACGTAATGGCAAACCGGTGAACCTCGTCTTGAATCCGCTGTACCAGATAGAAGCCTTGACTCTTGGGATCCAGATGAATGTGATGGTCGTCTGGCCCAAACAGCAAGTCCGCCGTCTTATGGTGGTCATTCTTAACCATCCCCGCAACCGGAATGTGCAGGTCGAACTCATCCTCGAGAACTTCCTTAACAGCATTCATCTGAATGTCGCCCCCATCCATTAGGATGAGATCCGGCATCGTTCCATGTTCCTTGAGCAGACGTCCATAACGCCGGCGAACGACCTCAAGGGTGCTGGCCGTTTCATCCGCATGGTCCACGGTTCGAAGCTTATACTTTCGGTAAAGTTTCTTGTTCGGTTGGCCATCGACGAACACCACCATCGCGGAAACCAAATCGGCCCCCTGAATGTGGGAGTGGTCAAAAGCCTCGATCCGATGCCCGGGGGCAATGCCCAGGGCATCCGTGATTTCCTTCATGGCCCCGGTCGTCTTACCCTCGTCGAGCTCTAACAGCCGAAACTTCTCTTCTAAGACCAGTTTGGCGTTCTTCCCGGCCATCTCCAGCAAGTCCCGTTTAGTCCCGCGTTGCGGTGTTCTAACGGGAACCTGGAGCATGGATTCGATGACTTCCTTGTCAATCGAGGCCGGCACCAGAATCTCACGCGGCAGAACCGTATTCTTGCGCTGATAGAACTGGACGATGAAGCTGGCAATTTCTTCCTCCGCCGTGCTAACCACGGGGAAGAGGCGCTTCTCACGTTTCATCAACCGCGCTTGACGAATGAAGAAGACCTGGATTGACAACCAACCCTTATCGAGATAAAAGTTAAAGATGTCGCGCGGCGTGCTGTCATTGGAAATAATTTTTTGTTTTTCAACCGTGGCTTCAATGTAACGAATCTGGTCCCGCAAATCGGCAGCCCGTTCGTATTCCATATCGGCAGCGGCGGTCGTCATCCGGTCGTTTAGTTCCTTCTCGGCGTGTCCCACGTTGCCATTCAAGAAGGACTTAATCTTCTTAACCTGACCCTCGTATTCTTCCTCGGGCACTTCCTTGAAGCAGGCTCCCAGACACTGGCCCATATGATAATACAGACACGGCCGGCCCTGATAACCGGTACACCGGCGGAGCGGGTAAACCTTTTGTAAAAAGTGAATCGTTTCCTCGGCCGCATAAACATTGGGGTACGGTCCAAAGTAGTAGGCCCCGTCCTTTTTAATATCATTCACTAATAGTAATTGGGGATCACGTTCATTGGTAATCTTGATGTAGGGGTACCCCGTCCCTCGCTTCAACTTGATGTTGAAGTAAGGTTGATGCTTCTGAATCAGCGTAATTTCTAGGAGGAAGGCTTCCTTGTCGGTCGAGGTGATAATCGTTTCAAAATCCACGATCTCACTGACCAACTGCGCGGTTTTCCCGGTATGACTGCTCTTAAAGTACGAGCGAACCCGGTTCTTTAGGTTCTTCGCCTTACCCACATAGATGATCTGGCTATTGATATTCTTCATTAGATAGCAACCAGGTAGTCCTGGTAATAACGCTAATTTATGTTCCAAATATTCCGATGCCAACGGCCCAACCTCCCCATTTTCTAGAATTTAGCTTATAAAGTATAAGCCGAATACGTGTTTGGTGCAAGTAATCCACCCTCACCGTCCGCACAATAAATGACAAGCCGCCTGGTTTCTGCTATGATACTGCTAAAGAAGACAAGGAGGTGGCTGGATTGGCCCTGAAAGTCAAGCGCCAAGATGACCTGGACTCCATGTTCGGTAAGTTTGCACAAATGGATCCCACCGATGTTAAGCGGGATAAGTTTCTGAAACGCCAGGATGCCCACAAGGATAACAAGCGGGCTAAAGGTTTAATCAAGAACGATAAATCCAAGTACGAACGGGAACATCACCAGGACTAGGTAAGTTAAAGGACTCACGGGATTTTAACCCGTGGGTCCTTTTTATTTACCGATTCGGTTGATAGCCGTGTGGGTAACGGGCATTCAGCCGCTTGATGTTAGCTTGCGCGACTTCGTCAAAGTCAATGTCGGACCATTGTGCGATCTGGCTCAGGTACCAGAGCACATCGCCCATTTCTTTCACAATGGCATCGTGATCTAAGTCTTGGCCGTGAAAGGTATAATTCTTCACGAGGTCGACCACTTGGCCCGTCTCACCAGCGAGCCCTAAGGCACAGTTTGTCAAGACCTGTTCGTTGCCGTACAACGTCCGGTTAGCTGCTTTTTGATAATCGTTAAATTCCATACTTAATCGTCCTCCCCAAAGGCTTGTTCTTCGATCCATTGCCAAATGGTATCTTGGCCAATCTTCTTTGGTGCGGAGAACATGACAATATTATCGGTGTTTGGCAAGTTCAGAGACTTCTTAATCTGGCTTACCGTTTGGTTCCATTTGCCACGGACGATCTTGTCGCTCTTGGTGGCTACGATCAGCGTTGGGAGACCATAGTAGGCCAACCACTGATACATCTGAACGTCGGCTTCTGTTGGTTCGTGACGTGCATCAACGAGCGAGACGACGCCGCGTAATTGATCACGCTGCGTCAAATAAGTCTCGATCATGTGGCCCCACTTTTCACGGGCGGCCTTTGAAACCTTCGCGTAACCGTACCCGGGGACGTCGACGAAATACAACTGGTCCTCGACGTTATAAAAATTCAGGGTCTGGGTCTTCCCCGGTTGGCTCGACGTCCGAGCGTACGAGCGTCGATTGATCAACACATTGGTCAATGACGATTTCCCCACGTTTGACCGACCGACAAACGCAATCTCAGGGTACCCCGTTGTGGGATACTGGGCGGGATCAACCGCACTCATGACTAATTCTACGTGATTGACTTCCATTGGTTACTGTCATCCTCTCCAAATATCTTTCATCATTCTAACACAGAACGTCATGTGACTGGGAAAGTTTCTGGCAACAAGCACAGCCCTATTTGGCTTAAACGCGGCCATGACGCGGCTTCCTTGACACCATAAAAAAAGCGACCAGCCCGCGGGACTGATCGCTTTCACCACATGACGTGGCTTATAACCTTATGACGCCTTTTGATCCTTTAATTCAATCTCTGGTTCGGCATGATCCGTCACCGTCTTGGCGGTAATAACCACCTTGGCAACGTCATCACGACTTGGCAAATCAAACATGATGTCACGCATGACATCTTCGATGATTGACCGTAAACCACGAGCCCCAGTATTACGGGCAATGGCCAACTTCGCCATCTCACGTAAGGCTGCCGGTTGGAACTCTAGTTGAACACCATCGAGTGACAGTAACTTTTCGTACTGCTTAACTAAGGCATTCTTAGGTTCCGTTAAGATGCGAACCAAGTCATTTTCATCGAGCTTTTCGAGCGCGGTCAAAATTGGCAGACGACCGATGAATTCAGGAATTAACCCGAATTGCAGGAGGTCTTCTGGAATGACGTGCTGCATCAGGCTATCGCCTGAGGCCAAGACCGTCTGTTCCTTACTGTCGGCACCAAAACCAATCGTCTGGTCACCCAAACGACGCTTAACGATGCCGTCAATGCCATCAAATGCCCCACCAACGATGAAGAGAATGTTGGTCGTATCGATTTGAATGAATTCTTGTTGTGGGTGCTTACGGCCGCCCTGAGGTGGCACGTTGGCAATGGTCCCTTCCAAGATCTTCAGGAGCGCTTGTTGAACCCCTTCACCGGAAACATCTCGTGTAATGGAAACATTTTCCGACTTTTTAGCAATCTTATCAATTTCATCAATGTAGATGATGCCCTTTTCGGCCCGTTCCACGTCGTAATCGGCACTTTGGAGGAGCTTCAGCAGGATGTTTTCGACGTCTTCACCCACGTAACCAGCTTCGGTTAACGTCGTAGCGTCAGCAATGGCGAATGGCACGTTTAAGATCTTTGCCAGGCTTTGTGCCAGGTAAGTCTTCCCAGAACCAGTGGGTCCGATAACCGCAATATTACTCTTTTGCAATTCGGGACCGTCGTCTTCGGCCTGAGCCATTTCGTTAACCCGCTTGTAATGATTATAAACCGCTACGGAAAGGGTCCGCTTGGCTTCGTTCTGACCGATAACATATTGGTCGAGCGTGTTGACAATGTCAGCTGGCGTTGGAACTTCGAGATTCGTATCCGCTGCATCTTGGCTAAATTCTTCGTCAATGATTTCTTTGCAAAGGTCAATACATTCGTTACAGATGTAAACACCTGGGCCCGCAACGATCTTCTTGACTTGATCCTGTGACTTACCACAAAACGAGCAGGTCACTGGGCCTTCTGTTTCGGTGTTTTCAAACAATCAACTCACCCTTTCTCTCCAGGCTTAAGCCTAAATCAGTTTTGCCCACCTTGGTCAGTAAACCTGATGAACTAACCAGAATTCCTATCATTTGGGTACTATACCACAGTTTTCGATGATAGAAAATCAATTCGCCTCAGGCGACCCGGTCTTCGGCCATTAGAGACAAAAACCGGGACAACAATGACTGTCATCCCGGTTAAGACGTATACTTACAGACTTAATTAGTCCTTGTCGTCGTCTTTCTTCTTGTCTTGCTTAGCAGAGTCGGCAATCAAGTCAACGGCACTCTTGATGGCAATGTCATGCTTCAACATGTCGTCAGAAAGGGCGTTACGAACGGCACTTTCTTCCATACCGTATTGGCTAGCCAAGTCCTTAACTTCAGCAGCAACTTCGTCTTCTGAAGGTTCGATCTTTTCAGCTTCAACGACGGCTTCAAGAACCAAGTTGGTCTTAACCCGCTTTTCAGCACCGTCAGTGAATTGCTTACGCAAGTCATCTTCAGTGGTTCCAGTTAACTGGAAGTACATCTTAGGTTCGATACCTTGTTGTTGCATGTTGGCAAGGTATTGGTCCATTTGACGGTTAACGTCATCCTTCAGCATAGCTTCTGGGACGTCAGCAATTTCGGCGTTGTCAACAGCTTCGCTGATGGCTTCGTCTTCAATAGCGTTGTGAGCAGCTGAAGTCTTTTGTTCCTTCAGTTGATCCTTAGTCTTAGCTTGGAGTTCTTCAAGACTGTCAACATCTTCGTCAACGTCCTTAGCGAATTCGTCATCTAATTCTGGTAATTGCTTTTCCTTAACTTCGTGGATGGTAACCTTGAAAGTGGCTTCCTTGTCACGTAAGTCTTCGGCTTGGTAATCCTTAGGGAAGGTGACCTTAACATCAACATCTTCGCCAGCCTTGTGACCAACTAATTGGTCTTCGAAACCAGGGATGAAGGAGTTAGAACCTAATTCCAGGGAGTAGTTGTCAGCCTTACCACCATCAAATTGCTTGCCATCAACGTAACCGTCGAAGTCAATCACAACAGTGTCGCCCTTAGCAGCGGCTTCGTCTTCCTTCAGTACTAATTCAGCTTGTTGTTGACGTTGCTTTTCGATTTCAGCATCGATGTCTTTTTGGTAAACACGGGTGTTTTGCTTCGTAACGCTCAAGCCCTTGTATTCACCCAACTTAACATCTGGCTTAACCGTAACAACGGCCTTCAAAACCCAAGTTTGGCCCTTTTGCATCGATTGAACATCGATTTGTGGTTGGTCAACTGGTTCGATGTTAACTTCCTTGATAGCTTCGTCATAAGCTTCTGGCAAGACGATGTTTAAAGCGTCTTGGTAGAGGGCTTCTTCACCATACATTTGGTTAAAGATCTGACGTGGAACCCGGCCCTTACGGAAACCAGGAACGGATAAAGTCTTCTTAGTCCGTTGGAAAGCTTTGTCCAAGCCTTCGTTAATCTTATCAGGAGCAATTTCAAAGGTTAGTTCGCCTTGATTAGTGCCCTTTTTTTCAAACTTTGCAGCCATTATTTCCCCTCCGAAATGAAGATATTACTATTTACAATTCTATCAATTGCATACTGTATAAGTGTACCTTATGCTACCCAAATTGTAAAATGGTTTTTGTCGAAAGCCCGCAAATGACGGGCGTTCCTTTAACATTTTACCGCAAATCCCGGCTGGCGTCTCGTGAAAACTAGTTTAGACGGCTATTTAAGTTGAAAACGATTACGCTCAGTCCACTAAAAATTCCCAGGACAGCAAAAAAGGCTGAAAAGTTAGACTTTTCAACCTTTTTTAGGATAGAACTAATTAAAATTAGTCGTCAATTTCCGTAACAGTACCGGCACCAACAGTGTGGCCACCTTCACGGACAGTGAACTTAGTACCCTTTTCAATGGCAGCTGGTTGGATCAGTTCAACAGTGAACGTCACGTTATCACCAGGCATAACCATTTCAACGCCATCAGGCAATTCAATAACACCAGTGATATCAGTGGTGTGGAAGTAGAATTGTGGACGGTAGTTTGAGAAGAATGGCGTATGACGGCCACCTTCTTCTTTGCTCAAGATGTAGACTTCACCCTTGAACTTCTTGTGGGTTTGGATCGAGCCTGGCTTTGCCAAAACTTGTCCACGCACAACTTGGTCCCGGTTAACACCACGGAGCAAGGCACCAACGTTATCCCCGGCTTCACCAAGGTCCAACGTCTTACGGAACATTTCAAGACCGGTAACAGTCGTCTTCAATACGTCGTCATGTAAACCAACGATTTCAACTTCGTCACCAACCTTAACCATCCCACGGTCGATACGACCAGAAGCAACAGTCCCACGACCAGTGATCGTGAAGACGTCTTCAACTGGCATCAAGAATGGCTTGTCGTTTTCACGTTCTGGAGTTGGGATGTAATCATCAACAACATCCATCAAGTGAAGGATAACCTTTTCTTGTTCTTCGTCGCCTTCGAGTGCCTTCAAAGCAGAACCGCGGATAACTGGAATATCGTCACCAGGGTAATCGTATTCTGAAAGTAACTCACGAACTTCCATTTCAACTAAGTCAACCAATTCGTCATCGTCAACAAGGTCAGTCTTGTTTAAGAAGACAACGATGTAGTCAACACCCACTTGGCGGGCAAGCAAAATGTGTTCACGCGTTTGTGGCATAGGACCATCAGTTGCGGCAACAACCAAGATAGCACCGTCCATTTGGGCAGCACCGGTAATCATGTTCTTGATGTAGTCAGCGTGTCCTGGGGCATCGATATGCGCATAGTGACGCTTTTCAGTTTCATATTCAACGTGAGCAGTGTTGATCGTGATACCACGTTCACGTTCTTCTGGAGCTGCATCGATATCAGCGTAATCTTCGGCCTTTGCTAAACCTTTGCTAGCAAGTACCTTAGTGATTGCAGCAGTTAACGTCGTTTTCCCATGGTCAATATGGCCAATAGTACCAATATTTACATGGGGTTTAGTTCTTTCATAATGTTCTTTTTCAGCCATTAATGAAACCCTCCTGTATTTTATCGCTAAGAATGCTTGACTCTCTCTCGAAAATCAATCACCCTTTGCGTAAAATTATACTACTTCTTTTCAGAAAGGGAAAGCTGGAACCCTCCCAAAAAAGAATCCTTGACTAGTATATATGCTGCAGAATTATTTGTAAACTAAAATCTGCGTGAATTTACGGTTTTTCAGTATTTTCACCGTTAAGTGGTCCAAATAGTTCAGCCATAAAGCGGTTAAGGCGCTGCTGCCAAGCGATCATGTCAGCTTTTTCTTCTGCCGTGACCTCTGGTAATAGATCCTCCCCCGCGACCAGCCGGGCCCAGCTCGCGGGTTGGGTCACAACCTTATCAATAAACGGATACAGCATCATGAGTTGCAAAGTCACCGTCTGTTGGGCGTTGGCCGCCGTCATCGGGTCCCGTTGACCGAGATCTTCCTGAAAATACGATCGAATTCCCGCAGCAGCCCGACTAGCGTTCACCGGTTGCAGGTCTGCAGTGTCGATCGTGTACAGCTGATCATCCAACCACTGCAACTTAACCGTGGCCTGGACCCGCAAGCGCAAAAGCTCTTCGAGTAGCGTGGCTCGCATCAGCGGATGGAGAAAAGGATCAACCAACAAATACTGAACGCCCTGCATAAATTCTTTGAGTGGTAATTGACGGGCCTGTTCTAGCCGTTGCCGTTGCTCACCAAAAGAGACATCCCCTAAATGGGTAAACTGCTTCGCCAGCAACCGTTGTGTCGTGGCCAATGTGGCTCGTGAAGCGTCCTCTGCCTGGGTAACCTGTGCCAATCCCTGGTCCCGCCATTTTGTGGCGGCCGGTAGCGCACAAAACTCACGTGCGAAGATAAATTGTCGATTCTTTAGAGCCACGGCCAATCGCAAATCAAAATCCGTTTGTGACGACAGATAGGCCGTGTCCATTTCCGCGGCGTACTGTTCTGCCATCAGAAATTGCTCATTGTGGTAAAGACTGGTGACCAGCTCACGGTTCAGTTCTGGTGTCTGTTCTTCGGCGTAGACGGCTTCAAACTGACTCGCCGCTACCGACCACTGCTGTGTTTTAGCAGCTGCTCTAGCCGCCTTTAGGGCCTGCTCTCTGGCTGCTGGACTAGCAAACTCTCCCATCTCAGTTTCCTCCCCAATTATTTTTTGTGGTGATCCAAAACGGACCGACGCCTTAGCGGTCTCGGTCCGTCATTTATTTACTTGTTATCCGTGGTTTCAGCTGGTTTAGCTGCCCGCCGGCGTTTCCGATTGCGATGCGCCTTATGATTTGGCTTCTGCGCCTTCGTCGCAGGATCGGGCTTTACAGCTGCCTTAGCCTTTTTAGCCGTTGGCTGTTGCTTAGGCTTAGCTCCCGTCTTTTCCTTGCTGCCACTCCGTCGATGGTGCTGGTTCACTTCCATGATAACCGGCAAGATTACCGGACGACGATGTGTCTGTTCAAAGAGATAGTGACTCAGGTGTTCCCGCACATCTTGTTTCAGGTGGCCCCAATCAAACTCCTTGTTGTCCAAGTTGTTTTGAACGGCCTTGCTGATAATCTCAGCACTTTCCTGCATTAAGTCCTTGTTGGCCTTAACGTAGACAAAGCCACGTGAGGTAATCTTAGGTTCTGCCACAATCTGTTTCTTCTTACGATCAATTGTCACGACCGCGATGAAGATCCCATCATCGGCCAGAACTTTCCGGTCACGTAGGACGATATTCCCAATATCACCAACACCGATCCCATCGATCATGGTGTCACTGACATCGATACCTTCGCCTAGACCAATCTTACCGTTGCTGTAAGTTAACACATCACCCTTGGCCAGGATAAAGATGTGTTCAGCGGGAATTCCCAGTTCCATGGCCGCGTTGGCATGGGCATTCAGTAACCGGTATTCCCCTTGAATAGGCACCAAGTACTTAGGCTTCATTAAGTTCAACATGAGTTGTAGGTCGCGCTTGTAAGCGTGGCCAGAGGAATTCAAGTCATCGGAAATGGCCTTAACCTCGCCCCCGGCACGATAAATCATGTCACGAGTCTGAGCAACCGTGGTGTCCATAGCGTGAGAAGGCGTCGTGGTGATGTAGACCAGATCACCCTCCTGAATGTTGAACGTCTTTTCTTGCTTGTTTGCCATACGTTGGATGGCCTTGATAGGTTCACCCATCTTACCCGTTTGGAGCACAACTGTTTCGTCAGGCTTCAAGCTGTCCAATTGTTCTGGCGTTACTAGCAGGTCATTATCAAAGGACAACTTGCCCAGCTTCATGGCCGTGTGGACAATCTTTTCCAAGTCTTGACCGGTCAAGCAAACCTTACGTCCAGTCTTAGCTGCGGCATCGAAGACTTGTTGAATCCGGAGAATGTTGGAAGCCACACAGGCTACCACAATCCGACCCTCACGATAGTTAAAGGTTTCTTCAATGTCTTCCGCAATGGTCTGTTCGGACGCGTTCATAGCTGGATTTTCCGCATTAGCGGAGTCACTCAGCAGGGCTAAGACCCCCGCCTGACCAATGGCCCCTAAACGCGCGTAATCGGTCTGGTAGCCTGGCTTAGCCGTCTGGTCAAACTTGAAGTCCCCGGTATAGACAATCTGGCCTTCATCGGTCTTCAACACAATCCCCATGGATTCAGGAATTGAATGCGTCGTTGAGAAGAAGGAAACGACTACGTCACCGAAATCGATTTCAGTCTTTTCGTCAACCACGTGGAAATCATCGTAGTCCTTAAGCTTAGGTTCCGTTGCGACGTCAATCTTGGCCAAAGCCACGGTCATTTCAGAACCGAAGACCGGCACATTGAATTCAGTCAGGAAGTAAGGTAACGCCCCGATGGCATCGGCATGGCCGTGAGTTAGGAAGACCGCCACGATGCGATCCTTGTTTTCACGCAGGTAATTCCAATCAGGAATCACCACGTCAATTCCTAATAGCTCATTTTCAGGGTACTTCAACCCACAATCTAAAATATAAATACTACCGTTAACATCGACGGCATACATGTTCTTCCCGTTCTCGCGGACACCGCCGAACGGCATAATCTTGATCTTTGCACTCATAAGTTCACCTCAAGTAAGTTTCTCTACTATTATCTAATTTATTTACGATTAACTCGCAATTACTATTTTCATATGGGCCGTTTAGCCCAGATTCGTCCATGATTAAACTTCTTTCAGTTTACCATACTTTGTGCAATTACAGAACTATGTCGCCAAACCTGATCAAAAAAGGTTCGTTTCCCGGTAATGGGAAACGAACCTCGAAGGCGCGTCGAATTAACGACGTAAGCCCAAGCTCTTGATTAATTCACGGTAACGTTGAACATCGGTCTTACGTAAGTAACTGATTAAGTTACGACGGTGACCAATCTTCTTCATCAAACCACGTTGGGAATGGTAATCCTTACGGTGATTCTTCATGTGCACGTTGATTTCGTTGATATCAGCGGTTAAAACGGCAACTTGAACTTCAGTAGAACCAGTGTCGCCTTCGTGACGTGCGTATTGCTTGATAATTTCGTTTTTCTTTGCTTGACTAATAGCCATGGTAAATGTACCACCCTTCAAAATAAGTGCCCAAAACTGAGTAAACCGTCGGTGGCCGGCGAATCAACTAAGTTAAGGGTTTGTGCTTAGCACAGTTATCTATCATACTTAATTGTCGGCTAAATAGCAAGTCTTTTCCGCGCAATGCCTATCAAGTAAAATTACTTTACATTTATCGACACAACCTATTGCAATCAGTCAGTGGATTCTGTATAATTACATACGTTGAAATTAAGATTTCCGGTACAGGATTTCTCATTCGGAGGTGAAATTTTCATGCCAATTATTAAATCAGCAATCGAACGTGCCAAGACCAACGTCAAGGCCAACGAACGTAACGCCGCTCAAATGAGCGCAATGCGGACTGCCGTAAAGCGTTTCGAACAGGCCAAGACGGCCGGTGCCGACAACGTTGAAGACTTATACCGTCAAGCAAGTGCTGCTGTTGACCATGCCGCTTCAAAGGGTTTGATCAAGCGTAACAAGGCTTCCCGTGACAAGTCACGGATGGCTGCACGCCTTGCCAAGTAATCAATTAATCAACCTGATTAGATGATGCAATCAGGGGGTCGACCTTTTGGTCGACCCCCTTTTTTGTGTCCGCTAAGCGGGACGTTGATTGGCAAATTGCGTCATAAATAGTGAAAATAGCAGTTCTGGTTCTTCTGTCGTGGACTTCATCTGTTGTTCGACCCGAAACAACCCCAGGTAGGCCTGATTGAGATCGGTTAGTTGGAAACGCCGCTGACTTTGCAAGGCTAGCTTGATTCGATAAGGATGTACCTTCAACAGACTCGCCAGCTTTCCTTGGCTGTATCCCTGTTTGGCCAAGACCTTCGATTGAATCAGCAGTCGAAATTGTCCTTGCAAGATGGCATTGATCTTTAGCGGTTCTTCCTTAGCCAGAATCAACTCGCGGTATAACGTGACCGCCCCCGCCGTATCCTTCGCTAAAACCTTATTAACCAGGTCAAAGACGTTCTGTGTGAGTGTCTGTGTCACCAAACCATTCACCGCATCAATGCTGATGGTCTTATCAGGTACCGTGAACAGCTCCAACTTAGGCAACTCACCCATCATCAGGGTTAAATCGGCATCCGTCCGTTGAATCAGTTCTTGTAACGCTTGTGGTTCAATCGTGTAGCCGTCTTGTTTGACCTGATCCGTCACGAACTTCTGGACATCTCTTTCGGTGAAATGCCCAATATCAGCAGTCACTGCCACTTTTTTCAAGAGTTTTGAGACTTTCTTACGGCCATCCAACTTGTCATAGGGTGCGAAGAAAACCAGCACGGTGCTCTCCATCGGTGATGAGAGATAAGTTTGTAAGCTATCCAGATCGTGTTCCACCTTCTGTTTCTTCGTCTCCCCCGTTAAAAAGGCGGGACTGTCGATACAAACCACGCGACGTTCACCAAAGAACGGGGCCGCCATGGCATCGTCTAAGGCCACGGCCAGTGGTACCGTATCCATGTCGTAGCTGGCAAAATTCATGGCCTGCTCTTCAGCCGGAACAACCGCCCGAAAGGCTCGCTTCAGCCGGCGTTGCAAGTAGTCCCCCTGGCCTAGGACCAAATAAACGGGTGCGAGGTCTTTCCCTGTATGTAATTTATTTAAGAGTTCATTAATCGTCAAAACCTTAGTCCCCTTTTAATTTAGTCTGCCATTCCCCGTGTTGTCCCGCAAAGACGTAGCGAATCATCCCACTCGTCTGCGTGCTCACTGCCGGTATCTGGTCGGCTCTCAACCGTGCCAGGGTCTCCGGATTAGGGTGGCCATAGCGATTATGACGACCCGCCGAGATAATCCCCCAGCGTGGCCTGACTTGATTTAGGAACGCGACGCCACTCGCCGTCTTGCTCCCGTGATGTCCTAATTTTAACACGTCCGTTCTTAAATGCGGATCGACTTCTAACATTTTTTGTTCGCCGGCCTGGTCAAGATCCCCCATAAAGAGGAAATTCAAACCACCGTACTGCCCCTGTAAGGCCAACGAATTAGCATTTTCGGCCGGATCCGCCTCGAAAGGATGTCGGACGGTTAAGGGTAAATCACTCGTCGTCTTGATGGGCATTAACGCTGTCGTGGCCTGCCGATTTGCCAACAAATGTTGCCATGCCGGTTCTTTTTCCATCCCCGCCGGTACCAACACCCGTTTGACGCGAAAGGCCTTGAGAATGGCTGGTAAGTCCCCTATGTGATCGGCATCGTGGTGTGTCAGATAGAGGTCATCGATCGTTGTCACCCCGTGGCTCCGCAGATAAGTCACGCTGGTTCTATCGGCAGCATAAGTTACCGGAATTTTCGGAACCCAATGGGGTTGTTGAAAACCCAGATGACCACCGGTATCAATCAGCGAAACGTGCCGGTTAAAGCGCTCGCGAATTAAGATACTATCCCCTTGACCAACATCAAAGTAGGTCACCTCACCGTGCCAGGGGAAATGAATGGCCCCATACATCAGGCCATAACTCATCGCCAACAATCGCAGCAACTTTCGCCGCTGGCCAACAGGTCGGCTGAATACACCCACCGCTAGCCAAATCCATAACCAGCAGACCCACCACCAGGGTTTACCAAAGACGAGATTGCCAGGTAACGTCCCCAGCCAAGTCATCGTCTGGTCGAACCATCCTAATAACGTCGCACATCCGCGACTGACCTCGGGTACCCATGGGAAAATGGCCGTGCCAACGACTGTCAATGGTAGTAACAAGACTGGAAACAAAGGGACCACGAGCCAGTTCGCTAACAGCGTCAGTAGGTGCCATTGAAACAAGCCATTCAGTAAGCTCGGCAGACTGACCAGGGCCAGACCGACCTGTCGCCAAGCAAACGACTCTTGTTCCAACAGAATCAAGACCAGTGACAAGCCGAAGCTCAGCTGACTCCCCAGCTCAAATAACAGGCCCGCGTTACCCATCAAAGCCGCTATCAGGGTCAGAGACCAGGCATCCAGTCCAGTGACCCGTAAACCCAACTGTCGGCCTGACAACTGCAGGCCACGCATGAGGCTAGCCCGCAAAATACTGCCGCCACCGCCAGCCAAGATAAAGTAACCGGGAAGACCGATAATCATCCCCCGTTCCCAGAGATTTCTGGGGAGGCGACAATGAACACACAGCCACTCCACCACGAGTAAAACGAGTGACACGTGCAGCCCGGAGATCGAGAATAAATGCAGTAGTCCCAACCGTTGCATTCCCTCAAGCTCCTGCGTAGCTTCTAACGCCCGATAGCCTGGAAGTAGGCCTAGAGCATACACCTTGAGCGCCCCCGGTAACCGTTGGCAGGCCCGAATCAGGCGGGCTCGCAAACCATGCCACCAGTCTGACCACCACGTTAAGGGTCCCGTCGTGGCCATCAGCGGCGTCACTTGGGCAATCCGCACCTGCTTCACAATACCTCGCCGCGACCAATAGGTTGCGCCATCGAACTGATTAAAGTTGGTTGCTGGCAAAATCCCGGATTGGGTCCCTTGAATATGCCACGACTGGGCATGATCGACCGTTTGCAGACGGTGAAGTTCCTCAGCAGAACCAATTCGCCCGTGAAGAATCAAACGTTCACCAGTAGCCGCGGCTCGTCCCACAAAGGAATAGGTGGCACCGCGAATACTGAGCGCATCCGGTTGGAAGCGAACGGTCAGACTCGCTGGGCTTTCCGTAAAAGCCGACACCAGTCTTCCAGCTAACTGTCGTTGACGGCCCCACCACACACCGCCAATGACGACGAAAACCAGACCCGTTATCACCACGATTCGAGCCGATCGTAAGGTTAATACCCGACCCCAGGCGACAACCACCAAAGCCAACCCCGCCCACGGATGCCCACTCAACGCGACACTCAATGCGGCCAATGGTAAGGCCACAAACAGCCAACGACCGCCCACCGCTATTCTGTGGGGTGTTGATCAACCAACTGACTCAACAAGGCTGGATCAACCGTCACTTGGTTTAAATCGACATGTTTCATCGCGATGAGCTCTCGCGCATAGTCACTATTATGGTAATTTCGCATATACGTAATTTTTTTAATTCCGGCCTGAAGCAACATCTTCGTACACTGGAGGCAAGGAAAATCCGTCACATAAATCTCCGCCCCATCGGTGGCCTCACCGAATTTAGCACACTGCAAGATGGCGTTCATTTCGGCATGAATGGTTCGCACACAGTGGCCGTCTGCCAGCTTACATCCCACGTCGAGACAGTGGCTGTCGCCAGAAACTGAACCGTTATATCCGGCCGCGATCAGCCGCTTATCTCGCACAATGGTTGCCCCTACCGACAACCGATTACAGGTACTGCGAGTCGAAATCACCAAAGCCTGCAACATGAAATAATCGTCCCAAGAAATTCGTTCATTTGCCATCAGAAATCCCTCTTTCTCATTTTGTCTGATTCAGTATATCACGTCGTCAATTGGTCCTGCAGGTTGGCGACCGTCTTGTCACCAAACCCGGGAACTTGGGCCAGATCCTTTACCGATTTAAAGGACCCATGCTCCTCGCGATAGGCCACAATCTTCTGGGCCTTCTTTTCACCAATGCCCGTTAACCGTTGTAAATCCGCCACGGTTGCCGTATTGAGGTTCACAACTGTTGTGGGACCACCGCTCCCTTGGCTGTCCGAAGTGCCACCCGCAGATGTCCCGCTAGTCGCCACTTGTGGGACCTTCTCCCCTTTCAACGGAATATAGAGTTTCTGCTGATCAGTCAGACGAGTGGCCAGATTAATCTGTTGGCGATCGGCCCGTGGCGCCAGCCCTCCGGCCGTTTGAATGGCATCGGCCACGCGCATCTCCGGCCCAAACTGATATAGTCCAGGCTTACGAACCGCCCCTTGGACATCCACAAAGACCCGAGTGTCATGACTACTGGACGCCTGACTGCCCGTTTCCGTGGCCACCTTATGACTTCCAGACGCACTCATGGCCTGCGTTGCCGGTGGAATCTTCGCGGGTAAAGCCGCCACCGGAGACCGGTGTAATAACCCCCAGCCGACCAGTAGCAGCACCATCACAGCCAAGCACCCAGCCATTACCATCCGGGTCCGCAGACTCAGTTCCTGCCACCACATCATCAGTTGTTCCATCTCTCTGCCCCCTTTACCGGTTAATTCCGTAAAAAGAGGCAGAGAATTTCTTTATCACAAAAAAAGTTCCACTCATGTCGAGTGAAACTTCATAAATCCTACTGATGCGTTTTAAGATATTTCAGCGCGTCATCAAAGGTTTGAACTGGCACCACTTTCATATTCGGTGCGTATTTCTTGGCAGTTGCCTTCGCCAATTGATAGTTCGTCATGTGCTTTTCCTCATACTTCAAAAGCAGCTTAGACGGCTTGACGTACGGTGCAAAGAAGACTGTTGCCCCGGCTCGCTTGGCCGTCACAATTTTCTTATCAATCCCACCGATTTCACCGACATTGCCGTCGGCATCGATAGTTCCGGTCCCCGCAATGTTTTGGCCGTGACGCAAGTTCTGCCCCATCAATTGGGTATAGATCTGCAAACTAAACATAAGGCCACCGGATGGTCCACCGATGTTCCCGGGATCAACCGTCACCTTGGGATTGGGTTTCACCTTAACGTTATCCGTCAGAGTGATGCCAATGCCGGCCTTTTTGGTCGGCAATGCCATCAGCTTAGCGGTCGCTTCATGTGACTTGCCCTTCCGTTCATAGGTAATCGTCGCCCGCTGGCCCACCTTTTGTTTCTGAATATAATGTTGATAGCCCGTCATCGAATCAAAGTGGCGGCCATTAACCTTGGTTACCGTATCCCCAACCTTGATCTTCCCTGCAAATGGGGAATTCTTGGCGATGCTGAGAACATAGATCCCCAAATACTGGCGCGTCACGGGTTTCTTCGCCGCCCGATAAGCCGTATAAATCGACTCATTAATCGCACTTTGCATATAGAAATCCTGGACACGATCGTAGGTAGCATTGTCTTGCCCCCCAGTCACGTCGGCAACGTCTTCAATACTGTAATACGGATTAAATTTAGCATAGAGATAAGACACTGGCCGCGCCTGGGCCACCGCCACGGCGGTAATCATATACTTTCCCTTATTCTTATCGGGATGGCCAGGCATCTTCACGAACGTCTTGAGATCATCCGCTTCGCCGGGTCCCTCAATATATTTCGGAAGTGGCAGGAAGAAGAACGCTAGCACCAGAATCGCAATGGCTGCAGTCAAAATTACCTGACGCCATTGTTTACGCGTTAGTCTGAACATGCTCAGTCACGCTCCAATCGGTCTCGTAGCCCCTGCGCAACGGCTGGTGGCACTAAGGCAGACAGGTCACCGCCAAATTGGGCAACCTCCTTTAAGAGACTAGACGAGACAAACTGGTATTGCGGATCCGCATTCAAAAAGACCGTTTCAATCTCTGGTGCCAGGGAACGGTTCATGCCCGCAATCCCCTGTTCGAATTCAAAATCCGTGCTGTTTCGCAGACCGCGAATCAAGACCGTGGCATGATTACCCCGCAAGAAATCCACGGTTAGCCCACTCTCGATTTGGACGCTAACATTATCTAAGTCTTGCGTACTCGTCGTGATAAAGGCCACCCGTTCAGCCGGTGTAAACACCCCACGCTTGGCGGTGTTTTGCCCGACCGCAACGATCACGTGGTCAAAAATCTTGCTAGCCCGAGTGATCAGATCCAAGTGACCATTGGTCAACGGATCAAAGCTCCCGGGAAAAACAGCAGTCGTCATTAGGCTTCACTTCCTAAGGCATAGATTGTCAGTTCGGTAATGCCGTAGTCTCGACGTTCAACAAAATCATAGCCAGGAACATCCTCCGGCAATTTCGCTTTTTGATCAGTTTCACAGACGATCCGCGCATGGGGCTTCAACAGATTCAACTCCCGCAATGTCCCCATCTGTTCCACAATCTTCTGTTGGGCATAAGGCGGATCAAAGTAAACCAGATTAAATTGATCACCCCGCGTGGCCAATTCCTTCAGGGCCCGATTAGCATCCCGCTTGATAATATCAAACTTTTCCGGAGCCTTAGTTACCTCAACATTGTCACGAATGGTTTGGATTGCCGCATACTGGCGGTCAATCAACACGGCCTCATCGATACCGCGAGAGACACCTTCGATACTCAAGCCACCGGAGCCGGCAAACAGATCCAAACTCCGGCCACCATCAAAGTACGGTCCAATAATATTGAACAAGGCTTCCTTGACCTTATCTGTGGTGGGACGTGTCGCCATCCCGGGAACGGCCTTCAATCGTCGGCCACCAAATTCACCTGCTACGATTCTCATTGGTCATCATCCTTTGCTTCAGACGTTGCCACTTCTTCGGCAACGCCATTAAACGTTTCACTAATTTCTGGTCGGTGAGAGGCCACCACCCGTTTGACAAAACGCAAGTGACTAAGTTGATCGGTTAAAGCTGCCACTTGGTCCTGGTTGACATACAGCACAACGTAGCGCATCTTTTTGGAGACATACATCACGGTGCCGTAACGCTTTAATTGACGCGTTTGTTTTAAACTATACGTATAAACAATTAAACTCTGTCGTGGCTGAATTTCAAATGCCATGATTCATCCTCCTTTGTGCAGTTAGGCTTGCCGTTCTCGGTTCTGGCGGGCACTAATATTAAGAACGACACCCATCACTAACGCCAATGTCCAGGTACTTGATCCCCCATAACTGATAAAGGGAAAGGTCACCCCGGTAATTGGCAACATACCCAGCACCCCGCCTAAATTGAAGAGCGTCTGAATAGTCAAATAAGTTGCCGAACCGTAGCAAACCAAACTCTGATAAGCCGAGTGGCTGCGAATACCAACTAAGACTATCCGCATAATGATCGTGAATAATAGGGCAATCAGGATAAGTGCAGTCACTAACCCCAACTCCTCGGCAACAATAGCCATGATAAAGTCGGTGTTTGGTTCGGGCAGATACCCTGTCTTCTGGATACTGTTCCCCCAACCGACACCAAAGATTCCCCCATTACTCAGTGCGTAGTAGGAATTAACCAGTTGTTGCCCAACGGTTTGGGCATGATCAAATGGGTTGATGAATGCCACAAGTCGTAGGAGCTTATAATTATGCACGTGGCCACTCTCAGTGAACTTAACGGCTATTGGGAATACGATCCCAACAATGAAGAGAAAAAGTCCGGAAAAATACACGATGGCCCGTCGATAGTTAAACCCACTTGCAAGACACATAACTAAAATGATAGCCGCATTAATCGCAGCCCCACCCATATCAGGTTGTACAAAGATTAAAATCACAATGATGCAACAAATCAGCACTGGCCGCCACATGGGCACCCACCAGTTTTCTACCTGTAGCTCATCCTGCCGATGATCGATGGCATTAGCCAACCAAATAATCACGTAAAACTTCACAAACTCCGCCGGTTGGATACTGATGGGCCCCAAGTGGAACCAACCAGCCGCCCCATTAATAGTCTGGCCCATTGCAATCAGAAGAAACAATGCCCCGAATGCCAACCAACCAGCTAGCCGAAGGACCGAGCGATTTCGGAGCTTATTAATATTCAATGAAAGCATGAATGCCACAATCACCAGGCCCATCACCACGTAGATGGCCTGCTTGATCAAGTAGCTAACGGGACTCCCCCCGTTTTGTGAGCCAATGTCTGCACTGGCTGAGTACACCATCACAATCCCAAAAAGACTAAGGATCAGATAGGGTACGGCGATGAAATAATCTAAATATTTTAACTTTCGCATACCTTTTGTTCGCTCCAAGTCCACCGTTTTAAAACGGCAATCGAATGTTTACATTATAGCATAGCTCGCCCGAATTTTTTCGATAAAAAAACGGTAAGAAACGCGGTTAACCCGCGATCCTTACCGTTATTAAAATTTTGTTTTAGAAATTACTTCCGTGAAGCAGTCTTCCGCTTCTTGGCAGCTTTTTCACGTTCGCTCGTGTTTAAGATTTGCTTACGTAAACGAACGTGTTCTGGGGTGATTTCACAGTATTCATCTTCGTTGATGAATTCCAGTGATTCTTCCAGAGACATCTTCAATGGTGACTTAACCTTGGCGATATCTTCAGAACCGGCAGCCCGGACGTTGGTTTGGTTACGGCCACGCGTGATGTTGACAGAAATGTCATTGTCACGGCTGTTTTGACCAATAATCATGCCTTCGTAGACCTCAGTACCGGCATCGGTAAAGATGATCCCACGGTCTTGAACGGCCATGATGGCATAAGTCGTCACCTTACCAGAGTTGATAGAAACCAAAGTCCCGTTGTGACGACCTGGGTTCCAGTTCTTGATAACTGGCAAGTACTTGGAGAAGGTGTGGTTCATGATCCCGTATCCACGAGTCAAGGACAGGAATTCAGTTGAGTAACCGATTAACCCACGAGATGGGGCTAAGAAAGTCAAACGAGTCTGACCGTTACCAACGGCTTCCATGTTCTTCATTTCACCCTTACGTTGTGAAAGGGTATCGATGATTGAACCAGTGTATTCGTCAGGGGTATCAATTTGAACAGATTCAAACGGTTCACAACGAACGTTGTCGACTGTTCTGTAGATAACTTCTGGACGAGATGCTTGTAATTCGTAACCCTCGCGACGCATCGTTTCGATCAAGATGGACAAGTGAAGTTCACCACGACCGGAAACGACCCAGGCACCAGGATTGTCGGTGTCATCAACACGTAAAGAAACGTCGGTATGCAGTTCACGCTTCAGACGTTCTTCGATTTGACGAGACGTCACAAACTTACCTTCACGACCGGCAAATGGGGAGTCGTTCGTCCGGAAAGTCATTTGCAGCGTAGGTTCGTCAATCCGTAAGATTGGAAGTGGCTCTGGGGTGCTAGGATCAACCACCGTTTCACCAACGTTGATTTCATCCATCCCAGAAACGGCAATCAAGTCACCCGCTTGGGCTTCGTTGATTTCCAAACGCTTCAGACCGAAGAAACCAAATAACTTGGTAACCCGGAAGTTTTGCTTAGAACCGTCCAACTTCATAACGGAAACGCTATCGCCGACCTTAATCTTCCCACGGAAGATCCGGCCAATCCCGATACGACCAACGAAGTCGTTGTAATCCAGCATGGCAACTTGGAACTGTAAAGGTTCATCGGTGTTGTCAATTGGTGCTGGAATGTGCTTAACGATGGTGTCAAAGATTGGCTTCATCGTGTGTTCTTGCGTGTCCAGTTCTGGATCGTAGCTGGAAGTCCCGTTCATTGCTGAGGCGTAAACCACTGGGAAGTCCAGTTGGTCTTCATCGGCCCCTAATTCAATAAAGAGATCCAAAACTTCGTCCACAACTTCAGAAGGACGGGCACCTGGACGGTCAACCTTGTTGATAACAACGATTGGCGTCAAGTGTTGGTCCAAAGCCTTCTTCAAAACGAAACGCGTTTGTGGCATCGTACCTTCGTAGGCATCGACAACCAACAGAACGCCGTCAACCATGCGCATGATCCGTTCAACTTCACCACCGAAATCGGCATGTCCTGGGGTATCCAAGATGTTAATTTGCTTGTCGCCATAACGAACGGCAGTGTTCTTGGACAGGATCGTGATTCCCCGTTCCTTTTCGATTGCATTGGTATCAAGAGCACGGTCCTCGATTGACGCGTGTTCATCCAACGTATCGGATTGTTTCAGCATTTCGTTAACCAGGGTCGTCTTCCCGTGGTCAACGTGGGCAATGATGGCAATGTTGCGGATATCATCTCTGATTTTCAAGTGTATTTCTTCCTTTCGTGCTTGGTGAATTAGATGGATCATAGCATGCTTACATCAGTAAGTACGCTTTATTGTAGCGTCAATGGTCGGCAAAGTCCATCCAAACCGGCCGGCCGCATAAAAAAACTGTGACAGTGTCACAGTGAGACGTCATCTTCTTCAATTTGGAGAATATCACGTTGCGCTTTTTTCGTCGCTACTAGTACAAGGTTAGATGATAGCATATCGAGCGGCCGCCCGTCAATAGTTGAGACCCGAACGTCCAAACAATTCAGGAGAATCTGACCGGCTGCAATATCCCATGGTTTCAGGTAAGAAATATACCCCACCGTCTTCCCTAACAAGCAATTAATGATTTCGATCCCGGCACTACCGTAGATCCGCATCCCCGAACTGGCATGAACAATGGCCTGCATGTGGGCAATGTCGTGAATCACGATGGGCGAGCTGGCCCCCATAAGGCCCTCAGCCAACGGCAAATCCATGGGCGCCGTCAACTGGTCTTGATTGGCCCAAACGCCGTCTACGGCTTTCCCACCATGATACAGGACGTTCTTCATGACATCGTAGATAAAGCCCAGTTGACCCACGCCATCTTGGTAAATCCCAATCATCATGGCAAAATTATCATGCTGCTTCACAAAATTCATAGTGCCATCGATGGGATCGACGATCCACACCCGCCCCTTCAGACTGGTCAAGCGATCGCCAAAACCCTCTTCACCTAAGATATGGGCCTCGGGGTCAAGCCGCCGAATCTCACTGACCAAAAACTGTTCGTTCTCGCGATCCACATTGGTCACGAGATCCTTGCGGTTGGTCTTCTCCGCCACAGTTAAAGGTGACGCCATGCGATCGAGCACCCGTTGCCGGGCCGTTTGCAGCACAGCCATCACGTCACGGTTCAATTGTTGCCAATCCTGTGTCATTACCGCCGGGCCTCCTGCATCTTGATTTTGCCACCCTGTTCTCTGGCCTGCTTAACGGTCCGGTAAATGCTGTATCCGGACACCTTTTCAAAGTCTCTGCCGAGTTGCTTTTCTTCAAACTTTTGCGGCACCACCGTTTGAAATGCCCGATAAGCCGCGATAATCTCAGCTGCCGGAACCCCTTGACTCAGTTCATACGCGTCTTCCACACGCTGGTAGAGGGCCGTAACCGCCACAATATCTGTCGTGGACCAATCTGTTTGCAATGGATATTCATAATTACTATTCGACTTCACCGGTTATTTTCCCTCCGTTTGTTGTCCTTCAATTTGTTCAATTTCAGTTCGAATCGCTTTAATCTGAGCTGCAAATGCCTGCTCTTCATCTTCGGAAAGCACCAAGTTGGTCAGGTGTTTGACTCCTTTCTTCCCGACCAACACCGGCGTAGCCGCCGCATAGACGGGGTCTTCCTGATGAATATTGGTGACCGAGGCAATCAGCGGTTGATCGGCAAAGTTCGCCTGTAGGAGGCGAATCAACGCCATGTCACGCAAGGTGGCCTGATCACCGGCCGCCTCTCGTTCGAGCCAGCTGCTCATCTTACCCAAATCATCGGCATCAAAGTTGGCATCGGCATTCGCCAAGTACATCAGAATTGGCGCTGGTCCCACATAGGTTCGGCTCCAGGCCGCGATGGGCTGACTAGCCGTGCCGACGACAGCTGCCTGAATCACGGCAGCCCCAACGCCCAGGCGCTCGGCCAAGCGATAGGTCAACAGTCGGGTTAACGGATAAGTCCCCAGCCCCCAGATTTGACTGGCTGGTAATCCAGAGAATTTCCAGGCAAAGTAGGCCAAAAGTTCATCCTGCTCCCCGGAGAACACGAGTTGTCCATCGAACCCATTTTCAACAATGCGCTTGATTAATAAGCGTAATTCATCAACTCGCGACTGCAAGGTGGCGTCCTTTAAGTTGCGGTCAAGCACCACCATCCAGGTCGCTTGACCATAGTCGCTGGCCGTGCCTACCCGAATACTCAGATGAGGACACAAGGCACTGGCCACCACCAGCGACTGATACCGCGGTGTGTCCGTTGTCGTATTCGGCATAACTACACAATCAAGTGGCAGATCAGTGATCAGAAGCTGCTGTAACAGCTGACTGGCTTGATCAAAATTGCCTTGAATCAGTAACGTTGGGTTCATGGTGACCCTCCTTTAAACCGTCATATTTAAACCACATAGTTCCATTATAAGTAAAGGGTCCCGGATAGCAAGCGCAACTACTTTAGGAATGTTCTTCATCACAACGTCCTAGCCACGCAAAAAAGCGAGGAACCTAAGCTCCTCGCTTTTCTGTAAAGATAGAGTTGTCGCTCGCCCACTAAATGTGGGTTGGGAAGCCTAACGCAATATCGGCAGCTTCTTGAATGGGTTCATTTAACGTTGGGTGTGGGTGAATCGTCAAGGCAACATCCTCGACGTTCATCCCCCCATTAACGATTAAGGATAATTCACCAGCTAAGGTGCTGGCTTCAGGTCCCACGACTTGGGCCCCAACGACGTTTTGGTTCTCATCATCGGTGTAGACGAACCGAACGAAGCCATCCGGTGCATCCAGTGAGACGGCCCGAGCATTCCCAGCAAATGGGAACTTCGAGGTCTTCACCTTCAAGCCCTTATCCTTAGCTTCTGCCTGAGTGTAGCCCACGGTGGCTAACTCTGGATCGGCGAAGCAAACGGCTGGCACACTGGTCCAGTCATTAGCGGTCTTCTTACCAGAGATGGCACCGGCGGCTGTCTTACCTTCGGCGAAGGCCTTGTGAGCCAAGGCGGCACCAGGAACGACGTCACCAACCGCCCAGATGTGTTCTGAAGCGGTGCGACCCTGTTGGTCAACTTCGATCAAACCACGCTTGTCTAATTTAACCTTGGTGTATTCGAGACCCAGCGTGTCGGTATTTGGCCGACGACCAACAGTAACCATGCAGTAATCTGCCTTGATCGTGGTTTCCTTGCCGTCAACCGCATAGGTGACCGCAACGCCTTGATCGTCTTGACTAGAGCTCTTGGCCATCGCATTCGTGATAACGTCGACACCTTTCTTCTTTAACTTCTTGAGGACAACAGCAACCATGTCCTTTTCAAAGTTAGGCAGAATCGAACCCGTTCCTTCGATGATGGTGACGTGGGCCCCTAAGCTGGCATAAGCCCCAGCTAATTCGGTTCCGACGTAACCCCCACCGATCACCACGAATTCCTTAGGCACTTCTGGCAAGTTCAGACCACCAGTGGAATCCACCACACGGCCTTCGAACTTGAATCCAGGAATTTCGATAGGATGACTCCCGGTAGCGATGATGATGTTATTAAATTCAAACGTCTGACCGGTATCAGTCGACATAAACTGCTTTTCACCGGTTGGCATGACCCGCAGTTGGGTATCACTGAGGAAGACCGCTTCGCCGTTAACCACGTCGACATGGTGCTTCTTCATCAGCATTTTAACCCCGCTGGTCATCCGATCAACGACCTTGGTTTGTTTCCACTGCTGCGTTTGCTTGAAATCAATCGTCGCTGCTTGCGTCGAAATCCCATAGGTCGAGGCGTCTTTAGCCTGTTCCAAACGGTGACCCGCCTGAATCAATGCCTTGGAAGGCACACAACCAACGTTGAGGCAGACACCGCCCAGCGTATCGGACTTTTCAATCAACGTAACTTTTTGGCCTAATTCAGACGCGCGAATCGCAGCGACATAACCGCCGGGGCCGGCACCAACAATGACGGTATCCTTTTTTTCAACATCTGCCATATTCCTGTCATCCTTCCATTAAGAGCATTTCTGGATCATGAAACAAGGCTTTCAATTCATTCAAGATGTTTTGAGCCAAGGCCCCATCGATTAACCGGTGGTCATAACTCAATGATAACTTCAACATACGGCCAATCACGATTTGATCATCTTCATTGACGTATGGTGCTTTTTCAATTCGGCCAACCCCTAAAATAGCTACTTCAGGTTGGTTGATGACTGGCGTGAACCAGCCCCCACCGATCGACCCAACATTACTAATCGTAATCGATCCGCCGGCCATTGACGCTGGTGATAACTTGTTGTCGTAAGCCGCTTGACTGTTTTCAGAGATTTCCTTCGCAATCTGGAACATCCCTTTAGAGTCCGCGTTCTTGATGTTTGGCACGTACAGACCGTGTTCCGTGTTCGTGGCAATCCCAATGTTGTAGTAATGCTTCGTGACAATCTCTTGCGTAGTGTCATCAATCGAGGCATTTAACTCTGGGAAGTCCTTCATAACAGCAACCAGGGCCTTCACGATGTATGGCAAGAAGGTTAAGTGAATGTCGCGGTCGGCGGCAGCCTGCTTGTACTTCTTCCGGTTAGCCATCAGCTTGGAAACTTCAACTTCATCAAATGACGTGACATGTGGCGCAATGTCTTTAGAAGCCCGCATACTCTTGGCAATGATCTTCCGCATTGGGGACATTGGTTCACGCGTCTCCAATTCTGGACGATCGGCGTTCCAAGGCTTGATAGCCTGGCCCGTGGCCTTAGTCGCAGCTGGTGCACTCGCAGCAGCCTTAGCAGGGGCAGCAGCTGGTGCAACGGCACCGTTAAAGTTATCGATGTCGGCCTTCAACACTTGCCCATGGTTCCCGGTTGGGGCCACCTGAGTAATGTCGACGCCCTTGTCGCGAGCATACTGCCGAACTGAAGGCATCGCCATCACGAGCTTATTCGGATCGGAAGCGGCTGGGACACCCGTTGGGGCAGCGGCCACCGGTGCCGGACTTGCAGCTGGTGCTTCTGGTGCTGGTGCTGATTCTGCTGGCGCAGCATCTGCAGCGGCATCACCCTTACCTAAGTCAGGTGGGGTGTCAGACCCGTCGTCAATCACGATGAGTGGGTCACCAATTTCAACGGTGTCCCCTTCCTGTGCGACGATCTGAGCAACCTTCCCGTCAACTGGGGATGGTAATTCTGAAACTGACTTATCGTTTTGGATTTCGACTAATGTGTCGTCTTCCTTAACGGTATCTCCTTCTTTAACAAGCCATGAAGAAATTTCGCCTTCGGCCATTCCTTCACCAAGCTCAGGGAGTTTGAACGTATAAGCCATGGGAAAACTTCCTTTCTTTCATTAGAATACGAATAATCCCACATTAATTTCTTTTTAAACGGGAATTTTAATAGTTAAAGATTTCACGTGCTTTGGCTTCGACATCGTCCGCATTTGGAATCCAGTCATTTTCAGCCTGGGCAAATGGGTAAACGCTATCTGGCGCCGCTACCCGGCCGATTGGGGCATCCAGAGACATAATCTTCTCTTCGGCAATGTCGGCGGCAACCGTCGCCCCAACCCCGGCCATCCGTTGGGCTTCTTGGACAATAACCACTTTGTGGGTCTTGTCGATAGAAGCAAAGATGGTCTCGGTGTCAATTGGCGACAAGGAACGTAAGTCAATGACTTCAGCCGAGATATTATCCTTAGCCAACGCATCGGCGGCCTTCAAGGATTCATTCACTTCGGCACTGTAGGCCACGATCGTGATATCAGTTCCTTCACGAACCACCTTAGCGGAGTCTAACGGAACCGTGTACTTTTCATCGGGAACTTCAGCCTTCATTGACCGGTAGAGCTTCAAGTTTTCCATAAAGAGCACTGGATCGTCACTTTCAACGGCCGAGATAATCATTCCCTTAGCATCGTATGGATTGGCAGGAGTCACAACCCGCAACCCTGGGGTACTGGTGAAGTAGTTTTCCAAGTTATCGGCATGCATTTCGGCGGTATGTGTTCCCCCACCAAATGGGGTCCGGACCGTCACAGGGAAGTTCTTTTGTCCTCCAAACCGGTAGTGGTCACGAGCTAATTGACCAACAATCCCATCCATAGCTTCGAACGTGAAGCCCATGAATTGAATTTCTGGAATTGGCCGCCAACCGGTCAGTGATAACCCAATCGCTAATCCAAGAATCCCGGATTCGGCTAGTGGCGTATCGAAGACTCGATCTTCACCATACTTGTCTTGCAGGCCAACGGTAGTCCGGAAGACCCCACCGTTCTTACCCACGTCTTCACCAAAAATCAAAGTCTTTGGATCGTCGTTCAAGACTTGATCCAAACCGGAAGTGATCGCTTTAATATATGTCATTTTAGCCATGATTACTTCGACTCCTTTGCTTCGAATTCTGCAATTTGCTTCTTAACAGCCGGCGTTGGCACGTTGTACGTCCACTTCAAGAAATCGGAGACCTTCTGTGCAGGTGCAGCTTCTGCTTCCTTCATTGCTTGTTTGAAGTCATCTTTATAATCGGCAACTAATTTGTCTTCTTGATCCTGTGACCAAACTCCCTTATCGGTTAACACTTTACGTAACCGAATCAGTGGGTCAGCATCGAACCAAGGCTTTTCTTCTTCTTTAGTCCGGTAACGCGAAGGATCATCCCCTGCTGAGGAGTGCGCACCGTAACGGTAAGTTAAGGTTTCAATCACAACGGGGCCATTGCCGGCAACGGCAAAGTCTCTGGCAGCCTTAGCAACTTCGTGAACCGCCACGATATCCATCCCATCAACTTGGACGGAAGGAACTCCCATGGCAACCGCTTTTTGAGCCAGTGTTTCCGCCGCGGTTTGTTTGTAACGAGGCACTGAGATTGCCCAACCATTGTTTTGAACAAAGAAGACTGCGGGTGCCTGGAAGGCACTGGCGAAGTTAACCCCTTCGTACCAGTCCCCTTGAGAAGTCCCACCGTCACCAGTATAGGCAAAGGCCACACGGTCTTCATCTTTGTTCTTCTTAATACCCAGAGCAACACCGGCGGTTTCAACGTATTGAGCCCCGATGATGATCTGAGGGAAAATCATATTTGGATTCGGGTGTTGGCTTCCTTCAACATGCCCCTTGGACCACAAGAATCCTTTAGCAACGGTCGTCCCGTGCTGGATCATTTGTGGCAAATCCCGGTAGGCAGGTAACAGAAAGTCTTGTTCCTTAAAGGCAGTTACACTCCCCATCTCACTGGCTTCTTCACCAGCGGTTGGCGCATAGAAGCCGAGGCGACCTTGACGAGAAAAGTTCATGGTTTGTTCGTGCAATGTCCGTTCCCAAACCATTTTCTTCATAAAGTCTACCAGTTGATCATCTGAATACTTCGCAAAGATCTCCGGATCAACCACCGTACCCTCCCGGTCAATGACTTGCACCGGGTGCTTATACGGATCGGCCATCGTAGCTTTGATTTTGGCAAAGTCTACAATCTGTTTGCTTCCATTAGCCATAAGTAACACTTTCCTTTCACTTGATATGAAATTGTTAACAAGAGTGAGCTAACTGTGCGTTTCCTGACTACAGTTATAAAGTACCATTTTTTCACACCTCTTGCAAGCCCTTTCATTCATGTGAATAAATGGTTTGTGCTGCTTTTCACATTGTGCTTATGATCGTCTGTTTTCTCGATTTTTTAACTCAAGAAACCATTTTCTAACCGTTTCATTTTCGGGTGGTTGTATGTTAAAATACAAGATAATTATGATTAAATTTCGGAGGTAATGCTCGTGTTTCTCATGAAAGATATTGTCAGAGACGGTGACCCCGTTCTACGTCAAGAAGCCGCAGACGTCGTGTTCCCCCTCTCTGAAGAAGACCAACAACTCGCCAAGGATCTCATGGAATACCTCGTGGTATCTCAAGATCCCGAACAATGTAAGAAGTACGGCTTACGGGCTGGCGTTGGCTTAGCTGCCCCTCAAGTTGGGGTTTCCAAGAAGATGGCTTCCGTCCTGGTACCAGCTCCAGAAGAAAACGGCAAGTCACCTTTCACGGACGTCATCATCAACCCCGTCATCGTGTCGGAATCCGTTCAACAGGGTGCTCTCACCGAGGGTGAAGGCTGTCTCTCCGTGGATAAAGACGTTCCCGGTTTCGTTCCCCGTCATGATCGCATTACGTTGCGGTACTACGATGTGAACGGTGAAAAACATCAGGTCCGTTTGAAGAACTACCCGGCCATTGTTTGCCAACACGAGATTGACCATCTTCACGGCACGCTCTTCTACGATCACATTGACAAGGACCAACCATTCGGTCGCGATGAAGACACCATTATGATTGACTAAACGGCAAAAGCTCCAAGGATTTCACATCCTCGGAGCTTTTTTGTGCGCTATTTACATAGCCGGATCATTTAATTTCTTTAAATCTTTTAAATATTCAACCGTGGATTCATTCATTAAATAGGCAACGTCTAAGTGCAAGTGATTCTCATATTCCCAAATATCACTCACGATGAACGCTGACCCCGTTCCCACCGACTTAATCTGATGGTCGGCACTGTAACTGGCCAGCGCCACATTCAAGGTTCGCTCTAATTCTGGCAAGCGGCGTTCGGTGTCCATAGCCGCGGGTAGACTGTACTCAAACGCCATGACCCCCCTGCCCCACACGTCGGCCACGGTTTCGGCCCGTTGAATCTGGGCCTCGTCCTCGCTGAGAACCTGGTCATTAACCAGCCGCTGTAAGGCGGCCTTAACTGCCATATCAGTATCGTCCTGAGCCGATCGCCGGACAATCCGGGTTGCACGTTGGACAATCATCCGGTGAATCATTTCGTAAACTACAATGGCAATGATAATCCCAATGATTATTTCTATTATTAATGCCATGGCGTCTCCTCCGTTCACTTCGCGTTAGCTTAATCATAGCATGTTTTTCGGTCTAGGGGTAATTCTATACAATCACCTGAAACTATGCTAAAATTGTGCTAATTGTTGTGTAAGCAACCCGCAGTTCGGAAGGACATAAATGATTCACTTCTCCAATGGTGAATTAAATTATTTTTTTAAAGGAGTTTTGTCAGTGATTTATAAAGTTTATTATCAAAATGATAAAAAACGGAATCCTAAGCGCGAGGAAACCCATTCTCTCTACCTGGAGGCGGACACCGAAGTTGAAGCCCGTGCCCAAGTTGAGGCCCATACAGACCATAACATCGAATTCATTGAAGCCATGGAAGGTAAGACCCTGGCTTACGAACAAGAGAATCCGAATTACAAATTAACGGAGTTCACTGAATGAACAAGTTAAACGTCAAAAATAACGAGACCGCTATCTTTGGCGTGGGTGGACTTGGTGAAATTGGGAAAAACACTTACGGTATTCAATTTCAAGATGAAATTATCCTGATCGATGCCGGAATCAAGTTTCCTGAAGACGAACTATTAGGGATTGATTATGTCATCCCCGATTATCAATATCTCGTTGAAAACCAAGCCAAGATCAAGGCGCTAGTGATCACCCACGGCCACGAAGACCATATTGGCGGTATCCCGTACCTACTCAAGGCCCTTAACGTTCCGGTTTATGCCGGTCCGTTGGCCTTAGCGTTGATTAAGAACAAGCTCGAAGAACACGGATTACTTAAATCGACTGAGTTACACACAATTGACGATGATACTGTGCTGAAGTTTCGGAAGATGAGTGTCACCTTCTTCCGGACCACCCACTCCATTCCCGATACCTTAGGGATTGCCGTGCACACTCCGGTCGGCACCATCGTGGAAACTGGGGACTATAAGTTCGATCTGACGCCCGTTACCAACCAGCCGCCTGATCTTCAAAAGATGGCCAAGTTGGGAGCCGACGGTGTTTTGTGCCTGATGTCTGATAGCACGAACGCCGAGCGTCCAATTTGGACCAAGTCTGAGAAATGGGTCGGCAAGTCAATCCGTAAGATCTTTGATCAAGTCGAAGGCCGAGTAATCTTCGCCACCTTCGCTTCAAATATCTCCCGGATTGAAACTGCCTGTGAAACTGCCCTGGCTCACGGTCGTAAGATCGCGGTCTTCGGTCGTTCCATGGAAGCGGCGATCGTTAACGGTCGTGAATTGGGCTACTTGAACATCCCTGACGAAGCGTTAGTCGATGCCAATGCCATTCGCTCCCTACCGGCCAACAAGGTTATGATTCTTTGTACCGGTTCTCAAGGTGAACCGATGGCGGCCCTTTCCCGGATCGCCAACGGAACCCACCGTCAGATTTCAATCCAACCCGGTGACACCGTCGTCTTCTCTAGTAACCCAATCCCTGGTAACACGATTTCCGTGAACCGGGTGATTAACGAACTGGAAGAAGCCGGCGCTAACGTCATCCATGGGAAGGTTAACAACATCCATACCTCTGGTCATGGTGGTCAAGAAGAACAGAAGCTGATGCTCCGGCTGATGCAACCGAAATTCTTTATGCCAATTCATGGGGAATACCGGATGTTGAAGATTCACACCGAATTAGCCGAACAATGTGGCGTGCCCCTCGATCACAGCTTCATCCTCCAAAATGGGGATGTCTTAGCACTGACTAAGGACTCCGCCCGGGTTGCGGGCCACTTCAGTGCTGGTGATGTCTACATCGACGGTTCCGGAATCGGTGACATTGGCAACGTCGTCTTACGCGACCGTCAATTGCTTTCCGAAGAAGGACTTGTGGTGGTGGTTGCAACTATCGACCTGAAGAACCAAGAAATCAAGGCCGGTCCCGACCTCCTCTCACGTGGGTTCGTTTACATGCGTGAGTCCGGTGAGTTACTCAATGAAGGTCGTCGTCGGGTCTTCCAGACGATTCGCAGAGCCATGCGTAATCCGAAGGCAACCGAGGCTTCCATCCGTAACGCCGTCATTGATGACCTTCAAAACTTCCTCTTTGCGAAGACTGAACGTCACCCAATGATTTTACCCATGTTTATTATGACTAAGTAATTTAGACGCTATGCCAACTGTTGTTGGTAAAGTTCATATGAAGGTAGCTTGATCGCCGTGATCAAGCTACCTTTTTTTCTGCTTTTAGGCCGGGCTGTGGACGCTAAAGACATAAGAAAACTGTTGTTGGTAATCAAGAAATAATCGGGTCTACACTTTCTGGTATTGGTGAATAACTAATACCGGTTTTTTGTCTGTTTT
>NZ_JQCA01000129.1 GCF_001437125.1 Levilactobacillus paucivorans | reverse complement strand
GTAAGACTGAAAAATGAGTATGCAGTAGTTTAAGTGCAACAACTAAGTTAGAAAAAACTTATATTTAGTTTTAGGTAGATTGTAAAATTAACCTTCAATGCATATTAATAATATTTCTAACGTTCATAATGAGTTTGAATCAATTTATTATAATAAGAATTATAAATAGTTTATCGACAGATTTTAGAGTTTCTATTAACCCGAGCCAATCAACGATGCTGCTAAACCGGTTCAGGCTGGTCAAACAGAGGCTACTAATTTTGTAGATCAATGGTTGCCTCGAACTGATGAAACTGACCAACGACATATGACACTGAGGGGCTTATTACTATTAGCCATGAGTAGTTTGTTATAACTCTTCGGAATGACTCAGCGGCAGTACAAAGAATAGGATGATATTATATGGTAAATCATCAGCAAATTAAGAACCAGTTTGAGAGCTTAACAACCCTACAAGCTATTCAGAAACAGGCATACCAGATGTTAATGCAAGGGCTGGCCACAACTGGTTTCTCAATGCGTGAGTGGGGAATATTAGTCTATCTTGAACAACACGGACAAGCCACTGCTAGTGAATTAGCTGATGCGTTCATGGTTACGCGCACACTAATTTCCAGAAACACTTGGCGACTGATTCAAGATAATTTAATTCCTCAATTGTCAAATCAAGTGCAACACTAAGAATCTATTCTTAGAAGTGGTCT
>NZ_JQCA01000019.1 GCF_001437125.1 Levilactobacillus paucivorans | reverse complement strand
AGACCACTTCTAAGAATAGATTCTTAGTGTTGCACTTGATTTGACAATTGAGGAATAATTTATTTTGCCAAAACATGCGAAAAATTTGTCCCGAATTTCGTTAGTACTAGTATGGGGGTTAATCTTGAGTGTCTGGTTGAATCTTGGCCTGGAGTTCGCGTTCGTTGTACAGCAAGAGTACCGCGAACATGACAACATAGAGAATCAGCGGTAACCAAGCATAGTTCAAGAGGATCATGTGCTGGGTGGCGCCATTCTGGGCGTGGTTGGCCGCGTAGCCAGACAGGTGGAAGAGGCCAGCAGTGATTAAGCCGCCCAGTCCCAAACCAACATTGACGCCGAAGTCATCGGTCGAGGCCAGGATACCCTCGGCCTGAATGCCCATCGCCATTCCATAACGGATGGTGTCGGCGATCATGATGGAGACGAGGCCAATGATGAGGCCATTTCCCACGGAGTTGATGAGGGTGCCGGTGAAGATGACCGGCAACAGGTTGCCGACAGCGCCCAGGCTGAGGATCAGTTGGCCAACTGCTGCGACCAGGATGCCCGTTAACATCGTGCGCTTCTTGCCCCAGCGATTGGAGAAACGAACGATTAGTAACACGCCAATTAAGGCCGCAAACGTGAAGGCGTTGGCGTACGGAACGAGTTGTTCATTATTTTGAATGTATTTGAAATAGTAGATGGTGGTTTGGTTCTTAATCGCAGTGGTCAACCAATACAACAGGATAACCACGGAGATGACCAGCCACGGCTTGTTCTGTTTCAACATCCCACTCACGGCCCGCCAAGATTGGTGAGCGTGCTCGGGATTGGTGAAACGCTCGCGCACGTGAATGAAGGTGTTCCAAATCAGAATCAGAGAGATCGCCCCGAACAACACGATGGTTAAGAGAAACCCGCGTTGTTGGTTACCGTGACCGAATAGCGCGACTAATGGCAGGGTGAAGACCGCCACGATAATCTGTACCGAACTCCCGCAGAACTGCCGAATGACGCCGAGCACGGTTTGTTCCTGATCGTTTTCCGTCATGGTAGGAAGAATCGACGTGATTGGCAGATTGACGGCCGTGTAGAGAAAGCCCAGTCCCAGATAGGTGACGTAGGCCCAGACGAGTTTACCGTTATCGCCAAATGGCGGCGTCACGAAGGTCAGGATGGCAAAGATGACATAGGGAAGCGCGTACCACAGAAAGAACGGCCGACTCTTGCCCCACTTTGAATGGGTGCGGTCAATCATGAGGCCAATGACAAGACTCTCGACGACATCGGCCAGCCGCGCCACCACGAAGAGAATCGCGGCCGCGCTGGCAGTCAGCCCGTAGACGTCGGTGTAAAAGAACAGCAGGTAGGTGGTCATCATTTGAAAGACCAGGTTGTCTGCCGCGTCACTTAGACCGTAACTCAGACGCTCGGGCCATTTGGTTTGCCAAGGTTTGTTCATTGCGTCGCCTCCAAGCGGTTGAATCAGTTGGTTAAATAGATCGTCACAGGCGGTCAGGGCCTACGTCCTGTGGGGACCAGGGAAAGCCTGAGGAGCGGTCTTTCCCTTCGCTTTTAGCCCCACAAAATCGTGGGTCAAAAAGTCGTCCCAGGCTGTAAGGCCGGGAAATCACCGACCAAACAGCCTCGACACGGGACTCCGGTCCTGACCACCTGCGACTGATATTGCGGGTGATTAAACCGGCTGAACGTGAGATGCTAGATGTGGCAACGCGGATGACGTTGCCAATCAGATAGTGTTAATTTTAATTACCGCAAATATCAGCGGATGATTTTACCACCGTTGCCAGTATTCAAATGTATCATTCACCACACCGTGTGGCGCCAGCTTGTGGCTGACAGGGCTCAGGTGTGTCGTTTGCCTTAGCGGCGTGATTTTCGCCGGTTAGGCAAAGGCCGAGCTTGGAGACTTTAGTTCTTTGAAAGGCTTCAAGTCGTGCCCACCCCGTTCCAGCCCTGTCAGCCGCGAGCTGGCGGGGTCTTCGCCACGCGTTAGCGCTGGCTTCGATCACTTACGACTTACTTTCGGCGTTCACTTTCCTGAACCAATCGCCGATAGACTTCCGCCCCAACCAGATCGTTGGTGACCATCCAGGCAATGTGGCCGAGTGCTTCGGACACGTGTTCCTCGGTGGGTTGATCCTTGGCGGCCGGCACGGTTCCCATGGCGGGCATCAAGCCGACGTGAAAGGCAATCCAGATGGTGAGGCCGAACCAGGTCCCGGCGTCCTTCTTCACGATCGGCAATTTTTCACCGACGATTTGATAGAGCACGGCAAAGGTGGTCGAGAAGCCAAAGTGGATGATGTAGCTGACCCATGGCAACTTATGGCCGGAATACGTATAAGTGGCGTGCGTGACTTTGGCGGGAATCCCGAATTGTTCCAATAGGGTCTGTGGGGGATTCGTGGCGTCACGTTCTTCGGTCCGTGGGGGGAGAATGTTTTCCCAACCGAGTTTAACCAAACCGGAGACGATGCCGGCGGCACCACCAGCGATGATGGCGGCGGGCAGATTCAAGGGGTGCTTTTTCAATAAGGACATAGGATGTTCCTCCTTCTAAAAATCTTACACGTTAAAGTATAAGCGTACACAACCGAAAACTGGCGTGATTGGCTTGCGAGTTTTCGAGCAGGTGGAAATTTTTAGAATGTGTTAGGCTGAAAAGGTGCCCCAGTATGAGGCGAATTAGTATAGAAGAAAAATGACGTGAGAGGGGTTTGGTTTAGCGATGCCATTTGAACAGGGATACATTGAAATTAAAGATGCCACGCAAAACAATCTGAAGCATGTGAGTTTAAAGGTGCCCAAATATCAGACGACCGTTTTTGTTGGGCTGTCTGGTTCGGGGAAGTCGTCGCTGGTATTCGACACGATCGCCGCAGCCTCTCGCCGAGAACTCAACGAGACCTTCCCGAGCTTCACGCAACAATACTTACCCAAATTCGGGCAGCCTCACGTTCAGGATATCGAACACCTACCCGTGGCCATTGTGATTGCGCAACAACGGTTAGGGAAGAATGCGCGGTCGACCTTGGCCACCTACACCGGGATCTATTCGTTAATGCGTTTGTTGTTTTCACGAATTGGGAAACCGTTTATCGGTTACTCCGACAGTTTCTCCTTCAACTTACCCCAGGGGATGTGCCCGTCCTGCCAAGGGTTGGGTTACGTGGATGACATCGACGAGAGTAAGCTGATTGATCCCGAGAAGTCGCTGAACGAAGGGGCGATTACCTTTGTTAGCTTCGGTCCCGACACCTGGCGTTGGCGGCGATACGCCACCAGTGGCCTCTTTGACGACGACAAACCCATCAAGGATTACACCGCCGAAGAATACGAACTGCTGATGCATGCTCCTCAACAGAAGCTGGCACATCCTGGTGAAGGCTTTCCCCGGACGGCCCTGTACGAAGGGGTTGTGCCGCGGATTCGCCGGTCGGTCATCGGCAAGAAGGAAGCCGAACACCACCGCGAGGCCATTGCCGAAATTGTGACCCGCAAGCCATGTCCCGTTTGTCACGGCACGCGGCTAAAGCCAGAAGTTCTGACGGTGCACATCAACGGCGTCAACATTGCCGACGTCAGTGCGATGGACCTCAATCATGTCTTGCGTTTCCTGCAGGGCATCACCGAGCCGTTGGCCACCGACGTCGTGCGTGAACTCAGCACCAAGATTCAGTCGCTGGTCGACATCGGCCTGGGCTATCTGACCTTAGACCGGGGGACCAGCTCCCTTTCCGGTGGGGAGGCCCAACGAATTAAGATTGCCAAATACCTAACCAGTGCGCTGGTCGATATGGTCTACATCCTAGATGAACCCAGCGTGGGCTTGCATCCGCATGACATTCAACTGATTCGCCAGGCCCTCACCAAATTGAAGGACAAGGGCAACACCATCCTGGTGGTCGAGCACAATCCGGCTATGATCAGTTTTGCCGACTACGTGGTCGAAATGGGCCCGCTGGCCGGTCAGGGTGGCGGTCAGATCACCTTTACGGGGACGTATCAAGACCTGCTGGCCTCCGACACGTTGACGGGCGATTGGTTGCGGCAAGCCCATCATTGGGGCCCAGAACGCCAGCCAACCGGTCAGTTGGCATTACGGCACGTGACTCAAAATAATTTGCAAGACGTCAATGTGGACGTGCCCCTGGGGGTCATGACCGTCATCTCCGGAGTCGCCGGCTCTGGGAAGTCGTCATTGGTTACGGCCCTAAAGGCCAAGTTGACGGGTGACTACATCGATCTGGCACAGGCGCCGGTCGGTATCAATATCCGATCGACTCCCGCCACCTACCTGGGCATTTTGGATGGGATTCGGAAGCTCTTTAGCGATGCCAACGGTCGCGTCGGTACCAGTCTCTTCAGCTACAATGGTAAGGGCGCTTGTCCGCGGTGTAAGGGGAAAGGCGTCACGATCACCAACATGGCGTTCATGGACCCGGTTGTGCAGACCTGCGAACTCTGTCACGGCAAACGCTACAGTGAAGAAGCCCTTCAATATCACTATCAGGATAAGACGATCGCCGAGGTGCTGCAGATGTCCGTCACGGCGGCCGCTGATTTCTTCGCGGCCACGCCCAAGATTGCGGCCCAACTGGCCAACATGGATAAGGTCGGCCTGGGCTATTTGACTCTGGCTCAACCCTTGACCACGCTGTCCGGTGGGGAATTACAACGGTTGAAGCTGGCGGTCGAACTCGGTAAGCAGGGAACGGTCTACCTGTTAGACGAACCCACGGCCGGGTTGCATTTAAAGGACACCGCCCGACTGATGACGTTGTTCAATGCCTTAGTGGCGGCGGGAAATTCGTTGATTATCATCGAACACAACCTGGCTGTGATTAGTCAGGCCGACTGGTTGATTGACGTTGGGCCGGATGCCGGTCGTTACGGCGGGCATATCCAGTACAGCGGCACCCCACGGGGATCGGTCGCTGTGGCCGATTCGCGAACCGGGGTCGCGTTGCGGGAATGGATCAATGAGAATTAAAAACGTACGTTCCCCATTTTCGATAACTATGGTATGCTAGGAGAACCGAATTTTTGAAACGAAGGGAAGATCCGTATGGTCACCACACTCCTCACACCTGCCGAAAATCGCTTTCTCCAGCTCAGTCAGCCGGCACTCCAACTGCCAGATTTGACGCGCGTCATGCCGCTATTACGGGAACATCCGACGGTCAAAACGACCAGTGACTTTCTGCCACGGTCGGCGCGCGACCTCTTGACGGATCAGCGAGTGGACTGGCTCTTGCAGGGAAGTCGCGTCTGGAAGCTACTGGCTCGTTTACCCTATGCGATTAATGCCAGCGAGCACCGGACGGACTGGACCCACTGTGCGTTGTGCCACAAGCCGGTGCGCTACGAATATCACGTGGTGTTGCGCACGGATGGCCAGGAGATCGTGGTGGGCTCGGAGTGCGTCAAGAAGTTCATGAGTGATGAAATGCAGTATCTGATGGCAATCACCACCGAGGATAACTTCCACGCCGTCGCTCAGTATGACGATCTGACCGCCCACTACCCGCAGGTTCCAGAGATTCTGTGGGACCAAACAGCCTTGCCCAATCTGCCTCAGGCCCAACACGGGCGTCATCGGTGGGTGCGCCGGGGTACGCAAACGACGGTCGATGGTTATCTGAAGCATCGGCAGCAACGGCTACCGCAAGCGGAACTAACCCCGTATTTAACCGAATATACGCAACTGACCGAATTGGATCAGAAAGCGGCGCGGGCGTTGGCTCGGCAACAAGTCCAGCAGGATGAAGTCGCCAAGAAACGGGCTGAACGTGAAGCGGCGGCCGCTTGGAAGTCCGCCGCAACGCAGGAAAGTGCCGCGGTGCAGGCGCTACGAGCCTCACAACCTTACCGTGATTATCTGGCGACGGTGGCCGCGTTAATTGTTCAGCATTTGCCGTTAACGACATTCAAGGCACGACTAGCTGAAATTGCCCAACCACGATCATTGAAGAAACTGGTTAACTCCTATCAGTTAGGTGTCATGGCCACGGAGTTCGACCGCAGTGGCAAGATTGCGGCGGCCCGTTTACAGATTGTGCCGCGTTATCTGGTGGCCGATTTGAATCGCCGCGTGCGTTTCCGGGCAAAGCAACGTCAACGAGATTGGGTTGATGATCTGTTTAATGTTGCGATTGGCTTTGCGTTAACGCCGGCAGAACGCCGGGAACAACTTCAACCGTTGCGTGAGCCCTGGGAAGGACGGCAAGTCCCGGCGCAGGTGTTCATTGATTGTGAGTCACTTCGTGCTGAGCTGGAGGCTGGTAAGTCATTACCCGCGAGCTGGCCAACCGAATTGACGCAAGCCTTCACGGAACGGCTGGCGCTGCAGCCCCAACAAGGTTGGGTGCCGGCTAGAAAGAATCACGTGACGCCTAGTCAGTTACGGCAGCTAACGGCGGGGAAGTCAGATTTCACGGCCGTACAGACGGCGTATCGCCGGTTGTACGCCTTGCCTGAAGCAGATGAGGCCATCACGCTGTCGGCGTTACATCAGTATTATTTGCGCCAACGGGACCGTGAAGAACAACGGCAGGATACGACGCAAGCGTTACTGCGTGAGTTGATGAAATAGATGCAATTAAAGTTACGATTGAAATGAGGGCGACATGGAATTGAATGTTCCAGGTCGCCCTTTTTGTCACCAATATAAAGAAAAACGAAAAATATTATCAAGTTTTAAATTAAATATATTTCCTCGATTTAAAATTGAAGTGCAACACCTGCTCTACTAGACCAGTTCTTTATT
>NZ_JQCA01000128.1 GCF_001437125.1 Levilactobacillus paucivorans | reverse complement strand
TGGCCATGGGCCATTCTTTATTTAATTAGTGTTGCACTTAAAGTGTAAATTCAAGTTCAAAAAGTATTGGTATTGGTAGTGGATTGATTGCAGCATACGCAGAAGACTTAATTAATGCTAATTATGATTACCAAGAAATCACTAAGCGAGTTCAACAGTCCGTGCTAAAAAGTAAAGTCTATTTTTATATTGCAACATTAAAATATCTTAGAATTGGCGGTAGGATTGGCAAAGTGGCTGGGATGGTGGGATCAGTTTTAAATATTAAACCAGTCATATCGTGCGACTCAGATGGCATATATTACCCAGTAGCAAAAGCTCGTTCTGAAAAGAAAGCAATTTCAAGGTTATTAAAGCTGGCTATCGAAGATGCTTCAACAAACGAAAGTTTTAGGCTTGCAGTCGTTCAGGGCAATGACAAAGCGATTTCAAGTCATGTACTAACCGAACTTAGAAATAGCTTTCCAAAACATACCATTTATACTGGTGATGTTTCCCCAGCATTATGTGTACACACAGGCCCAGGGCTAATTGGAATTGCAGTTCAGATTTATTAATATTTCTGTGCAAGGAGGATGACTAAGTTGCCTTTCGCTAAAAATAATTTCCCGAGATTACCGTTATGGAGCGAATTACCAAGCTTCAATTTACATTTGGATCAATTATTAGACATCACCAATTCTTTTGTTGAACCCATGATTGAGGAAAAAATTACCAAGACAATGATGCATAATTATTTTAAAGCAGGGATTATTGAGGCTCCAATCAAGAAGAGATATGCACGAAAACATTTGGCAGGAGCAATTGTGGTCGGTGTATGTAAAAATGTATTCTCACTATCAGAAATAGAGCAAGGATTGCGACTAATTCTTGCGGATACTTCACCTGCAGAAGGCTATGATAACTTTGTAAAAATATTTAATAACCAGAGTTCTCAAGAAACAATAAAAATGCCCCCTGTAGCCAATATTAGTTTAGAACCCACATCTACTATGCTTATACAGTATAGTGCGATTCAATCGGTTTTGTTTTGGTTTTTAGCAAGACGTCTTATTCAGAAAAATCAGGATCTATAAAGTGAACCCCCAAGGTTGGACAGAAAAATCCAATTTTGGGGGTTTCATTTATG
>NZ_JQCA01000127.1 GCF_001437125.1 Levilactobacillus paucivorans | reverse complement strand
ATGCTATTTAATTGGAAAAACAGTACCTTAATTAAGCACGCTGTTGGTGAAGATGTGACTAAACAATTATTGACAATTAACCAACAAGAAAGCTCATTAAAAAAGGCAGATGAACTCTTAAACAAAGTGGTCGATCGTACCACGAAAAAACTTTATCCAGAGCTTAATTTTGAACAGACCACGCAAGCTGAAAGACGAGAATTAATTAAGGAAACCGATAGCGAACAAACAGTTTTCAAGGGTAGTGAATTAAACGAACGTTTAATGAACATTCGTGATGATTTGTTGACCCAACAATTATTGACCTTTACCAAACGGCCATATGTTGGCTGGAAGTTATTAATGCAACAAGAAAAGGAAGTCAAAATCGAGCTTAAATA
>NZ_JQCA01000126.1:18372-49491 GCF_001437125.1 Levilactobacillus paucivorans | reverse complement strand
CAACTAGACCACTTCTAAGAATAGATTCTTAGTGTTGCACTTGATTTGACAATTGATGTTTTTTGAATTTTTGCTAAAGTAGTGCTATTGTTATTTTTTGTTTGGCGACCCTTGCTGATTGCCAACAAGGACAGATTATTAGGAGGAAGCAATGTGTTAGAAGTCTATTTGTTCGTCAACCCATTAGGCGCTCGCTGTATGCGTTCCGAGCGTAATATTATGAAGTTGGCCGATCATCTTAATAGCAAGGTCTCATTTCAATTTGTGCCCTTACTCAATCAGCAGATTATTGAGCAGGCTTTGCCTAAGCGGCCAACCTTGGCTGAACGGAATGCCTACTTCGGCGTGTACTACCAGGCGATTCTGGCCTATAAAGCTGCCCTGTTCCAAGGGAAGCGTAAAGGCCGTGACTTCCTCTTAAACATGCAGACCGCGGTTGTTAACCACCACGAGTCCTTCTCGCAAGAGTTGGCCCTTGAACTGGCTAAAGATTGCCGCCTTGATCTCGACATGTTCAACGAAGATTGCCAGTCTGACCTTGCCAAGCAAGCGTTTAAGACCGATCAGAAATTAGCTGCCGAAATGAAAATTCAACAGTCTTCTTCCGCTGTCATCTTCAATTGCGACGTTTCTCAATACGGGTTGCTACTGAATGACGTCACCTACGACTCGCTTTGCGATGTTTGCGAGAGTCAGGGTGTTGCGACGAAAGAGATGTTAATGGGTGAACTTAATTACCCGACTAATGACCAAACACCCTCATCACTTACTGGGGGATTGCATCCTCATCTGCGAGTGTTATAAATCGTTTTACCTGATAAACCAAGCCAATCTGGCTTGGTTTTTTTGATCGTCAATGACTGGTATTGTGCCCGGATTATGGTATGATTGAGCCATTAATTTTGGAAAAAGGAGCAACTCCTATGCCAACAGCCATTGTCACTGATACCGCGGCGTACCTCACCGCCGACCAAATTGCGGCCAACCCCATCACTGTACTTCCGATTACGGTCATTTTGGGTGGTCACCAGTACCCGGAATCACAGCTGAGTCGCCAGACCTTCTATGATTATCTCAAGAGCGATCAGGAACTCCCAACGACCGCACAAGTTTCTTTGGGACAGATCGAAGAGGCTTACGACCGTTTGGCAGCCGCCGGATTTGACGAAATCATCTCAATTCATCTTTCCAGCGGAATTACTTCCTTCATGAATAACCTACGCGTCTTCTGTAGAGATTACACCAAGGCTAAAATCTTCCCCGTCGACTCTCTAGTAGCCAGCGCCGGTGAGGCCAATCTCTGCCTTCTCGCCGGTAAACTCATCCAGGCGGGCCAGACCGGCGAACAGATCGTGCCCCAACTTGAGCACCTCCGCGATACGCAACAGGTGTTCTTTGCCGTCGATAACCTCAGTCACCTGGCCCGAACCGGACGCCTAAGTAATCGATCCGCCATGATTGGCAATCTTCTCAACATCAAGCCGCTCCTCACCTTCGACGCTACGGGTAAAATCGTGGCGATTGGTAAGGAACGGACGATGAAGAAGGCCTTTCACTACATGACCGCGGCTCTGGCGAAAGACCTGGCAGCCAACGCCTATCCGATGCATGCGACGGTCATCGACGCCAACGACCCGGAATTATCCCGCCAGTGGGTCACCGACCTCCACACGCTCTTCCCTCAGATTCGCGTGAGCCAGAGTCAACTCGGCCCCGCTATCAGTGTCCATACGGGTGAGAAAACCATGGGTAATCCTATGGCAACAAGACTGGCAATCCATTTAAACGCATTAAATAACCAATAGATGATTCTAAAAAAGCTTTGGCTGACTGCCAAAGCTTTTTTCATGCGTCAATTTACTTTTTCAACTCACGGGCGAGTTTAGTAAACTCTGCCAACCGTTCGTCGAAGGTCTTGAAGGCCCGATCGAGATAGTCGGGTTGGGTCATGTCGACCCCGGCACGCTTCATCACTTCAAGTGGTGAGGCAGAATCGCCAGACTTTAGGTAATTCAAGTAGGCATCGCGCTTAGCCGGATCCCCACTCAAGATGCGTTGTGACAAGGTGGTAGCTGCCGCGAATCCAGTTGAATATTGGTAAACATAATAATTGTAGTAGAAATGTGGAATCCGCGTCCACTCGTCAGCAATCTGTGGATCGGAAATGACATTATCCCCATAGTAGCGGGCGTTCAAGTCACCATAGAACTTGCTCATGAAGTCAGCCGTCAATGACTGGCCAGCGGCGGCCTGTGTGTGAATGTAATCTTCGAATTCGGCAAACTGGGTCTGACGATAAACAGTTCCCTTGAATCCATCTAGATAATGATTCAAGACGTAAGCCCGAACATGTGGATCAGTTTGAGTCTTTAACAGATAGTCCGTTAATAAGTTTTCATTGGTTGTTGAGGCAATTTCAGCCACGAAGATCGAGTAATCCCCATATTGGTAGGGCTGGTTGGATCGCGTGTAATGACTGTGCATGCTGTGGCCCATTTCGTGAACCAAGGTAAAGAGACTCTCTAGGCTATCCTGCCAGTTTAAAAGAATATATGGCTTGGTGTCATACATTCCCCCGGAATAGGCCCCAGTTCGCTTCCCTTTGTTTTCCACGACGTCGATAGCCCGGGTATCAAACATCTTCTGCACATTGGCCACATAGTCTGGTCCTAACACGGACAAGGCCTTCAGGGCTTCCTGTTGAGCTTCAGGATACGTATACTTCAGGCTAGGTTCCCCAGTAATTGGCGTATAGAGGTCATACATATGGAGTTCTGGTAAGCCCAAAATTTCCTTACGTAATCCCACATATTGGTGAAGTGAGTCCAGATGTTGGTTAACAGTTTTCACCAAAGTATCGTAGACCACCGCAGGAATCTCATTGCTACTCATGGCTGCTTCACGAGCCGACCCATAATGCCGAACCTGAGCCGTATAATTATGCGTTTTAACCTCGCTGGCTAAGGTTGAGGCAAAGGTATGCCGGAACTGCTGATAGACGCTATACAGGGCCTTAAAAGCTTGTTCTCGAACCTTAGGCGTGGTCGACTGCAACAGAACACCATAGAGGCCTTCGGATAAGCGGACATCATGACCCTCTTCATCCTGAACAACTGGGAATTGAAGGTCAGCATCACTCAAAACACTGTAAGTCTTAGCAGAAGCCCCGAAGATGTCACCTGCACCGGCTAATAATTTTTCTTCCGGTGCTGATAAAGTATGGTCACGCCGTTGGCCCAACACATCGAAGATATGTTGGTAATCGGCTAACCGTGGTTCAGCATCGATTAAGCCTTGTAAGGTTGCCGGTTCGAGTCCCAGAACTTCCGGTTCATACCAAGATGTCGCCGCAGCTACCGTCGCAACCAGGCTTTCAGCCTGACCCGAGAGGTCCTGAGCATGCGCATTACTCGTATCTTGATCGTTCTTAAGGGAGGCATAAACGTATAGCCGCTCTAACTGTCGATTGAGATCGAAGATGGCCGCCGTCACCTGGTAAAGTTGTTCGCCACTCGTGGCCAATTTACCTTGTAATTGGGCCACCTTTTGGGCTTGGGCCTTGACCGTGGCTACCGCCTGGTCAAACCCACTATCATCGGGATAAATCGTGGTCAGGTCCCAGGTCAATGCCGTTGGAACCGCTGAGCGTTCGGGAATTTGTTTCACTATCCTCATCCTCCTTTAATTTTACATATAGATAGTTTAACACTTTTACCGCGACGTTTGGCGGCCACAACTTATTTTCTCTCATTATTTTCTAACCATTCATGACCATCTCGCGACCACGTTGGTTCCGCCAAGACTTGCCATCCCATGACGGTTCGCTGCAGGTAATGGCCCGCGACCAAATCTGCCATGAGATCGGACAAAGCTAAGTGAAGGGTTTCTTCCCCAGTAAACCGAATGCCACCCTCACAATGGCCACCCACTAGCGTTAATCCCGCTTGTGCCAACTGCCAGAGTTCAGGGACCGTCCACCGCATTTTCCGTGAAAAGATCCACGTTCCCACAACAATCCGCCAAAGAAGCGGTCCCCGACCAAATATCGGTAAATAAGCGCGCGTCGTTCCCAAAATCGGTGGAAATCCTGGGAGGTTCTTTCCCAATAGGTAGAGTGTCTCTTGAAGGTCACGAAGGCTAGAATTGCCGCGTAACAAATCGGTCGTCAACCGTTGACGATAAGCCGGAAAATCCACCGGTGGCAGTCGTGAGGCTGGTTGCGGGCGACGGAGCTCATCGATCGTCGTGAGCCAGCGGGTAGTCGCGGTCATTTTTCCCGTCGCCATCTGCCGAAGATGGTGATCCAGCCTTAACCGTTGACGGGACACATCCCAGAATAAGAGACACAGCCCCCAACCTGGCATCTCCCAGGCAAACCGGTCGATCAGCTCCCAATTCAACTGTTGTTTCAGGTAGCGCTCACCTAAGATCCAACAGGGAAACACCCCAATATCCTGGTAACCTGCCGTCCGATGGGCCACTTGGTCGCGACTAATGGGACTACACTGAAACTCAATCGCCACCGGTTGATGATCACCACGGTCAAGCCAGCAGTCTGCGCGCTGGTCAATCTCTGGCAAGACTTTTTCCAGTGTGCCCACGCCCCAAGGCGCAAAGAATGCCGCTAACTGGCGTTTCCCCGAAACATGCTGCGCCGACTCCCCTTCCGTCGCCACGGCGCAGTCCCCCAGAGTGTGATGCGCAAAATACGGTGGGACCACTCGTCCCCGATGCAGAACCACGCGCTGGTGACAGGCCGGACACTGATAATCCGGCTGTCGGTCCGCGCCGCGGGCATCGATTAGCTTTCCTGCACGCCAAGCAATCAACACAACCTCACCCCCTTACCAGCTAATTCCGTGATTTAGGGACAAAAATAAAAAAGCTAGGTCGTAATGACCTAACTTTATCGGTTAATCTTCGGTTGGAAAGTGGGCGATCACCTGGTAGATGGGGCCCTTAGCCGAAAACTTCTGTTCATATTCAGTTTGAATATCTTCGACACCATCGGTTGCAGCGTGCAGATCCAACCAAACCCCATCGAAAATCATTGGAAAGTTGTTGAGGCTCCACAGAGAGTACTCGAAGAGGCCACGGTTGTCGGTCTTGAATTGAATCTGACCACCTTTCGCCAAGACGTCCGCATAATGAGCTAGAAAGACCGGCGACGTCAACCGACGCTTAGCGTGACGTGACTTGGGCCAGGGATCGGAGAAGTTGAGGTAGATGTTTGAAACCTCACCCTTGGCAAAGAAGGTATTGATCGCCTCGCCATCCGTCCGCACCATTTGAATGTTCGTCAGTTCGCTGGCAACAACCTTCTTCAGGGCCGCGGCAATAACTGACATTTGGATTTCAATTCCAATAAAGTTACGGTCGGGGTGTTGCCGGGCCATTTCAACAATGAATTGGCCCTTACCCGTTCCGATTTCAACACTCAATGGTTGCTCCTTAGGGAAACGGCTCTGCCAGTTGCCCATCAGTGCTTCTGGTGTTTCCACCATTTGATCGGGGTGATCGGCCAAATAATCCTTCGCCCATGGTTTGTTACGTACACGCATCGTATATCCTCCTTTAATGACAACGGCGGGCGCAAGGTTTATCCTCGCTCCCGCCAAAAACTCAGTCTGTGACTGCCTCTCGGGTCAGTCGTTCGAGTAAAATTAAATGTTGGTTCATGATTTGGAATCGTTGTTGGTGATAGCTTTCCGCAATGACGGTCAAGCAATGAACTCTGGCGTACCAGTTCACTCGGGCCGTTAAGTCCGGGGTCACGCGCTCGCCATAATCCTGTAACCAACGCTGCCACTCCTCGACGGGCACATACTCACAGAGTAAGGCGCCGAGGTCCAGCGCTGGATCGGCAAAGGTTGCCACGTCCCAGTCCACCAGGTAAAGGCGACTGCGGTCGGATAACAACCAATTCTTATGATTTAAATCACCATGACAAACTTCGTAACGGGTCTTGGGCAGCTCTGGCTGTTCACGCTGCAAGGCGGCAAATGCCGACTGGATTAACGGATGACGCCGTAAATCCGAAGCCAGCGCCGGTTGCAAGCGCGTCAGTAGCTGGGCGGGCGTGGTGAAACGTCCGCCGACTTTTAATAACATATCATGTAATAAATGGGAATGATGAACGCGGTGTAATAACCTTGCCACCCGTTGCTCGCGCATTTCCTCGCGATGTAACGTTCGGCCATTCAACCATTCCTGAGCGGTCATGACGTCCCCAGATGCCAAGCGTTTCGTCCACACTAACCGCGGTGTAATTCCTTCCATGGAGAGTGCAGCCAGAAATGGTGATGCATTCTGTTTTAGAAACACTTTTTGTGAGGCTTTCGTTCCCATATACGCCGTGCCGGTATTACCGCCCAGCGGATACAGGCTCCAGCCGTCACTGATGTCCAGTGCCATGTCCACCCCTCCTCGATTTGTCAGCTATTATTAATTCTATTGGGAAATCGAGGCCGCGTCAAGCCCTATTTTCAGCCGAACGCTTCAAACGTTGCGGTGTATAGATCCGTGCTAGATACCAAACTTCGAGCGCTTCGACAATCAGGGTCACGGCCGCTGGTAAGAGTTGTTGATTAGCCAGAACCACCACGATCCACAGCAGAACTGCGGTCACACTAAGAATCAGCGTCATCAGGGTGACAAAACTCTTCAATCGCTGCGCTGCAGCAACCGGATAGACGTGGGTAAAGACAATATCATCGTATTGATGAAAGAAGGGCAAGAGTTGAAATCCGATCAGATAGATGAAGAGTGCCGCGAGAATCACCGGCAACCATTCTCCTCGGATAAAGTACAACAACATCATACCAATCACCGTCAGACGGACGATCAGGCCACTGAATTCAGTGCCCCGCGCCATCCCCCGACTGAACAGATACAGATAGGTCTGCTCGTGCGTCGGCTTGATCAAATGGAAAAGTCCATCGAGATAACGGCGGCGCTTAATGGTTCCAGATAACATGGGAACCTCGGTAAACATGTTGAAGAACCGGTAAATTCCCAACATCCGATTATCCTCAATCTTAATCTGTTCACGCCAACGAATCTGTTGCGTTTGCCAATGTTGTTGAAACCAAACGGCTACCGCAATATCGGCCACAATCGCCAGGATCACCGCCACGAGTGGCGTGATCCACAACCCACAGGCGAGCACAATCAGGCTCAGGCCCCATTTGATCGGCCAACGATTCATCCGCGCTTGCCCAGTTACCTGATAAGCGCTGGCGAGGTCCATCCGTAGTAAGGCATCCTTTAAGGCCACCTGAGCAACCAGCAGAAGCAGTACGGGCGTCACAGACCAGCCTAGGGTCACCGCCAAGAACGGTGACAAAAGGAAAATGGCAATCGCCTGTGTGGCCTGTGCAATCACCTGGCTGTACCGCCGAGCGGCGACCAGGTAGGCATGCATGGCCCGTTCCTTTGGTAATAGGAAGACCCGGTCAGCATCCTCAATGAGGGTCGCCAACCGCCCGATCTGGGCCACAATTGTCAACACCAGTAAGGCAACCAGCGGCGCCCACCACTCGTGTCCATGAAGTTGTTTCAGCACATTTGAGTAGCCCAGTCCTAAACCGCCGAGGAAAAATAGTAAGGCAAAAACAAAGAAGTCATTGAAAACCAACCGCAGGTACTTGGCCATTTCCCGGAGATGGCGCTGCAGCCGGGTCTTGAATAAACCGGTCATGAGCGATCAACCTTTGTCATCGAAAGGTAGATATCGTTCAGTGATTCCCCCGCTTCCGGAAGAGCGGCTTGTAATTCGCTGAGCGTCCCTTCGGTCTTCACCTGACCGTCGTGGAGCAACACGAAGCGATCACAGTACCGTTGGGCGGTATCCAAGACGTGGGTCGACATCAAGATGCTAGCCCCTTGACGCTTGCGTTCTTCAATCAGATTCAACAGGTCATTAACGGCCAATGGGTCCAGTCCCAGGAAAGGTTCATCAATGATAAAGAGCTTGGCTGAGGTCAAAAAGGCACAGACGATCATGACCTTTTGCTTCATCCCTTTGGAAAAGTTAGCGGGGAACCAATCCAACTTGTTATCCAAACGGAACGTCTTCAAAAGTTTGTGCGCCGTGGCCCAGGCCTTTTCATGGTCCAAATCATAGGCCATCATGGTGACCTCAAGGTGTTCTCTCAGCGTCAGTTCCTGATACAGAACTGGCGTCTCTGGAATATAGGCAATTTGTTGTTTATAAGCCTGACTGTCCTGATCAATGGTCACTCCATTCAGAGTAATCGTCCCCTGGTGAGGCGTTAACAGGCCAATGACATGGTTAATCGTGGTGGACTTCCCGGCACCATTTAATCCGATCAATCCCACCAATTCGCCGTCCTTAACATCAAAACTAATATCTTTTAAGACGGGAATTTGGGAGTAGCCTCCCACAACATGGCTGACTTCTAAAGCCATAAACATCCCTTCATTTCTTCATAATTTAACCGCACCATTATACCATAGGCGGCCCGACAAACGAACGGTTGGGGTGAAACAGCAGTGATTGCTGGTGTATAATGAAAGAACTACAGTGAAAGAAGGAGATTTAATGGCGACTATGACGTTAGAACCACATTACGATGATGATTGTGTTTTTTGCAAGATTTTAAAGGGCGATATTCCCAGTTATACCGTTTATGAGGATAACATTGTGAAGGCCTTCCTGGACATCTCCCAAGGCACCACTGGCCACACGCTGGTGATTCCTAAGACCCACGTGCAGGACATCTTCGCCTATGATGAAGACCTCGCCGCCGCAGTCTTCACTCGAATTCCCAAGATTGCTCGGGCCATTAAAGCGGCTGACCCCACTATCTTGGGCATGAACATTGTCAACAACAACGGTGAAGTGGCTTACCAGTCTGTCCTCCACTCTCACTTCCACCTGATCCCCCGCTACACCGATCACGATGACTTCAAGATGATCTTCAAAGATAACGCAGCAAACTTCACCCCTGCTTCATACGGGGTCATTCAAGCTAAAATTAAGGAACAATTGGAGGATTAACCATGGGAATTAGCCGATTCATTGGCGGTCTCACCCTTGCCACCGGCGTTGGTTTGGCCGCTTACCTTACCTTAACCAAACAGGACCCAATCACTTGGGCAAAACACTTAAAGGAACAAGCCAAGCACACTGCTGCCAAGGTTAGTGAGGCCCAGAGCGCTCAAGAACGATTGACTGAAAGCGTTCAAAAACTCGGAGCGGCCGTTGACGCCAGCACCCCTGCTCTAGAAGACATTCAAAAGGATATCGAGAAGTTCCAATTCAAGATTGCCCCCCGGGTCGCAGTGATTCAAGAAACCTTGGATCGTTGGGAACAGGACTAAATTTGAACTTTTTGTAAAGCTTCTCGTACCTTTTTGGGTTTGCGTTTTTTTGTGTTATGATGTCTGAGTATGGTGTTTACACCAATCTTGATGAATGGATGTGTTGAGCAATATGAAGAAATGGTTAATCGCCCTCGCTGGTGTGTTACTGACTGTAACGCTTGCTGGTTGTGGGAACCAAACCGTTGCCACTACTAGTGGTGGTAAGGTCACAGAAAGTGCTTACTACAGCAGTCTTAAAGGGACTTCTTCTGGTAAGCAAGTTCTGCAACAAATGATCTTAAACAAGGTCTTGGAAAAGCAATATGGTGACAAGGTTAAGAAGTCCCAAGTTAACAAGCAATTCAACCAATACAAGGCACAATATGGCTCATCCTTTAAGAGCGTTCTTTCCCAAAGTGGGATGACGGAAGCCGGCTTAAAGACTGAAGTCCGTTCGAACTTACTCTTGAAGCAAGCCGTAAAGGACAACGTTAAGGTAACCGATGCGCAACTCCAGAAGCAATTCAAGAGTTACGAACCAGAAGTTACGGTTGCGCACATCTTGGTTTCCAAGAAGTCGACCGCTAACACGGTTATCGACAAGTTGAAGGACACCAAGAAGAGCGACTTAACTAGCGAATTTACGACGTTAGCTAAGAAGTACTCTACTGATACTGCTACCAAGAACAAGGGTGGTAAGTTAAGTGCCTTCGATAGCACCGACACCTCTTTGGACTCAACCTTCAAGAAGGCTGCCTTCAAGCTGAACACGAACGAATACACCGCTACTCCTGTTAAGACGCAATACGGTTACCACGTTATCTTGATGTTAAAGAACCCTGGTAAGGGAACCATCAAGGAACACAAGGCCGAATTGACGAAGCAAATCATCGACAACGACATGAATGATTCAACTATTCTGCATAACGTCGTTGCCAAGGTCTTAAAGAAGGGTGACGTTTCTATCAAGGACAAGGATATGAAGAACATCCTGGCTGACTACTTGTCATCAAGTTCCAGCACTTCGACGACTTCATCATCTTCATCTAAGTAATCGTCACAACTTAAAAGGCATCCGATTTCGAAATGAAATCGGATGCCTTTTTTGTCGCAATTTAAGGACGCCCTACTCTTCGGGTTTGTCCGTTGATGGCCGGTAGAAGCGCCGACCGTCCATGGCAAAGACCCGTTCGGAGAATTCGCCAGGTTCGGTGTGTTCCACGACAGTATCCAGCATCATGATTGAGGCGTCGAGCTCATCGAGTTGATGCAAGACGTCCGCCTCACGTAAGGCTGGTCGCACGGGTGACCCGTATTCCAGCAAGCCGTGGTGGCTGAGAATCATGTGCCGCAGAAGCAACACATCTTCGGCCTGCGGATCCAACTTCAGCGGATCACAAGCTCGAACCAATTCACCGTCAATGAGCACGATATGCCCAATCAAGTTCCCTGCCAACGTATAGACCGTTGACTTGGGGCCCGACAATTCAATGGTCTTCCCTAAATCATGCAGGATAGCCCCGGCATACAACAGTGGCCCATTGAGATCCGAGTATTGGTTAACGACCGAATGCGCTAATTTCAAGATAGAAATGGTGTGAAAGGCCAATCCACCCTTGAAGGCATGGTGATTACTCTTTGCCGCGGGATAAGTGAAAAATTGTTCCTGATATTCGCCGAGAAGCTTGCGAACCAAGCGATTCCAAGTTGGTTGCGTGATTTCAAAAATCGTTTGGTTGATGTAGTCTTCCATTTCTTTACGCGACATTGGTGCCTGTTCGATAAAGGCTTCCGGATCGGTGGGTTCACCCGTCTTGCTGAGTCGCAAATGGAAAATCTTAATTTGGGGATGGGTTTGGTAATTCTCCCGCTTCCCTTGCAGATGGACTACCCGCCCGGCGACATAGTTAGCGACGTCTTCATCTGAAGCATCCCAGTATTTACCAGAGATTTCACCGGAACGATCTTCAAACACAATGGCGATATACTGTTTTCCATTCTTGGCCGTCCGCACATCGGCCGACTTCAGAAGAACGAATAAGTCAACCGCCTCGTCGACGGCATAGTCCATCAATTGTTTGGCTGCTGCCATAATACCCCTCCTAGTCTACTAATTGGCTAATCTGTTGTTCGGCGACGTCAGTGGCAATGGCGGTATCGGCCGTCATCAAAATCACCTGGGTGTCGCGACTAATCTCATCGAGTAGCCGATAAGCCTGATGACGCCGTTGCACATCAAAGTTTACAAATCCATCATCGATAACCACTGGCATCTGAACCTGTTGCGTCATCACGATTGCAAAGGCCAACTTGACAGCAAAGTCGAGTTGTTCCGCGGTTCCCCGTGACAACTGACTCACCGTCCGCCACTCACCATCGCGCCGGCGAACACGTAGCGTTGTTTCCGTCAACTCAATTTCAGTATACCGGTTTTCGGTTAATTTACCATAAAATTCACTAGCTTTGGTGACAATCTGCGGTAACCGATCACTGGAAGCCGCGGCCAAGGCTGCCGCAATCCACTGACTCGCCAGCCGATCGACCAGCCAGCGCTGGGTCGTCGCAATCATTCGGGTTTCCAAGTCGGCTAGTTTCTGCCGCAAGGTTGCCTGGGTCCCGCTCGACGTTAACTGATCAATCTGACCGGCCAAAGTGGCCAAGCGTTCATTCCCCTTATCTAGTTGCGCTTGCGTCGCCGCCAATCGCTGGCGGTCCTGTTCAAAAGTGGCCTGTAGCGTCGCCTCATCCGCTACACCTTGGAGTGCTGCCAAATCAGCCTCACCCAACTGATGGGCCAGATCGGCTCGCCGTTGCTGCCGCTGATCGCGTTCCTGAACGGTTTGATACTGCCGATAGAAGGCTTGCGAGTCCGTCACATTACGCGTCTGGAGAAAAGTCGTCACCGCGGCGGTAGCTTGCTTGAGTGTCGTGTGATCGCGTTTAACCCGTTCACTTAGCGCGCTGAGATCACTGTCGCGCGTGGCCAATCGCTGTTGTTGGCGTTGCAGATCCAGCAACTGATCGACTTGATCTTGCAAGTCGCGGTCAGCCAATTCGGGCAAGGTCGCCCCAATCTGCTTTTGAAAGTCTGTGACCAGTTGCTGGGCAGCCTGAAAGTCCGTGGTGACGGCTTCCAGTTGTCGGGTCAGCCGTTCCCACTCCGCAATCGCCCCTTGCGCTGTGGCCCATTCCTCCAGCGGCACATCGGCCATGCCATAGTTTTCACCAATGGCGTCCAGCCGATTCGTCAGCTCGGACGTGGTACTCGACCCTTCACGGAGTTGCGCCTGCAGGTCACGAATCTCCGCCTCCAGTTCGTCGGTCTGTTGCGTCGCGGGCGTCCCGCTAGACACAATGAAGGCGCCATAATACCCGACGGCGACCCCGACCAGGGCCCCACCTAATTTCAAGAAGGCCGAAGGTAAAAATAGCGATCCAATCAGGACAATGAGCCCGGCGGCTAGCCACCCAATCTGCTTATCTGCCAACGGATTACGCTGTTGTTGCCGCGTCGGTTGCTGTTGCCGGAATTGTTCATTCAAGTCATTTAAATTCTGCTGGAGTCGCCGCCGTTTCTGGTTCGCCGCGGTCAGCGCCTGTCGCAACTGGGTGACCTCTTGAAGCGTCGCCAATGAGAATGCCCGCGGCATCTGCCCCTGATGGGCGTACTGGCGTTCCAGGTTTTCCGCGCGATTCTGAAGATCGGCCTGCTGAGAACCTGTCTGCTCGACCGTATGCGCCGCCACCAAAGTATCTGGAATAGTTGCCAGGGTTGGTGCCAGCTGATCAACTGTTTCTAAATAATGCTGAAATAGCGGTGTCAATTGGGCCGCTTGCCGTTGAGTCGTCAATTCTTGCTGATCGTGAGTTAGACTTTCTTGGGTCACCTGTTGCTGATTAACCAGGCGTTCCAAGGTCGCTGCATCCTGTGGTGCAAAACCTGTTGCCACCGGATCATTGGCCGATGCCAAGGCTGTCCATTGTTGATAAATGGGCCATTTAGCCAGGCGTTGTTCCCCCGTCGTCACCCGCTGTCGTTCTGCCTGAAGTGTCTGCCGTAACGCGGCCTGGTCTTGAGTCAGCTGTCGACGTTGATCGAGTAGATCCCAATACTTGGGATAAGCCGCGTTAGCCCGATCCAATTTGGCCCGCAACTCACGATACTCTAGTAGCCAACGGTTCAGTTCGGGATTCCGCCCCTGGGGCTTGTAACGGGCGTCAGCTGCCTCATCCAATTTGCTAGCCTGCACTAACCAGAAGTCGCTCCCCACTGCACCCACGTGCCGCAGGTGATCCACCAGTTCCTGTTTGGAGGTCGCAAAGACTGCGGCCAATCGGGGTTCGTTGATGGCGTAGACTTGCTGGAAAAGCGTCGCATCCATGGGTGCCAACAGATGTGGCAGACTCGTTGCCGGCAGTTTGAGGTCACTGGTCACATTATGTAAGGTTACTTTGCCTCCGCGAGGACCATCCACCCGCGTCACCAGATAGTCTTGGCCCCCTTGTGTAAACGAAATCTCACCACCAAAACGGCTACCATCCAGGGGTTCATACCGCAGCGTGGGATGCTTCTTCGTAGGAAACCCGAACAGGATGGCACTAATGAATTGCGTCAATGTCGACTTCCCAGCCTCATTGGCCCCCAAGAAAACGGTAAGTCCCGGATGTAGGTCAAAGGTTCGATCATGAAACTGGCCAAACCCATAAATTGTTAATCGGTTAAGACGCATGGTCATCCTCCTCTCCCGCCAAGGCGGCTAATAGCTTGGTGGCCTCTTCTCGGAGTACCGGCGCCGTTTTCGGGTCCGCAAACCAATCGGCCAAAGCCGGCTCCTGGGCTAATTTGCCAAACAAATCTTGTAAATTTTCTGAAGTGAATACCTGATCCGCACCGGTTGTCCAGTACCGTGTGTCCAACTGCGGTTTCTCAGTGGTGGCAACCGGCGAGTCCCAACGCAAGGCCACGACGACCCGCTGTGCGTCCTGCATCGCTCGACGATGCGTTCGCTGAAATAAGGCTAACCAGTCACCACTGGTCACCTGCGCCTGGTCAGCAGCCGATAACGGTCCTGCTAGTGCCAAGGTTGGCACGACCAGTTCAGGTGTCGTGGCGGGAGCCTGGGTTAGCCAAGTAGCCAGTTGATCGCCAATCTCGGCCAAGGTCGGGGTCGAGGCCGCAATGGTTAACGTTGGATTGGTCCACACTAGGGCCGACGTCGCGAAGAACTTCGGTACCAACCGGTGATCCTGACTAGTTACCAGATAGGCTCCCCGTTCACCGGTCTCTGTGCGATCGCGCCCCTGGGTATTCCCGGCATACAGAATTGGCGGATTTTCATTTAGGAACTGACGTTGGTGAATGTGCCCGAGGGCCCAGTAATCGTAGCGTTTCGCTAACAACTCGGCCACCGTAAATGGCGCATAGTGATCACCACTGCCCATTGCCACGGCTCCATGCAACATCCCCAAATGCCAATCGGTCGTCGCATGTTTTGGAAATGCCGCCAGCGGATCGTGAGCCACCCACCGTTGGTCGTAGCTAAAACCACTAATGGCAACCGTCTGCCCGTCTCGTAATGTCAGCGTCACCGTCGTTACCTGTGGTCCAAGAACCGTAACATTGTCCGGGTAGGCAATCGACAGATGTTGGTCGGCTAGGAAATCATGATTCCCAAATCCCAAAATGACGGGGATCTGTGCCTGCGCTAACCGATCGAACTGTTCAATCAGGTAGGCCTGGGCCGCTACGCTCTGTTCCGCGCGATCAAAGAGGTCGCCCGCCAAGAGAACAAAATCCACCTGCTCGGCCAGTGCCCGGTCAAAGACTCGAGTGGCCGCGTTAAAGGTGGATTCCCGAATCTGCGTCAATAGTGACGTGGGCAGATCCTGTAGCCCTAGAAAGGGACTGTCTAAATGAAGATCCGCCGCGTGAATAAATTTCATAATGTCTGCTCCCTCCCCTTAACAACTGATAAAAAAATCGCCGGCACCGACCCTCCAAAGTGAGTGGTTGCGCCGACGATCTCGTCCTTAGCCCTTGTAGATATCTTGAATAGGCTCCGTAATAGTCTTGTTTAACTCAGTTAACAGGTCGTTTAAGCCCCGTTCTTTTTCCATCAAAGCCTTGATGGCATCCTTCTTGGAGACGCGTCCCGCAACTTCTTGGACGTGTTTCATTTCGTCCTCGGTTGGTTGTTGACCCGTCATCTGCTTCTGTTGTAAGTTCAATTGAACTTGTTCAAATTCCTTAAACAGTTGGAAGGTTTCCTCGTCCGCCTTCATTGTTGCAAAGGCAGCCTTTAAATCCTTGAATTCTTGCGTATCTTGCAAAACTTGGGCAGTCTTTTCGCCCAGTGTGTGCATGTCGTCAGCCATGAATGTTTCCTCCTCGATGGGCCGTGGCCCGCATTAGGTAATAACCATTAACTATTGTACCATGCTTTGGGGACTGACCCAACGTCATTTGTTAATTGACGACGGACTTGGCCTTTTCCCACCAAGACTTCACCTTGTCGGCAGCATTGTTAAAGGTCTTACCAGCATCATCAATGCCTTGCTGAACCTGATCCCAAATGTCACTCGAATCGGACCCAGAATTCTCGGCCTTAGCTAGCGTCGACGCATCCTTCGTGGTGAATGAGGTCCCCTTGGTATTCGGTAGGATACCCTGCATTTCAGCCTGGAAGAGTGGGCCTTCACCGGTTCCACTCACGTTCTCCAAGTGATGCTTATCGCTGGTATTATCGAAGCCTTCCCAGGTCGTCACGACCACATCTGGCGTGTACCCGACAATCCACTTATCACGAGTGGCATCGGCATCCCCATCGGCTTCGGTACTCCCGGTCTTCCCGGCAATCGTGTAGCCATACGGCTTAGCCGAGGCCCCGGTTCCATAGTTGAAGACGCCCATCATCATACTGGTCATCTGCTTGGCAGTTTTCGCCGACATGACTTTGGTGGTCTTCGGTGCGCTATCCTGGGTATCCACGACAACGTTCCCTGAGGCATCCACAATCTTACGAATGTAGTGGGCCGAAGACATGGTCCCCCCGTTCGCAAATGCCGTATAGGCCTGGGCAAGCTGCTGTGGTGATACCCCGGTCTTCAAACCTCCCAATGCTAAGGCAAGGTTCTTGTCAGACTTGGTTACCGGCAGACCAAACTTCTTCACGGAATCGTACCCCTTGTCCACACCAATCTTATTCAGTAACCAGACGGCTGGGGCGTTGGTACTCTGAGCTAACGCCTGGTACATTGGAATCTTTCCACTGTACTGGTTGCCATAGTTTCCTGGTGTGTAATGGTTCGTCCCGTAGGACTTCTTCTTATCCGTCAATTCGGAATCGTAGTAGTAGCCGTTCTCCAGGGCTGGCGTATAGACGGCCAACGGCTTAATTGTTGACCCTGGTTGCCGCTGCATCTGGGTCGCCCGGTTGTACCCTCTAAAGACATGCTTGCCCCGGCCACCGACGACGGCTTCCACGCCCCCCGTATTGGGATCGATGGCAATGCTGGCCGCCTGGACCTTAGTGCCATCACTGGCATTGGCTGGGAAGTAGCTGTCATTCTTAAAGAGGGTCTGCATCTGTGACTGATTCGACTGATCTAGGCTTGTGTAGATCTTATAACCCCGGTTCATGATTTCAGACTCCGTCAAGCCATATTTGCTGACAGCCTCATTAATCACTGCGTCAAAATAATACGGGTATTTATAGGTGTTCTTATAGGTGTAATCATCGCTGGTCGTCAAAGCCGTGGCCTGATACTGTTTAGCCTGTTCTGAAGTAATCGCGCCCGTCTCGGCCATGAGTCCCAGGACAACATTTCGGCGAGCCCGTGAGGCCTGCGGGTGCTTAATTGGATTGTATCCACTCGGAGACGTCAACATCCCTGCCAGAACGGCCGATTGGGGAACAGTCAACTTATCCGCCGTGGTCCCGAAGTAGCGTTCCGCGGCATCCTGAACCCCCCAGACCCCATTGTCAAAGTAGGCGTTGTTCAGGTACATCGAGAGAATATCTTTCTTGCTATAGACGTTCTCGATTTCGATGGAAAGAAAGAGTTCCTTGAACTTCCGCGTGAAGGTCTGTTCCTGTGATAAATAAGCATTCTTCGCCAGTTGTTGGGTTAAGGTACTTCCCCCACCACTGATGTAATCACGCCGTAGCACCTTATTTTTAGCGTACAAGAAAAACGCGCGCGCATAGCCCTTAAAAGAAAAGCCATATTCGTGGTAAAAGTTCCGATCTTCAGTTGAGACCACCGCGCTCTGAACATTCGTGGAGATCTGTTTCAGGGGCACATAAGTCCCCTTTTGCGAGTATAAAGTCCCCGCTTTTTTATTGTGTCGGTCATAGATCTTGGTGGGATTCTCTAGGGCCGCCTTCAGGTTACCCACGTTAGCGGTCTTGGCCATAAAGGTCATGTACCCACTTAACGCCAGAAAGCCACTCAACAAAATCACAATGATCCACCGGGTCAATTGATACCGGTGCCAGATCCGTTTAAAGTGGGCTTTAAAGCCTGACCCCTTGGTCTGATTAGGTTGTTGGGTATTCATTCAATAGCCTCTTCTATCTCAGTTATATTATGGCTATTTTAGCATAAACACCGTGTCTAACCGCGTTTTCAGTGAAACTTTATGAACCTTTAATTTCACTTAAGCCGATGAAAAACACCCGGAAACCAATTGAAAATAGGTTTCGCGGGTGTCAGAGCTTTCATAATTGAATTAATGAATAATATCAGGATTCATTTCCGCCGCAATCTCGTCGTGGAGTCGAGCTGCCACCTTAGCATCCGGACTGATGATAAAGATGGTGTCGTGGCCCGCTAAGGTTCCGGCAATCTCTGGTAAATTCAGATCGTCGAAGATGGCCGCCAACAGGTTCCCATTGCTCGGCAGCGTTTTCAAAATGTTGACGAATTCGACACGCGTCAAGCCCGTAACCACCTCGTTAATGGTTTCACGCAGGTGTTCTTCCTCACTCCGGTTCCCCGCCTTAAAGATCGTGTAGCGGAGATGTCCATGACCATCCTGAGCCTTCACGATTTGCATTTCTCGAATATCGCGCGAGATGGTGGCCTGAGTGGCCTGAATGCCGACTTCCTCCAAATGCTCCATTAATTCTTCTTGCGTACCAATTGGATACTGATTAATTAACTGCTCGATTCTTGCCTGCCGCATACTTTTTTTCATTGTGACCACCCTCCCGCATAAAATTGCATTAAGTATAACAAAGGATGCGGAATTAAGCCACATGTCTCTGCATATTTATAAAGTAAGTGTAACAAATATTCTTTTTTTACGCAAAAAAATCACCCCGCGTTAGCGAGGTGATTCGTTTGATTTCGGTTTACATTTCGTCTGGTGCTTGGACCCCTAAGAGTCGCAGAGATTCCTTCAAAACCGTGGAAACGGCCTTAACTAAGGCTAAACGTGCTGGTAATTCAGCATCCTCGGCCAGAATCTTAGAGTGCGCATAGTACTTGTTGAAGGTCTTCGACAAGCGAATGGCAAACTTAGCAATGACGGATGGTTCGAGTTCGGCACAGGCCATCTTGACCGTCGCTGGGAAGTCGGCCAAGGTCTTGATCGTGTCCCAGGCCTCGGGATCAGAGATCTCGTTGCCACCGGCCTTAACGTCGACACTAGCGGCCTTACGTAAGATACTTTCGGCACGAGCATGGGCATATTGGACGTAAGGACCCGTTTCCCCTTCGAACTTCAATTGATCGGCCAGAACGAAGTCAATGGCGTTGGTCCGTTCGTTCTTCAAGTCACCGAAGACGATGGCGCCGACCCCAACTTGGTGCGCGACTTCTTCCTTGTTAGGCAGGTCTGGGTTCTTCTCGTTGATCTCTTCACCCGCTAATTTAACGGATTCTTCGAGGACCTTAGCCAGCAGGATAATCCGGCCAGAACGCGTTGACAACTTCTTCCCGTCAACCGTGATTAACCCGAATGGCACGTACTGCAACTTCGAAGCAGATGGTAATCCGATTTCAGTCAGAACGGCCTTCAATTGCTTGAAGTAGTAGGCTTGTTCGGAACCAACCACGTAGAGATTCTTGGCTGGTGCGTAAGTCCGGTCCCGGTAAAGAGCCGTGGCGATGTCACGCGTAATGTACAGCGAGGCCCCGTCACTCTTTAAGATCAGTGCTGGGTTCAAGTCGTACTTGCTCAAGTCAACCACTTGGGCCCCTTGAGATTCAACCAGCAGATGCTTGTCCTTTAAGATCTGGACAACTTCTTCCAACTTGTCGTTGTAGAAGGCTTCCCCATTAAAGGTATCGAAGGATACGCCTAATTCATCGTAAACTTGGCTGAATTCTTGCAGTGAAGCTTCACGGAACCAAGCCCACAGCTTGTTTGCTTCAGGGTCGCCGGCTTCGAGCTTACGGAACCATTCACGAGCCTCATCATCCAATTCTGGATGTTCCACGTCTTCCTTATGGAAACGAACGTAGTATTCAACCAGCTTGTTGATCGGGTCACGCTTAACATCGGCTTCGTTCCCCCACAGCTTGTAGGCCGTGATGAGCTTACCGAATTGGGTTCCCCAGTCACCCAAGTGATTATCTTTGATTGGGTGGTAACCATTTTTCGTAAGAATTTCAGCGATGGAATTTCCAATCACCGTTGACCGCAAGTGACCCATGGACATTGGCTTGGCAATGTTAGGTGAGGACATGTCGATTGGCACGTTGCCCCCGGCACCCTCTTCGTTCTTCCCATAGTCAGCGCCCTCGGTCAGAACGGTCTTCAGGGTCTCTTCACTGAACGCGTTCTTGTCGAAGAAGAAATTCAAGTATGGGCCAACCACTTCAACCTTTTCGAAACCGGTCGTGTCGAGCTTAGCCGCCACGTCCTTGGCAATCTGTTGGGGTGCTTGGTGCAAGACCTTGGCCAACGTAAACGTTGGGAAAGCTAAGTCCCCCTTGTCAGACGTCTTAGGCCGTTCAATCTTGTTGCTAATCTCGTCGGCCGTCAACTGACCGTCTAATGCCGCCGTCAAGGCTGCTGTTACTTTTTGTTTGTAATCCATCCTTATTTTCCTCCCTAAACAATTGTCCATCGCAGATAACTACTTTCAGTCTACACCATCTAGTCGCTGGGACAAAAAAACGCCCCTTACAAAATAAATTGTAAGAGACGAGGTAAACCCGCGGTACCACTCTGATTGACTTGAAAGTCCACTTTAAATTCATTTAAATGTTCGATCTGACAACGCCCGTTCGGTTGGGTCTGTGATCCGGCTCACACCATTCCGGACTCGCTTGACTTAGACACACAATCTACTAATCGTATCAGTTTAGCCTTCGAATAATAAGAAAGACGACCAACTGGCCGTCCCATTCGAAAGCGGGTGACGGGAATCGGACCCGCGACGCAAGCTTGGGAAGCTTGAATTTTACCACTAAACTACACCCGCACAACACAAGAAAGTATAGCATACCTCCTGTGAGTTGTCATTATTTTTTTGCAAATTAATTCAAAACTACCGCAAAAAACTAGTCTTTATCCACTTTTTTCTCGGTAATTTTTGCCGCCGACTTGCGGACGACAGCGCGGTTGTTCATGTCTCCAACCGCCGTCTTATCAGCTGGATCATATTCTTTGATCTCAACTAAAACTGAATTATCATACACTTTGGTCACTTCACCAGTAAAGCTGTGTTCCAGAGGACCAAACTTTTTCGCCGCAACGTAATCGCCAACTTTGAGTTCAACTTCAGCCATTGTTCGTCGCTCCTTTCGTATGCAAAGTAACATTATAGTCAAATTCACGGGTCACCGCAAGCAAATGAATTGTAAGGAGTTTGAAATAATCGGGGAATTCCGAACACTCTGTGACTTATCTCGAGCCGTTCCCCCAAAAACCGATAGTTGTGCTCAATTACTATTGTTATTTCCACCAAGATAGCGTTTTCCCGAACGTCACCCCTACTTTTTCTAACTTTCCCAACCGTACGCATTTGCCTCAAAATAAGTTATAATCAAGGCGTTGTGTTTCAGCCGAATCAATTGACTCAAAACAAACGAGGAGGAGACGTTTAATTATGAAAAAATGGCACCTTAGAGCGGTTCGGGGAATCGCCCTAGCTGCGGGAATGGTGGGCCTGTTATGGGCGGCCACCCCGGCTAGCGCCAACTCAATTAATACTTATATTAACAACCAGGGTTACGCCACACCAAAGATTACCACGCAAATCTGGAGCGGTTTCCCTAAGAATAGCTACCGTTATGGTAAGCCTGAAGGGGTCGTGGTTCACGAAACGGCCAATCCCAAGTCCACAATCTACAATGAAATTGCCTACATGAAGAATAACTATCAGAACGATTTTGTTCACACCTTCATTGACGCCAGCAATATCATCAACGTGGCCAACACCAAGTATCTCTGTTGGGGATCAGGGTACTATGGTAACCAGCGCTACGTTCAATTTGAACAGGTCGAGGTTCACTCCAAGTCCGCATTCGCGAATGAATTGAATAAGTCCGCCTACTACACGGCCTACATTTTGAACAAGTATGGGTTAAAGCCCAAGCGTAATACGACGGTTCTTTCCCATCACGATGTATCGAATAATTTAGGCGGGACCGATCATACCGACCCCGATGGTTATTGGAAAGCCAACGCCAAGGCCTACTTTGGCACGACCTACACCATGACCGACTTCATGAGCCTGGTGAACACCCAGTATGCCAAGATCACCGGTAACAGTAACAACAGCGGTAGCACAACGGATGATTCCAACCAACACACGTCGGCCAAGCCCAAGACGGTCAAGTACTACGCCGGAACCAACAACGAAACGGCGACTCTGGCGAACAACTATACGAACTGGACCGTCTATAACCACGTTAAAGGCACCGCTAAGGCCCGTAAGATTGGTTGGGGTAACCTGAGTGCTGACTACCGGGGAGCGAAGGTCTACGTCGACATCCGTGGGGTTAAACAAGGCGGCTGGAGTGGAACCTGGTATCGCATCCGCTTTGCCAAGCATTCCACTTACAAATACTGGGTCTGCAGCAATGTCTTGAACTTCCCTAATGTCACCTATAAGGATGCCAGTGGAACCAAGACCCTGAACACGACCTCTAACTCAGCTCTATACAACCACGTACTCAATTCAAACTACCTGAGTACGGTCACGGCCCACACGCAAGACTTCCAGGCCGGTCAAACCATCAAGCTCAATAAAAAAGGTGTGAAGACTTCGGACAACTCCACCTGGTATCGTGGAACCATTGGGAGCAAATCCTACTGGGTAAAATCCACGAGCCTACAATAAAATCAAGACTAGCCGAAATGGCGTTGGAATCTTTTCCAACGCCATTTCGCCACCTAAGGAGATTTCTAATGGGAAGAATTCAATTTTACGGCGCCGTCTCTCTCGATGGCTTCCTCGCAACCGAAGATGATCGGTTGGACTGGCTCACTGGCCTGATAGGCCTCCCCGCCAACATCGGACAGGAGACTCTGAGCCAGATGGCCAGTGCTATTCTAGGACGAGTCACCTATGACACCATTCAGGCTGACATGACCGAAGACCTCACACTGAACCCCTACAATGCTGACATACCAGGCTATGTGCTGACACACCAGTCGCGTTCTGATCAGGGACCACTCCATTTCACGGACACACCCGTGGTTGACCTAGCCCAACGCTTGCAGGCTAAAGGAAATGTTTGGATTGTCGGTGGTCAGCAAATCTTGACGCCACTCCTAGCCGCTAATTTGGTAGACGACCTTTACCTGCAAGTCGCGCCTACCCTACTAGGCCGCGGTAAACGCCTCTTCGGCGAACTTGCTAAGCCTCAGACTTTCGAACTCCAGGCGGTTCACCAATATGGGCCCTTGGCCGAAATGGTCTATCGGCGACAAAATTAGTTCCACTAAACTGATTGAATATGGTAGGCTGGTACTAGTTGAAACTTTAAGGAGGCATTAGTCATGTGGTTGGCCTTACATTTTTGGACGTGGATCGTCCTGACCATTCTCGTCATTCTCGGACTCACACGTCGCTCTGAAAAACGGGTCACGCAGTTCCTACTGATCGCCCGAATTGCCTACTTGGTCATGATCATCAGTGGCGTTGTCCTTTCCATTCGGACGTTTGTGCACGCCCCACTTCTAATCAGTCTGAAATTCATTCTGGGCATCGCCACCATTGCCCTCATCGAAATTAGTTTCGGTCGGAAGATGGAACGCGACACGCCTCATTTGATTTACTGGATTCTGGGTATCGTTGCCCTGATCACGGTTGGCCTGGGACTCACCCTCGCTTTCAAATAAATCACGCACAAGGTGCCGAGACTCATTGTCTCGACACCTTTTCTGATCTCTAAAAACGTGCAACAGCAGGCGCTTAGCTGTTGTACGTTTCGGCTACATAATTGTCGGGATCAAAAAAGGGAGCCTGGTGTTTGTTCCAGGCTCCCTCTACCACTTAATCAGCTTGTCGTAATTTCAAGGCCATTTCCAACGTCCGATCAACCAAAATGGATTGGCTGTCGGCCACGGGAATGGTGAGTTCTGGTTCACGTTCCTGAGCCAAAGAAAGCTCCGTGCACCCGAGAATCACCACGTCGGCGTGCCGTTCCGTCACCATCTCGTTGAGAATGTGGTGGTACAGCTTGGCATCCACTTCATTGTTTTCCTTGATGTGATCGTAGATCAGAGTCATGGTTTCATCCTCGATCGCCTGTGTTGGCAATACGGGTTCGAGTCCGGCCGCTGCGACCTCATCCTCGTAGACCTTATCCGTAATGGTTCCCTGCGTCCCGGTAATCCCGATCCGCTTGGCATTCGGATAACGACGCTTAATTTCCTTAACCGTCTCACGCGGCATGTGTAGCAATGGCACATCGGTTGCCGCCTGCAAGTCATCATAGAAATAGTGCGCCGTGTTGCAAGGCAACGTAAAGAACGCAGGCTTCAGCTGGCTTTGTTGCTGAATATCTTCAAGCAGGCTGGGTAACGGATTGGGCTGACTGTGATCCAAGATATAGTTTGTCCGATCCGGAACCGTCGCGTGGTTCACCAGAATATAATTCAAATACTCCTGATCGGCGTGCGCTGGCGTCCGTAAGTTCAACTGATGGATATAGCTCTCGGTGGCCATGGTACCCATGCCGCCAATAATCGTAAAGAATTTTTGCATGGTGATTACCCCTTATTTTCTGCGAAGTATTTCTTAAAGTTAACCGTGTAGTTGTGCTGCATCCACTGGATCAAGGCCCAGCGCTTCAAGTTCATATCCTGATCGTAATGGTAAATGGTGCCATACTGACCGGCGGCAATTAACTTCAGTGCCCGATCCTTGTCGGCATTTTCCCGCGTGTACTGCTTGAAGACCTTGACCGGCACACCTAACCACAGCGCGTGCTGGCTTTCGTCCTTGTTGCCATAAACCGTCGGCGCATCCTTCAGGCTGTCCTTCACGTAATCCTTAACCACCCAGTCAGCCAGGTTGTAGCCGTTCAAAGTCACAAAGAAGCTACTCCGGCCCTGACGCAGGTTGATTTCAAACAACTTGAAGCTGTGATCCCGGACATCATACTTCATGTCAAAGTTAGCATAGCCGGTAAACTCGATGGCTTCCAGGAACTTCTGAATGTTTTGGTAAATCGTTTCGTTATATTCCGGAATAATCGCCACGTAATTTCCAATGGCTGATGGCGCTGGATCTTCCAGTAAAGGATGACCCAGACACATCATCTTCACCTTGTGGTTCCGATCAACGTAGGCATTGAGCACCCGCATGTTGCTGTCATCCCCGGGCACGAAGTCCTGGAGAATCAGATCGGAGGTATAACCGTTGGCATAAACCTTCTGAACGATGTCCTTGAATTCAGCTGCTGACTGAATCCGAAAGGCCTTCTTGCGACCCTCAAAGTGGATGTCTAACCATTCCACACTGTTGGCTGGCTTCAAAGCAACTGGATAATCAAAGGGTTGTTCGACGGGCTGACCACTCGTGGCCTCAGCCTTCGTGATGATCCGTGTTGCAGGATATGGTAACCCGTACTGGTCACAGACCTTGTAGAAGTTTTCCTTATTATTCAGGTGACGTAACTTGTCGTAATCAATGTAAGGGCAGATGAAGACATCTTCCAACTCTGCCTTGTGCTTACTGATTAATTCGGCATAACCATCCCCACACCCGATTAAGATAACGGGTTCTGGATGATCGGCGTAACGTTCCTTTAATTTACGCATGGTTTCAATCCAAACAGGATCTTCATCGAATCCCGGGATCAATTCCAGATTCACAATCTTGGTGTAACGCGTCGGTGCCAATTGGATGCTGGCAAAGGCTTGAACGGGTTGATGGTACAGGTCATAGAATGAGCGTGCCATGCCGTAGACGTTAAAATCACTCCCCAAAAGAACAGGGGTAAACTTGACTTCCTTGGTTTCCATAACGGCTTAAAGTCCCTTCACAACGTTTAAATAATTGAGTTAAGTACTGGGTGGGATGCCCCCACTCATTTTTTCTAGGTAAACGCAATCAAGGTTGTTAGCGGACGAGTCCAATAGCAACCTTGATCGTTATCGGCCGACCATTTCTGGGGCCGGATTCAGTTAGATTTGAGTCCGATGAACAAGATCCACGGTCTTAGCCGTCGTATCTTCTGGGAAGTAAACTTCATACCAGAGAATGAAGGTGTAAATCGTAAAGATCTTTTGCATGCTGGACTTACCATTGATGTGTTCGTGAAGAATCTCCATCAAGGCATCGGTGTTAAAGAACTTATGAGCCACGTCGGAGTTAAAAGCTTCGATAATCCGTGACTTGTAAGGCTCCGTCTTGATCCAGGTTGCAATTGGGGATGGGAAGCCCATCTTTTCCTTCTTTGCGACCCGTTCTGGTAATTCAGCCTCGGCAGCAGTCCGCAGAGAAACCTTCGTTTCATCCGCATGAATCCGCGTCTTAACTGGCATGGTTGCGGCAAACTTGGCCACTTCCTTGTCAACCAACGGCGTCCGAACTTCCAGAGAGTTCGCCATACTCATCCGGTCGGCCTTGTGTAAGATGTCATAAGGCAACCAGGTGTTGATGTCGAAGTACTGCATCTGCGTCATTTCGTCTAAGCCCTTAACGTCGTCAAACAGATGCTTGGTGTAAGCCCCGGCATCCTGGTTAAGACTTGGGTTCTTCAAGATCTTGTTACGGTCATGATAGTCAAATACGTAGTTCACCCGGTAATACCGCTCGCTCAGCGGTTGCGCTCCCCGAACTAAGAATCGGCGACCGTGGAATCGTGGCAGCTTTTCGGCAATACCACCCATCATCTTGCGAATACCCTTTGGAACCCACTTCTGGTAACGTTCGAACGGAATAGCTTCGAGGTAGGTGTTGTAGCCCCCGAAGAATTCGTCGGCCCCTTCACCAGACAAGGCAACCTTGACCGCCTTACGTGTCCCTTTAGACAGGTAGTAAAGTTGCATAGCCGATGGGTTAGATAGTGGTTCATCCATGTAGTACATGATGGTTGGTAAGATATCAAAGTAATCATCACCGGTCATGTAGAGTGGCGTATTCTTTTGCTTGATTTCCTTGGCAAATTCCGTGGACCAGCTTAATTCACTGTACTTGGAGTTCTTAAAGCCCAGGGAGAAGGATTGGATTGGTTGTAGCTTAGAAGCTTCGTTCAGCACGTAGGAAGAATCGATCCCACTGGATAAGAAGCTCCCAACTTCAACGTCGGCAATCATATGCGTCTTAACGGATTCGTCGACGATACCGCGAATCTTCTTGGCATCTTCTTCAACCGTTTGACTGTTGTCAATGTGGTCGTAATTGAACTTGTAGTACCGGTGCGTTTCCGTTTCGCCATTTGCGTGGTGAATAAAGTATTGGCCCGGTAAAACCTTGTAAACGTTCTTGAACATCGTTTCCTTAGAAGGAATGAACTCAAAGCTCAAATGAATCGGTAACAGTGCTTCGTTGAATTCCTTTTTGAAGTTAGGGTGTTCCAAGAAAGCCTTGATTTCTGAGGCCCAGAGGAAGGTCTCACCATCATCGTAGTAATACATCGGCTTAATACCAAAGTGGTCTCGCGCACCGAAGACTTCATTCTTAGTCTTGTCATAAATGGCAAAGGCATACATTCCACGCAGACGGTCCAGTAATTTAGGACCCCAAGCGTCATAACCGTGGATCAGGACTTCAGAGTCCACATCCGTTTGGAATTCGTAACCGAGTTTTTGTAAATCAGCCCGAATTTCTTGGTAGTTATAGATTTCTCCATTAAAAGTTAAAACTTTCGTTTGGTCCCGGTTGTACATGGGTTGCTTCCCGTGGGCCAAGTCAATGATTGACAGCCGACGGAAGCCCATAACGGCTTGGTCATCCTTAAAGTATGCCTCGTCGTCCGGCCCCCGGTGCTTAATCCGGTCTGCCATATCGTTAATCGTGGTAGACGGAACATCCTTTTGATTCACATAGCCAACGAATCCACACATGTGCGTATCCCCTTTTTCTCGTTAATAGTCAGTTTGATTTGAACGTTCATTAATATTTAATGAAACACAACACCCATCATTTTAGCAAATTTAATTCGTGAATACCATATTATTAAAGATTCTTAAGCGGATAGTAAACACTGCCATCATTCTGGGGCGAACTCGGCCAGTTGATCGACATTGGTAATGCGAACCTGCCGACGGCCGACCGTTTCGATGGCCCCCTGCTTGGATAGCTGTCGCAACTTACGACTCATGGACTCTGGGGTCATCCCTAAGTAGGCGGCAAGGTCCTGCTTACTCATTGGTAATTCAAGCAATTGTGCCCGATGACCACTAATCTGCAATAGGTACCCGGCCAAGCGTGGCAAGGCATCGGGAATGGCCAGCAAGGTGGCCTGGCGTTCGGCCGTCTTCAACCGATCGGCCAAGGCCCCCAGTAGCGCCATCGACAACGTTGGTAATGCCGTAATCAGATCGGTCAGGGCCGCCCGTGAAATTGTACAGAGCTCGGTCGTCTTGGTGGCCTGCGCATAGGAGGTGTGAATTTCATCCGTAAATAGCGCAATCTCACCAATAAAATCCCCAGGATTCAGAACCCGCAAGATTTGTTCGCGCCCGTCCTCGGCCAAGTGATAGAGCCGAACCTGGCCGGTATTCACGATGTACAGCGTCCGAGAGACTTCGCCAGTGCTAAAGACCGCATCCCCTTTATCCGCGTGGATTGGCCGCGTGACTTGGGCCACGGAGGTCATCTGATCGTCCGCTAATCCCTGAAATATCGGGACTTGTGACACACATTCCAGTTCCCGCTCGATTGAATGCTGATGATGCTGATGTCCCTGTTCCATGACCACATCTTCCTTTCTCATACCCTCCATTTTAGCAAACAAACGGCTAAAACCGGTAAACAAAGCCTTCCCGCGTGGATTGTGATATAGTGGCCATAATGAAACCGCTAACTTACTAAGGAGGAATTTTTCATGTCCCGTATGCTACATCAAGCCTGTACCTCATTTTTAGCCGGTAAAAATGCCACAATCGATGGCAATCCGGTGATCGCCCGCAACGAGGATAACGGGGTCGCCATCTGGCCGAAACGCGTCGTGGTCCACGTGGCCGATGAACCCCGTAACCTGAACTTTATCTCGAAGGGCAACCAATTCAGAACGACCCTGCCCGAAAAGGCCTATCACTACACAGCCGTTCCTGACACCGATCCCTCGGCTGGGTTCTACGAAGAGAGTGGGATCAATGCCAAGAACGTTGCCATGAGTGCCACCGAATCGGCCTACGCCAATAGCCGCGTCCTTGGTGTCGATCCACTGGTAGCCGATGGGATTGCGGAAGATGCCATGCTGACCGTCGTCCTCCCCTACATTGACTCCGCTAAAGCGGGGGTTCAACGGCTGGGACACCTAGTCGAAATCAATGGGGCCGCGGAGAGTAACGGCATCCTCTTCGGTGATACCAATGAGGTCTGGTACATGGAAATCGTCAGTGGTCACCACTGGGTAGCCCAACGGATCCCAGACGACGCTTATGCCGTCGTGGCCAACCAACTGGCCATTCAGGACATTGATTTTGATCGCCCACAAGAATTTATGACCTCAACTAATATCCGTCAATTCGTCCAGAGCCATCACCTTAATCCCGACGGCAATCGTTTCAACTCCCGGCATATCTTCGGAACGGCAACCGCCACGGATAGTCACTACAACACACCGCGGGTCTGGTACGGCCACAAGCTCTTCACGCCAAGCGCCTTTGAAAATCCAACTGACCAAGAATTACCGTTTATTCAGCATGCTGAAAAGAAGATTAGCCTGCCCGAAATCGCCAACTTCCTGGGATCCCATTATCAGGAAACCCCATACGATCCGCTGGGCAACGGGACTGACACGGAGCGTCATCAATTCCGAGCTGTCGGCTTATCACGGACGCAAAACTCCCACATTCTTCAGCTCCGTCGCGACGTCGTGCCGATGTTAGCCGGCATCGTTTGGCAGTGTTTCGGAAACCCAGCCTTCAATCCTTACGTCCCCTTCTATGCACAGGGAGACCAGCTTGCTGCCAACTATGCCGCTGATAACAGCGACTACCAGGGTGAGAACCCCTACTGGGCTAGCAAACTACTCGACGTCCTTAGCGAGGCCCACTACCACGAAAACCGGCAGTTGATCGATAACTTTCTCGGTGCGACTCAGGCGATTGGTTATCAACGGCTACAGGCGGGGGATGCCATTCCAACGCCGAATTCCGCTAGTCTAGGTAGCTTAAATGTCGAGACTGCTGCCACCTACGCCAATGCCATTCAGGCACAGGCCGGTAAACTTGTCCAGGCCAATGCGGCCCTTTCGGATCTGTCTTTCACCATGGATGCCAACCTGTAAATTGGTATCGTTCAAAAGATAAATGCGCTATAATGAATTTAAGCTAGTAGCCCCGAAAGGAATGATTATGATGGATGAAATTGTACTTTTCAATCCTGGTGACTCTATTGGGAATTTCCACGATTATCACGAGGCCGTTCAGACCGCGCAGATTTATCAAGAACGCCATACAGAATCCGGCCATGTTGTTGTCGTTAAAAGTGATAACGGTGCGCCGTCTTTCGATATTTTCTTAGCGGAGCAGCAGCTGGATAATGGACAAAAGAACCCGTCCACGAGCAAGCGTTACACGATCTCTAAGAAACTTTAGGCCGTCACGTGACTAGAACTTAACTTTGTCCTAATAAAAGGAGGTCTGCCAATTTGGCGGACCTCCTTTTTTGCGACTTTTCAAATCGGCTGAGATATTCGTGAATATAGTGTCCCGTGACACTATCTGCCGTTCGCTGACCTCCCGCGGTGTCCCGGTGGCCACCAAATGTCCCCCGTTAATCCCACCACCGAGCCCCATGTCAATGACATAATCGGCATTGGCAATCAGATCGAGGTCGTGTTCGATCGCAATGACCGTGGCACCCTGTTGAATCAGGCGGTCAAAGACCTTGACCAGCTGCTGAATATCCAACTGGTGCAGGCCCACGGTTGGTTCATCAAAGATAAAGAGCGTCAAATTCTGGCGTTTGCCAATCTGTGATACCAGCTTCAACCGTTGGACTTCACCCCCGGATAAGGCCGGTGTACTCTCCCCCTAACAAGAGGTAGCCCAGGCCCATATCATGGAGGATCTGAAGCATACCTTCGATGCCACTTTGATCGGCAAAGACCGGTAATCGCCACGAACTTTAATTTTAATTGCCAATAATTCCAGAATACTTTCTCGTTCTTTTATAGTAAGATGGTGATAGCCCATAGCGGGTACAA
>NZ_JQCA01000126.1:638-18362 GCF_001437125.1 Levilactobacillus paucivorans | reverse complement strand
TACCCGCTATGGGTCTTTTTATTCAATTAGTGTTGCACTTCAATTGTAAATTCGTCTATTAGCACAAAAAAAGTCCGATAAACGTAATGTTTACCGGACTCTCCGAATTGTTAACTGATGCCCCGAGCAGGATTCGAACCTGTACTTGATCACTCAAACAGCGACCTGAACGCTGCGCGTCTGCCAGTTCCGCCATCGGGGCAACTCAACAACAAGTAATATATTACACTATCCGTGAATAAATGTGAACCCTTTTATTCAGTTTTTTTTGCTTTGGGGAATTTAACCGCGGTGCCATAGCCATGGACAACCAAAAACTTCGGCGCCACGCTCATCCGAACAACCTCGGTATTGAAGCGAACTTCGATCAAACCATCTGCGCCGGCCTCCTGGGCCTGCTTCATTAATTTCTGTTTAACGGCATCAAATAGATCATCAAACAAAGAAAACTCATCCGGCTTTTCGGAACGCATCATCGCGTGCTGTGTTGCCGTCATAATCCCTTGAATCTCGTGAGCCCGGTTGAGGCCCCCTGTTGTCATAAACATTACGCTTACCTCCTAAGTTGTTCCTGGTGTTGACCCCATGAAAAGATAAGAGCCCCCAGGACCACGCCCAACGCATTGGTCAGGACATCATTAATATCGACCCAACGGCCCAGACCAACCAGATAGTTGCCAATCGCTTGTCCGGTCTCCAAGGTTAGCGCCGTTGCGAGTCCGACCCCCAGCCATTGGGGCCAACGACCGCTAAAGTTCCACTGCCAGAGCATCCCCTGAGGAATTGTCATGACAATGTTTAACCAAAATGAGGCATCGATCCCCGCTGGTTGAAGTGGCCACAATACCCAGGTCCCATTGGCCCAGTGAAAAGTCTGAATGTCCGCTACCTGCGATCCAAAGGTTACGGTCACGGGAATCCACGTCAATGCTGTCAGGACCCAACACCCGATCCACCAGCCAACTCGTGCCCAAGACCGTTGGTACCCAGCGCGTAACACTAGCCCCAGGCAGATCAGGCTAGCCAGCATAAATGGTAACCACCGCGTCATTGGATCGCCTCCTCGATAACCCTAGTATACTGATTCTATGCTTCGTCGACAATGCTTATTGTGTCCGCAACAGGCAACACCGCCCTTAGCATCATTCCTAGGCACCTTGTTGGAACCGTAACAGCCACCTTTTAGTCAAATCCACCCGTCATTGCCAGTAAAAACTCAGTAAATTCTAAGCCATCGATTATCATTCTCATAAAATTTTTCTTTTTGCGGCGTCGTCTTCTGGTATACTTGAGCCAGTTAGGGTCACCTAGAGTTTGTTTTTCCGCCTAACCTCTATGTGGGCAAAAAACTCATTTTATCAATAATCATTGCACTCACCAGTCTACATGCTATATAATCGTTTTGACGTCAGGGTAAAGATTTCCACTGGGTTAGCGGTCACGCCGTAACCCAACTGGCTATTAGCAAGGTGAGTTTCTTGCTAATAACAATTTAATTGTATACAATATTCTGAAAGTATTCGAAAGGAGGCCTGCGCCATGTCAAAGGTTCCGCCAGTCTTACTCGACCAGCAACTTTGCTTCTCGATCTATTCCGCTAGCAAGAAGTTTAACCACTTCTATCAGAGTGCCCTTGCCCCATTTAGCCTGACCTACCCGCAATACATTGCGATGTTGGTTCTGTGGGAGGATGCTCCCCTAACCGTTCACCAACTCGGCGAACGCTTGGAATTGGATAGCGGCACACTAACCCCTCTGTTGAAGCGTCTGGAAAAACAGGGTTGGGTGAGTCGTGTTCGTAGCCAAACCGATGAACGTCAGGTGTTAATTCACTTAACCGAAATGGCCACTGCCAAACGCGAAGAGGTCTATGCTCGAATTGGTCAATGTCAAACTTTATTGGGCATGACCGACAAGGAAATCGATGACACAATGGCTGAATTAGCCACTGTTAAGTCTCAACTAGATACGGTCAGTCGTCAGCGACTGATTACCAAGGACATAGATAGCGACAATTAAAAAGCTTAGCGGCTAGTAACCGCTAAGCTTTTTTTAACGAATCGTCGTCACCATGAGCAACATGGCAATTAAATTATTAAACCCATGCATAAAAATCGTGGTTTGGAGCTTACCAGTCTTGCGGTAAACGTAAGCGAAGGTGCCCCCCATGATGGCATAGATGAGCCAACTGATCAGATTGTCACTTTGATGAACTAACGAGAAGACAATACCACTCGCAACAATCGGCAACCAAAAACGCTCCTTAGAGAAGCAACCACTCACCAAGATTCCTCGAAAAGTTAACTCCTCCAGAACGGGTGACGCTAACACCGCCGTCAGACTCAACATGATTAGGGATAAGGGACTTTTGCCAAGAATTGTCGCAATAAGGTCGTTATTCTTCGTACTGGTTTCCTTAAAAACCAACATATTCACAATATTGAGGCTCATTTCAACCACCATCATAAAGACGTAGCCCTTCACCATGAGTCGCCAGTCTTGGCCAGTCAGCCGTTGCCACTTACCAGGCACAATTCGCCGATAGATCCACAAGCCAATGGCAATCGCCACTAGAAAACCGGCGGCATAAACCACGGCCCATAAGCCACGTTGCCAGCTAGCCCCACGACTTAAAAAGGCTAAGGGAATCTGGACAATCGTGACCAGAATGAGCATGACCAGGAACCATCCAATGTTGATAAAGTTTTGTTTTTGTGCACTATTCACAATATCCATCCTTTGTTGGCTCGCTTAACTAACCGTGGAACGGCCCGCAGAATCCCACGATCCGTTACTTCTAATTAGTCAGCAAAACCCATTTTTCTCAATATTAATTTTTTAATGGCATTTTTTCTCATTATGAGTTACTATATGGTTGCGGGCAAGTTTGAGTTAAGTCTCGACTTGCGCGTGAGGCTTCTGTCCTCATTCAACAGACGATTTCATTTTACTCCCCCAAAGTAGATGAAATTTTTACAACATAATCCCCCAATTATGTTGTAACCTTACTCTTTGGCCATTGCGACTTATCGTAATGGCTTTTTTTGTGTCGTTTTTTCTTCTGGATCCGCCGCCTTTTTCTGCTTAGGGGTGCGTTGAAGCAGAGGGGCAATGACTGCCCAGCGTTTATAGAAAATCCGGCAATCCCATGCCGTGGCCAAGGCAAAACCCACTAAACTCACGGCCGCCTGAGCCCAAATTCCGCTAACCCAATGCACGGCGATCCACACCGTTGCCAGAATAATCACCACAGTCAAACTTACAATTAGAATCACGGTCCGAATGAATTTTCCCACGTCGCCTCTTCCTCTCAGTTCTTATTGCTCAAATATTACCACGTTTTGGACCCTCCTCACAATCGGTTTTCACCAGTGCTAACAGATTAGTTACCTAGCAAACCACCGGCAAAATCGTGCAATCGCTTGCATTTGCATCATACCAGTCTTTATAATAATTCTTATTTTACGGCAACAGGGAGAGAATAATTGCTAATTACCGGGGGGTAGCCTAAGATTAATAGTGAATGATTGTGCAAATAATTAATAGAAAGGAAGACGATTGGGTTTGAAAATTATTACGTTACACGTTTCAGATGACGCCCTTCAGGTCAGCTATGCCCCTGCCGGAAAGCCGGAGGCGCAGCGCGAGTTCACCATCGCGTACAACACGGACCAAAGTATCGGCGAAAATCTTGAAAATTTACGAGTACGCTTAGTGGGTCTCGACGTGGATGCCGCAGTGGTCGATAACGCCCTGAGTTATCCCTTCTCCGACACCGTTGTCGGGATTAACCATCAACGGATTGATATTGGTTTAGCCATTACCAACATGCTGAACATCCCCGTAGTTAGCAGCCAAGCCATTGCGGACCAAGGATTGGAAGATGCCCTGGCCAGCAAACGTGAATACCTTAGCTGGCATCTGGACTATTACGGCCAATACGCCGGCAAACGGAACTACGGGCAAGAAGCGATGTTAACCGTGGGCAACGGATTCTTCGGCTTGCGTGGGGCTTATACCGAAGCCCACGCAGATGACGACAACTATCCCGGTATGTACACGGCCGGCTTGTATGATCAACTGACAACGAATATCAACGGACGTCAGGTCGTCAATGAAGACCTGGTCAACCTGCCAAATGCCCAGGCTTTAACGTTTGGGGTGGACCATCAAAATCCATTTCAGATTCGAGCTAGTGACATCCAAGACATCTATCGAAGTCTGGATCTGCATACCGGGGCCTTGACCACGACCATGTTGGTTCAACTCTCCACCGGTCATGCCTTGCAAATCAAGACCACGAAGCTGGCCAACATGACCGACTGGCATCGCTTGGCCATCCGCTACAGTGTGACCCCGCTTAACTTTTCCGGGTCGCTTCAGATCTATTCTGAAATTGACGGCAGTGTGGTCAACAGCAACGTCGAACGTTACCGGGCCTTCAATCAGCGCCATATCCAGGTTACGGGTACCAGTCGTCAACCCGATACGATCTTCTTAGAGGGACAGACCCAATCGTCCAAAGTTCCCTTCATCTTTGGATCACAACTGACCGGCCCCGGCGAAGCGCTAGATGCGCCCGTTGACACCCGGTCCCACGCCGAACAACACATCCAGCAGATGCGCTCGGTCGCGGTTCAACCAAATCAGACATATACCTTTGAAAAAAATGTGGTCTTCTTCACCGGCCGCGAAACCAGCAGTCCCCTGGACCAAGCGGCAGCAACCGAAATTAATGCGGCGACCTTCGCCGATACCCTCACCAGCAATACCCACTATTGGGAGAAACGCTGGCACGGGGCCGACATTCAAATCACTGGCGATATCACCGCGCAGAAGTTAACGCGAGTCAACCTGTATCATCTTTTCTCGGCCACCCAAGCGATTGCCTCAGGCAAAATCGATGCCTCCGTCAATGCCCGGGGACTCGACGGTGAAGCCTATCGCGGACACGTCTTCTGGGATGAAATGTTTGATCTCCCCGTTTACGCGCTACATGATCCTGAACTGGCTAAACAACTTCTCATGTACCGTTATCGCCGGTTGGGTGAAGCCAAGAAGAACGCCCAAGCCGATGGTGACGATGGCGCCATGTATCCTTGGCAATCAGGTGAGTTAGGTGACGAGCAATCACAAATCGTCCACCTGAATCCCTTGACCAACTCCTGGGATCCGGACTATTCCTCACTCCAGCGTCACGTGTCCTTAGCCGTGGCTTACAACGTCATCATGTACACCCATATCACTGGTGACCAAAGCTTCATGACTGCCTACGGTTTAGAGATGTTGAGTGAAATTTCCAAGTTCTGGCTCAGTCGGGCCAAATTAAATTCTCAGACCCATCGCTATACCATCGACCGGGTCATGGGGCCAGATGAGTTCCACGAAAACTATCCGAATGCGGACAGTACCGGTCTCGCAGACAACGCGTATACCAACCTCATGGTCACTTGGCTCTTCAATCAAGTGCAGACTTTGCGTCACGAGCTACCTGCTAAGGCGGTCGCTGCTAGTGACCAAAAGACGGGCTGGACAGCTAAGACAACTGACCAATTGAAGGACGTGAGTCACCATCTCCGTCTCGATATCAGCTCAGCCGGGATCATCGGGCAATTTGACGGGTACTTCAAGCTTCCCCGCCTCGACTTCGCTAAGTATCAGAAGAAGTACGGCGATATCTCCCGGATGGACCGGATCTTAAAGGCCGAGGGCAAGACGCCCGATGCCTACCAGGTTGCCAAACAAGCGGATGCTTTGATGGCATTCTACAGCCTTGATGAGCAACAGGTCTTCGGGCTCTTGGACCAATTGGGCTATCATTTACCAAAGGGAGCCTTCGACAAGAACCTTCAGTTCTATCTGGACCGAACTACCCACGGATCCACCCTCTCCCGTATCGTCTACGCCGTTCTAACGGCAATGGCGGGTAACATGGACCAGTCGTGGAAACTCTTCTCACAGGCCCTCCTATCGGACTATTACGACATCCAAGGTGGGACCACTGCCGAGGGGATTCACCTGGGTGTCATGGGCGCCGTTACCCTCATGACGACCCGGCACTACGCAGGGGTAGATATCTTGGCACCTAAGCTGTCGGTTAACCCTCACCTGCCAGCAACTTGGCAACAGTTGGACTTTGCGCAACTGGTTCGGGGAACGCGGTATCACTTCACGATTGACCACCAGCACGTTCAGGTCACGGCAGATAAAGCGGCCGTCCTAACCATTGGCGATCAGCAGATTACGTTAAAACCAAATCAAACACAAACTATTTCATATTAAGGAGTTTTCAATGATGACTAAATTTGCGGATATTAAGGGTTTTGTCTTTGACTTAGATGGGGTCATTACGGACACCTCCGTCTTGCACGGTAACGCTTGGCACCAACTCGCCGACTCCCTTGGGGTGAGCTGGAATGACGACCTGGCCAATGGTCTCAAAGGGATCAGCCGCATGGATTCACTCGAAATGATCCTGAAGGCTGGCCACAAGGAAAACGACTACAACCAGGAACAGAAAGTGGCCTTGGCCACTCAGAAGAATGACAATTATGTTGCCGAGGTTAACAAGATGACCCCCGCCAACATTTTGCCCGGTATGAAGGCCTTCCTAGATGACCTTCGAGCTAAGGGCTACCAACTCTCGCTCGCTTCGGCCTCCAAGAATGCTCCACGGGTTCTCGATAAGCTTCAGTTGGCCGACTACTTCCCCAAGGTTGTTGACCCAGCCAACCTGACTCACGGAAAGCCGGATCCCGAAATTTACACCAAGGGTGCCCAAGTTCTCAACCTTGATCCCGCTCAGTGTATCGGGGTGGAAGATGCCGCTGCCGGTGTCCAAGCCATCAACGCTGCCGGTGAGGTCTCCCTCGGAATTGGGGATGCCCACGAATTGGCAGCTGCCGACATGGTCTTTGCCGACACGGCTAGCGTCACGCTCGAAAATATTGCGAAAAAATTAGGTTAATCTCAGTGAAAACGAAACGGCGTCGTTACTTTAAAAAGTAGCGACGCCGTTTTCTGTCTGTCAAAAATTATTGAATGAGTCCAAAGTGCCGCAGCCCCTGGACGATTCCATCATCCATGTTGCTGCCAGTCACGTAGGCTGCCTTGTTCTTCGCCTGGAAGACCCCATTAGCCATAGAAATTGGCACGTCGACCTCATCGAACATTTGCAGGTCGTTTAGCCCATCCCCAAAGGCATAGGTTTTCACATCCTGCAATCCGGCCTCTTTCAGGAAGGTCCGAATCCCAGTCTGCTTACTAATTCCAGTTGCCATCGTGTCGAGTGCCCGCGGATTGTTGCGGACAAAGGACAGCTCCCCAGCAAATTTTTCCCGGTATGGGGCTTCGTTATCACGATTGAAGACATTGAGAAAGTTAATCTCCTGGGTCTGATACCAGGTCGGATCAACTTGCGCATCTAACCGCAATAACTTGAAGTTATCCCTCGTATCCTGGTTGGCCTGGCTTAAACGAAAGCCTTGGTTATTGAAGTAACCCAAGGGATCCCCCTGCTCATTGGCGAAGGCAGTGATCGCGGCGAGTTCCGCTTGTGGAATCACCGCGGCCGTGAGCCGCTTGCCCTGATACTGGACGTAACTCCCATTGGCACTGACCACAGCGTCGATGTTCGTGGCATCGAGCACATATTGAATTTCAAAAATGTTTCTTCCAGTGGCAATAACTGGTAGAATATGATGTTGTTGCATTTCGTGAATGGCGGCGATACTTGTCGGTAAAACATTCTTGTTATCGTCAAATAACGTACCATCCAAATCAAAAAAGACGATTGCTTGATACATCTCGTTCAACCTCCTAATCCACTTATACCAACGAGTCTATTATACAACAATGACCAAACTTCACGAAATGGCGAAAAATATCTGTCAAGCAAATGTAGTAGCCGGCTTTTTTATGGTACACTATATCTTGTATATTTGATAAAAGAGGGGCTATCATGGTGATAATTACAGCTGGAATGATTGGCGTCGGCAAGACGACTCTTACTGGAAAGATTGCATCACACTTGGACACAAAGGCATTTTTCGAACCGGTTGGTGACAACCCGGTTCTACCACTATACTATGCAAATCCCAAGCAATACGGTTTCTTATTGCAAATTTACTTCCTCAACAAACGTTTTAGTATGATTAAGCGTGCGTTGGCGGATGACAACAACGTTCTGGACCGTTCAATCTATGAAGATGCCCTCTTTACGCGTGAAAATAACGCCGAAGGGAACATCACAGATACCGAGTTGGAAGTTTACTTAAGCCTGCTGGATAACATGATGAATGAACTGAGTGCACTGCCAAAGAAGGCCCCTGACTTATTAGTCTATGCGGATGCCGATTTCGACACTATTCTTCACCGTATCAAGAAGCGTGGCCGTGCCTACGAACAATTCGACGATAACCCAAGCCTGGAAGCTTACTACAAGAAGATGTGGACCGCTTATCAAGGCTGGTACGCAGACTACGACGTGAGTCCTAAGGTTCGGATCGACTTACAAAAGTACGACCTGGACGTTCCCGGCAACACGGAACTCGTTCTCCAACAAATTGATGATGCTTTAAAAGACATTCGGACAGACGCAACCATCTAGTCCGACGACCAACGCCATACCCCCATTGAGAGGTATGGCGTTTTTATTTACGATCGGAAACGACAAAAAAGAGGCATGTCGCAGCATCCCTCTTCTTGTCACATTATTTTTAGTGATCCGCCGTTTCCGATGGCAATAAAATGATTTGGCTATCACCGTCATCGTAGGCCAGAACGGTTTCTGGCAACTGGGGCGCATAGGTGAAGTCGGTGTCGAATCCGGCACTGACCGCCCCACGTTTGTCGTCCGTCTGAACATATTCAAACGTCGTCATCCCCTGATTATTGTGAAGCTTAAACGTTAGCAGATTTGCCAACGGAAAGAGGCCTTGGAGGTCATTGTCAATGATATCCCAGACGGCGTCGATCATGTCGCCGGGTAGGACCGCAACGGTACCATAACTGGCATAACGTGCATGATTACTTTCAAACATTTTCTTCGCCTCCACTCTCGATCGTTTAAAACCATTATACCGTAACTGTTTTCAAAACGGGAATAATTACCCCTTGTCGGCGGTCAGGTGTTGTGTCTCACGCCGATCAAAGAAATTGACCGCAAACGAGATAACAATCAGAATCACCCCGGCGATAAAGATGGCGTGTAGGCCCTGATATAAGATCCCACGTAAGGTTGGTAAAACATTAGCTGGCAAGCTTACCGCTGTTTGCGGATTGATAAGCTTGTTCATCATGGCCATACTCGTGCCGTGATGGCTGGCAACCCCACGCGTCATGGCAAGGTTCATGATAATCCCTAAGATCGACACCATCATGGTTTGCCCCAGCGTCCGCGACAACGTATTGAAGGAGGTCGCAACCCCAATCTCATCGACGTCGACTTGGCTCTGAACCGTCACCGTGGTCGTGGTGATGGTAATTCCAAATCCAGTCCCACAGATCCCCGCAATGACGAAGAAGCACCAGAACGGCGTGCTAGCTGGCAATAAGGCCATCGTAATGGCTCCAATCATCACCAACGTCAAACTGATATTGACAATTTGATAAGGTGACCGACTCAGCAGTAACTTCCCGGCAATAAACGACCCAACAATCCACATCAACGAACTGGGGGTAATTGCGAACCCTGCTTCAGAAGCCTTCAACCCAAGAAGACCTTGCGTCCAAGTGGGCAAGTAGACCTCAAAGCCCATAATAAACCCACTCAGTAATGCAGCGATTAAATTTTGCACGACAAACGTTCGGTTTGCAAATAAAGATAACGGAATCAACGGATCGGCCGTTCGCTTCTCTTGGCGTAGGAAAGCCCAGAAGGCCCCAATAGAAATCAGGAAACCCAGGATGACAAACAGCACGTTGAGTTGCCCCTCACCTAACAGTTGGAAGGTCAGCATCAAGGCCAACAGACCGAGTGACAACCAGAAACAACCGGCCCAGTCCATCGTGAATTTCTTTCGTTCCGTGCGCTCTTGTAGATAGAACCAAATCAACCCCATCGTGACAATCCCAATTGGAATATTAATGAAGAAGATCCAGTGCCAACTGAGATGGTCAACGATGAAGCCCCCTAACAATGGGGCCACCACCGCGGCGATTCCCCAGGCGGACCCATTCAGTCCCATGACCCGAGCGCGCTGTTCCACCGGATAGATGTCGGCTAGAATCGTAAAGGACACGGGCATGATGGCCCCCGCCCCGATCCCTTGGAGTGCTCGCCAAGCAATCAGGGTTTCCATGCTGTGCGACATCCCCGACAGGGTTGACCCCACAACGAAGACGAATAAGCCAACGAGAAAGACCAGTTTGCGGCCAACCGTATCGGCGAGCTTACCATAGATGGGTGTGGCGATAGCGCTCGTCAATAAGAAGATCGAGAAGACCCAGTTCATGAGGGCCACCCCTTGTAGATCACCGACGATGGTAGGCATGGCGGTTGAGACAATGGTTCCTTCGATAGCCGACATGAAGGTGGCGACGAAGACAGCCCCCGTCACAACCTTGACATTAGTTTGTTTCTTTACCATAATTTCCTCCTACCGTTGGGCCCCACCACACAACGAAACTGAGTAGCCAATTGCGCTACTTCCCAAGTCTGTATTAAAACAGTAATACCTTATATTATCAAGGGTGAGCGTCTAAATTTCAACCCCCTACCCAAAAATCCCGCCACCAGAGATTTTCTGGCAACGGGATTTCATCAATTAATTGGGCTTATTTGCAGGCAGCCTTCAGCGCATCTACCTTGTCGAGATGTTCCCAAGGTAAGTCCACGTCAGTCCGGCCAAAGTGGCCGTATGCCGCCGTTTGCTTGTAAATCGGACGCTTCAGATCCAGCATCTCAATGATACCGGCTGGACGCAAATCAAAGATCGCACGCACGGCCTCGGCCAGCTTGCTTTCCTTCACAACACCCGTACCAAACGTATTGATTGAAACGGAAACGGGTTCCGCAACCCCAATGGCGTAGGCAATCTGAACTTCACATTCGCTCGCTAACTTGGCAGCCACAATGTTCTTGGCAATGTAACGCGCCGCATAACTGGCTGAACGGTCCACCTTCGTGGCGTCCTTCCCGGAGAAGGCCCCACCACCATGGTGAGCAGCCCCACCATAGGTATCCACGATGATCTTCCGACCCGTCAATCCGGCATCCCCTTGAGGCCCCCCGATAACGAAGCGGCCAGTAGGATTAATGAAGTACTTGGTCTTGTCATCCAAGAACTTGGCAGGAATAACTTCCTTAACCACCTGGTCAATGACATCCTGACGAATCTGGTCCAACGTGACGTCTGGATCGTGTTGCGTACTCAAAACAACCGTGTCAACCCGCATTGGTTTGCCATTGTCATCGTATTCGACAGTGACTTCTGCCTTAGCATCGGGACGGAGGTAATCAATGACCCCATTCTTCCGCAGGCTGGCAATGCGTTGCATTAAGGCGTGACTCAACATGATTGGCAGTGGCATGAGTTCTGGCGTCTCATCGACAGCATACCCAAACATCAAGCCTTGATCACCGGCACCAATCTTATCTAATGGATCTTCGTCACCCTTCCGCGTTTCCAGGGAGTCATCGACCCCTTGGGCAATGTCAGGTGATTGTTCGTCGATCGCTACCAACACGGCACAGTTATCGCCGTCAAAGCCGTATTGACCGTCGGTGTAACCAATGTCCTTGATTGTTTGACGAACCACTTTTTGAATGTCCACGTAAGCCTTCGTTGAGATTTCCCCAAAGACCAGGACCAACCCAGTCGTTACAGAAGTCTCACAAGCTACTCGTGAGTCTGGATCTTGTGCTAACAGCGCATCGAGAATGGCATCACTGATCTGGTCAGCAATTTTGTCTGGATGGCCCTCCGAAACGGATTCGGACGTAAATAAATGTCTTTCTTGCAATGGATATTCCCCCTAGATAGTGTTGACGACGAGTTGACCGATAATCTCGCGCCAGTCGGTTACAAGGCAGCTTCACAGCAATCGTGAATCCTATCGGGAATTGACTCATAACTCAAGTATTCTAACATAAATTCCCGTACCTTAAAAGAAAGCCTCCCTTTATGTGAAAGAATGATTGACCCCGCGCGCAACAATTACTAAGATTAAAGACAATACTATAATTCGTCGAATGGAGCGATCCCATGACTAAATTCATGGCCCTTTTAAAAAACAGAACGGTTCAGCAATTGTTTATTTACACCGTCTTTCAAAATATTCTCTGGTGGGTCGCCGGATCGACCGCTGCCACCGGAACTCCCCTAGCCACCTCAGTGAAATTCTACCTATTAGTTTATGGTGGCTTTCTGGCGGCCGGAAGTTTCCTGGTTCTCAATCATCATTTCCGGTCGACGATTGGCCCCATCTTAGTCGTTGCCGCCGCAACCATGGGATTCTTAGCCGCACCAGACAATCGACTGGTCCAACTCTTTGCCCTGTTACTCTGTATCTTCCTCGTTCTGGTCTGTGTTCCCCAGTTAGGGCTTCAGTCCATATACGGCCTAATCGTCTTCAGTGCCCTCAGTGGCTGTGGCGTACCAGTTATCCTATTTTACCTTCGAAACCACTATCTCGCATGGCAGTTCATGTTGCCATTACTTCCTATTATCTTTAGCTACTTGGCTTTTTATGAGTTTCACTTCATCCCCGAGGCCTGGGATTGGCGTCTGACCTTGATTACACCAGCACTCCTGATCGTTGTGTTACTGGTCGCCCAAACTTTCTCCTGGCAGATTGGCGTAGCTATTCTCTTAGTGGCGGGTTACTGGTGGTTACAACGACGCATCAACGTCCGTTATCGGCTAGTTACGACCAGTGTGGTCCAACTCATCTTGGGACTACTGGTTCTTGATTAATCCATTGATATAAACTTAAAGTTTCGCTAAACTCCCGGTAATTCTTAAATCTCGTGATTTGGCTGTGTTAGAATGAGCCCATCAAGTAATGGAGGAATTCAAATATGCCCGAAATCAGAGTGATCGGCGATATTCTTAGCGGAAAGTTTCAGCCTACCCTCACTGGTAATCCAATCGTTGATGCGGCGCTCATCAATCAATTTTGTCAAAGCCTCATCACCGCGCTCGCACTCACTCCAAATTCCGTACAAGCGGAACACCACTGGGACCTCACCATCGATCCCAGAAAAGTCTATGTGATTGATTCGCAAATTCTGGCGGCTAGCGGCCATCAAAACCGATTAGCTAACGTGATTCCAGTTAGCCATGCTGAGCTCTTACACGGCCAAATAGGTGCTACTCAAGAGCAGCTTGTAGCCGTGTTGTCAGCGCAATCGTCACCAAATTGATAAAATCCACCCCCTCAGTGCGGTTGGATTTTTGTTTGGCCTAAATTACGTAAAGTCTTGAATGCCGACCAGCCCTGCCTGTAGCCATGGGGTGCTCTCATCCAGCTTCTGCTGAAGTGACATGAGACCATCGATCAGTTCGACTTCCTTACCGGCAATATAGAACTGTGTTTTGACCCGATAAAGGCGGCTCTGCTCGATGTCAAACTTTCGTCGTAGCTTAAAACCATATAATTCGTAAGTTATCGTCTCAACCGCCGTCCCCTTATTCACGGTGACGAGGTCTGCCTCGCTCAACTCACTAATGGGAAAGCTATGCTTCTGGTGCGTTTCACGGTCCCAGAGTTCCAGCTGATAATGGGCTTCGGCCATTCGTACGAGGAAGTTCCCCAGCGAACAGAAGAACTGCCGCCGAAAATGGACCAAGTCGTTCACATCACGGTAAAACAAGTGTTTCAATCGATAATTATTGACTGACATCCCCAAGAGATCTTCGAGATGATGTTTCATGTCCAAGTAACTAGCGTGGGAAACCAAGAACTCCGCAATCTGATCACGCTGACTGCGCGTCAAGGGTTCCATCATTGCTTCTTTGGAAACGTGTCGGCACTTTGTAGAAGTTGGCGTCACATTTTCTTTGTCGGACATTAAAGTCTCCTTATTGGTAGCCCTTGTTGGCTATCCAAGGGTACCTTAACACGTCGCCAATCAAATACATAGCCCGTATTATTTATTAGTCGTGTGGTATAGGTCGGTCGGCGTTGCATGCCCAACTAAGAACATGCAGTCATTCTCGCGTACGGCCCGTAATGTCCGTATAATCAGCCACTTATTGCCCATTTATGCATCATTTAATATCGATAAATAAATATTTTTTCACTGGTACTTTTTTAAAGATTCTCCGCATGTACTTCCGACAGCAAGTCGCGTATATTGGAAGTAACACAAGAGGAGGAGTCAGCATGTCAGAAATTTTAGTTACCACCACCGAAAAGATCCCCGGCCAAGATTATGAAGTTCTAGGCGAGGTCTTCGGTTTGACCACTCAGTCCAAGAACGTTCTACGGAATATCGGGGCCTCACTAAAGAACGTTGTGGGTGGTGAAATCAAGGATTATACGAAAATGCTTAACGAATCTCGTGAAATTGCCATTGAACGTTTACGCCAGAATGCTGTCACGATGGGGGCAGATGCTGTCGTTATGATGCGTTTTGATTCCGGTTCCATTGGCCAAGATATGCAATCCGTAGCTGCTTACGGAACTGCTGTCAAATTTCGGTAATTACCACAACATTCGACTTGTGTAACATTGTAAACGTTCGTCACTTATCATCTGATTAGATCGTCAACAGCATAAAAGAGTCACATGAATCATCCAAATTTGGATAACTCATGTGGCTCTTTTTTTGATCTTTAACGACTTTTCTGCCGCTTTTCACGGAACTAACTGTATAGCCAGAAAGCTTGATGTGTAACCATTTCGACGACTTTTTTGTCATGCTTTTGTCATTTATATCCACATCCGGATTATTGTCCCCTGGAAACTATCCACACTCACCAATATGTCTCACCAACTGATCCACTACTCGTTTTATACTAACCATAGTCAATAAGATAGCAAACAACTTAAAAGTGATTATTCGGAATTTAATGGATTAAAAGAAAGCAGGTTATCAACATGTTAAAGAAAATTGTTAAATGGACAGTCTTAGTAATTGCAACCATCGTCTTAACGCTCACTAGTTTTACCAGCACCATCCTCGCCGCTTCAAAGACACCTTCTTGGGGCCATTGGGATGACACCACGATTACATACAAAACCGCAAGCACTTCTTCCTATTACAAGAGTGTTTGGAAAAACGCCGTTAAGCGTTGGAACAAAGTCGGTGTGGTTCAGTTAAGAGCTGCCAAGTCTGGCGAAAAGGCTGACATCACCTTAACTTCTTCCAAGTCACTGAGCACCAAGAGCGGCAAGCTTGCCGGTTACACCAACTACTCTTACTTAAAGAAGAGCGACAATGAAAACGAAATCGTTTCTGCCAAGTCTACGCTCAACCGGAGCCTCTTATCCAAGTACAAGTACTCCAAGAACCAACGGACTAACGTGGCTACCCATGAAATTGGCCATGCCATTGGCTTAAGCCACTCCAAGAGTGAAGACAGCGTTATGTACGCTTCCGACCGTTACGCTTCAATCGACCACCAAGACAAGGTTGGTTTACAATCAGCTTACGAAGACTAATCATTTTAAAACAATTTTCGAACAAAACCTGCGAAAAAGCCTAGCCAGTCCAGCTAGGCTTTTTTATTTGTCTAAATTTTTGATGGCCGTGCCAATGGGTCGAACTCTACTCCCCTCTTAGAGCGTCGAGATGGCCTTCTTAGGTCGAGAATGGGCAACTATCCCCCATTGGCAATAATGGCTTTAAATGAGCTTTATACACCGTTTAGCTAGCCCCACTGCTCGACCTGCTAACTTACTTGTATCGGCTGTGCCCCCCTTGCATTAACCCGGTTCCCTATTGAGGTTCGCCATAAGGATTTTAAACCCAAGTGGATGACAGTAACCTTTTTTGACGTCAACAGTCACTAGAAGTCGCTTTCAACAGCTGTGTCCAATTGTTTGCTTTGCTCAACAATCACTTTAGAGGAGATATACATATATGAAGTCAAAACTAATCATCTCAGCGTTAGCTGTGGTTTCTGGCTTGGCACGCATGACTGTCCCTTCCGTTAACGCACAAGCTAAGACTTATAAGACAACACCCAAGAAACTGCAAGACAGCTGGCATTATCACGACAAAGAATTTCAATACAAACTAAAGATAACCGAATTCACCTTAGATCAAACTGTCTATCAGCATGGAAAAATTAACACGAAAATTAGCACTAAAAAAAGACCAGCGGCCACCAGGAATTGTACATCAAACGCAACAAACGCTACCCTGGTTATTGGCGTTTAGGTGCCCACGCAACAGAGTTTGAATTGAAGCCTGTCAAACATACTGGTAAGCATGCACTTAAACTGTTATCAAACAATTACAGCTCTGCGAAACCTGCAGTCCACTATTTCTTCAAACAACTCCGCCCCAACACCATGACTAGATCCCAGATTTAATTCCAGACTCCGGTCATTTTTATTTTAAATGTGATGAATTCTCAAGAGATCATAGCGGGTACACTTAGTATCGGTAACGCTTAGAAGCCCCTTCAGTGACTGCAGCGGCCACGAGCATGCCTTTCTTGAAGAGGAAGACGCTATCTCATTTACCCTCCCCATATCTGATGTGAGGGCCACTAGTGGGCCAGCATCATCCGTAAATGTCCGATACGCTCAGATAAGCACGTGGCTAGTGTGACAAGATTGGCCTAGCCTATCTGATGGCGTCGTGGTGTTACAATGGCCTGCCGAGGTCATTTGGTACCCGTATAAGGGACGTGTACGTGCGCTATCTCGATTATCAATAGAAATTCGTGGGTTGCTGTTCCGTAGCTTATCCAAACGGGAGAGCCGTACTTTAAGTTCCCCTTCTTAAACAGCCAGGACACCTCTTCTAATGCCTTTCATGCTGGGCTGACTCCAAATTGCGACCTAACGGTGGTCATTCAAGCTCGATAGGTCGCAATTCGGTAGCAGTTTTCGTGCAGACATCCAAAATGGCTAATTACGGGACAAAATAAAAAGTCTCAAACGCTAACAAATCAACGTTCGAGACTTTTAAGAAATTCCGTGTATTACTTGTGATACCGGAGGTGGGGTTCGAACCCACACGACCTCAACGGTCACTGGATTTTGAGTCCAGCGCGTCTGCCAGTTCCGCCACTCCGGCAAAAAAAATACTGATTGGATACACCCAGTCAAAGGTGGTAATCGGATTTGAACCGACGATGAAGGTTTTGCAGACCTCTGCCTTACCACTTGGCTATACCACCATAATCGCCTATCCAATCTGATTGGATCAGCTAATAAATCAAGATGCCCAATCCTAAGGGCGGTATGTGGGAATCGAACCCACGCGTGCCGGAACCACAATCCGGTGTGTTAACCACTTCACCAATACCGCCATTACATTACAAACAGGGATAGTAGGAGTTGAACCCACATCGACGGTTTTGGAGACCGTTGTTCTACCATTGAACTATATCCCTATGATGGTGGGGAGTGGATTCGAACCACCGAACCCGAAGGAGCGGATTTACAGTCCGCCGCGTTTAGCCAGACTTCGCTACCCCACCATAAATGGCGCAGGACGGAATCGAACCGCCGACACATGGAGCTTCAATCCATTGCTCTACCAACTGAGCTACTGAGCCATTTTACCATCATATTGTTTGCTGTGTATTAAATTAATAATAA
>NZ_JQCA01000126.1:145-628 GCF_001437125.1 Levilactobacillus paucivorans | reverse complement strand
TGTGACCCTCTGCTTGTAAGGCAGACGCTCTCCCAACTGAGCTAATCCTCCAAAATGACCCGTACGGGATTCGAACCCATGTTACTGCCGTGAAAGGGCAGTGTCTTAAACCACTTGACCAACGGGTCATACTTTGAAAACGGAGAGTGAGGGATTCGAACCCTCGAAACAGGTTAGTACCCGTTTACAGCATTTCCAATGCTGCTCCTTCAGCCACTCGGACAACTCTCCATTATTAAGCTCCGGCAGGCGGGCTCGAACCGTCGACAACCTGATTAACAGTCAGGTGCTCTACCAACTGAGCTATGCCGGAATAATCGCGTAGCAACGTCCTATCCTCGCAGGGGGCGATCCCCCAACTACTATCAGCGTGCTGAAGCTTAACTTCCGTGTTCGGCATGGGAACGGGTGTATCCTTCAGGCTATCGTCACTACACTATGAAAGAACTTCTTCTCTCAAAACTAGATATTATTCAATTATCT
>NZ_JQCA01000126.1:0-135 GCF_001437125.1 Levilactobacillus paucivorans | reverse complement strand
CTCGAACTCGTGATCTCCTCCGTGACAGGGAGGCGTCCTAACCAACTAGACCAACGGACCATAATAAGTTATGTTACTGATGGAGGATACAGGGCTCGAACCTGTGACCCTCTGCTTGTAAGGCAGACGCTCTCC
>NZ_JQCA01000125.1 GCF_001437125.1 Levilactobacillus paucivorans | reverse complement strand
AAACATTCATCCTCAAAATATGTAACCTAGAAAAAAGGCCTCCAGTGTTAAACCGGAAGCCTTTTTTAGTATACCAATTTCTACTTCACATAAGGCGACTTATCCCAAGTAAACCCTTCACCCCCTGATAAAACAACGATCCGTTATTTGGCCTTTGTGAAAATTGCCGATGTGGGATTGGTATAGGTGAAAATCGCCCGAAAAATCAGAAAATCCACTTTGTGAAGTTAGCCATTCAAACGGCTATACCTTTACCTATAATCAGTGTATAAACCAATGAAAATTATTCTAATTTTCATTGTATCCAAATTTTTTATTTCTGGAATCAAACACTTTCTTCCACCAAGACTCACGACGCAAAATAAATGAATCATCCACTCTTGAATTATAATTTTCTAATATTGAATATTGAAAATTCTTTTTCACATATTCAAATCCAGCTTCTTTAATAAGCTCCTGTAGGCACTTATTCCCACCGTGACCATTACTAATGTAGCTTCTCCATCTATCTAAAAGCATGCCGTTTTTACTAGTTGCAGAACCAACATATAGCTTTCCATTAGATACATCACGAATTAAATATACCGCTTTTTGATTTGAAAGAGCGGTAATCCACTCACTTTTATTTTTTTCTAATACCAACTTTAACTGCTGATATGAAAGGCATACACTATCATAACCTGGAAAACCATCATTCTTATATACATCTGGTAAAACTTGAGAAACAACCAATTTTTCAAGTTTACTTTCCGCGTTAACAACTGAAGCTTGGAAATCTTTATGATATTTAATTAAAACCCTTCCATATAATGGACGATACCGTTTTAATTCCTTTCCAGCATAATTTATTCCATGAATTACACCTAACTCTTCCGTAACCAATTTAACTGTTGTCAGAAGATAAATATCTCCCTTTACTCTAACCAAATTAATTGCAACATCATTAACATTAAAATAACGTTTCTGATTTCTCCAAAATAACCATTGATTATTAATCAGCTCAGGATTCGCTTGAAACACGTCTATTGGATCTTCTTCGGTATTCCATTGATTAAACTTAATTTTTACATTTTCTAGGTTAGACAAACCTAACAAATCATTTAAATAAATAGCATGTGTACTCAACAAAAAAACTCCTAACCCTTATGAATTTAATGTTGACGGGTTACGGTTTTCCGTTCAGTTTAGAGGGAGTGACGTTTTGAGCGCAGAATTGTTCCCTGGAATCAGCTAT
>NZ_JQCA01000124.1 GCF_001437125.1 Levilactobacillus paucivorans | reverse complement strand
CACATATTTGGTTTGTCGAAACAATGTTCAGTTTTCAAAGGTCTACCTTGTCGCGGATAACTAACTCCGTGACAACTTTTAAAGTATATCATGCTGTCAAAACACTGTCAACAACTTATTTAAACATTTAATTGAATAAATATCGGGATATTCATCCCCGGTTGAATAAATATTCTTAACAACGATTACTACTATATCAATAATTAAACGGACCGTCAAGCTTTTTTAACAATTAATCTAGCCGGTGTTTCTCGCCGTCACAACGGAACATTCATAAATTGACAACAGAAAATAGTTTACCAATAACAGCCACACCGGTCAACCCCTAAATGCATATTTAACAAAAAACGTTTCATCAACTGCCCCTGAACCCCGCCATAACGGTTAACACCACAAAAAAATTGCATTCAACCCCTATGGGCCGAATGCAATTCATCATTCTATTTCAGTTCTGGGGCATCGGTCTTGTAGTCCGAGACCGTACTCTTGCCATCGTTCTTAGACAGAAGACTGGTCTTCTCTTCCTTCTGAGCCTCTGCTAACTTCGCCATCGCCGGCGTGTACTTATAGCTAAAGGACGTCTTATCCACTTTCTTAAAGTTCTTCGGTGAATAGAACCGTAGGAGATCCCCATAGATAACCCGATCAGACAGAGAGAGCTCCGTCGTCACGTGGTTCTGTAGCTGGTCAACTTCTTTCTTCTGAGCCGCCGTCAGCGTGAGGACTTCTCCCGTCTTCGTATCATAGACGGTCCCCCCCACCTTCATATACTTCGGTGAGACAAAGTTCCCATTACGAAAGGCCACCGTCTGGTTTCGATTCTTGGCTAAGAGGTCTTGCCCAAATTGAACCGTATCCTGGTTTTTAACCCCTAAGAGGTCTAATAGTGTAGGCAAGACATCAATTTCGCCCCCGTAGGTGTGATTAATGCCACCCTTCAGACCATCCGCGTGAACCATGAATGGCACCTTCTGGAACTGTGTCAGGTCGTAACAGGTAATCTTATCCTTACCCAGAAGTTGCGCAATAGCTGGTCGATGATTGTTGGAAATCCCATAGTGATCCCCATAGGCCACGATCACACTATTCTTGTAGAGACCGACCTTCTTCAGGTAGGTCAAGAACTCTGCAAACGATTGATCAAGGTAATGGGCCGTCTGAACATAAGGGTCCACCGTCTTATCCCCGGTCTTCGTCGCTGGGAAGTCCGTATTCTTCTTATCTAACTCATATGGGTAATGATTGGTCAACGTAATTAGCTTGGCATAGAACGGCTGTGGCAACTGCTCAATGTACTTAGCTGACTGCTTGAAGAAGATCTTATCCTTCAGGCCATAGCCGACACTGTAGCCAGCCTTTTCCGTATACGCACTGGAGCTAAAGAAATACTGATAGCCCCATGACTTATACGTATTATCTCGGTTCCAGAAACTTGGCACATCCCCATGGAAGGCCGCGCTGGTGTAACCAGCCTCCTGACTCAAGATCGCTGGTGCCGCCTGGAACGTGTTCTGTGTCCCATAGGTCGTCATTGCAGACCCCTGTGGTAATCCAAACAGGGAGTTCTCCAGCATCATTTCAGCATCGGAGGTCTTCCCTTGCGCCACCTGGTTATAGAAGTTGTCAAACGACAACGTATTATCATTGTGATAGAACTTGTTCAGAGTTGGCGTAACCTCCTTACCATCCACCTTGTAGTCAATTAAAAACTGCTGGAAACTCTCCAAGTGAATGATAAAGACGTTCTTCCCCTTCTCCTTACCATAATACGACACATTCGGGCTAACCCGGTTCTGCTTCAAGTACTTCAGCACACTCTTCATGTCCGACGCATTGGCACTCGCCCGCGTCGCACTTTCCTTCTGTGTCTGATAAGCGTTAAACGCCGCATATTCATTAAGACCCAGGTATTTAACGATATAGTTATTATCAAAGGTCCGCGTCAATAAACCAGATCGGTCTGCATTCGCCATCCCAAACTCAGCAAACATCAGTCCAAATGACAACACGGTAATCGACAACGCATACCGCCGTTTGAATGGCCGTGGGTCAATTCGAATAACGTGGGTCACCAGTAAGATGATTAACACGATAATATCAACGTAAACGAAGAAATCATAGAGATGGGTAATCTGAGCGAGACTCTTACCTAGGTTATTGCCAACCGAACTCGAGCCCTTCATAATCCCAAATGACAGAAAGTCGGAGAACTCTCTGTAGTACACAACGTTCGCAAAAATCCAAGTGGATTCTAGCACGTCGATAATCAGCATTAGCCAGTAAGCTAATCTGCCACGGAAATACAGGGCAATCCCGAATACCAACAGGGCGGCCGGTAATGGGTTAATTAGTAGTAAAAACTGCTGCACACTGCCCTTAGCACCTAAGGTAAACTCAGTCTGATAGGCAATGTATGTTTTTACCCAAAATAAAACGACGATTAACAGGAAAAAGCCCATACGGGTGTTTAACCAATTCGTCTTCCGCTTAAAAAAGTTCGCCATGAGACTGCCTCCACATAATAATTAACATCATTCAAGTATAGCTGATATTATCGGGTAATCAATCCGATTGCGGAACCTTTGGAAAAATTCAATCTTTTCCCGATATAATAAAAAAACAAAACTATGGCACCCATAGTTTTGTTAGTTATCCGTCAGTAAATCAAATAATTCGATAGCCACCAGGTCGATGTTATCAAATTCAAAAGTCGTCTCCGGATTATGTTCGGTTAACGTGTAAGTGTGAGTAGCTTGGTTAAAGACAACCGTTGCCTGCTCAACGCCTTCCTTTTCAAAACGACGGGGCTGTGGCTCGTCGGTAGCATCCTCTTGCATCGCCTTTAAGCGATTGATGATGCCAATCAGTTGAGATTCTTCCATGATTGGTCCCCTTTCTAGCTTTCCACTAATGATTTTACCAAACTTGAGACCATATGACACGCCCAAATCGAGAAAAACTCATTGATTTCATGAATCTGATTCTTCGGTCACCCGATCTGGTCGAATGACCATCGCCACTAATCCTGCCAACATTCCGAAGTAGTAGGTCAATAACCGCCAGAGAATCATGGCCAATACCAGCTTACTGCTCGACGAGATATAACTCCGGAAGATCATTTCAAAGCTGTACTCCGCCCCACCGGCACCACCGGGGATTGGAAAAAGCGAAATGACCATCACGATCAGAATATGGAAGCTCGTGACCATGACGATATTTGCCGAGGTATAGCCCAGAGCTAACATAATGAAGTACGGGATCAAGTAGTAAAAGCTCAGCTGGAAGAACGTGATCACAAAGACCCGTAACATCAGCTTCCCCTTCCCACTGATTCGGACACTCTCGGCATAGAAGGAATCGATCTTACTGTTGATATTGCGTGACATCCGTTCATAGCGCTCTGGCTTCACAAACCATTTTACCGGATAGAGAACGACGGTCACCATCTTCTTGGTAAAGTTATACCAGAACATGATCATCAGTAACCCCACGATAACTGCCAGATGAATACAGAAACCAAAGACCACTAACCAGACCAGGGCATGTAGCTTATCCTGGATTTGGTTAAACCCAATCATCAAGGCAATTAAGAAGTTAATGACAATCATCGATTGGTAGACCACGAACTTCATCAATAGAACCGAACTTGCTTTCCCGGCATCAACCCCCGTTTGCATCAGGGCAATGAGCTGGGCGGGCTGACCACCTGAAGAAAACGGCGTGATCCCATTAAAAAGTTGTTCCACCATAGGAATCCGTAAGGCATCCTTAAAGGTGAAGCCAGTGATTCGATCGGAGATAAAGACCTTCACAATCCAGGCCTCTAGTCCCAGGTAGATGACCATGCAGGCCACCGCTACCCCGAACCACCAGAAATTAATATGAACAAAATCGTTCACGAGAACAGAAAACTTAATGTCCCGGAGTGAATAGGTGAAGATTGCAATCCCCACCAAAAACATAATCGTTAGAACCCACTTATTTCGACGGGACATGTCACTACCTCACTTTTGCTTGTTGCTGATAGAATTGCCGCCAGATCTCCGCTAAGTGGGCCTCGGAATAACGCTCCGCGGCTGCCAAACTTTGCTGGTGCCAGTGTTCCATGGCCGTTGGATTCTGTGGTAAGTCATGGAGTTGTTGATTCATCTCTTCATAATCTTTAGCCGGTTGGTAGTCGCCAGCGATGATGGCCTGATACAGGTCCAGATCACGCAGCAACACCGGTGTCCCGGTACTGAAGGCTTCTAACACAGACATGGGGAAAAGTTCATTAAACGATGGCAGCAAGAAGAGATCGGCCATGTTGTAGTAGTCCACCAGTTTGTCACGATCGACAATCCCCGGAAAACTCAGGTTGGCTGGCGGATCATCCACGACCTTCTTCAGTGCTGCATAGCCATCGGTCATCCGGCCAAATGAAAACCCACCAGCCCAGACAAATTGAATGGCCGGGTTGTTCTTCGCCAATTTAATAAAGTCGAAGAGCCCCTTACGTTCCTGAATCTGACCGATACCCAACACCGTAAAACGCTTGGTATCATACCCGTACTGTTGACGTAAGGCCACCTGACGATCGTGATCCACTGGATAAAACTCCTTGCGGCTCACAAAATTGGGAATATAGGTCACCCGTTCTGCGGGAATCCCATAGGCCACTAACTTAGGAATAAAAGTCGGGTTGACCACGACAATATGGTCCATCCGCTTATAGAACGCAATGACATATTTATAGAAGATTGACCGAAAAGGCTGGGGAATCTTCAGACTTCCTTCAAGTGTCTCCGGCAAGAAATGAACGTAACCAATCTTACGGCCGCGTCCAGGTAAAAATGTCGATAGATAGTAAGTCGGATTAATCGTATGGTAATGAGTGACGTCTACCCGACTGTATTTGTTAACCGTGACCTGAAACTCACCGTGCAGCCGCGTCTTTAACAAATTCATTAATTCATTGTACGCACTCCCCACACCCTGACCCTTAACCGAGTCGGCTGTGGAGAACATATTAATTTTAAGCATCAAATAACTCCCTTAATCAATCACTAAAATCCGGCGTATCCTCATGCGCCTCTTCGTAACTGGCCTGGGCGTCCTGATAAAAGGAAATGACCCGTTGACCAAAAGTATCGGCGGAGATTTCTGCCAGCTTACGTGCGAGCAGTTCTGGATTCTGTTCCTCATCCCCGTGACGCAGATAATCCACCACGTTGGCCACCAACTGATCCTCTGTCGAGAAGGTCACACCCAAGGCCCGGTCCGACAATAAGTCATCGGTATAGGGACTGGTCATGACCACGATCTTTGTTCCGGCCGCCATGGCTTCGATATAGGTCAGCCCTTGCGATTCCGAATCGGACGAAGAAAGGAAGACATTAGCCATGTGGTAGTAATGGAAGACTTCATCGTTATCAATCTCACCGGTAAAGGTAATATGGTCCATCAACCCAGCATCCTGAGCTTGTTGCTCCAGGTCGGCCTTGGCTGGCCCATCCCCAACAATCAACAGCTGTGCGTCGGGCACTTGTGCCAAGATTCGTGGCATAGCCGCAATACTAGCCTTGATATTCTTTTCGTAAGCCAGCCGACTCAACGACAGAATCACCGGCGTATCAGGCTTATAGCCCCACTGACGCCGCAAATTTGCCGTATCCGGTTGCTCATACTGGTGAAGGTTTACCCCAGTTGGAATGATTCGAATTGGGGTTTTAACCCCATAATCGGTTAAGGTCGTCAACACTCGGTCACTCGGCGCAACCACACCCGTCAGATGATAACAAAAAGCGAGTGTCGCTTGTTTCACATGAACCGGTTTTAAGATCTTACCGTTGGCCACATAGTGCAGATAATCCTCATACATGGTGTGATAGGTATGTAAGCAAGGAATTTCCAGGTTCCGCGCCACGAACTTACCGATCCACCCCATCGAGAATTCCGTCTGTGTGTGGACAATGTCCAAGTTCAGTTCCTTGGCAATTTGATACGCCTGGAACAGCCCGCGCACCGCAATCCGTCTGTCCGTAAACGAAACGAACGGAATGCTTGAAAACCGAAAGACATTTCGTTCATAAACATTCCGTTCGACGTGTGGGTCAGTCGTGGTAAAGATGTACACCTGATGGCCCTGTTTTTCTAGTTGATCACGCAACGTCTTGATCGACGTCGCCACCCCACTCACTTGAGGGAAATAGGTATCTGTAAATAAGCCAATATTCATCGCCAATCCCCCTTGCGTCTGCGTTTGGCTAAATCTTTTCTAATAACACGAAATACAATCATCACAATTATATGGGTTTGACTAGGGGATTGCAAACCTCAGCCCCAATCGCAAACAAAATTAAAGAGACGGCACCCAAAGCCTTTGTGGCCGGTTCCGTCTCCCTGTGATCTTTCAATTTAAAAGGCTTATCCCAGAACATCTGGCACGGCGGCCTGAACCATCGTGACAACTTCCTGGCTGGTACTAGCCGAATTAACCGCAGTCTCCGCCAGTGAAGTGAGTTCATGGGCATCTAACTGGCTAATAAGCTCCCGCGTCTTCAAGATGGCATTAGGCGCCATTGAGAACTCATCTAAGCCCATCCCCAGCAAGAGTGGAACTGCTATGGGGTCACCGGCCATCTCGCCGCACATCGCAATTGGAATCCCTGCAGCGTGAGCCGCTGAAATAACCCGATCGACTAGCCGCAATATGGCTGGATGGTAAGGCTGGTACAAGTAAGCCACATCCTGATTGGTGCGGTCAGCAGCCAAGGTGTACCCGATGAGATCGTTGGTCCCGATACTCATGAAGTCTACCTCGGCAGCAAATCGGTCAGCCAGTAAGGCTGCGGCGGGTACTTCCACCATCATCCCCACGTCAATCTTGCCCATAGCGACACGTGCCGTGGTGAGCTTAGCCCGCTCGTCGGCATAGATCGCCTTGGCCTGGCGTAACTCATCCAGCGTGGTAATCATTGGAAACATAATCCGCAGCTTACCGTAAGCTGAAGCCCGAATCAACGCCCGTAATTGGCTACGGAAGACCTGTTGGTGCGCCAGACTCTGGCGAATGGCCCGCGACCCCATAAAGGGATTGGCCTCATCTTGTGCAGCTCGATATGGCAAGGGCTTATCACCACCGACATCCAAGGTTCGAATCACCACGGGCCGAGGGGCCATGGTCGTCAAGATTCGCCGGTAAACCGTGAATTGCTCGTCTTCTGAAGGCAGATGATGGGCATCGAGGTACATAAATTCGGTCCGCAACAGGCCAATGGCCTCGGCCCCACCAGCCTCAACACGTGGCAAATCGGCAACCGTTCCCATGTTGGCGGCAAGCGTCACACCGACACCATCTTTGGAGACCGTGCCATGATGGCGGATGCTAGCCAAACGATCTTGATTCTGCTGGCGCTCGGCCATCTCTTGTTTAGCCGTCGCAACTTCTTCGTCGTCTGGCGCCACCACAACGTTACCTTGAGAACCGTTAACGATGACCATGTCACCATTCCCCAGTTGTTGCGTCGCCACCTGAGTCCCCACGACCGCCGGCAAATTCAACGAACGTGCCAGGATCGACGAGTGTGAGGTTCGGCCACCGGTATCGGTAATGAATCCCAAAACTTGTTGTGGATTAACCGCAATGGTTTCGCTAGCCACCAAATCATGCGCGACGACGACCACTGGATCGGTCACGAGGGCCAGATCCGGTAAGTCCACACCCAGTAACTTGGCCGTTACCCGCTTGGTCACCGCCCGGTAGGTTGCCAGGCGTTGTTGCAGGTACGGATTGTTCTGCAGACTCGTCAACCGTTGCTCGGCATCGTGAGTAACCGTGAGTAGCGCGGCCTCGGCATTGATCCGCTTTTCCTGGATAAGCGCCGTGACTGGATCAACCAGTTCGGCATCCCTAACCATTGCCATTTGCGCAATAAAAACCTGGGCACGATCCGCACCCAGGTTTTTATTTACACGAGTTTTTATCGTCTCAATATCCGAGGCGGCTGCTACAAGGGCCTGATGGAATCGCTCTATCTCTTTATCAAGATTTTGAATCGACCGCTGATGAATCTCGAGTTGCGGGTCAACCAGCCGAAAGACTCGGCCACAGGTTAGCCCATCACTCGCAGCGATCCCCTTGAGCATCGTCTTCATTATTTAGATAAACCCTCTTTTACCATGGTATCTGCAACAGCCTTCATTGCGTCGGCTTCGTCGTCACCATCGGTAGTGATGGTAATGTCAGCGTTTTGGCCGACACCCAATGACATCACACCCATGATAGACTTCAAGTTAACGGACTTGTCTTGGTACTGCAAGCTAACCTCTGAGGTGTACTTGCTAGCTGCCTGAACTAATAAGGTTGCAGGACGGGCATGGATACCAGTTTCGGATGTTACATGAAATTCGCGTTTTTCCATAATTGATCGATCTCCTTTAAGCTTAGGTTGACTTCTTATTGACGATGGCTCGCCTTGACCTTGCGCAGTGGTCAAACAACCATTGAACGAGTCATGCCTACCTACTAAGAATATCAATCTAACCACTAAATTACAAGTTGTTAGTGAACCGCTTACATAAAAAATTCGTCATTCGCCGCTATTTCCGGCGTCATGGTCATAATGATAGACGAGTTTTCCATCCTTGTGAGCCTGGCCCACCACACGTTTCCGAGTCTCAAAAGCCATGAAAGCTTTCTGAAAAGCCGGGAAGCTTGCCGGCGTTACTTCAAACTGGTCAATCTTGCCATCTTTGAGTTGATTCAATAAATCCGTGAAATCTTCTGCCACATTGCCACCCCCACTTCGTTGTTTCCTATATATTCTACGGTGCAACACCGCCGACGTCAAAAGAAATTTTAAATTTCCGAGACTGATTTTAGCATTCTATAGGAGAGAGTGCTAAAATAAAAGGCGTTCGTGAGGTAATCCCTCGTGCTACGCGGTTACTGGGTGAAACAAAATACTTGCACCCCCTAATCAGCGCGGTATAATGTGTTCAATGGTCAATAAAGGTCAAAGAATTTCATTGACCCCGTGGGACCTCCCACGAGAACTCCAGGCAAGAAAGGAGACGACAAGATGCTATGTCAAAATTGCCACCGCAATGAAGCAACGATTCACCTTTACATGAGTGTAAATGGGCAGCGGCAACAAGTTGACCTATGCCAAAATTGTTACCAGCTGCTGAAACAGCAACAATCAAACGATTCTGGAAATGGAGGTGGCCGTATGGCACAAGATCCATTCGGCTTTGGTAACCTGGATGATATTTTCCGGGCCATGCAAGGCGGTAACGGCAACGGTAATCCCTCAGATTATCGTCAAGCTTCCGGTCAAGGCAACCGGCCAACACAACCATCAGGCAACCAGGGCTCTGGCAATGGCCTACTCAATCAGTATGGTCTGAACCTCACGCAACTGGCAAAAGACGGTAAGGTTGACCCCGTCATTGGTCGGGACAAAGAAACGGCACAAGTCATCGAAATCCTGAACCGGCGGACTAAGAACAACCCCGTACTCATCGGGGAAGCCGGTGTTGGGAAGACGGCCGTCGTTGAAGGCCTTGCGGAACGAATTGTCGAAGGCAACGTTCCTCAAAAGCTCGCCAACAAACAAATTATCCGTTTAGATGTCGTATCTCTGGTTCAAGGAACCGGGATTCGTGGTCAATTCGAACAACGGATGCAACAATTGATGAAAGAGGTTCAGTCCAACCCGGACATCATCCTCTTCATTGATGAAATTCACGAAATCATGGGTGCTGGAAATGCCGAAGGTGGCATGGATGCCGGGAATGTTTTGAAGCCTGCCCTCGCCCGCGGTGATTTCCAATTGATCGGGGCAACCACGTTAAGTGAGTACCGTGATATTGAAAAGGACCAAGCGTTAGCACGGCGGTTCCAACCCGTAACGGTAGACGAACCGAGTGCCGATGAGGCCGTGAAGATTCTTAAGGGTATTCAAAAGAAGTATGAAGACTATCACCACGTTCACTACACGGACGACGCTATTGAAGCTGCCGTTCGGTTGTCAGACCGGTACATCCAAGACCGCTTCTTACCTGACAAGGCGATTGACCTGTTAGATGAGGCTGGTTCTCGGAAGAATCTGACCATTAACGTGGCGGATCCTAAGGCAATTGATGAAAAGATCAAGTCCGCCGAAGGACAGAAGCAAGACGCCTTGAAGCAGGAAGACTACGAAAAGGCTGCCTACTACCGTGACCAAGTGACAAAGCTGGAGAAGTCCAAAGAATCGGCAACAACCGCTGATCCGAACACTTCGGTTGAAGTCACAGTCAAGGATATGCAAGACATTGTGGAAGAAAAGACCAACATCCCCGTCGGTGAACTCCAAGCTAAGGAACAACATCAACTCCAGAGTTTGGGCACCGACCTCGAGAAACACGTTATCGGCCAGAATGAAGCGGTCGACAAGGTTGCTCGGGCCATCCGGCGTAACCGGATTGGGTTAAACGGAACTGGACGCCCAATTGGGTCATTCCTCTTCGTGGGCCCTACCGGTGTTGGGAAGACGGAATTAGCCAAGCAATTGGCCAATGAACTCTTTGGCTCGACGGATGCGATGGTTCGATTCGACATGTCTGAGTACATGGAACCACATTCCATTTCTAAGTTGATCGGGTCCCCACCTGGCTATGTTGGGTACGAGGAAGCTGGTCAATTAACGGAACAGGTTCGTCGTCACCCTTACACGTTGATTCTGTTGGATGAAATCGAAAAGGCCCACCCTGACGTTATGAATATGTTCTTACAAATTCTTGACGACGGCCGCCTGACCGATTCTCAAGGCCGAACCGTCTCCTTCAAGGACACGCTGATCATCATGACCAGTAATGCCGGGACCGGGGACGCCGAAGCCAATGTTGGTTTCGGTGCTGCCGCTAATGGCACGACACATTCCGTATTGGGGAATCTGACCAACTACTTCAAGCCAGAATTTCTCAACCGCTTCGACGATATCATTGAATTCAACTCTCTGAGCAAGGAAAACTTGATGCAGATTGTAGATCTCATGATTGGTGACGTTAACCAGATGCTGGCTGGCCAAGGCCTCCACATCCATGTCACGAAGCCCGTCGAAGAGCAATTGGTTAAGAAGGGCTACAATCCTGCTATGGGTGCTCGACCATTACGGCGAGTTATTCAAGAAGAGATTGAAGACCGGATCGCCGACTTCTACCTGGACCACGCAGATGTTAAGAATCTGGTGGCACGGATCGAAGACGATAAGATCACGTTGGCTGCCGACAATGACGCGGAATCAACATCCTCAACCGACTCATCGACCAATAAAGCTTAATCTTTAAATTCGAGAGACTCACGACAAGATCGTGGGTCTCTTTTTTTGGTCACTTGGCTGGTTTGTAACCTGTTACAATTTCGGTTATTGGGGAGTCCGTAAAAATGGTATACTAGGTTTTAAAGGAAACTTCTGGAGGTGACTGGCATGGCATTTTTTGACTGGATTAAACGACTCATCGAACCCAAACCCCGACGGCGACAACCGCAACCGGTATCGCCAACTCGGCGTCTGCCTTCGGTACCAACGACTCACGTTGAACCAGCCATCACGCCACCACAGCCCCCTACTCCTCCCCGTCCACCAAAACCTCAGGTACAGCCGCAGCCAGCACCATTGGGTCCCGCGGCAACCCTAGTGGTTCAGTTAGTGGACGAACACGACCGCCCTTTGCAACCGGCACTCGTGTTGACGGGTCACCAGGGTGAAAGTATCCATTACCATTTTCCTGAGATCACCGGCTACGCGCTCTTACGGATCACCGGCTTCACCCAAAACTTTATCAGTGAATACGGGCTAACAACTGCCATTTATCGACGCCGGCTCGGCCAACCCGTTATCGTGTATCTCGTCGACTTTGATTCCGGTCGTCTACTAGAATTGCCTCAGATCCATCGTGGTGGTCTGGCAACAACCTATGCCTTGACGCCACCGAACATCTCTGGCTACCACATTTTCCAGGCCCAGGGTCCGCAACGGGGCCAATTCACCGACAAGCCGGCCATGGTGGTCTACTACTACCGGCGGGATGCCTGGGAAATGGTGCAGCGCGTCCATCAGTACGTCTTTTTGCAAGCTGACCACCAGGTATACGATGAACCAGCGGGTCGAGCTTACACCTACCAGTTCCCAGCCGACTCACTGTGGCGACTTTTCATGGTTGTCACGTTGACCAACGGTGCAGTCTGGTATAACTTTGGTGGAAATCAGTGGCTATCCGCAGAACAAACGGTTCGCCGCGACCACCAATACGCCCAACCAGCCTTACCACCCGTCTCTCGCTGGCAACCAGAGCCCTTTGAACGAATGGGAACGGTTGATTACGTTCCTGGCTCGGCCGTGTCGATCTACCGTGAACCGTATGGCGAAACGGCTGGCCGGGTTGACCATGGTGAGCCCCTGGACATCCGGGGACGCATCGTCGATGACCAACAGCTGTTCTGGTATCAGATTGGGCCGGAAGCCTACATCAATGCGCGCTATGTTCGGTTAACCCCGATTGCAACACTTTAAATTCATGACTCTAGAGTTAACTCCGTAAAATCTCGACGATTCTACGGAGTTTTTTTCAAAAAATAGTTTCAGTCAAAAACAGGCGGCCCGACAATTGTCAGGCCGCCTGTTTCGTCATAAGCGTTGCTCGTTTATAAATTCTTATCCATATTGAACGTCAGCCGAGAGAGCGTCAGGCCCTTCTCGATCAGGTCGTTGGTAAATTTCGTTGTCGTTGCGCGCATGATTTCAGTCACCCGGTGGTTTTGCGTCGTCAGGTAGGCCGTTAAGTCGTCTCCCTCGAAGTTTTGGGCACCCTTCAAGGCATTAGCCACGTGGGTCCGCAACGTTTCTTTAGCGGCCGTCACGTAATCCGTGTCCTGTTCGATGAAGTCAACGTAGTGAGATTCCACAATCATCGACAACTTCCGATACATCCAGTAGGCACTCACATCGTCCAAATGGACCGGTGTCAAACTGTAAGAAGGATCGGTATCGGTGGCATTGGCAAAGAATGGCACGTAAGGACTGAAGGCTGGCACACCGAAGCAGACCCACATGATGGCAGAGCTTGCCTTAGGGACGTCGTTACGCAACTGTAAGACATGAGAGTTCTGTGTCCGGTTCATCGAGATTGGCCGGAACTTCAGCCGATCGGCATCATCCCCGGGGCCCAGTGGATCGTACTTGGTTTCGTTGTAGTGGGAACTCAGAATGTATTCGACATCTTCCACACTGATCTTGTGACTCGTCCGGCAGATGAATGGCAGGTCACTGGACTGGGGATCCTGAACTACTTCAGGATTCAGGCAACGTTGCCCATACCAAACCCGTGGCGTGTTGTAATGCCGGTCTTTTTCAGTACTCGTCCCAAAGATATGACGGAAATTCCAGCCATCCTGATCGGGATTCAAGTGGTTGGCCGTGACGAATTCCTGGATACCTTCGGAGAACATGAAGTTGTCGGGATCATCAAAAGCGACCTGCTGAATGGCAACCTGGTTAGCGGCAATGGCATAGGCATCGTCCGGAATCCGTTGCGCCACCCAGTGATGACCAGTGACGATTTCCATATACCAAACTTCATCATTGTCGGAGAACAGAACCCCGTTACCTTCTGGTGATCCATATTGCTTGATCAGCTTACCCAAATAACGCACCCCATCACGGGCCGAGTTAATGTAAGGCAGAACCAGCGTCTGTAAAGAATCTTCGGCTAATCCATTTGCCACCAAGGGATCGAAGGCCAAGGCTTGGGGATTGCCATAGACACTTTCAGTCGCGCTCATTGCGACGTTTTGATCGTTAATCCCACTCTCGGCATACTCCCCGGTCTTGTCGGTTTCCACGTTAGGCGTTGCCAGATAGCGGTAACCGTCACTAGGAATTGGTGCCGTGAACCCATTTTGATTTGAAACCCAGGTCCGGGCCGGTTGGTCATGTTCCGCCGGGTGAACGTAGAAGCGTTGTGGGGTCAATGCTAGGAAGGTGTCATCATTTCTAGCAATCATCGTTGATCCATCAACCGTTGCTTTTTTCCCAACCAACACCGTCGTGCAGGCCGTCAAATGTTTTGCTGCTTTCATTCAAACTCCACTCCTTATGTCTAAATCGTCCGACCATGGCGGATCCCGAAAATGAACGCGTCAAAGTCTATAGCCCATAGTTTACCGCTTTTAGGGAGCCAACACTAGATATCACTGGATTTCGTCATAATTAGGTGTGTTACACATTTTGAAATGTGTTGACATTTCCGGTGTGTCGTCTAAAATAGAGTTGTAACCAAGTTATATTTTTTTGAAACTGTTTGTGAAATGTTTTTCAAATAAATTAACCACACCTTTGGGAGGCCCTATTCATGAAAGTTACTGTAGTTGGATGTACCCATGCCGGAACATTTGCCATTAAACAAATCTTAGCTGAGAACCCCGATGCCGAGGTGACCGTCTACGAAAAAAATGACGTTATTTCCTTTCTTTCCTGTGGTATCGCCCTGTACTTGGGCGGTAAGGTTGCCGATCCTCAAGGACTCTTTTACTCTAGTCCAGAAGAACTAACTAAGCTCGGAGCTAACGTCCAGATGGGTCACAACGTCTTAAATATTGATCCCGAAGAGAAAACGGTTACAGTTGAAGACATGACCACTCATGAACAAGCAACTGATACCTATGACAAGCTCGTCATGACCTCTGGATCATGGCCCATCGTGCCAAAAATTCCGGGCATTAACAATCCACAGGTCAAGCTGTGTAAGAACTGGGCTCATGCTCAGGCCTTGATTGAAGACGCCAAGACAGCCAAACATATCACGGTTATCGGTGCCGGTTACATCGGCGCAGAACTCGCCGAAGCTTACTCCACGACTGGCCACGAGGTGACCTTAATCGATGCCATGGACCGCGTCATGCCAAAATACTTTGATTCCGAATTCACGGATGTCATCGAACAAGACTATCGTGACAATCACGTCCAACTGGCTTTGGGCGAAACGGTTCAAAGCTTTACACCTGAGGATGGCCGCCTGACCATTCAGACCAACAAAGGAAGCTACCAGACTGACCTGGCTATCCTGTGTATCGGATTCCGACCAAATACCGATTTACTTAAGGGTAAGGTCGACATGGCTGCCAACGGTGCCATCATTACCGACGACTACATGCGTTCATCCAATCCCGACATCTTTGCCGCTGGAGATAGTGCCGCGGTTCATTACAACCCGACTCACCAAAACGCCTATATTCCCCTGGCTACCAATGCCGTTCGTCAAGGGATCCTGGTTGGAAAGAACCTCGTTAAGCCAACCGTTAAATACATGGGCACGCAGTCCTCATCTGGATTAGCCCTTTACGGCCGGACCATTGTCTCCACTGGATTGACCTTGGCCTCCGCTAAGCAACAAGGTATCAATGCCGAACAAGTTATCGTCAAAGATAACTGGGTCTAGAATTTTTGGTGTTGGAAAGTATTTCCATTCCAAAAGTACTAGGCCCT
>NZ_JQCA01000018.1 GCF_001437125.1 Levilactobacillus paucivorans | reverse complement strand
GGTTCTCTGTCAAACATCCTAAAGTAAGAGGTATCAAGATTGTGACGACAATCTTGATACCTCTTTTACTATACTTAAATTGAGGTTGAGGTCGTCAACATCAGTGAAATATACATTCCGAGTGTCAAACTGGCCCAACAACACGTAGTGAACAGTTAGATTTAGGATGTGGGTCCTTGAGATCGAATATAGAAAATGAACGAATCTGCGAAGTTGTTACCTCAAAAATATATGGAAGGCGATAAAGTGCACGTTTTAGGTATTGATGTGAGTCGTGGAAAGAGTAATTGTGCTCTTTTACACGATCATACGGTTATTAAGGAGTTTCAGATTATCCATAATAAGTCTGGATTGGCAAAGCTCAAGTCAATAATTACGAGTGACCTGCCAGTCATGGCAGTATTTGAAACGACTGGTATTTATTCTAGAGTTCTGACTCGTTTTTTTATCGATGAAGGAATGAATTACCTTGAAATAAATCCTTTGGAGTCCTCAATTCGCATGGCGGGGTTGAGAAGGCAAAAAACAGACCGTTCAGATGCAGTTAAATTAGCGCTCCTGGGAATTGATCAGAAGTCACTGATTCATGGTCGTAGACCATATTCAAGGCCATATGAGCAACTTCATTTAATGGCACACCGCTATCTAGAAATAACTAAGGAGAGATCCCGGATTATCAATCATTTACATGCCGCACTTGATCAAACATTTCCCGAGTTAAACGATATATTTAACCCAATTCGATCAGTGCTCGGCTTAACTTTTGTTAGTCTCTTTCCCCACCCTGATTTTTTAACAGGATATATTCCAGGAACGATGGCAAAACAAATCATTGGCTTGGTAAGTCCTAAAATCCATTCGGATTTAATCGTACGTAGATGTAATGAGGTCTGGCAGGCAGGCCAATTATCGTACCCAGCACAACCTGCGAATTCATTTCTGACTAATCAAATCCATAGTTATTGTGAAGAGATTCAGCGATATAATCAGGCCCATGACTTATTAAAACGCCAATTGATCACTTACGCGAAAACTTTTCCGGAGTTTAAACTCATTGCGAGTATTCCTGGGGCGGGAGAGATATCAACTGCCCTGTTACTAGGATTTACAGGAAAAATAGCGAGATTCCCAAGCTATAAGCAGCTGAATGCTTACGTTGGCATAGATCTACGACGAATCCAATCCGGAGGGTTCAAAGAAGCTGACCGGATTAACCGGAGAGGTCAAAGTAGTGCCCGTTATATTATGTTTGAAATGATTAGATCCATGCTTAGAAATAAAGCACGCATTGATAATCACATTGTGGATTACTACTATAAGCTAAAAAAAGGACCACACCCTAAACCGGATATGGTTGCCATGATTGCTTGTGTGAATAGGCTTGATAGGACGATTATGAATTTGGTCCGCACAAACCAAATTTATAATTACGCAAGAACTTCCCATTAAGCAGACTATTTAAATACCAGTATATTTGATATTTATGACAGCTT
>NZ_JQCA01000123.1 GCF_001437125.1 Levilactobacillus paucivorans | reverse complement strand
AAGTGAATGTGCCGTTCAAAATCTCCACCAATACGATTTGACAGAGACCCAAAAAAGCCATGCCAATCCCTCTCTCTAAATTCTAATTTAAGTTCCATGATACGCCACTTCTCAGAGAGACAAAAGACACAACTTCACATTCACTGCTCGTCAAATCAATATAGCAAAATATCATTCACCCCCATTGATATTTTCTAAGAAATGGCTACACTAAAGCTATGGCCGTTCGAGCAATCGGCTCATTCGGGGGAAGGGTGGCGACAGCGATGTCGAAAATTTTACAACCCACATTCGGTGGGGTTTTGAAGATCGGAATGCTTGATTTCTTCGTGTTCCTATTTGGAGCGGTGACCTTGATTTTGAATCTATCAGATGAGACCAATCATCTCATCTGGGGTATCATATTCGTCGTATTCGCGCTATCCAGTCTGTTCACCGTGTTAGGCCTCTGGCGCGGTAAACTTTACCATGATTTTGAAATCTTCTCGGTATTGATTTTGCAGGTTGTATTTACTGGCTTGCTGTTAAACTTTTTACTTTAGACACAACGACTGAGGACCGGTTCTAGTGACCGGTTCTCATTTTATTTACCTTGTGGGACGATTTGTGACCCACAGAACCAAATATTAGCCCCAATAGGTAATGTTTTTACCTATTTTCAAACGGCCGAGTGTCCCCATTTGACGGCATTTCAGTTTTGGCTTATCATATAAGTATAGGTTGTTACGTGTGCGTAACTTTTAAGTTATGGACAACCATCCTGAACTAATTTGAGAAGGAAATCGAGAGTTAATTCGGGCTCACTGCCAAATTTTTTATGGAAAAGGAAAGTGGATACATTGTCAAAACTCTTACGGCCTACACTTAGCGATATTCTCAAGGTGGGCATGGTTGATTTCTACGCATTCTTGCTTGTTGCGGTTGCTCTTTTAATGGGGTTGCCCGACGGAACCAGCCGGCTACTATGGAGTATTCTTCTGGCAATCTTCATTATTTCTGATGCCTTTACCCTCACTGGCTTTGCACGTGAGCGGCTCTATCGTGAATTCGAAGGTGTCTCAGCTTTATTCTTACAGCTGGCATTCACGGGCATCATCATCAACGTCTTACTCTAATAAACGTTACAAAAGGCGTACGGGCTTTCGATCCGTACGCCTTTTACATTGCCAAAATTCAGAGCGCTAATGCCAGAATCGCCCCGCCAACGACCACGCCAGTCAACAGAAAGATCAGGTCGATGCGCAGGCTGGTATCCACCTTTTCCAAAGCGGTTGTTGCGTAGATCGACAAGATAAAGAGCCCTAGGCCCAAGCCGATCGAAAGATAATATTTCAGATTTGCGCCGTGAATAATCACACTGTAGCCCCATAACCGAATTGCCAAAACTAGGATCGCTGCCGCCATCGCAATCATAATCGACTTAACAAAGTGTCGCTGTGCATCCATGGTCTTCCCCACCCTTTCCTCAGGTCAACGTCAGTCACGCCTCTTGAGTCGCAATGAGTGTATCACGGTGGCCGCAAGCCGGCGGGCCTTGGCAACCCAAACCGGTTGGTTCGGACTTTAACCGAAACTACTTGGTGGGTCGGGTTTAAATTGACCGCCTGTGACCGCCTGCGGCTGCCAGGGATTCCGCCGGCTAAGATTGATATTCGCCATAACTTATGTTAATTTCCAGTTCATCAAAGTTCATAATTTTCACTCTCATAAATCGTATTGTACCTGCAATCGTGAGTGCTTTGTCGACTAATACTTTCGAAACCACAACGTCCATCAATTACATCAACCTAAACTTCAAAAGCAAAAGCCATCAGCGATCGAAAAGGATCGTTGATGGCTTTTGCTTTTTCAATGGAATTTAAAACGCATGATTTTTAATTAAAGTATCCCAAATCGGAAGCCAGCGTGGGGTATGCCATAATGGTCTGGCTAATATCTGCTGAACTCATGTGGTTTTGAATCACGAAGTCGAGGTAATTGATAACCTGTTCAGCCTCCGTGCTTAAGATGGCTGCGCCAACAATGTTTTGGGACGTACGGTCAACCACGACCTTAATCCGCGCGTGAGGATCCTGAATCCGCTGATAGCTATACCAATGTGTCAGATCCAGGTCCTTGACCTGATAGCGATCGGCTTGGATCGTTGCCATTTCTGGGCTAACCCCTAACTGAGCCAGCTGGGTTTTCCCATAAACAACCGATGGAATAGCTGGATACACAATCGCTGGTGAATCACAGGTCGTCAGCGTTTCCGCTAGGTAGCGACCCTCGAATCCAGCCACTGGGGTCAACTTCGGTTGTGGCCGATCCACGACGTCACCCAGGGCAAAGACGTGAGGATTAGTCGTCTGGAGTTGACCGTTCACCGTGATCCCGTGAGCTGTCGTGACCACGTCAATCCGGTCCAAGTGCAGATCGTCAATGACCGGACGACGGCCAGCGGTGGCCAGAACCATCCCCGTCGTCCAGCTCTCACCAGTCGCCGTGGTGACCTGGTACTGATCATCGGCTGGGGACACTGCCGTAATGTCGGTGTCCAATTGCACATCAATGCCATCTGCTGCTAAACGATCCATCAAATCGTGAACGAGGTCCGCATCAAATGCCCGCAATGGACGATCACTGTGATGAATCAAGTGAACGTGACTGCCGGCGGCATTGGCAATAGCAGCTATTTCCACTCCAACAAAGCCGGCCCCCATCAAGGTAATATCGGCTGGTAGCGAATCGAGATCGAGAAATTCATTACTGGTATTCAACCATTCGGACCCCTTAATCGCCGGAATCCGTGGTTCTTGCCCGGTCGCGACAATCCAGTTGGCCGCGTTCAGTTGGTCATCACCAACCGTCAGCGTGCCATCCGCATTAAAGCTGGCCGTGCCATGAAAAGTCGCAATTCCTGCCGACTTGAGGCCACTGTGGGTGCCACTCGGAATTTTCTCCGTATAAGCCCGCTTAGCGGCCATCAGCGCCGTCCAATCAATCTGAGGAACACCACTCAAGCCATGACCTTGTAAGGCCTCACTATGGGCCTGCGTTTCAACCGCGGCCATGAGAATCTTCTTTGGATCACATCCCCGGTTGGGACACGTGCCGCCCCAGAGATCCTTTTCCACCACCGCGACGTTCATGCCCTTGGCATGTAACCCATAGGCTGCGGCTAGGCCGCCAGGACCACCACCAATGACGACGATATCGAATTCTTGCATCCGCAAAAACCTTCCCTTCTTGTAACTAACGGTTTAAGTTTAGCACGCGACGTTACGATTCCGGGGAATTTTGACTGCGGAGGCTCCCATTTCGACGATCCACGACTAATTGACAACTGGTATACAGGAGAACCCCAATGCCGGTAAGCAGGTAAACCCAACCCGCCGTGAGGTGTTGGAAACAGATGCCATAGACCAACGTTCCCAGTGGCACAGCCAGTTGAAGCAGTGTCGTAAAGGTCGAGCCCACCCGGCCAAGTAGTTCGGTCGGCACAGTCATCTGAAGGTATACCGACAGTGGCGTATTGATGAAAGCCAAAACAGTTCCAATCGTAAAGCCCCAGACCAAAAGACCTATCAGGAGTTGTTGCCCACCTAAGGTGCTGAGGAAGGCAACGCCAAGAATTCCGATTCCGGCTCCCAACGCCAGACACAAGCGTAGAATGACTAACAGCACCCGTTTAAATGATGGCAAGACACTTAGCAGAAGATTTCCGACCAACAATCCGGCGGCAAAGCTACTCATAATCAAACTCAAACTGGCGTTACCCATATGGCGTTCCTGAACCACGGCATATGGCAGACCCACGTCTACGGCACTAAATAAGAAGTTCAAGACAACACCCATGACGACCAGGGCCCGCAAGGCTAGGTGATCCTTGATATAGACCAAACCAAGCCGAAACTTCTGCCACTGATTCGACGTAACCTCTGGGGCCTCCTCGACTGTTACTGGGACGGGATAGAAATGCATACTGGCAGAAATCAACCACACCAGAGTCTCAGTCCCAATCATAACCCGAACAGTACCTTCAAAGCCCAGCCAAGCATACAGGGCGGCCGCTAATACTGGTGAGAGTAATTGGATCCCTGCCGTCGCAGCCTGTTCAATCGTTGCCAAGGTCTTCACGTGTTTGTCGTTAACTAACTCGTGAATCGAGGCCGTATAAGTCGTATTCGTTACCTTGTCACAGCAGGCTTGGACCACGAGCAGTCCCACCGCCAATGCCATCGGGAATCGCACATAAGGCACCAGAAAGGCATACACGACCAAGGCTAAAATCCCCACACCCTTGCTCGTCAGAATTAACTTCTTATGGTGGTGAGTATCGACTAGGTTTCCCACAGGAACGACCAATAGGAGGCCAATTATCGGATAAATAATAGCACCCAAGCCAAAACTAATGGCCGAGTGCGTCCGGTGCAACAGCATCAACCCCAAGGCGAAGCTGAAGGTATCACCGCCTAGGGTGCTGAGAATATCACTACTGGCCGCCTGAAAAATTTGGATGACGGATTGACGATTGGTAATTTCCATGGGAGTCCCCTCTTTCTAATCTGCTTACCAGTATACCGCAAAATGAGTTTTTGATTAGAAAACAATGTGAAATCTATCGGTTTTATCAGACAACGATTCTCCCCTATTCGTGATAAAATATATTGCAGAACTTATTTTAAAGGGGGGAACACGATGACTTTTTATACTTACGGTTATCTCACGACCCACCACAATACTTGGCAGTATGCCCGAATTGCCCTATTAATTGCACTCCTGGTCGTCTTTATTGGTCTCTTCGTCCATTACCTGCGAAACCAATGGAACGTGAAATATAAGGATCTGAGCATTATCACTGGGACCTTATTATTGCTGGTATTGGGCTTTCAAATCAACAGCCTGCTCTCGCTTCGATCCGCAAGCCAACAAACCGGCCAGATCACAGCAACTGTTCAACAGGTGGCAACCACGCTTAAGGTCAAGCCGTCTCGTCTGAGTATTAACGCCACCTCCACAGGAGACAACCTCCTGGTCAAGGCACCAGATGGTTACTATCGGCTGAACTACAACAGTGATGGATCGGCCTTTGTCCTGGAGAAGATCGCGTTGAAACAACCCAAGATTACGTTGGTAAAGGAGTAACCCATGTTTGTTTATTCGGATGTCTTTATAAAATTAGTTGTTGGTTTCATTTTTATGACGCTATTGATTAACTTCTCTGGCAAAGGGAACCTGGCTCCCACCTCGGCGATCGACCAGGTTCAAAACTACGTCCTTGGGGGGATCGTCGGTGGGGTTATCTATAACTCGGCGGTTACTCTCCTTCAATTCATTATTGTCCTGCTGATTTGGTCGCTGCTGATCCTAGTCACCCGTTACCTCAAGATTCACGTGCAAGCCGTCGGCAAGTTCATTGATGGTGGCCCCATCACGGTGATTCGTGATGGCAAGCTGCTGGTTCACAACTGTCTGAAGGCCAACCTCTCCGCCAAAGAGATCGACTTCAAGCTCCGAACGGCGGGCGTCTACCAGATCGACGAGGTCAAACGGGCCATCGTTGAACAGAACGGCAGCCTAACCATTCTACGTCAGGGCGACGGGTCGATTCGCTACCCCATCATCGTGGATGGTCAGATTGACCAAGACGTGTTGGAACTCATGAATCATGACGAAAATTGGTTGCTGGAACAGCTAAAGCAACACGGTGTGGCCAACGTTCGCGACGTTTACATGGCAAAATATGAAAATCATCAATTTGAAATCACGCGGTATGATGGCCGCTAACCGAAATAAGAGTGCGACAAAAGGCGGTTAGTCAATGAGCATTAACGTCGATAGACAAATAACCCTGGTATTGGATTGCTTGTCTATCGGGGTTAAGCGGAGTTGACTGCCTTTTGTCACACGTTTCGACTACAGATGTTCGCCAACTAAAAATAAGAGGAGTTGACGATAATTGTCAACTCCTCTTATTTAGATGCGTCTCAGTCTAACGTTTCCGACGACGCAGCGCCCAACTCAGGCCGATCGCCCCAATCAAGGTCCCACCTAACCAGATGAGTTCCGTTTGACTGGCGGCACTGCCCAAAATGGTCAGAATAGCTTCAGGCCACAACGCGGGCGTTGGTAACAGATGCATCTCCCCAACTCCTTTCATGACAACCAGTTCCACACTTACATCGACTCCCCATGGTCGAGTCTATTATTTGCAAAATCTGCGAATCGTGGGATTAGCTGACATGAGTTTTCGTTCCTGTCCCTAGTCAATTAGTCCTTAATCAACGACCATTGCCGACCACTTTCGGTCAGCGATCTTTATGCTAGCAGGTCAACACACGAAATCCAAGGCAAACTGCGCTGACCATTCAAAAAAAGGAAGCCTCGTCTACAGACGGTGCTTCCTTTCGTGTCATTAATGAACAACAGCGGTTGGCCTCGCTCCTACTGAACCGCCACCGCGAAATGCTTGTAATTATAACTGCGTTTAAACTTCTTAGCACTGACCCAGTACTTGCCCTGGTTCGGATCGGAGACGTGATAGTACCCTGATTTATAGCCATCTAATAACATCACGTGACTATTATCGATACCCGTTCCCCAGAAATAGTGATCATACTGCGCCTTGGCGAAGTGTAAGGTAACGTAGACTACCACCGGGTTGTGTTGCCGAATCTGGCTCCGCAACGTGGCAACACTAGCACCACTGATATTCTTAACCATGGTGTACTTGTTCCCCCACTTGGCTAATGGCTTCGGAAAAATGGACTGGAAGACCCCAGGGGTCACCTTGTAGGGACTCCCGGCAAAACCAGTGTTGGGATTATTAGTCTTGCTGCGTGGTAAATGCTTCATGAAGGCGACTAACCCCGTCGAATTTTGAATCCCCTTGTAATGGAGACCCTCCAGCAAGCTAGCGGACTCACACCCCATCCAAGCCTTAACGGCATTCTGGCTGATGTAAGGTGCGTTCAAGTTCACCTCACTGGGCGTCCTCAAATCCTGATGAAGCACCCATCCTGCATGGCGTTTGTTGGGCACATTGGTCGTCTCGGTGACGTAGTCATACCGATAGCGTTTTCCATTGGCCTTTTGAACCCAGGCCGTTTTGCTCGCGATCCAGGCACTCTTCGAATAATTTTTGAGATAATGTATCGGGGACATGGTCAGCGTTCCTTGGCTGTCTGTTTTGAAGCTGTAGAGGTTCCCTTTAGTGTTTCCGGTCACCCGACCAAATTTGGTGACCTTGCCTTGTGACACAATGGTGGTGCTTCTCGTTGCAGCCTTAGCTGGAACCGACAGACCGGCTAGTCCCAGCAGTAAGACAGCTGCGGCTAAAAACTTAGTGGTCATTCTCATCTTTTATTTCTCCCCTGATTCTTGTTTTTTGGTCAGCATGTCAATCGACACACCAGACCTCGTTTAATGTGCTAAGTTATTTTCCATATAGATTGAGTATACCGCTGTCTTTCTTGATTTGACAGAGTCTTCAAGTTAGCCATGGAAAAAGGTCCCTCACTGCAACCAAGTTGCAATGAGGGACCCCAACGATACTGTAAGCCGCTTATTGGATTTGAACCAACGACCTCTTCCTTACCATGGAAACGCTCTACCTTCTGAGCTAAAGCGGCATATTTAGCGATCCGGTGACGTCAATGACATCACTTATCACCCTTCCATTATCCCTGTTTTCCAGAATTTTGACAATAAAAAAAGAACCCTCACAGGGTTCTTTCGTTCGCGTGGCAACGTCCTATCCTCG
>NZ_JQCA01000122.1 GCF_001437125.1 Levilactobacillus paucivorans | reverse complement strand
GAGTGTTTAAATAATTATGTGTAAATAGAAAAATAAGCAATTGAAAAGGGAAAGCCTCTCCCTTATGATAGTTAGCAACCACACTCACTTCATAGGACATAGGAGGCTTTCCCCATGACTCAGTTTAACAAAGAAATTATGGCAGCACTAGCACAAAAGCAAGATTTGGACGAAGTTTTTCGGCAACATTTGGAAACGGCCATCAATGATTTAATGCACGAGGAACTTTCATCGTTCCTCGGTTATGAACCCTACGACCGCCAAGGCTTTAACAGCGGCAATTCACGCAATGGGCATTATCTGCGAACCTTTAAAACTAAGTATGGGGAACTAAACTTGGAGGTTCCACGCGACCGAAATGGCGCCTTTAATACGCAAACTATTCCAAGCTATCAACGCCAAACGGATGGTTTAGAAGCCACGGTTGTCCAGCTCTACGAAAAAGGGATTACCACTAGTGAGATCGCGGATTTGATTGAGAAAATGTATGGTGCTCATTACACACCACAAACGGTTTCAAACCTCACGAAGGTCGTTGACCAACAGGTCAACGCCTTCAAGACGCGCCCTCTAGCGAGTCGTTACGCAGTCATTTATGTGGACGCAACATACTTACCTCTGCGCCGGGACTCAGTGGCTAAAGAAGCCGTGCATATCGCCATTGGCATTCGACCAAATGGTATGAAAGAGGTCCTAGCATACCAAGTCGCTCCAACTGAATCCAGTACCGTTTGGGAAGAGCTTCTCGTGGACATTCAGCAGCGTGGTGTAAAAGAAGTCCTCTTATTCGTGGCCGATGGCTTAGTCGGCCTTACCAACACAATTGGTGACCACTTCCCTAAGGCTAAGCTCCAGCAGTGCCTGATCCACGTCAGTCGGAACATTGAAGCTCACGTTCGAACTAAGGACCGACAAGAGGTCCTTAACGACTTCAAACTGATCCATCAAGCAGCTACCATGGACGACGCAAAACAGGCCTTAGCTGACTTCATAGACAAGTGGCAAAAGGCGTATCCAAAAGTAACGGGCAAGCTAGAAAATAATCCTCATCTCTTGACCTGTTTCACTTTTCCAGCTGCGATACGCAGTAGCATCTACAGCACAAATCTCATTGAATCATTCAACAAGAAGCTAAAACGGCAGACAAAGAAGAAAGAACAATTTCCAAATGAACCAGCACTAGAACGCGTTCTGGTCACAGTTATTCGTGACTACAACGGCCAAAATTTTGAGCGAACGCATCGAGGTTTCAAGCAAATTCAAGATACGTTAGAATCCATGTATTAGAAGCTAGCTAATGGGAGAGGACTTCCATTTACACAAAAAATTTGACACTCCC
>NZ_JQCA01000121.1 GCF_001437125.1 Levilactobacillus paucivorans | reverse complement strand
TGGTCTAGTAGAGCAGGTGTTGCACTTCAATTTTAAATCGAGGAAAATAAATTATTAAATACCAAATTGGTTTCAAGATTCGGCAACGTGGCGGTTCAGTCGCCTACCGGCCGCCAGATATGGGCTGGAACGGTGCGAACACAACTTGAAGCCTCGAAGTTCACGAGTCTTCAAGCTTGGTTTTCTCCTAAGCCAGCGAGAAGATCACTCACTGACTAAGGAGAACGACGCGCCTGAGCCCATATCTGCCGGCCTCACGGCTAGGACGGCGATTCACGGCAACACTGCTGGAGATCAACAAAACTAGCAATACTTACGCCAAACAATCTGAGAATCAAAAATCGGCAAGCATAACCTGGATATTCAGGTTGTGCCTGCCGATTTTTTGTCATCATTTGAAATTAGAACGGATCCACCTTGTCATGGCGACCAATCTTAACCAATAGCCAATAGCCATTATCAATTCTCAACACAAGAGATCACAAAGGAGGACTATACCCAATCGGTACAGCCCTCGTCTTTATGATTTATCATGATTAATCTTGAGTCGTGGTGTGGTTCCGCGTGCGGCCACGGTTGGAGTTCCGGCGCTTATCATGTAAGCTGTCGAAACCAACGAAGCCGGCCGCAACGGCCCGTTCATTGGCCCGGTGGAGCACCTTGATAAAGTGTTCTGCTTCATCCTTACCGAAGAAGCCTAACCAGCGGTGGAACCGTTCGTCCGTCGCCTGAGCCAGGTTCCGTTGAACCCGACTACCCGCAGCTGTCAAAGTAATGTACTTGACCCGACGGTCATTAGGGTCGACCTTCTGCATCACGTAGTTTTCCTTCAACAACACGTTAACTTGACGAGCAATGGCACTCTTCGAAACGCCTTCAAGTTTGGCCAATTCCACCAACGTCTGCCCATTCTTACTCCGCGCAACGTTTTCCATCACCATGAAAGCTTCAAAAGTTAAGTTATACTTTTGGGTGGGAATTGAAACAAAGTCCCCGATGTACTTGAAGATGTGCATGTACAAGTCGTCAAATTGTTTCTTTAATTCTGCTTCCGTAACGTTATCGTTTGTCGTCTCTGTCATTATAAATCCATTACTCCTTCTAGTTCAGCGCGGGGCGCTGCCATTTACCGTCCTAAATTGGATACAGCCTACGGGACTTAATTTTAGCCGATAAAACGCCCGTCGTCACCGGTCAAAAGGTTCAAAGTGGATAACCATACTTATATTTTATAGATAAAGTAACTAATCCAGTAATATTATAGTTATGATTGGCAAAATAGAACATATGTTCTATAATGGGAATAATCTCCTAACCAAGGACGTGACATGAATGTTAGACTATACACCACAAAAAATTCAGCTCCTACTCCAAACCGCTTACCAAAAAAAATCAGCTCACCACAGTGACTTACCGTGGCGTTACCAAAACGGGAACCGTTGACTTCGTGACTGCCAGCACCGTTTATCTCGGTTTAGCGGCCGGCCGTTCTCGTGAAATTCCCTTGACCCAAATCAGCCAAGTCAAACTACACCAATTACAATCTTGGTGGTATCTTTATGATTCTTCCGCACAGTAACTTCTTCTAGTATCGCCTCTTCTGCCTAAAAAATAAACCCCTTTTTTGTAAATTGTTTGTTTTTTCTTTACAATTCGAAGAAAACGCTGTCTTCTGCATGCTACCTTACTTTGTTTCGTGTTGACAAATCAACAAAAGCCGACCAGTTAGTTCTCAAAATGGACCAATTTAATTGGTGGAACGCCCCAGTTAACATCCAGTTTTTAATAACTATTGGTCAAAACTGATAATGACCATAAACTTGCATAGTTTGATTCATTCCAGGGGGACAATTGAAGACGCCCCGTATACACAAATAGGGCCAGGACATTTGTCCTGGCCCTATTTCAATTAACTTAGTTAATGTCTACACTACCCTGTCGGCTATCCACAATCACTGTCACCGCGGGGTTCTCCCCGACAGTTCCAATCTTATGGTGCCGGTCATCTAACGTGAAGTGGGCGTCACGAGGCGCTCGTACCGTGCCATCTTCATTGCGCAGGTCGAATTGGTAACTCTGGCCCGCCGGAACTTCCAGACTCACGTTGCCGTGGCTCTGGACCTTGATATTGCCGGTAACCTCAGCGCTGACCCGGCCGTTCTTAGCACGAATATCACCATCCCCAGTGAGTCCCTTGACGCGGACCCCCCCATTGCGGGCAATACAAGTCAACTGGCCATCAACGCCATCGACCCGAACGCCACCATTCCGTGAATTCAAATGAAGATCACCAATCTGATCCGTCACCCGGATAGCGCCATTTACAGTGTCAACCGACCCTTTTCCGGTCAGTCGACCCAGCGTTACCGCCCCATTGTCGGCCCGAATTTTAGTGATTGTGCTCTTCAGATCGTCAATCTTGATGGCCCCGTTGGTCGCGGTGAGGTCGAGTCGTTCGACGCCGGTATGGAAGATCCGTACACGACCGTTAGTCGCATGGGCAGCCAAGAAAATAGCGCTCTGGAAATCACTCATTTCGAGGCTTCCATTACCCGCCTCCACCGTGACGCGTCCTGTCAAAGTGGTCGGCAACAGAATTTCTACGCGAATATGCACGGGCCAGAGACGGGGGCGTTCACCCTGTTGAATGGTCAGCGTATCCCCAACACGCGTGGCCCGCAGGTGAAAGCGGTCGTTGTCGCGGCTCATGTATTCATTCACCACGATATTCTCACCGCTGGCCGCGCCGAGTTTAACGGCGGCATCGCGATAGTCGATGGCCACGTTAGCTAGGTCGGTCACCGCAAAGGTCTGGGTGTTAACCAGCTTCAGTGAGGTCACAATTGTCCGTTCCGGTTCCTGGCCGTTAACCGTAACGTGATCCCCGTTGACGTCAATCAGACCGTTGGCAACGGAAACGTGGTCGCCTTCCACCTGAACCAAACTACCGAGATCTACCTTTTCCTTGTCGTTATCCACGAGGACGTGGTCACCCCAGGTCACTTGGTCGTCGGTGATGTGGAGCTTGCCGACGTGAACACTAGACTGGGAACTGTGCTGTGTCTTGGATTCACTCTGCCGGTTGTGCCCGGTCGTGCTCTGACTCTCACTGTCCTCGGCCACCTCTTTGAGGAGACTGTCGAGATCGCCAATCTGGTTCACGGCTTCATCAATCGCCTTGTCCGTCTGCATGCCGTCGTTGACCCGTTCGGAGACGGCTTCGGTCAGGTCGCCCACTCGTTCTTCCTTCAGTTCTGTTAATGCCCGCGACGGCTGGTACTTGCTAAATAACTGGTCCAAACGCGTCCGAATTTCCATTGTAATATCGTCCATAATTAAACCTCCTCTGTAAGTTTACCGGTAATTAAGTCGTCAATAATTGGTTTGGCAAACTGCCAGGCCGCCGTCTTCTCCGCCAACATGTCGCGTCCCGCTGGCGTGACGTGGTAATACTTGCGCCGCGAGCCCTGGGTCTCATCACCCCAGTAGTCCGTCAGTGCGCCATTCTTTTCGAGTCGACGAAAGACCGTGTACAGCGTGGCTTCGTTGAGCTCATAGTGCCCATGACTCAGAGCCTTCACCCGTTTGGCCACCTGGTACCCGTAACTATCCCCCTGTTGGAGAATGTTCAAAATAATTGTATCCGTATGGCCCCGAATGAGATCTTTGGAAATATTCTCAGCCATGCCGCCACTTCCTTCCTTTTGCTTGCATATAATGTATCACATACTACTGTGCGTGTCAAAGTAGTATGTGTCAAAAAATAAGAATTTGTTTGTCACGATTGCCTTAACTTTCATTTAAGGCGTGTTCCCCATGAAACCAGCATGGTACACTAAACACAGCAAATTTATTCAGGGGAGACTTTTTCAATGAAAACCTTTCGCAATATCCTAAGTTGGGTGTTACCCATCGTGGTTGCCCTGGCTGTCGTCTTCGTCGTGCGCACCTACCTGCTGGAAGTCGTCAAGGTTTCAGGCGACTCGATGGAACCGAACTTAGTGAACGGCGAGGCCATGATCGTGACCAAACCGACAGCGGTCAAACGACTCAGTGTTATTGTCTTCGACGCCTACGGGGAAGACCCCACCGCGGCCAAGAATACCAACTACGTCAAACGGGTCATCGGCATGCCTGGCGATCAGGTGGCCAGCAAGAATGGCTACATTTACATCAACAATCGTAAAATTAAACAGAGCTTCATCAGTAAGTCCGAACGGGGCATCGGTACCGGGGATTGGACGCTAGGTGGTCTGGCTAAGCAACACAACTGGACCTACCAAGGCAACACCGTTCCTAAGGGCCACTACTTCGTTCTCGGCGACCATCGGAGTGTCTCCGAGGACGGCCGAGCCTGGGGCTATGTCGACGCCAAGAAGATCATGGGCGTGGTCAAGGTTCCTTTCTGGGAAGGCAGTTCGGAACACCGCGCTAACGTGAACGGTTTGGCTAGCTAGGTGAAATGTTGATCTGCAAATAGGGTCGAAAAATCTGCCTGCGGCTGACAGGGGTTACGCCTGCTGTGGGAAACGCCTGCAGCCCTAAGGGTCGGGCTTCCGGCCTAACACCATCGACACGGCTGGCTCCACCCCTGTCCTCCTCCGGCTATTGCGGTGCTTAATTGCCACAACTGTTTGGGACCAGGACCGTCACACAGCCATTGGTCAACGATATTCACAAATGACCAGTGGCCTTCAATTACAAGATAATCAACAAGCCGTCAGTCCTTGCAATCTAGCAAGGTACTGGCGGCTTTTCGTATGCTCTCTTGATGACACCGGAATCTTCACGATGCATGGTCCCTGTCGGCAACCCTACCCAGGACATGGACCTCTAGACCAGCTAGAAAGACCACAGACGTTGCCTCTACGGAGATTAATCCTACTGAGGCATTCTGCCATCTATCTGGCTTAAACGCCACCACCTAGCCGGAGGAGGCCAGGGATGGAGCCGGCCGTGGTGGCTGCGTTAGACCGAGTGCTTTTCTCGGCCTTACACAACGGGCGACTTTGAAGACACGTGGTTTTCGTGGCTTCAAATCGAGCGAGAAGCCCAAGGGGCTGAAGCGTCCCCACAGCAGGCGGAATCCCTGGCAGCCGCAGGCTGCTGTCTTAGCCAAACAAAAAATCCCAAAACCAACGCTAATGCGCTGATTTCAGGATTCAATTTCGAAGAATGTGACCGAGCAAGCCTGCCTCACCGGACAGGTCATCCCCGGGATGTCACGACGACCCCTCACTGGAAGCCATTAACGTGACACGATTTAGCTAAACATGCGCTTAGTGGCCTTCAATAAGGTCTTCGGATCCTTATCGTAACGAGGCGTATCGACCAAGTGATCCATTGGAACCCCAGCAAAGTGGAACGCCGCGATTTCACCGGAACGAGCAGCACTCTGTTCCGTAAAGATCATCTGGTAAGGTTGTTCAGCGAATTCACCAGTAAAGGCTAAGTTGGTTGAGTGTGCTGGAATAACCTCTGGCCGATCGGTCTTAGCCCGGTTGTTGAAGAGGGCTGAGGCGTATGGCATGTAAACTGGAATGTTATTGATAATGCTGTCGAGAATGGCTGGTTCCTTTTCCTTGATGTTGTTAGGACCTGGATCCACCTTGGACAACTGGCCAATCAATTCCTGAGCCATTTCCTTACCCGTCATCTTGATGTACTGCTTGTGGACGAATTCACCCGTCCGACGTGGGTACAGGAAGTAACCCCAGATAACCGATTCATTTGGCTTCTGGCTGGTAAAGTGAGGCTGGTGGTGAACCACGATCGACATGTTAATGTCCTTCTGACCCAATGGCGTGATTGGCGTCGTGGACAGGAAGGAATTCAGCGCATTCCCAGGAACTTGGGTGGTAATCCGGGTAATTTCGTTCAACAGTAAGTGGTTCTTCGTGGTCAACGTGAAGCTGACCCATTCGGAATTCTTACGGTCGGCGAAGAACTTATCGGGGGTCCCCAAGTTGTAGAAGCGTTCCGTGGCTTTCTTCCACAATGCGGCACTGATCCCGTATTCCATGTTTTCGCGAGCGGGGGTGTTGTAATCCCCCATCGTTGCGGAGTCCGTGATGGATCCGTTGGTGAAGATAACTGCCGTCTCATCATCAATGTCGACGAGTTCTTCGGTATCATCTTCCACGTTCTTGACGTGAATGCCAGTAACGGTGATTTCATCTTGCATCGAACTGTCGGCGAATTCCCAATCCGTGACGATCCGGTTGGAAATAAATTTAACCTCTTCACCCTTAAGGTAGTTAATCAGAGGCAAAATCATACTTTCAAACTGGTTGTAACGGGTCCGGTTGACCCCAACCAAGTGTTCAATTTGAGTAAATTCATAAATCATTTGGTGCATGTAACGTCGGAGTTCTTGAACGGAACTCTCGATCCGAAAGGCGAACGTGGTTTCCCACATGTACCAGAAGTTGGTTTGGAACATGTGTGGGTCGTCCTTGAAGTACTCGGCGATCGTCACGTTGTCCAACTTGGTTTCTTCGTCATCGGGCATCAGAACTAATTTCGATAACAGTGTCCGGTCCTTGTTGTTCAGGCCTAACTTCCCGCCATCGATAATGCCCTTGCCGCCTTGCAACAAGCGCGCCTTGTCATAAGTCTGGTGATGCGAATCGAAGTCGCGAGTGTCTTCTGCGGCTGTCATGCCTTCCTCAGTTGCGGAAGGAATCCGGTCCAGTAGGTCCATCAAATCAACGTAGGTCCGGTAGTTCAGCATCCGGCCACCCCGGGCAACGTAACCCGTCTGGTTGTCGAGTGGGTGTTCCTTGTTCCAGTATTCATCACTGAATTCTTCGGTCGTCCCACCATCGTTGGCGCCGTGCATATCTGCCCCATAAAAGGTGATATTATCACCACGCCAATGGCCTTCTTGAATCAGGTAAACCGCCGCGGCCATATTAGATAAACCCGCACCGATCATTACTGCTTTTGTTTTAACCATCAAAAACACCTCCGTAGATTCTTTGTGCCTTTACGACTTCATTATGCTTGCTTTGTCATGCATTGTAAAGCGTTTACATGACGGTTTTAGAAAAAAGTTCAGATCGTTACGGATCCTTAATACACCGGGGATTACAACACGTCATGTTCCGTTTATAGGGGCCAAATATCGGTCAAATTACCGCCGTGAAAACAGTCGAAACGATTTACCTTTTTGGGGAAAAAGAGTGCCAAAAAAGGCGGTTAGTCAGCGAGCATTAACGTCGCTAGGCAGACAATCCTGATTCTGGATTGTTTGCCTAGCGGGGTTAAGCGGAGTTGACTGCCTTTTTTGGCACGTTTCGGCCATATAAAGTTCAGCGCCCACAAAAAAAGCCGAGACAGCCGTCTCGGCTTTTAGGCTATTGTCTGGAGGTAACAGTTAGTCAGCTGCCATGAACTTGCCGGCGGTCAACTTGGAGGCTAAGACCCAGCCCTTTGTCTTTCCGCTAGTGACGTAGAGGTACTTGACGTTCTTCTTCGCATTCTTAACCGTAATTTGTTTCGTTGCGTAGAAGGTCTTGCTTTCTGGCAACTTGCCCTTCAATTTCAACGTTACCTTAGACTTGTCGGCAGCGAATTTGCCCGTGTAGAAGGCCGGACGAGCATTCTTGAAGTGGTAAGCACTCTTCTTAATTTTTTTGGAACTAACCAAGGTATACGTATTTGATTTGTGAATCCCATCGGCTGCCATGAATTTGCCAGCGGTTAATTTGGAAAGAGCAACCCAGCCCTTAACCTTGCCGTTGGCAGTCTTGATGTACCCATAGCTGACCTTCTTGCCCTTGGCATTCTTAATCACAATCTTCTTGCTGGCGGTGTAGGTCACGCCAGACTTCAGCGTACCCTTCTTAGCCATCGTCACCTTGGAATTGTCAGCGGCAAATGCTGCACTATAAAGGGCGGGCTTCCCGGATTTGACGTGGTAAGCTGCCTTCTTTAAGGCTTTGCTACTCAATAACGTATAGCTGACTTTCTTCGCTGCTGGTTTGGCAGCGGCAAATGCAGTCACGGAACTACTTACGGGAGCAATAGCCCCGACCCCTAATGGTAATACCATGGCTGCTGCAGCTGCGATCATTGCAACTTTCTTCATCATAACAATTACCCCCCGAATAATTTTGAACTCATCTCTGAATTCACGGGTATCATATCACGACCCCCTGAGGGACGAAACTAACGACACTCAAAAAGCACCCAAAAGCGTTGATAAATATGGGGTTAGCGGTAAATTAAACCAACTTACTCTTAGGGCCTTATTCGTGTCAAATCGAAAAAATCGTGACCGCCAAATTAATAGCGGTCACGACTACTTGTCGTTCTAATGTTTTAATGGGTTTTGAACTTTGGCGATAGTGGAGAGCAGGCCTCCGGGCGGTTGCTCAGAGGGCTGGAACGTTGTGGCCACGATTTGAAGCCCCGCGCCAGAAACGCGCAGGTCTTCAAACTCGGGCTTTCACTAGGCTAGGAAACCCACCCAGCCAAGTGAAACGACACGACTGAGCCCTCTGAGCAACCACCCTCCGGCAAAAATCCAGCATTGCCAGAACGTTGCGTTGCATTGTTCAACTGACAAAACACATTGCCAATCGATCGGCATCAGCCATCAACATCACCATTCATACTCGAACGCAATGTTACCAACAACATACAGCCTCAGCCGGAGGTAACCAGACAGAACCCCCGTGTCGGTGGTCTTAGCCGAGTTTCTCTCTCGGCTTAGAGCACGGCCAACTTTGAAACTCGTGACTTTCGAGGTTCAAGGTTGCCCTGAAGACCGCACTTTGGCTTCAGGCCTGCCCCATGGGGGTTCTGTCTGATTGCCGCAGGCGACCCAACTCAACCCAATTCAATTCAAGTTATTTTTGTTGGCTAACCTTAGTTACAGCCTTGGCGATGAGTGACGTGTAGTGCCGGTTTCCGCGGTTATTCGGGTGAACGTGGTCACTGACGAACCACTTATCTTCACCTTTAGCCGTGCTGTACCAATCGATAACGTGGACGTTCTTGTAGGCATCCGCCGTCTTTTGAATCCGTCGGTTAACGGAGTTCTGCCATTCCCGCGTTGGGACGTGGGCCGTCACCCAGAAGATCTCGTGGCTTGGTCCAATGGCTTCAACGATTTCCTTGGCCTGTTCTGGGGTAATGTAGCCGTTGGTTCCGATGTTCACTAGGACATTCTTGGCCAGTTGCCCTTGTTGGTCGAGGCTAGTCACAATGCCCTTTACATCGGCCGCTTGCCGGCCAACCTTACCGTCGACGATGGCACCAGGGAAGACCTTTTGCAGGTCGCCTGAGTCATCCAGTAAGACGGAATCCCCAATAGCCGTTAATGGTGTCTGCTTGCTGGTGACGACCTCTTCTGGCGTCAGGTAGTAAGTCTTTGCGGTATCTTGGTCCGACTTGGACAGCCTCGAGAAAGCCACAGCCTTGTCATGCTTGCGTTTGGAGGCTTCCTTGGCTAAGGCCTTCTGCTTCTTGGCGGCTTCGGCATTCTTCTTCTTGGCCGCTGCCTGTCGTTGCGTGATGGTCTGTTGTAGCGCCGTTGGCTTAGCGGCTGCGGGCTGTTGAACGAAGCCGACCGCCGTCAGGCCGAAAAGTAAGGCGCCAATAACACCCAGGCTGCTAGCGAGGCGATGCGCATCCGGCTGTTTGAAGAAGGTGACCACGTCGCTGGTAAGTTGACCGTAGTGGTAGTGCCGCAATGGCCGTTCGATCCACCGGTAACTGAGTTCCGTGGCAACCATAATCAAGGCCACCTCGACCAGTGCGTTGAACAAGGGATGATTGCCAATATTGATCCGAGATTCATAGAAAATCATGACTGGAAATTGATACAGATAGATCCCGTAACTCCGTTGTCCAACATAACTAAAGACCGGGTTCGATAAGATTCGATTCATATCACTGCCGGGATGAGCAACCGTGCCGACTAAAATTCCGGAGAGGACGGTAAACCAGAACATCCCGCCATGATAGGTGCTGGCCGCCTGCCCGTTCATGTTAAAGAACAGGTAAACTAAGGCCAACAGCGAAGCCCCACCGAGACCATCCATAACCAAACGATGGGCCCGGGTGACATCCGCACTGAGCCGATGGGCTGGCCAAACGAAGGCCATGGCCGCACCGATTAGGATGGCAAACATCCGCGTATCCGTCCCGTAGTAGACCCGGTTGGTGTTCTGTGGATCAAACAAGAGGGCCATCGCTAAGGCTGACGCAATCGCCGCTCCGAGCAGAATTAATAAGATCCGGCCTTGCTTTTTAACCAGAATCAACAGAGCCAAGACCACGAGTGGCCAGACCAGATAAAACTGACCTTCGATCGACAACGACCACAGGTGGGTAAAGGGTGACTCGCCACTAAACCGATCAAAGTACGATTGCCCGTGACTAATTTCAAACCAGTTGTACCCATAAATTAAATTGGTCATCACCGTCTTACGAATGTTGACCAGTAGCTCCCGCTGAAACAACGTAATGTAAGCTGTCGTCGCCAAAAGCATCGTGACCAGGGCCGGATACAGTCGTTTCAACCGACGCCCGTAGAAGCCCCAGATATCAATGGTATGTGTCTGATCCCACTCCTGAATCAGCAGGTAGGTAATCAGATAACCTGAGACCACGAAAAAGATCGGAACTCCCAAGTACCCGCCTTGAAGTGTCGATGGTGCCAAATGATAGATAATAACGCCTAAAACGGCTAGGGTTCGAATACCGTCAAACCCCGTTATGTACCGCTTCTTCCCCACGCGATGCGCCCGAAAATCGGAACGCGTTAATCGCGAATTCAATTGATCCATAAAATTACTCCTTTTCTCTCTAAAGCTTTGTAGAGATCCCCCAAATTATTCAATTAATTATTAATTATAAATAGTTTATATTTAAGGTGTAAATAATAGAGTCAACGACTAAGATAATCGGCTTAAATATTGTTCCGCCGGGTGATCGTTAACCCCATCTAAGTAGCTTCATTCTATAATGTTTTCCATTAGGAAACAACACTTTTACTCGAAATTTCAAAATTGTAAAATTTGACACTCGGCCGACACATCTCCGGTCAAAAATTCTCCGGCAATGCGCGGGATCTTAGGTCATGTTTGTTAGTTCAATGACCATTCACAAACGCTAACCGTGAAATCATTTCCGGCTAATATCTCCCACCCTTACGGCCACCCGACTCATGGTATACTAAAATCATATCAACCGAAGGTAACTAGGTGTCACCCTGTGTCGGTGGTCTTGGTCGAGGCTTCTTCTCGACCTAGAGCACGGCCAACTTTGAAACTTGCGATTTTTGCAAGGTTCAAAGTTGCCCTGAAGACCGCTTTTCAGGCTTCAGGTCTGCCCCACAGGGTGACACCTGGTTGCCGCAGGCGTATCATTCTAATACAAATTTATAGGAGGAATTCCCATGACCCAACAGCCATTTACCCCCGTTACCGTCCGTCAGTACCCCAAGATCGACCTGCACTGTCACCTTGAAGGCTCACTCTCCCTCGGTGCCCTGCGTGAAATGGCCGCGGTGACGGACACGCCGCTTCCCGTTGGCGATCGCGCCTTGCATGACCTGCTTATTGCCACCGCGACGAATCCCGAGACTACGGATTATTTAAAGCACTTCCAACCGGTCATCGACCTGATGCAGACCGCTGAACAACTCGAGATTGCCGGGGCTGACATCGTGCGCTCTGCTGCAGCCGACGGGCTCATTTACATGGAAACCCGGTTCACGCCAACGCTTTACACCCAGGGCAACCTGACCTTGGAAGAGGCCATTGCCGCACTACTTCGCGGACTCCATGCCGGAACCAAAACGTACGACGTGCCAGTCAACGCCATCGTCTGTGGCCGCCGTGAAAGATCATTAGCCGAACTCACCACTGTCTTTGAAACGGCCGCCAAATTTGCCGGTCAGGGTGTTGTGGGCTTAGACCTTGTCGGTGATGAAGCTGAGTACCCCACGATTGCGCTTGCCGATGCCATCCGTGCTGCCCATGCGACTGGCCTGCCAATTGCCCTGCACGCCGGGGAAACGGCTCCCGTGGATAACGTGGTCGTCGTGATGAGCCTGGAGGTCGAACGCATCGGTCACGGTCAACGACTCAACGGTTTCCCAGCCGCCATGGCGCGGGCTAAACGGACCGGGACCACGCTAGAAACCTGTCTGACCAGTAGCCACCGGTCGGTTGACCTGCCCGACTATCCTAACTTGCCACTTCAAGATTTTCTCAACGCTGGCTTGAAGGTCACCGTGAACACCAATCACCGAACGATTGCCGATGTTAATTTGACCGACGAGATCCTAGCGCTCCACGACCACAGCGATTTAGATTGGAACCAACTAGCCCAACTGACCCACAACGCTATCGACGGCGCCTTCCTGAATGATGCGGATAAGGCCGCACTTCGCGCCAAAGTGCCAGTGATCGCCTAACGCTATCCTCAGGCCCCGACCCTACCTGTCGGGGCTTTTTTCTTTGCTATCAAAGCGTGATGACTTGCCAGCACCGTCTTTCTTGGTTAAAGTAATCATTATCAAGGAGGCTTTTGCCATGTCCCAGACTTATCCTTATCAAGACGCCTTCAATCGCGTGCTCCACGAGCGATCCATGGCGCAGGCTACGTTCGACGAATACAACGCCACGTTGACCGATTTCTTTAAATACCTCGAAAACTTCAATCCCACCTATCAACGGGAACACCGCGTCAATCAGCTTCAGACCGCCGATGTTCAACAATATCTGGCCATGCTGGTTGACCAACGTCAGATTCAAAATCAAACCTATAACAAGATCCTGTCCCACCTCAACGTTTACTTCAAGTTTCTCTTCTCCCATCGTTGGACGCCCTACTTGCCAACCCTAGATCTCAAGAGCAAACCCAAGCAGGCCGCGCGTCCCCTAAACTTCCGCTGGGTCGACGACCTCGATGACTTATTGGCCGACCGACGACTTCACGTCTACACTCGTCTGACACTTCTCCTAATCGCTCACGGCTATCCGGTCCAAGCCTTTCTACGGCCCGGCTTTACCGCCGATCTTGACACGCGTTCCTGGTCCCAGGCAGCCCAGACCTTTTTGACCGAGCTCCGTGAATTTATCACGCCTCTCCAGGCCAGTTTCCGGTCGTCCGACTGGTTCCTCAAGCAACGGGCCTCTGCCGACCCACACCTCACACTTCCGGGACTCCATAAATATTTAAAGCCCGACGAGGCCCTCACCGGCTTCGCTCTCGGCCCGGCCGGCCTGTACCAAGGCTACTTGATTAACTATCTCCGCCGCCATCCCCAAAAGTCCGATCGCGAGGTCATTGCGGCCCTACATTTGGCCCCGGACGCCATCGATTACTACCGTCGTTTAGCGCAACGGGCAGACTAAGCATTGCCACTTCACGTTGAACCCCCTATACTATGTAGGTGAAATAACGAATTGGGGGAATTACAAATGAAGAAACAATGGGGAATCTTGGGGGGCCTGGTCGCACTACTCGTCGTGCTGATCGGGGTGGTTGTCTGGCAACAACGACAACCCGTTAAAAAATCGGCGGCACCAGTCAGTGAAAGCCGCCGCAAGGAATCTGACACCAAACGCACCGTGGTCAAGCAACCTAAGGCTAAGCCATGGATCAAATTAAACAAGCCATTAAAGTTACCAATCCTGATGTACCACAGTATTTCCAGTGGTAACTCCTTGCGGGTACCCGCGCGACAATTTCAACAGGAGATGGCCTACCTACAACACCATCACTACCGCACCCTGACCGCCGATGAAGCCGTTCGGGCGCTGACCACCAATACTGTGCCCCAGAAGAAGGTCGTCTGGGTCACCTTAGACGACGCCTACAAGGATAACCTGACGCACGGTCTGCCCGCCCTGGAACAAGCCAAGGTGCACGCCACCATCAATGCCATCACCGGATTCACTCACAAGTCCAATCACCTGACGCTGTCCGAGATGAAACAGATGAAGGCCACCGGCCGCGTTGATTTCGCCAGCCATACCGTCCAGCACCTGGACTTAAACGAAATCACCGCCGCCCAGCAGAAGACCGAACTGTTCAAGTCTAAGCAGTGGCTGGATGCCAAGCTGAATCAGAAGACTGAGGTTCTCTGTTATCCTGCTGGTCGGGCCGACAAGACAACCCACCGCTTAGCCAAGCAAGCTGGGTACAGCATCGCGCTGACCACCCAAGAAGGCATGGCCCAGATGAGTCAAGGTCGCTACAACCTGGCTCGCTTACGGGTCATTCCCGGGATGTCGACCGCCACTTTTGGCAGCCTGATCGCGGTGAACAATCAGTAACAATCTACTCACCGTGAAAGCGTTTCCTATTGTGTCCTGCCGGCACTCGGCGTACAATGAAGATAAGCATTCGGACACAAGGAGGTCTTTACCATGGGGAGCGTTGTCACGTTAGCAACCTGGTCATTCATGCTGGTTTTAATTGGTGCCGAGATTATTCGGGGAATCTTTATGTTTAAGGGTTAACATTTAAATTAAGTCATTTATGTTGGTCGCACGAAAACACTAGTCTAGCGCTGGTTTTCGTGCGGCCTTTTTCGATCTCACCCCCGCTAGTGCCGCCAACTGTGTGTTGACAGCGCTTCAGTCGACACCTAAAATTAAAGACATATCGGGAGTATTTCAAGGAGGAGTCGTCATGAAGAAGTTTAGAATTGGCCTCATCACGGGGCTAGCCATTTTCGCCCTCTTCGGTGGGGTCATTGGCACGAACTTACCGGGGAATCAAGTCACGGCCTACGCCAAGACCACCAAAAAGGTCAAGAAAGCCAAGAAACCACGCTGGGAACGGCCATCTGAAAACAAGCCGTATCCTAATCTGAAAGTACATAAGCACGTTTACCTACAGGTTTCCCTCAAGAAACAACGGGTTTACGTCATGAGCAAACATCACAAGGTGCTCTACACCATGATCTGTTCAACGGGGAAGAAGTCGACCCCAACGCCTAAAGGGACCTTCCACATTCAAAATCGCGGGAAGCACTTCGTCGGTGCCAACTATTGGACCTCCTTCAAGGGCTGGGGCATCTACATGTTCCACTCTGTGGTCATCAACAGTCAGGGCCACTACATCAAGAGTGAAGCCAAGAAGTTGGGCCACCGGGCTAGCCACGGATGCATTCGGATGCCAATTCCCGATGCACACTGGATCAACAGCCACATCCCAGCTAAGACCAAAGTAATTATTAAATAGTTGTTTTGCATGATTAAGGGGCGAGACCTTTGTGTCTCGCCTCTTTTTGATTGGGTTAGCTATTGGAATGTTGTGATGAAAGGCCGCCTGCGGCTGCCAGGGATTACGCCTGCTGTGGGGACGCTTCAGCCCCTTGGGCTTCTCGCTCGATTTGAAGCCTCGCCAAGAACGCGAGTCTTCAAAGTCGCCCGTGATGTAAGGCCGAGAAAAACCACTCGGTCTAACATCACCACCACGGCCGGCTCCATCCCTGGCCTCCTCCGGCTTTGATCCGGCTTTCAATTCGCCTTGTTTTAGTGGGTTCAAACGACTAGCCTAATCCACTAAAGTTCTAGTCTATTAATTATCCCTAGAGATAACGTATCAAAACAACACTTAACATCGGTCCCTCTGGTTCAGCTGACGTTTTTTTGTTCTCATCCAATTGCTAGCTTATCAACAATGCCACCCTGATAGCCTTCACACTGATGCCTATCACTTTAAAAGGAAGTACGCTACACTAGAAACAATTGCTCCTCCTCAGATCACATTCAGAAAGGAATTCACCCGCATGTTGCTAGTCGCCTTCTTCTGTACCCTGTCCGCCTTTATTATGGCGATCATGGGTATCGTTCAACGCCGTCAACACCTCCGCCTCCTGGCTGGGGTCTATATCGTCTACTATTTGATCGCTCTGGTTGCCGTATTCGTCACGCTGCCGAGCAAGGCCCTCTTTAGCCTGATTATCTTAAATGTCATCAGCGGGGTCGGCTACCTCCCGTTCCTGGCCTTCAGCAGTCCTGACGTCGTCATTGAGGCCGGTGAGAACCGTCCTCATGTCCGAAGCCGCAATCGTGGCTTGAACATCGCAGCTGGCATCCTAGGGCTTCTCTTCCTGACCAGTCTCTTCGGGGCCGCGCAGACCAAGTTCGGCGTCAAACCCGTCTACAATTCCCTCAAAATCAAAACGATGAAGACCGCGCCGCTCCTGGATAAAGATGCCACGCCTATCGCCATTGCCCCCAAGACCGTTCGCAACAAGATGAACAAGGCCATGAGTGCCGTGCCCAACACGTCCTATTACAAGCTGGGCGCACTCCAGACTCAGGTCGTGAAGGGCAAGACCGTCTACATCGCTCCCGTCGAGTTCGATGGCTTCTGGCGCTGGCAACGGGCGAAGAAGAGTCCCGGCTACTTCATGATTGACGCCACCAACGTCAATGCCGAACCACATTTTATCAAGCAACCCATGAAATACACCCCGAGCGCCTACCTCTTTGACGACGCCCAGCGGGTCATCTACAACCGTTTCCCCAGCTGGGTACAAGAAGGCCAACCCCAACTCGAAATCAAGGACAACGGGGAACCCTACTTCATCCAAACCGTTTACAAGGCGCGCGGCGTCTCCAGTCGAATCAACTACAAGAGCCTCCACGTCGCGGTCTTGAATGCCAAGACTGGGGAGACCAAGCTTTACTCGGCCGCCGGTGCTCCGAAATTTATCAACGAATCGATTGCCTCTTCGACTGCCGCCGAAATGAATGAAATCTTTGGCTGGTACGGCAACGGTTTCTTCAACGCCCATTTCAACAAGACCGGCGTCAAGGACCCCAACAGTAACGGGACTGAAGACGGTGTCACCCCGGTCGTCGACAAGCACGGGAACATCTCGTATTTCAACGACTTCACCTCACCGAAGACTGGGGCCGACTCGACCATGGGTTACTCCATGATTAACGCTCGGACCGGGACGCTGACCTACTACACCGGTAAGAATATCGGGGTCATGGATAGTGACGGGGCCAAGAAGATTGCCGAAAAGGAATACGTCGCTCAGAAATGGTCGGCCACGATGCCCATTATGTACAACATCGATGGCACTCCCACTTGGGTCGTCTCCCTCTTAGACTCCACTGGGGCCTTTCGGAGCTACGCCTACATCAAGGCGGCCGACCAAAGTGTGAAGGCCTACGCCACCACGGCCAGTCAGGCTCTGGACCAATACCGCGTTCAACTGGCCTCTTCTGGATCAACGGCTAGTTCCACCACGAATTCCAAGACCACCAAGGTTAGCGGCACCGTCGAACGGGTCGTGGTCATCCCCAATGGTGACACCCAGAACGTCCTCTTCGCCTTGAAGGGCCAAGACACTCTCTGGACCATCGGCACCGCTGATTACCCCAAGGCTGTCTTGATGACCACTGGTGACCAAGTGAAGATCACCGGTCGCGTCAATGAAAGCGCCAAGACCGGGACCGTTGAGGACTATGTGAACCGGACGTTTAAGTAAACAATTTCAACCATTTATGAAGGACTAAATGAAACGACTATCTGAGCCTGATGAGCTCCGATAGTCGTTTCTTAATTAAATAGATAATATCGAAAACTTTGTTGAGCACGTTCTACGGCATCCAACCTTAAAGGTGCTAGGATTACTCGGAGATGATTAGATTTGTCACAAAACGTGTCTTTAACCCTAACCGTATACGCTAAAGTCAAAGCTCGTGCCAGTGAAATCGCCGCTAGTAACGGCCTAGATTTAACCGATGTTATCACACTATTTTTGCAAGAAGTCTGTCAAACTGAAAAGCTACCATTTACGTCATCCACAACTGACTTTCCCGATATTTGGAACGACGATCCTCAGGCAATCGCAGCTTTCAATAAAAATTTAGGGAGTGCTGGCGATCACCATGATCTCGGCAAAGAACAGCCTTAATTAAAACTAAGAAGCGGACAGTTTGAATTGCTGTCCGCTTCTTTATTCATCTTCAATTCAGTCGATTACCGCGTGAAATTCGTGTCATCCGCCGCCAGTGGTCCCACCAATTCATGAGGCAGATAAGGTTCTTCCAGATAGGCAATATCTTCGGCGGATAATGTCAAATCCAGAGCCTTCACGGCGCCTTGAAGGTGACTAGACTTGGTCGCTCCAATAATTGGCGCCGTCACAGTTGGCTTCTGTAGGAGCCAGGCCAAAGCAACCCGAACCCGGTCGACACCATACTTCTGAGCAATCTCACCGACTCGCGCAATGATGGGCATGTCTAAATCTTTGCTGTCATTGTACTTCTCGCGGGCCACCTTATCCGTGGCATAGCGCTTCGTGTCGCCAGCCCAATCACGAGTCAACCGACCCGAAGCCAAGGGACTGTATGGGGTCACAGCGATACCTTGATCGGCACACAGTGGCAACATCTCCCGTTCCTCCTCACGATAGAGTAAGTTCAGGTGATTTTGCATCGACACGAACTTGGTCCAACCGTGTTGTTCGGCAACGGCTTGGGCCTTCTCAAATTGCCAAGCAAACATCGCCGAAGCCCCGATATAACGGGCCTTACCAGACTTTACGACATCATTTAAGGCTGAGTCCCTTCCCAGAAACCTTTCTAAAATTAAGCCTCACTATTACTAACGAAATTAACCCCTCAATTGTCAAATCAAGTGCAACACTAAGAATCTATTCTTAGAAGTGGTCTAG
>NZ_JQCA01000120.1 GCF_001437125.1 Levilactobacillus paucivorans | reverse complement strand
AGCTTTATTTTGACACCAAAGAATGCGCCAGAATGGGCGAGTGATAGAGAGAAATTGTGGAACGAAGTAGAAAGAAAAGACCGTCGAGCAAACTCACGGTACGCTAAAGAGTTTAACGTGGATCTACCCGTTGAATTAAGTGAAGATGAACAGAAAGAATTATTGACAAAATATGTACAAGAAAATTTTGTTGATGAAGGTATGGTTGCCGATGTGGCAATTCATAGAGATCACCCAGATAATCCGCACGCTCATGTGATGTTAACTAACCGTCCATTTAACCCAGACGGAACGTGGGGATTGAAAAGTAAACGAGAAAACATATTGGACGAAAATGGGAACAAGACTTATACAGGAAATAGTCGTTTCCCAAGATCAATAAAGGTGTGGTTAGTTGATTGGGATAAAAAAGAAAAAATAACTGAATGGCGGCACAATTGGGCGGCAAGTGTAAATCAGGCTTTAGAGCAAAAAAACATTCCTGATCGGATCAGTGAAAAATCATTTGTGGAACAGGGAATAGCTGACACACCAATGCAACACGAGGGAATCAATAGCAAACGGCATGAAAGAAAGGCATTTAATCAACAAGTTAAGAACTATCGTAAGTCCAAAGCTGGCTATAAAAATATGCAGGAGAAAGTAGTTAATCGAGGCCACTTGGATAGCCTAAGTAAACACTTCTCGTTTAACGAGAAAAAAGTGGTCAAAGAGTTAAG
>NZ_JQCA01000119.1 GCF_001437125.1 Levilactobacillus paucivorans | reverse complement strand
ATACATATTATATGTACGAAGGCATTTCATTTACACAAGATTCTTGACGCTACCGGCCATCAAGATAACAGGGAAGAGGGAAGTCAAAACGGATAAGCCGAAGCTAGGAGCTTCTGAAGGCTTGAACGTCTTAACTTCACCCAATGAAGAAAGGTTACCCTTCTGTTCGAAGGCTGTAGGCGCGTAACGCTGTGCGAGCTTGGTGAACAGAGGACCGGCGATGATTGCGGCAGGAATTGCGACAACCAAACCGAAGAGTAAGACTTTCCCATCATTGGCACCTAACACAGCAGAAATCGCGACTGGTGCTGGGTGAGGTGGCAGGAATCCGTGGGTAACTGACAAGGCAGCAGCCATGGAAATCCCTAAGTAGAGAATTGGCACATCGGCTTCAACCGCAATGGCGAAGACGATAGGAATTAAGAGGACCATCCCAACTTCGAAGAAGAGGGCAATCCCTAAAATAAATGAAGCAAGCATGATAGCAAGTTGCAGGCGTTTCTTACCGAAACGATCAATTAAGGTCGTGGCAATCATGTAAGCACCACCGGCGTCGGCGACTAACCGACCCAGCATAGCTCCGAAACCGAAGACTAAGGAAAGTTCACCAAGTTGGCTCCCAATCCCCGTTTCGATGGTTGCGGCGATTTTGGTTAAATCCATCCCCAGTAACATGGCTGTCAGGACGGAGGTCAGAATCAGGGAAACGAACGTATTGATCTTGAAACGAATAATGAGGACCAATAGAAAGATAACCCCGATGACTAAAGCTAAAAGTTCTATTTGGAAGTAAGCCCTTTCATCTAATAAATTTTGAAAGGCCGCTGTGTAAACACCGACCAATCAATATAGTAAACACATTTTACCCGAAAGAATCTTTTTTGTATAGGCTGAATTTTATCAAACGATAAAATTTTCACCCAATTCTAACGGTGTTTCAGAAAAAATAAGTGGGTAACTTATTTTTTCTTTAGATCCGTCACATGAGTCCGTTGGTATTCCGCAATATTCTTGTATTCGGATTGCAACTGACGGCTCAAGCGGATGTAGATTGGAACCAAGGCGCGGTAAGCATCGTAGGTTTCTGGGTTAGGATGGTGAACATTCGTGACACCCACGAAGTTCTTAACGGCTGAAAGGTCGTCAATCATTCCTAAGGCATACATCCCTAACGTTGCGGCACCTAAGGCCGTTCCTTCTGGACTTTCTGGAATCGTGACGTCTTGTTCGAAGATGTCAGCTAACATTTGACGCCAGAGAGCGGAGCGGGCGAAACCACCGGTAGCTTGGATGCTGGATGGCTTGCCAACGACTTCTTCCAAGGCCAACATGACCGTGTAGAGGTTGTAAACAATGCCTTCCAGAGCGGCCCGAACCATGTGGGCTCGTGAGTGCGTCCGAGTTAAACCGAAGAAAGATCCACGAGCGTTGGCATCCCAGATTGGGGCCCGTTCGCCACCTAAGAATGGGTGGAAGATCAATCCGTCAGAACCGGCTGGAATCTTTGAAGCGATTTCCGTCAACAGGTCGTAAGAATCGACATGCATTTGTTCAGCAGTCAACTTTTCTGGTGCGAAGAGTTGGTCACGAACCCAACGGAAGACGATCCCACCATTGTTGACGGGTCCACCAACGACCCAGTGGTCTTTGGATAGGTAGTAACAGAATACCCGGCCCTTAGGGTCAATCTTTGGCTTATCGGTGACGACACGTACGGCACCGGAAGTTCCGATGGTGACGGCAACAACACCAGGGTTAATGGCATTAACCCCCAAGTTAGCCAGGGGACCATCTGAGGCACCCATGATGAATGGCGTTTGTGGGTCGATACCGATAACACCGGCGTAGTCGGCCTTCATGCCAGACACTTGGTCCGTGGTATCAACTAGCTTTGGTAATTGGTCACGTGTGATACCGGCAACCTCTAAGGCTTGGTCGTCCCAGTCCATCTTAAAGATGTTAAAGAGTCCCGTTGCGTTAGCGATTGAGTAGTCTTCTTGCATGACACCAAAGAGTTTGTAGATCACGTATTCTTTGATACCGACGAACCAACGCGCCTTTTTGAAGAGATCTGGTTGTTCGTTGCGAATCCAGATCAGCTTGCTCAGTGGCGTCATTGGGTGAATAGGTGTCCCGGTCTTTTCGTACAATTGCTTCCCAACACCGTTTTCGCGGAGTTCATCAGCGTATTTAACGGCCCGGTTATCCGCCCAGGTGATGGCACGGGTTAAAGGTTTGTGATCGCTGTCTAACAGAATCAGACTGTGCATAGCGGCGGAGAAAGAAACGCCGTGAAGTTGGCCGTTCTTAAGGTCTGCTTTCCGCAGAACCGTCGTTAAGCCATCAATGATCGCGGAGAAGATTTCTTCTGGGTCTTCTTCGGCCATGTCAGGCACATCCTGATAGAGGGGATAGAGGTTGTTAGAATAACCTTGCATCTTACCCGTTGTATCATACAATACGGTCTTGACACTGGTCGTTCCAATATCGACCCCAATCATGTAGTCCATAGTGCTCGTCCTTTCGTGGTGCGATTATCGTGAAAAAAAGAAGGTCATCACCCCAGAACAATAACGTATTCGTTCCGAGAACGCAACAGATACGTCGCGGTAAGGTAGCGGTTACACAAATAGCCGCTATCAGATGAGCTCTAATTTTCTCTACCACACACATTATATGAAAAGAAGTTTCACATTTCAAGTCAAATGCTGTAAAATGTTTACAAAAGTAAAATTTGATTTTGTAGAAAGGGGGCTGCGATTATCGCACGCTCAACGATTGGCAAGATTCGAGGGACTTATGATCAATTGTCCCGGACTGAAAAAAAGGTGGCACAATTAGCCTTAGATAATCCTGCAGTAGTTAGTGAAATGACAATTAAGGAGTTGGCCGCAGCGTCCAATGTTTCCACAGCGACGATTTCTCGTTTCGTGAAGCGAATGAATTATGCCAACTACCGTGAATTTACGATGGCTTTGGCCCACACTGCCGCAGCCATGACCCCACAACAGAGTTCCTTCCCGGAATTGGCCGAGGGTGACTCACTGGCAACGATTGCCAACAAAACGTTCCGGTTCTCCGTGAACTCACTGCGGGCAACGAATGATGCTTTAAATGAAGACGATTTGGCGCGCGCGGTTCTCAAAATTATCAATGCCAAGACCCTGGCGTTCTTTGGGTTAGGGGGATCTTCCATCGCGGCTTTAGATGGCTATCACAAATTCCTCAGAACCTCATTGAATGTGGTTTACCATCCTGACTATGATATTCAGTTGATGCAAGCGGCTAAGATGACCGCGGATGACTGTGCGATCGTGATTTCTCACTCCGGTCGAAACCACGAAACGTTACAAATTGTGCGGGAACTCACGCGCAATGGAGTGGCGATCATTGTCATCACCAGTTATAGTGGGTCCGAATTGGCGCAGGCCGCAGCGGTCACCTTCCTATCTTTGACAGATGAAGTGAAGTATCGGTCCGAGGGGATGTACTCGTTGATTTCTCAACTGACGATTCTCGACAGTCTTTTTATGATGACGGTCTTGCGCATTTCTTCACGGACCCAACCCGTCTTGACCCGAGTCCGCGATGTGATTGAACACACCCGAGATGAATCCTAACCAACATGGTATAATAGAGGATAAATTCTAGTTGGTGAGGAAGAGCGGTGATTGACGGTGAAACGAAAAGACTATCAACCTATTTATGACAACACTTTTCGTCACCCTCATCGACGTCGGCGACGCTGGTTAATCGGTTTATTAATTCTAGTTGTACTGGTAGCTGGGGCTTTTGGCTGGGAACAGTGGCAACAACATCAGCGAGCACAACTGGCCACGTATCCGGTTCGCGGGGTGACCTTGAATCAGGACAGCGGCTATGTTGATTTTCAACAATTGTCGCAGAAATCAGCCTTTGTCTACCTGCAGGCCACCTCGGGGGCCACGTATACTGATGATGACTTCAGTGACAACTATTCCCGATGTCAAGGAGCCGACATCAAGGTGGGGGTGGCGCACACCTTCAGTTTTACCTCCACGGCGGCCCAGCAGTATGCACACTTCAAGGATACCGTGGGCCAGGGCACCGGAACGTTGCCAATCCGGGTTTCGGTTAGCTACTATGATCAATACAACAACAATAATTCCGGGATGGCGAGTCAGGGTCAGAAGTTGAAAAGGTTGGTCACCTTGCTCAATAACGGGTATCAGCAGGGTGTTATTATCTTTGCGAATCAGACGGTAATGACTCAGTTCGTGGATCCTGTGTTGCCTAACCAGGCCAAGTGGTCAGCGGGAGGCAAACTCAAGAGTCACGGGCGTGAGGTTAAGTTCATCGAATATAATGCCAATGGGTCACTGTCTCAGAGTAATCAGAGCCAGCCAGTCTCACGTTCCGTGTTTAATGGAAGTAAGCAAGACTGGGAAAGCTTTATTAAATAGAAAAAAGCGTCGTTAGTTCGACGGGCATAAGGGCCTGGCGAATTAACGACGTTTTGTTTTTGTTATCAAGCTATTCAGTTGGTTTTTGCAGTGGCTGCATCGCATAAGTACAATCGTCGGCTTCATCGAAAAATGAAATGGGTTGGCGTTCGTTGGCGTGGATGGTCAGATGGTAACCGAATTTGTCCTGGAAGGTGAGCTGATGTTCATCAAGGTCTTTGACACGGACCTTAAGGGGATGATTATCGATCTGCACGTCAAGATTAGGACTGATTTCCAACCGGTGGTGGCGATGATTGTGGGGATCAACAAACTGCCACGTTCCGACGTAAAATAATGGCGATTCACTCGGTTGGTTCTTTTTCTTGCGATGTAGTGAAAATCCACCGGTCAAACCAGCCACAAGTGAAACGCCGAATAGTGCGATATCCCGACCCTTCACCAGTAATCCCTCCCTTGATTAAGTAATTAACTTCAATATAACATTTTTATCGAGAAAACTCGTCATAATTCCCTTGGATTTTAAGAAAATTAATGATGGCGCTATGCTTGCCTCGCTGTGACTGTTAAAATGAAGCTAATTAGAACTTATCTTGGGAGGTAACGACATGATTCGATTAGGAACGGTTGGAACGAATTGGATTACGCAACAGTTAGTTGATGCGGCCGCAGCAAGCCAACAATATGAACTGGCCGGGATTTATTCACGAGAGGCAGCAACAGCCAAAGCCTTCGGAGGGCGGAACCACGCGCAGGTTAATTATACGGATTATACCCAAATGCTGGCACAGGGCGATTTGGATGTGGTGTACATTGCCTCACCAAACAGCTTGCATTTTGCCCAAGCCTTGGAAGCAATTAAGCGTGATATCTCCATTATTGTGGAGAAACCGGCTTTCAGTAATCGGCGTGAGATGACGGCGATCCAGGCAGCCTTGGCCCAGCATCCCAAGGTGAAGTTCTTCGAAGCCGCCCGGCACGTGCACACACCTAACTTCCACCAAATCGAACGGGCCATGGCGGGACTCCCCACCGTTCAAGGGGCAAACCTGACCTACATGAAATATTCGTCACGTTACGACCAGGTGTTGGCTGGTGGCCGGCCAAACGTCTTCACCCCAGAATTTTCTGGTGGGGCCCTGCAAGACCTCGGGGTTTATCCCGTCTACCTGGCAGTGGCGTTGTTCGGTCAACCAGAGACGGTCGCTTACTTCCCAACGCTGATTGCGACGGGTGCGGATGGCAAGGGACTTGCCGTCTTACGCTATGCGGACTTCGACGTTGCCATTAACTTTGGGAAGACCAGCAATTCTACCGCAGAATCTGAAATTTATGGTCTGAAGGATACCATCGCCTTGGACAGCGCGGGTGAGTTGACCCACGTGTTCTTCCGTGACGCGACTGGACAAGAACAGAATCTCAGTGAACCAGCCTTGGACAATCCGATGACGCCTGAAATGGTGGACTTTGCGCGGATCTTACAGGACCCCGACGCCCCACAAAATGTGGCGGATTATCAGCGTTGGCTCGAGTGGAGCCTGACCGTGAACCAAGTACTATTTGATCTCCGGGTGGCGGGGAATCTCCGCTTTCCGGCCGACCAAAACTAAGAAAAAGAGGATACGATATGTTAAAACAATTTGAGGCCCACTTTAAGGACCTAGGTTACACCGAACCAACCGCGATTCAAACGGCGGTCTATGACCCCATGGTTGGCGACCATAACGTCCTAGGTCTGGCACCAACGGGGTCCGGGAAGACCGTGGCCTTTACCTTACCGGCCTTGGCCAACCTGCTTCCTGGTGACGGTATTCAGCTTATTGTGCTGGAACCTTCTCAGGAACTCGCGATTCAAACAAGCCGGATCATGCGTGACTGGGCGAAGCTCCTGGATTTGAAGGTCGTTGCTCTGACCGGGGGTGCCAACGTGAAGCGCCAGACGGAGCGCTTGAAGAAGCGTCCCGAAGTGATTGTCGGCACCCCGGGCCGGGTACTCAACCTGATCAGTGACCGCAAACTGAAGCTCCATTTGGTCAGTTTGATGATTGTGGACGAGGCCGACGACCTACTGACAGGGGACACCTTGGATACGGTCAGAGCGATTGCTCAGGCCGCACCAGCTGGCGTGCAACTCGGGTTCTTCTCTGCTACCGATACGCCAATTCTTCACGAGCTGGACAAGTGGTTTGGTCAGGACGTCGAACGGATTGACGTCCGGGCCGAAGACCAGACTCAGGGGACCGTCCGTCACGGGCTCTTGCAAGTTGGGATGGGCAAGCGTGATCAGATGTTAAAACGCCTGCTGTCGATGCCGAATTTCCGGGCCTTGGTGTTCTTTAAGCAAACCAATGCCTTACAACACACGGCCTCACGGTTCTATCACGACCATGTCTCGGCGACTAGTCTGACCAGTGATCTGCGTCAGGTTCAACGGGAGAAGGCCTTGCAGGACTTCCGGCTGGGCCGAACGCGACTGCTATTGACGACCGATGTGGCGGCACGAGGCTTAGACATCCCGAAGTTGCCAGCGGTCATTAACTATGACTTACCCCAGTCAGTCAATGAATACGTGCACCGGGCCGGCCGAACAGGTCGGATGGGTGAACCTGGACAGGTCCTCAGTCTGGGTGATGACCACGATTTGCGGGACTTAAAGAAGCTCCTCAAGGAGACCGATTACGATTTAGTTCCGATTTACTTTGGGAACCGTCGTTTGACCACGGAACGTCCGGTTGCTCCTAAGACACCGGCGAGTGCGGCCGTGACGACTAAACAAGCTGCGACACCGCAGGCCAAGGTTCCGGGGAGTGTTACTAGTAAGGCCGCGACCACTACGGCCCATGCCCCTAAGCCTGTGACTAATGCCCCCGCGGCACCAGTTCAGAAGAAGAAAAAACATAAGAACCGGCATACCAAGAATAAAGGAATGCGGAAGAAGTGGCGCGACAGAGATGCCGAGCAGAAGTAGTCAGCCTTTACAATTAAAAAGATCCGTGTAAAAATAAATCATGGATCTGTTTTATGGCCCCATAGCACAACTGGATAGGGCACTCGCCTCCTAAGCGAATGATCCCGGTTCGAGCCCGGGTGGGGTCAATCAATGTGTCATTAACCGATGCCAGACTGGTGTCGGTTTTTTGTTACGGAAAAATCGCAGTTTTCACACGAAAATTTCGCGTCTGGAACCGTTTTCTATTATAATGAAAGTATGTTAAGCCAAGAGGAGGCAGTTTCGATGGAAAATACAGAGTCAATGAACCCCAAAAAGTTCACACGCATTCTAGTCGGGGTGGATGACTCCCCGGATGCACAGTTGGCCTTTCGTTACGCCATGAACCGGGCTAAATTTGACGGGGCAGAGCTTGTCATCTGTTCCGTGTTGGAATCCGATAATATGAATATCTATCAAGCCTTGAGTAAGGACTATGTCCACGGTCAGCGAGCCGAACTTCAGGCGCATTTACAAAAGTATCAGGACCTGGCCGAACGCTTCGGGATCACCAAGGTCCATTACGTCATTGGCGAGGGCGATCCAGGTGAGACTATTGTGAAAAATATCATCCCCGACGTCAAACCAGACTTACTCGTCGTAGGATCGCTCTCTCAGAAGGGTGTCCGCAAGTATTTCGGGAGTCAGGCAGCCTACATGGCAAAATATTCTCCAATCTCGGTGATGATCGTTCGTTAGCGGATTAACACCGTTTGGCGGCTCTCAAATGAAAATAAGATACAGGTAAGCCCTTGCAAACCGTAACTTTTTTTCATACAATGTACTCTATGCATAATAGGATCGGACTACGGCAGGTCTGGTCCTCAGAATTCGGCATAGAAAAGAGAGAGAATAATGCAGTTCGTCATTTTGTTTTTGGGGATTCTCCTATTACTCTTCCTGATTATTCGAGTAAAGTTGAATACCTTTGTTTCGCTGATCGCAACGTCAATCCTTGTTGCGTTAGGGCTGGGGATGAACCCAGCCAACATCGCTGACTCCATCAAGAACGGTATCGGGAGCTCCATGGGCGAGCTGATCATCGTTTTTGGTTTTGGAGCCATGATTGGTCGGTTGGTTTCAGATTCCGGGGGATCTTACCGGATTGCGCGAACCCTGATCAATGTTTTTGGGAAGAAGCGGTTGCAGGTCGCCATTGTAGTGGCCTCCTTCCTGATTGGGATTTCCTTACTGTTTGAAGTTGGGTTAGTTCTGGTTACACCAATCGTGTTCGCCGTGGCCTTAGAAGCTGAGGTGCCCTTCCTGTACTTAGGTATTTCGATGGCGGCGGCCTTATCCGCTACGCAAGGTTTCTTACCACCACAACCCTCGCCAACGGCGGTCGCTACGGCGTTAGGGGCCAACGTGGGTGAGATGCTCTTGGTTGGGATTATTGTGGCGATTCCTTGTGTGATCGTCGCTGGTCCGATCTGGACGCGCGTCATTCGCCGGTTCAATCCAGATTTATTCGTGATCAAGAAGTCCTTACCTGCCTTTGGTGAGGTTAAGGAATTTGCTCTCGACGAGACACCTAGCTTTGGTTTAGCTGTGCTGACGTCACTGTTCCCAGTCGTCTTCATGGCCCTGGCAACCATTTATCAAATGACGGTCGATGGGGGGACTGCACCGAAACACCCACAAGGGTTGGACGCTGTGGTCTCCATGTTAGGGAACCCCGTCATTGCCATGGTGATTGCCTTACTCTTTGCGATCTGGTCGATGGGTTTCCATCGTGGCCGGACCATGAAGGAAATCAGTGCGACATTGGAAGATGCGATCAAGTCGATTGCCATGTTGTTGATGGTTATCGCTGGGGGCTCTGCCTTCAAGCAGGTCTTGATCGACGGTGGGGTCGGGAAGGCTGTGCAGGAATTAATGATGCACTCCAAGTTCTCCCCAATCCTGTTAGCCTGGTTGATCACGGTTATTCTGCGGGTATCGTTGGGTTCTGCGACGGTCTCCGGGATGACGGCGGCCGGGTTGGTGACGCCATTAATGCACACGCTTAATGCGGACCCAGTCATGATTGCCTTGGCCATTGGTGCCGGTTCTCTGGCAGCATCTCATGTGAATGATGCGGGCTTCTGGATGTTCTCAGAATACTTTGACTTGAGTGTCAAACAAACCTTCCAGGTCTGGACGACCCTCGAAACGGTTATTTCGGTTGTCGGCTTGTTAATGGTTCTCTTAATGAATACAATTATAAATTAACAAAGAGGAGATCAGGGCAATTGTCCTGGTCTCCTTTTAATTTGAGCTGTGAGGGCCGAAACGTCAGAAAAAGGCAGTCATCGCTGATTAGCAATGGCTGCCCTTCTCACAGCTTATTTACTTTTCTTCTCGAATGATGTACATCGGACGATGCTTCGTTTCGAGGTAAATCTTACTGATGTACTGTCCTAGAATTCCCAGACAGAATAATTGAATCCCACCAATGGCAAGCAAAATCACCACGAGGGATGGCCAACCGGCGACTGATCCGCCGACGGTTAAGGCCCGGACGATCACAAAGATCAAGCCGAGAATTGAGAGTAGGAAGGAGAGGCTGCCGACCCAAGTGGCGAGACGCAACGGCGCATTGGAGAAGTCAATGATGCCTTCAATGGAGTAGGCAAACAGTTGACGTAAGTTCCAATGGGTTGTACCGGCCGCTCGGGGCTGGCTTTCATAAGTCAGATACGTGGTCTTATAGCCGACCCAACTGAAGATTCCCTTGGAGAACCGGTTGAATTCGGGCAATGAGATCACTGTATCAACAAATTGGCGGGTCATCAATCGGTAATCACGAGCATTCGGTTCGATCCGGACGTCGGATAACCAGTTAATGACACGGTAGAAGCTGCTGGACAGAAACGCCCGTAGTTTACTTTGACCACGACGTTCCTTTTGAATGGTCCCCACACAATCATATCCCCGATTTTCAATGAGGTCGACCATTTCCGGCAAAAGCTCCGGTGGATCTTGTAAATCAACGTCCATGACGGCGACCATGTCGCCTGTCGTGGCTTGGAGGCCCGCGGCCAACGCTGATTCCTTACCGAAGTTTCTGGAGAATGACCGAAAGTGGACAGTCTCCGGATGCTCTTCATGTAAGGCTTTCATTTCATCTAAGGTGTGGTCGCTTGACCCATCATCCACAAAAATATACTCCGGCGTTACCGTTGGAGTAGGGGTATTCATAGACGTGATCACCTTGCTAACGGTTCGGTAAAATAATGGTATAGACTCCTCCTCGTTATAGCAAGGAACGACCAGACTCAATTTCTTCATCACAGACATTCCTTTCACACAACGCTATCATCTTACCTCAAATATAGGAGGCTTGCCATTAAAATTTGTTTACGAGTGTGCCACTTTTCGGTGACTAACCTTACTTATTGCCAATGAATGCGGATTCAAGGAAAAAGGTTTCGCTAGGTCACGAATAATTTGAGAATAAAAACGGAGTTTATAACATGGGACCGTGGGTTCTGCTATAATTGACGATAATACACGTGACTTTGGAGGTATTGCAGTGACGAAACCAATTAAAGTAATGACAGTGTTTGGAACCCGACCGGAGGCCATCAAGATGGCCCCAATTATCTTGGCCATGCAACAACGGCCAGACGCGTTCACCCCAATCACGGTGGTAACCGCACAACACCGGGAGATGCTCGACCAGGTGTTAGCGATTTTCAAGATTACCCCGGACTATGATCTGAATATTATGCGCCCACAGCAGACTTTAAGTGGGATCACGACCCGTGTCTTGAATCAACTCGATGACGTCCTCACGGAAGCCAAGCCAGACATCGTGCTGGTTCACGGGGACACCACGACAACTTTCGCCGCCAGTGTGAGTGCCTTTTATCACCAAACGATGTTAGGTCACGTGGAGGCGGGGTTACGGACCTGGGATAAGTACTCACCTTATCCGGAGGAAATGAACCGCCAATTGACCGATATTCTCAGTGATTTGTACTTTGCGCCCACGACGCTTTCCAAGGCTAACCTGTTAAAACAGGCGCATCCCGCAGATCAGATTTATATTACTGGGAACACGGCAATCGACGCCTTGAAGCAAACAGTGGATCCAGGCTACCATCATGCGGTCTTGGACCAGGTGGCTGCGGATCATCGGATGATTCTCTTGACCATGCACCGCCGGGAGAACCAGGGAGCACCCATGCACACCGTCTTTAAAGCCGTGCGTCGTGAGGTTGAAGCCCATCCTGACGTGGAAGTGGTCTATCCGGTTCACCTGAGTCCTGTCGTCCAGCAGGCGGCTCATGAGGAGCTAGACGGGATGGATCGAATTCACCTGATTGATCCCCTAGATGTCGTGGACTTTCATAACATGGCGGCACGGAGTTTCTTCATCATGACGGACTCCGGTGGGGTTCAAGAAGAAGCCCCGTCACTGAACAAACCCGTTCTGGTGCTCCGCGATACCACGGAACGACCAGAGGGTGTTGAGAACGGGACCCTTAAATTAGTGGGAACCGATCCCAAGCGCGTGACCGAAGCTATGGAACAATTATTAACAGACGAACAGGCCTACCAACGGATGGCGACTGCCGAAAATCCTTATGGGGATGGGCACGCCTCCGAACGCATTTTGCAAGCGATTGAAACCAAAATCAATGGAGGCAATCTAAATGGCTGAGACGGCATATGACCGAGCCGAGATTAAAACGACTGAACAATTATCAGAAATTATGCGTGACCTGCATCAAAAGGCTCTGAAGCATAATGAACGATTTGATTATAAGATTCTGCGTAACGTCCACTTTGCTAACAAGGTGAAGAATCCTGTGACGCAGGAGATGAACGAAGGGGATTCATGGCGGGTCATGCAAATTGACAACCTGCTGGTGACATCCTTTGGCGTGATTAACGTGGAGAGTAAGTATTGGCGGGGGATGATTTTCCATGACCTGTCCGAAGAAATCTTTTCCACGAGTCTCGATGACTTTTCCGCAGTGAACCTTACTGGTAAAGAGAAGAAGACCCCGAAGGCGTTGATGAATCGGCTGGACCGGTTCTTCCTGCCCAACCTGTCGGAAGAAAATGAATCGCTCACCCAAGGCTATACGATGAGTCTTGAACAGGAAGGTCGGGGGCAACGCTCAATTACGTTGCACACGGGGATCAGTAACCCGGCGACCCAGGCCGAACTCTCATCAAAACTGTTGGTGCGCTATATCAATAGTGAAATTACCATGCACCGGCAATTGGAGAACAAGAATGACCGGATCATCGACTTTGTTAAACCAATGGTCTATTACAACTACTATGACCGTTACGACCACATCAACTCGATGGTCGTGGGTAACAAGACCAAATTAAATCCGAATGACGCCTATAACTGTACTGCTGTGGCCAATTACGACGACCTGGCCACCTTTATCGAAGCCTTCCGCCAGGCCAAACGCGTGCGTTTTAGTCGCAAGACCTTGGAAAAAATGATTGGCACGCTGAAGTTTGCGGAGGATTACGGGTCATTCTAACTGACAACGAAAGGAGACGTGGCACCTGTGGCTAAACAGTGGCGCGCACGGCTGGCACCAGTCGGCCGATTCATTCAAACCATTGGCAAACGATACCAGATGGCAAACGTCTCCGATTCTGCGGTGGTGTTGGCTTATTATACTTTGTTGTCGCTCTTTCCAGCATTGCTAGTCGTTGCCAGTATCCTGCCGTATCTACACATCGAAACCACAACGGTGATGGAGAGCATTGAACCGATCGTTCCTGAGAATATCTATACCATGTTGGAGCCCATCATCCATTCCTTTCTGAATAATCGGAGTGGAAGTGTGCTGTCGATCGGGGTGATCGTCTCAATCTGGTCGTCTTCACGGGCGGTCGCGGCTTTCCAACGGACGGTTAACGGCGCCTATGGTGTGGCGAAAAAGCAAAATGCTATCGTCAACCGCGTCGGGGCGTTTTTCTGGATGGTGGCGCTGATTGCGTTGCTTTTCATTCTGATGCTCTTCTTTAGTTTTGGGCAGGTGGCCGTGGAACAATTGACACCACTGCTACATCTGCCAACTCAAGTGCTCACCTACGTGAACGCGGCCAAGTGGCCCTTGACCTTTGGGGTCACATTCTTCGTGTTGATGATCCTCTTTTACTTTGTGCCCAGCGTTAAGTTGAAATGGCGTTACGTGTGGCCGGGGGCGCTTATCGCGACGGTGGGTTGGCTACTCTTATCGCAAGCCTTCTCGCTGTATGTGAAGTATTTTGTGCACAACATCGATAGCTACAAGACGATTGGAACCTTTATCGTTCTGATGTTTTGGCTCGACTTTACCGGGATGATCCTGATGTTTGGGGCGGTCCTAAATGCCTCGATCCAGGAACTCCTAGTTGGAGATTTTGAGGAGCAGACGGTTTTACCCAATATCTTGAAGTATCGAATCAAGAAAAAATAAAAGACACCAGAGGTCTGGGCGTAGTTGTCCCGGACCTTTGATGTCTCATGACTGAATCAGATTAATCTGGGTGTTGTGCGGTGGCCACGAGTTGTGCGGCGAAGGCGTCAAGCCGATCAATGTCGGCCTGACCAGGCTCCAGGTCGATCTTGACACTGGGGGCACCCTGACGCGCGCCACTCTGCTTGAAGGCGGCCGCAAACCGGTCCACGGCGACGTTGAAGTCGTCACCGTAGAAGGTATCGCCGGAACCGGCTACCCCGAATACTTGGTGACTGAGGTCGACTTGGGGAAGGTCCTCGAAGAAATCGAGACCTTCCTCGGGAAGGGCGCCGCCGTCATAGGTGTAGGCACAGACGACACAGATGTCGGCCGTCTTGAACTCGGTGGCGTCAGTCTGAGAGATTTCGGTCTCTTGAACCTGACAGCCTTGGGCCTCTAGACCCTCGGTGACAATATCGGCAACGTCTTGATTGTTCCCGGTGATGGTGGCAAAAACAACGTGAGCGGTTAACATAGTGGCACTCCTTTCGATGCAGCTTGATTGTTGTTAATTATAGCAGGCCAGTGACGAAGCGGCCACACTCATTTCGCTAGGGAATCATGTATGGGCGGAAAAGCTGACTGACTAACTAATCCACCACTATGCGAACCCCAATGAATTTGAAACTGGTAAAATAGTCATAAATAAAAGAAACGGAAGTGATCGAAATGGCCGAGATTACCATGATTGAAGCTCAGAAACGTTCAGGACGCTATAATATTTACGTCGATGGCCATTACGCCTTCCCGGTAAGTGAAAGCGTCCTGGTGGATTTTCGTTTGTACAAGGGCATGGAGATCGATAAGGAACTCGAGGAACAACTGACGTCGGCTGACGATGTCGCCAAGGCTTACAACAAGGCTTTGGATTATCTGTCTCATCAGTTACGGACTGAAAAAGAAGTGCGAGATAAGTTAGTCGATCTGGAAATTCCGCCAGAAACGATTGACCAGACGATCCAAAAGCTCCGAGAGTTTACCTTGGTGGATGATGCCCATTATGCGGCTAGCTACGTGCGAACCATTATGAACACAAGTGACAAGGGACCACGGGTGATTCGCCAGCATTTACGGCAGAAGGGTGTCGCTGAACAGCCGATCGACGAGGCCTTGAAACAGTATCCAGTGGCAGAACAGATGTCCGTGGGGACGGCCGTCGCAGAGAAACTAGCCAAGCGTTACCAACATCAATCGACACGTAATCAACTCCAAAAGGTGCGTCAGGGCCTCATGAGCCGAGGGTTCGGTGGAGATGAGATTAATGGCATGTTGGATAGCCTGGACTTGACGCCGGATGAGGATGAACAGCGCGCGCTACTGGCGAAGCAGGGCGAGAAACTGTGGCATCGTTATCGGGCACTGAGTCACTCGGAACGGCAGTATAAGACGAAGCAAGCCCTGTATCGTAAGGGATTTAAGCTCGATGAGATCAGCGCTTGGCTGGCAGATTTAGGGGAATCGGCAGACTAGTCACAACGTTTTAAAAGGGTAAGGGGGAGCAATTATGAATTCAAAAGTATGGGGGACAGTTTTAGCTTTGGGGGCCGTCTTAGGTCTCGGTGGCGGTTTGGCTTGGTGGTTTAATGGTCAGACGCAACAGACCAAGGCTGAGCCAAAGGTTTCAAGTAGCGTGGTGGTTCGGAAGGTCAAACCAAAGAAGAAGGTACCAGCTAAGAAGCGTAAGCTGGCACCGGCAGCGACAACACGCCAGATTGATGCCGTCTTACAGGCCAACCGTTTCGTAGGGACAGCACTCGTGGTGCATCACAACCAGACGATTTATCAACAGGGCTGGGGCTACGCCGACGCCGCCAACCGTCAGAAAAATCATGTGAATAGCGTCTATCAATTGGCGTCGATTCAGAAATCCTTTACGGCGGGACTGTTGATGAAGCTGGCCAGTGAAAACAAGGTGGCACTCAGTGATCCGTTGTCCAAGTACTATCCACAAATTGCGGGGAGTAATCAGATTACCCTGCGCGAAATGCTGGATATGAAGAGTGGATTAGTGCTGACGGCCTTTCCTAATTCGATCAGAACCGAACAGCAGATGATTAAATTTATTCTGAATAATGTGGTCAGTCAGCCGGCTAAGATTGGGCGGTGGCACTATTCACCGGTGAACTTTATGTTGTTGGCCGGAATTATTCAGAAGGTTTCCGGTGAAAGTTATCAAGATTACTTCACACAAAATATTATCGATGCCGGGAACCTTCAGCATTCCGGCTTCGTTTTCAATATGGCAAACCGGTCCGATTATTCTCAAGGGTACACGAACTCTAAGACCGGGAGTGTGCTGCCAACCTATGATACCGAATACGGGGAATCGAAGCTGTCGATGCTCTATCAATTCGGGACGGGGCAGGTCTATATGTCGGTCAATGACCTTTTCCAGGCGGAACGCAACATGTTGCTAGGGAAGGTCTATCCACAGAAGGACGTTAACGTCCTCTTGGTTCCCGGGTCGGCGTCGATGTATGGTGGGGGACTCTATGTTTACCCAACCTATGTCAGAGGCCACGGTTTAGCCTACGGGTACGAGGCGACCTTCCTGTTGAGCAAGGATGGCCAGGATGGGGTCGTCTTACTCAGTAACTACTACCGGGCCAACCAACTGTCCCAGACGGCTGCTATTCAGCTTTGGAACCTCTTGGAAGGTGGCAATCTGGGTAAATAGCGCGCACTCTGATCAGATAAGCTTAAAACGCCAAGGGCCTGGGATTCCTCCCAGGCCCTTGGCGTTTACAAAACTAGAAGTCAGATTTGATTATGACTTCGGCCGACTCCCGTACGCTCGCTTTGACTTATAGCCTGCTGCCAAAATTTTTCGCATTTCGGCAATGTGGCGTTCTTTAGTCGCAGGAGCCTTGGTGCCAAAAATAAAGCGGGCCCACTCGCGTTGGTAACCGGTCGTTAAGTCATTAAAAAAGTTGACGAGTGCAGGGTCGTCAGCCAGAAGGTCGGCAACCTGGGGGATCAAGGGTTCGAAAGTACTTAGCGGCGCTTGGGTCATCTTGTTTCACCTCATCGTTTGTTTCTGTTAGTTTAGCGCAAGTTTATGGCGGACCCAAGACTTTTGTCCAATGAATCCGGGACGAGCTATTCAATAATACCGGTTAATCTGGTATAATATTGAATGAATTTTTATAGTTACCCGTTACTTAGAAAGTAGGGTTTAGACATGACGCGCGAAGCTAGAGGACCTAAGGAAGGCGACTTCATTACGATCAAAAGCTACAAGCACGACGGAAGTTTGCATCGAACTTGGCGCGACACTGTGGTACTCAAAACAAGCGAGAACGCCCTCATCGGCGTCAATGACCACACGTTGGTCACGGAAGACGATGGGCGGCGGTGGGTGACCCGAGAACCCGCGATCGTTTATTTTCATAAGCATTACTGGTTTAATATTGTTGCTATGATTCGGGATAATGGGGTGTCTTATTACTGTAATTTGGCCTCTCCATACGTTTTAGACAAGGAAGCTCTCAAATATATTGATTATGATCTTGACGTGAAGGTTTTTCCAGACGGCGAAAAGCGGTTATTAGACGTGGATGAATACCAGGATTTCAGTCAGCGTTGGCACTATGGTGCCGAGACGGACCAGATCTTGAAGGCCAATGTCTTGACGTTAGTTGACTGGATTAACAATCACAAGGGGCCCTTCTCTAAAGCCTATGTCGATCTGTGGTATCAACGGTATCAGGAACTGTCACGTCGTCCCAAGTAGGGCACGGCGTTCGACCTGTAAGAGTTGTCTTCCGTATCATCCGGAGCAAGTCCATTCGTGGCTCGCTCCTTTTTTAAAAAAGAAAGGAACTTGTCCATGAAATGGCTTGCGAATTCCCGACTCATGTTCTGGTCACTGGAACTTCTGATTGTGGCGGCGTTAATCTGGGTCTGTACCCAGATTAGCTTTCTCTTTTCGCCCATTGGGATCTTCTTATCGACGATCTTCGTGCCACTCCTGCTATCCGGGGTGTTGTTCTATCTGCTGAATCCACTGGTTCGCATCTTGGAGAAAATCCGGTGGCGGCGTTTCCATCTGAACCGCACCGGCGCCGTTAGCGTGGTCTTTCTGCTATTGGTGGCGGTCTTGGTTGCCGGGGGGATGTGGCTGATTCCCCGGCTGGCCACGCAGATTACGACACTTGTGGGAAGTATTCCGGACTTCGCCAAGTCGAGTGAGGTCGTTTTACGAAAATGGACGCAGCAACCCTGGCTAAAAAGTATTGATTTCTCAAAATATCTGACGCAATTACAGTCGGCCCTCTCCAAATATGCGCAGAGCCTCATGAGTGGCGTTACCAGCGGGATTGGCCAGGTGATTGGAACAGTTACCACGGTGACCGTAACCGCCGTTACAGTGCCTGTCATGCTGTTTTACATGCTAAAGGATGGCGAGAAATTTTTGCCGGCCATTCAGAAGTGGCTGCCGGCTAAGCATGGTGAGCAGACGACGGAGCTTCTGAGTCGGATGAACACGACCATTGCTAAATATGTTGGCGGGCAAATCATCGAATGCCTCTTCGTGGGGATCTTCACCGCAATTGGTTATGTCTTGGTAGGAGAGAAATATGCCTTACTCTTGGGACTCTTTGCGGGAATTTGTAATCTGATTCCTTATGTGGGACCGTACATTGGGATTTTGCCAGCGTTGATTGTGGCCTTTGCCACGAGTACCAACCTGATTATCTACGTGATCATCGTGGTGGTTGTGGTCCAACAAATCGATGGTAACTTCGTTTATCCGAATATTATTGGGAAAAGTTTGCAGATTCACCCGTTGACGATTATTATTATCTTATTAGCCGCAGGTAATATTGCGGGGCTATTCGGGATGATCTTGGCGATTCCATTTTATGCGGTCGTTAAGACGGTGGTGACCTATGTCTACAGCATTTGGCAATTGGAGCACGCCGAGCAAAAATCGTTGTGAAATATTAAAACTTCACAACAAAGTCCTCGTAGAGCGGTTTTCAAGTTGACGTGACCGCTCAATATGCTAGTATTTAGATTGTTATTGGATTTTTAAGACGCCTCCTGGAACCGCCAGGGGAAATTAACCAGATAAGTAGGAGAACCGACATGAAAAAAGTAATTACGTATGGGACGTTTGATTTATTGCATAAAGGGCACGTTCGTTTATTGAAGCGTGCTAAGGCACTGGGTGACGACTTGACGGTTTGTGTCTCTTCCGATGAATTCAATGCGGAAAAAGGCAAGCGGGCGTACACATCTTATGAAGACCGGAAGTACATTCTGGAAGCCATCAAGTACGTGGACCACGTGATTCCCGAAACCACTTGGGACCAAAAGATCAAAGATGTTCAAGAAAACAATATTGATATTTTTGTCATGGGTGACGACTGGAAGGGTAAGTTTGACTTCTTGAAGGACTACTGTGAAGTCGTTTACTTGCCACGGACGGAAGGTATTTCCACGACTAAAATTAAGCATGACCTTGGCCTTACCGATGAAGAAGAATGGAAGGCTGAAGAATAGGTTGACCAATCCTTAGTCGTAGACTAAGGATTTTTCTGTCATAGCGGTAAATTCAAAGGAGGCTTGGGGATGAAACGAGCGGTTTTCTTAGTGACTGACTGTCATGATTTAAAACAGGCAACCTTTGCCAGTCGGTTATCTGGTGCACTTCGAACGGCTGAACGGGTCGATCTGCTGGTGGCCACGCCAGCCATGGAGACAGTCTGGGAGATTCGCGCCGAATTAAATCGCTTGGCCACACGAGACTCGTTGGTGGCGCAGGCTAACCTTGTGACCCTAGCCGATGTTTTTGCCAAAGATGCCGGGCGCGTTCTGTCTGCCAAAGAACGTCTAGCCGTTGACCTTAGCGAATGTGAAGAGCGGGTGTTCGTGGACCATTCTCAACAGGTGAAACGCTACCTGCGTGCTGGTCAATTGGTGGCGGAGCTTCGCCAGTTGGATGATGAGACGCCGATGGTTCTCCGGCAATACGACTACGATCAGTTGGTTCAGACGGTTACCTATGGCCTGAACGGGGCGGTCGTGGCCGTGGCTAGAATTCAAGCCGGGGTGGCACAGACGCGCTACCTACTTAATCAGCAGGGAGAGGCCGTGTTACGATTGACCCGCCAAGTGCGGACTGGCCAACATGTCTTAAGTCTTCAGCCGATGTCGGGAATGGCCGCCGCTTTGCCACCTGACGAACACGTCGCCTTGGAGAATGCGTTCGCGCAACGCCAGGCGTCTGTGACCGCCGCCGATCAGACGGTATTATTGCCGGCGACCGATGTGACGTACAGTGGCGTGGTGTATGCTAACTATCAGCGCTTGACGACCACTGAGGACTTGTATCGAGTCGTTTTGAATCGGGTCTTAACCCCGGACTTTCAATTATTTAGTCCATTAGCCATCAATGACCGGCTTTCACCGTTACTGCCGAATCAATTAATCTTTAACTACTAAGGAGTTTGCCATCGTGCGAGCGATTTTATCAGGATGTCAGCATTCAAATCAGCAATCAGAATTGGAGCTGGAACTCATCAATGTTCCAGAACCTTTTGCGACGCTCACGGTGACCTTCTTTGAACGGCAAACACAGGCGACACTGACTGTCCCCGTGACGCGGATGGTCAATCAACACGTGGTTCGGGTAGCATTCAATCCGATGGACTTGCAATTTGAACAGGGTGGTCGGCGTGATTTTAGCTGGGAGCTATATCTCAACGTGGCGCAGTCCACGATGCACGGGGTTATTCAGATTGAGAGTGAGGCGCTCAGCGATCGTTGGCAGACCTCACAAACGAGTTCCTGTCAGCTCCGGTGCGATGCTGCGGGGATGGCCATTCTAAACAGTCATACCCATCAGTCCGCGACGGAAGTTCAGGTCACGGCGATCAACTTGGTGGATGATCAGTTACAAGTGGTGGGAACGCGTCAGGTTAACCCTGAGCCATTGGTCCAGCAGCGACTGGTCTTGAAAGACAAATCCGATCAGCACGTCATCGTGGGACCGGTTGTCCAGGACACTCGTCAAGGGCTGGTTACGCTGTCCCTGCCATTAGCCGAACTACCGCTTGATACGCCGCAAGTCCTCTATATCCGCACAACTGTTGGCGAAGAGACAGTGGAACGACGCGTGGTTTTGGCGCGCTCATTGGCGGGACAGACGACGGAACTGGTGACTCACCAGCATCGACTGGTCATGCTTGATAAGCGTTTCGACAATGCCCTGCTCGTGACGGCGTCAGTGGCACCGTCATTGCCACAACGGGTGGTCAACGCTGTCGGGCAATTGCGTCAAGTTGTGAAGTGGGTGGCACAATTGGCAGATAAGGTTAATCTAACCTATCTGTCACGGTTATTTAGACACGGGCACACGCCCTATGAGCGGCCAACTCTCATTTTTGAAAGCTTTGGTGGCCGCCAAGTGAGTGACTCACCGTATGCCATCTATCGCCTGTTTACCCGGCTCTATCCAGAATTTAACTGTGTGTGGTCGATCAACCGGTCACAGCGGCATTTCTGCCGGCAACATGACATTCCCTATGTGATTCGCCGGACCACGAGGTGGGTGCGGTTACTGGGCAAGGCAAGCTTCTGGATCAGTAATGCCCGCTTCCCATTATGGATAAAGAAACCCGACTATCTGACTTACATTCAAACTTGGCACGGGACACCACTGAAAAAACTGGGATTAGACATTGAAAAAGTGACGATGCCTGGGACAACGACGGCTCGATACCATGCGAACTTTGTGAAGGAAGCCAATCGTTGGGATGCCTTGATTTCTCCCAATGATTATTCGACTCAGGTCTTTCGAACCGCCTTTGGCTTTAACAATCAGATCTTGAAGGTGGGTTATCCCCGTAATGATGCCCTGGTGAACAGTACGCCGGCAGAGATTACGGCACTCAAACGAAAATTGGGAATTCCATTGGATAAACGGGTGGTGCTCTATGCGCCAACTTATCGAGACAACCAGTTCGCTGAGAAGGGCAAGTATACGTTTGATTTGCCCTTCTCACTGGCAGAGTTTCAGCAGCGATTCGGAAAAGATACCGTGCTAATTTTACGGATGCACTATCTGATTGCGAATACCCTAGATATTCGGGGGTATGAAGGTGTCGTCTTTGACTTCTCACGTCATCCGAATATTTCGGAGTTATACCTGGTTAGTGACCTGTTGATTACGGACTATTCTTCGGTCTTCTTCGATTACGCCTATCTCAAACGGCCGATCCTATTCTATCCGTACGATTATCAGGTGTATAAGGATGAGTTGCGCGGGTTCTATTTGAATTACGAGACCGAGTTACCAGGGGAGATTGCGCATGATGAATCACAACTTCTCTCGTTAATTTCGCAGAAATTGGCGACTCCTGATATGAGTCATGACGCCCGTTTTATGGCTTTCTATCGTCGCTTCTGTGCCATTGATGATGGCCAGAGTTCATGGAAAGTCGTGGCCTATATCTTACAACAGATTGAAAATCATGGTTGATAAAAAACAAGGGGTCAGGACGTTATCGCATCCTGACCCCTTGCTTTGACTAAACCTAATGATTCACTTTAATGGCTTGCTGATAGGCGTATTGACTCAAGCGCTTGGCCTGTTGCGGCTGGTGCACAATCTGCTTGAAATAGCGATTGAGAATCCGCTGATAGGCGGCCTTCACTCGGGTAACCCGGGGATGGTGGCGTTGCGTCAATTCGCTTTGCGCTGTCTGAGCATCTTGGCGTGAGGCTACTGGTTGGGCCATGTGTTTCACCAGATAGGTCACGTTCTTACTGGCTTTCTTAGCAGAAGGACTGACCGGTTGGTTGGCCGCTTGGCTACTGGCCAAGGAAGCCTGCATATTGTTGGTGAGACTGGTAATTTCGTAGTAGTCATCTTTTTTAACGCGTGTTTGGTCATAGGTCTTGAACAACAGGACGTTGAGCAGACTGGCAATGATCACAATTCCTACACCACTGATAATGACTGCCATGGCGGGGCGCAGGGGTCGGTGGCGCTGCTTGGTCACAATGAGACCGATGAGACCCCCTAGCGCGATGATCGCGCCCAGACAGAAGATAATTTCGATGATGAGGGCTTCCGTACTCGCCGACATAATTTCACCCGATTCTAAATAAGTTCATTCTTTAATGATACCACGAAATAGGGGCGGCGTGATCCAGAAATGCCGGCCATCATGTATTGTGACCCTAGATGTGTTAAAATTATAACGTCACGTAAATTTAAAATTTCAGATAATCTAAATTCAAAAAAATTTGTGAGGAAAAACTATGAGCGAAAAAACATTAGCATCAGCTGTCGATAAACGACGGACTTTTGCCATCATCTCCCACCCCGATGCCGGGAAGACGACGATTACCGAACAATTGCTGTTGTTCGGGGGCGTGGTGCGTGAAGCCGGGACCGTTAAGGCACGGAAGAGTGGTAACTTCGCCAAGTCTGACTGGATGGAAATCGAACAAACGCGTGGGATCTCGGTGACGAGTTCTGTGATGCAATTCGATTATCAGGGCAAACGGATCAATATTCTGGATACCCCGGGACACGAAGACTTCTCAGAAGATACGTACCGGACGTTAATGGCTGTGGACTCCGCAGTCATGGTCATTGACTCTGCCAAGGGGATCGAACCCCAAACCAAGAAGTTGTTCCAGATTTGTAAGATGCGGGGAATCCCGATCTTTACCTTCATGAACAAGCTTGACCGAGATGGCCGTGAACCGATGGACCTGATTGCCGAATTGGAGGATGTCCTGGGTATTGAAGGCTATCCAATGAACTGGCCAATTGGGATGGGTAAGGAATTAAAGGGTCTGTATGACCGCTATCACCAACGTGTGGCCTTGTACCGGCCATCTGGTGATACCCAATACCTGCCACTCCATGAGGACGGAGAATTGGCCGATGGCAACGACTTGGAAGACGATGGTTTGTACCAAGAAGCCCGCGATAACATGTTGTTGATTGAAGAAGCCGGGAACCAGTTCGACGCCGCCAAGATTGCCAGCGGGGACCAGACGCCAGTCTTCTTCGGATCAGCCTTAGCAAACTTTGGGGTTAAAACTTTCCTGGAAACGTATTTGGAATATGCCCCTAAGCCAGCAAGTCACCACACGCAAGAGGACAAAGACATTGCTCCAACTGACAGTGAGTTCTCTGGATTTGTCTTTAAGATTCAAGCGAACATGAATCCTAAGCACCGTGACCGGATTGCCTTCGTGCGGGTCTGCTCTGGTGAATTTGACCGTGGAATGGACGTTATTCAGGAGCGAACGGGCAAGAAACTTCGGCTGTCCAACGTGACTGAATTCATGGCTGATACGCGTGAGAATGTGGAGAAGGCTGTGGCCGGTGACATTATTGGGCTGTATGATACTGGTAATTTCCAGATTGGGGACAGTATCTACACGGGCAAGCAAACCGTGAAGTTCGAAAAGCTGCCACAATTTACACCGGAGCTGTTCGTGCGGGTGGCCGCTAAGAACGTGATGAAGCAAAAGTCCTTCCACAAGGGGATTAATCAACTGGTTCAAGAAGGGGCTGTGCAGCTGTATACTTCTTACTCAACTGGTGATTATATCCTGGGTGCCGTGGGTCAACTTCAATTCGAAGTGTTCCAATTCCGGATGCAAAATGAATACAACTCGGAAGTTATCATGGAACCAATGGGGAAGAAGACGGCTCGGTGGATCAACCCCGACCAGTTGGATGAACGGATGTCCTCGTCACGGAACTTACTGGTTAAAGATAGCCAGGGCGCACCATTGTTCCTGTTTGAAAACCGTTTCGCGGAACGGTGGTTCAAGGACAAGTATCCTGACGTTGAATTGACGTCAAAACTCTAATCTAAACGCTGCAAGGCTCAGACAGTCGTCTGGGCCTTTTTAATTTCACTAACTTTTTAGATGGAAATCTGAGACTAATTTGATTGGTATAGGCCTTGTATAATGCCTTCGTTTTGTCATAAACCCTTATGAACGTTGATTATCCAGTGGGGGTCGTGCGATAAGTGAATGATTGGTGTTCATGACGCAAAGCCAATACTTTGTGAAACGATTGTGTACAATTTAATTGGTTTCCTTCTTCGAAGTTCCCTGTTAGGATGTTGTTTATCGGAGCTAGAACAACAGACAGAAATTAAAAAAATTGGGGAAATTTGGAGGAGAGTAAGATGACAGTAAATGTGAAGGCAAGTTTATGGTTAACGGCGGCGACGGTTTTGATGGGCGTGGGGATGGCCACAGAACCGCAAGATGTTCACGCAGCAGCAACTGGGCAAACGAGTTCGCAACGGGCAACCGAGCATATTTGGGAATGGATGCCCAATCCGACTTTAAGAAAGATTATGTTGAAAACGCTTAATAATGACCCGAACATCAAACATCATTGGAAAACAGAAGATGACATTACCAAGAAAGATATGCGCCTGCTGACCAAGATGGAACTGACCAAGGAAAATGTGAGTGGTGTGGGTGTTCAAACGATTCAAATGTTTAGTCTGGAAGGTTTGGAGTACGCGACTAATTTAACTTACTTAGACTTAGATGGGTCAGTCACGAATTTCGATTCGACGGACCGGGAGGCCTTCGGTAAGAACCCTATCCGACAGCCTCGAGGCCATATCACGATTTTGTCGCCACTAATGAATCTGACAAAATTAGACACGTTGATTCTGAAGAATAATCGAATTGACGATGTCCGAAAATTAGCGAATTTGACTAATCTGTCCTACCTCGACCTGTCAAATTGTCAGATTGCCGACTTCTCTCCATTGGGTCAGATTCCCTTCGAAGTTTTCAAGGGTGAGGGTCAAGTCATCTCCCGGACGGATCGGTTTACTGGAAATGAGCTGTCTGGCCATCTGAAGAATACCAGTACATGGATTGATGGGTCACGCTATGAGATGAAAGCGCTTGACCGTTACGCCGTGCCGGCCTATACCCGCGAGGATCGACATGAAGATACGGGGGATCTACTAGGAACTCACGATGTTTTCAAATTAAAATTTAGTGCTGGTAAGTCCCATTCAGACGGGGATAAGGGCCTGAGTTATGATCATTTGGCGGATCAGGAATATACCCGGCCCGATGATAATTTCACGACTGGTGAAATGCTGAAACACGATGCCCGTAATGCCATGCTGGGTGAGGTGCGGTCCCCAGACGGTAAGGTCCTCTGGACTTATGTAAACACTTACCGGTTTACGACGTATCCCGCACCGGTAACCGTTTCTCACGTTGATACGGATGGCAACAAGCTTCAGGATGATGAGGTACTGACGGGAGGATTGGGTGCTCCCTATCAAACGCAGCCAGTCAAAATCGAAGGCTATCAACACAAAGAAACCAAGGGTGAAATGACTGGAAAGTTCTTGCGTGAAGAACAAAAGGTCGTCCATGTTTATGAGAAGGTGGATGATCAGGATACCGGTACTGGCAACGGAGGCGATGGTTCCACAGGTGATGGCGACGATTCCCAAGGGAATATGAATGGTGGCGATCAGGGGAACGGTAATGCCAATGGTGGAGACGGTCAAGACGGTTCTGACAATAACGGAGACTCAGATGGCGATGCCGATGGTAACGACGGTCAAGATGGTTCCGACAGTAACGGAGACTCCGACGGCGATGCCGATGGTAACGACGGTCAAGACGGTCAAGATGGTTTCGACAATAATGGGGACTCCGACAGCGATGCCAATGGTGGAGACGATCAAGATGGTTCTGATAACAACGGAGATTCCGATGGCGATACCAATGGTGGAGACGGTCAAGATGGTTCTGACAGTAACGGAGACTCCGACGGCGATACCAATGGTAACGATGGTTCCGATAACAATGGTGATTCGGATAGCGATAGCGACGGAAACGATGGTCAAGACGGCTCTGACAATAACGGAGACTCTGACGGCGATACTAATGGCAATGACGGTCAGGATGGTTCCGATAATAATGGGGACTCTGATAGTGATGCTGATGGCAACGATGGCCAAGACGGCTCCGACAACAACGGGGATTCTAACGGTGATGTCAATGGCAACAAGCCAGGGGACAACAATGGCAATGGAGGTACGGTGACCGGCCCAGGAACTGGCGGAAATGGTTCCGGAAACAATGGTTCTGACAATGGATCTGAAGAAGGTTCTGGTTCAGGTTCAGGTGATGGTTCTGGGACGGGGTCTGGTTCTGGTTCGGATGGCAACGACTCTGATGACGGTAACGACAATAATAACAATGACGGCAATGGTAGTGGTACCGGTGACGGCAATGGTAGTGGTACCGGCGATGGCAATAACACCGGTAACGGCGGTGACACTGGTACTGACAACGGGACTGACACTGGTACTGGCAATGAAAATGACACTGGTACTGGCAACGGGACTGACACTAGTGATGGCAATGAAAATGATACCGGTACCGGATCGGAAACAGGGTCCACTGGGAACACTGGTGGTTCAACCACGGACACAGGTTCAGGTAACCAATCTGGTACTGGTCAAGGCTCACAATCAGTGGCAACCGACGACGAGGAGGAGATTGATAGTCCAGTCTCTGGTAGCGAGTTTGACCATGCCACGACTGGTGATGGTGATAATGGGTCGACTGATTTGAGTTACTCAGCGCTGGGTGGTGGATCCGGATCAACGACCGGTCGTCTGCCACAGACGGGTGAAGCCCAATCTTCCTGGACTTGGCTAGGCCTGCTGTTGGTCAGTCTGTTTGGGACCGGCTTCATGAAACATAAGCGTCGAGAAGAGTAAGCAACATTAACAACCAGCAGAATTGAAGAGAGTCTAGTCCATTGGGAGGAAAGTTTTGCTAACTGACCTGACTAAATTGGATGATGAGTCAAATGGGGATTAATTTCGAAAGTTGAAATTAGTCCCTTTTTATTATGCAATTTATGATTTCCCATAACTCTGTCAATTTTCGAAGGCTCTTCTTTTAAAATTGATAAATTACCCCTTAAGCGGTGTGCGCATGGTATTCTTTTGGCGAAGAAAGTGACTCACTGACGGGTAATTGCGACCCAACATCTTTTGGGGGCGGAGAGGAGCGATTATGAAGAAATTGAAAGTTTGGCTAGGGTTGATAGTCGGGATCGGTTTAGGTCTCGGTCAACATGTGATAGGCTATGCGGATTCGGATTATGACAATGCCTTGAAGACCGCTCCGCAAGGGATCTCACTGGAAAATATCTTTACGCCGGGAACGACCAGTAACAATACGGCCGCGGTGGTGACGACAACCAATCCGGCAATTACGGGAACTCAGGCGGCCAAGGTTAACAATGGGAAAAACCAATTTGGGGCAATTTGGTCAACCGCCGACAATGTGTTTAATTTAAAAAAGAATGAAACCGCTTCAATGTGGATTTATTTTGGAAATACCGGGAAAAAGGCCGCGGATGGCATGGCATTGGTCTTCCAAAATGATTCTCGAGGACTGAATGCCACCCCAACCTTTGGCAAGACGATCTACGGTGAAACTTTGGGTGTTTGGGGAATTGCCACGGATCGGAAGCAAGCTACTGCAGATAAAATTGCGGCCTCAGCGATTCAAAACAGCTGGGCGTTAGAGTTTGATACGCATTTAAATAAATCGACCAGTTACTCGAATGCTGCGGATGCCGATTCCTTTGACGTTGATTTTGGCGGTCCGCACTTGGCCAATGGCTATCCCGGGGATGTGGCCACCTATAACATGGTGAAGACCTCTCAACTGTTGCCGATTCCCGCATCTGGTTATTACGCGCAGCAGCAACATGAAGGGGTTCTGAACGGCGACTATACGTTTCTATCAAATGGCGCCTGGCATCATTTGACGGTGGATTGGAAGGCCGATTCGAAGGTCTTAACCTACACGTTTAATGACAAGGACCCTGTGGATGGTACCGACCAACCTGGGGTCAGTGAACAGGCAACCTTAGACCTCGATAAAATTGATCCGGATCATACCGGTCAGATCCAGTGGGGATTTACGGGTGCCACGGGAAGTAGTTACGAAAACAACTTAGTCGTGATGGAAAAAATTCCAGGTCTGGTGGATGCTAAGGCAACCACCACGCTGACGGACAAAAACACCAATCAGGTCATTGACGATGGTGGTATTCTTAAAGGCGGCCACAAGTTCCAACTAGATTACCAACTCAATTACTTGGATGGCAAGCAGTCCTGGAAGGACCTGACCGCCAAAATGAGTCTACCGGATCATCTGAACTACGACACGGCAAAAGTTACCTATGCCGACGGTACCACGAGTGACTTGAGTCTGAATGGTTTAGTGGATAATCAGATTGAATGGTCACTGCCAACCGCATTGAGCACGGCTAATCCGCGGGCAACCATTACGTTGACGGGGACGGCCGAGGACGTGAAGGGAGCAACTAGCGTGGCAGCTAGTGCGTCTACCTTTAATGCGGTTAACGGGGTTGTCACAACTGATACCTCAGCGTTTACCTTGAACCCAACCCTGGAATTAAACTTGTTCTCACTCTCTGGATCGAGTACTCAGATTGAGGCGGGAGCCAGTGCGACCTTTAAGGGTCTGGTGATTATTCCAGAAGGTGTCGACTTGAGTAACGACGATATGACCGTTTCCGGCACCTTGAACGGGTCATCCCTGCCAGACTTTAAGATGCCAGCCGGGGATGATGGTCGGTTTGACCTGACCTTGACTCCTGGGCAGCTGAAGGCCGGCAGTAATAGTCTCAAACTTTGGGTGACGGACCCTTACCAGAACGTGTCCAATGAGGTCACCTACACGATCATCGTCCCAGGCCAACTGACGTTTCAGGCGGTGGCCGAGGCCAGTTCTTTTGAAGCAACCTCATTAACCGGGTCGTCTCAGCAGATTAAGCGGACCTCAGATTGGCAGGTTAAGATTCTGGATACCCGTGAGGCGGGTGCCTCCTGGGCTCTACAGGTCACCGCAACTCCATTTGTTTCCTCGGATGGACGGACGCTTGCCGGTGAACTGCGGTACTACGATGAGGATGGTCAGACGGCGATTGGTGGTGACCCAATCACGGTAAGCAATGGGGTCTCCACGGATACGGACGATGTGACGGATGTCGTTGGCAACTGGCAGGATGAATCAGGCCTGCTCCTAGATGTCGACGGTGATGCGGTTCAAGGCGATTATGAATCGACGATTACTTGGACTCTGAATAATGTTCCCTAGACTAGGGCAAACGCAATGAACGATAAAAATAGCTGTCGTTGGCACACTTAAGCCGACGACAAAAAGGTCCCCACAACATGTTCTTCACGGAACGTGTTGTGAGGACCTTTGCGTTAAACGACACCTATTCTGCGGGTGCGAGTTTTGCAGCCTGTGCTTGTGCGGCTTGGGCTAGGATATTTAAGTAGTTGAATGGGCGGTCAAAGTTTGGTTGGAAAAGCATATCAACCATTGCCAGGTCGTCGATTGTATTTTCATTTTGGATGCAGACGGAGAGGGTATTAGCGGATTGTGAGACGTCATATTTACTCATCAAGGCCCCACCCAAGATCCGCCGGCTGTCTGGGTCGTAGACCAGAGACATCAGCACGGGTTCAGTTGTTGGCATGAATTCGGGACGGTAGTTATCTGGCTCTTTGTCAAATGGTGTTGAAGGATAGTTTCTATCCTTTGGAGATCTCCTCG